>JAJRZS010000053.1 GCA_024275135.1 Planctomycetota bacterium | reverse complement strand
GCAGGCGGGATTGGGGCAAAACGGGGGGCGAAACTTCATGGTCTTTCTCAAGTCGCTAGGCAGCGACATGGAGAAGACGGAGAAGGTGTTGTTTCGTTACCCGCTTTCTAGGATTCTTGCCCACCCAAGTGGGCCAGGTTCAAGGGGTGTGTCTGGATTATTCGCCGCAACATATCCGCAGCAGCCCAAACTTCATAACGAAACCGCCGCACCTGCGCCGCCTGCAAACATTCCGTCACAACCGAAGGGCTAACCTTAAAAGCCGCCGCTATTTCCCGGCGCTTGCGCTCACGCACAAACCGCAACGACGGCTCCTCCCCAGCCTCTGCCTCAACCACCCCATCTCGCAACAAGGCCCGCACAAACTGCGCCTGGCGCTCCGTCCAACCCCACAACAACACCCCAATGCCCGCAAACACCCCAGTGATGCTGCCATCATCAAGGGACGAAAAGCCTTTGGCCGCCAAAAATAAGCGCTGGTTATGGGCTTCGGCAAAGGCCCGCGTGAAGCAACGCGACCGGCGTTTGGCGTTCTCAGGAATCAACGCAAAACGACAGCGCACCGGAGTAAGGCGCAATGTAATCTCGCAAACCATCTCCACCAACCGCGCAGTGCCATCCAACAAACCAAGTGGAGCCCCCTCTAGATGGACTTGAAAGTCGAAACGCCCTTCCTCATGCACCACAATGGGGCCCTGCAAAATCTCTGTGTAGCGCTCACTCACCGCCTCGGCCACCAACTCCAACCGACGCTGCAAGACCTGCTCAGCCGCACCACCCTTCTCTACGACACGCGCTTCTAAGGAGAGTGTGCTGCAGACGACGGGAGCCAACATGCAAGGATGATGCGCAAATCATCACCCAGTTTCAAGCACGAAGCCAAGATTCTGCTTCAATAAACACCCGTTGCACGGCCGGATAAAGTTCTTTGATCGCAGCATCCATACGCGCCACCGCTTGCTCCAACTCCTCCCCACGAAGTTGGTCGCGGAAATCCACACTCAGATTGGCCAACACGAAGTCGGGCCCCATATGCATGGTTAAAACCTCGTTCACCCGAGTAACCTCGGGAAAAGCCTGCACCAGCCGGCGCATGCCCTCCACATCTTCAGGGTTCGCCGCCTCACCAATCAACAAGCCTTTGGTTTCATAAGCCAACCACGCCGCGGTACCACCCAGAATCAAGCCAATCAATATCGAAGCCAAACCATCAGCCCAATACCAATCCAGCAGATGGCTACACAAAACTCCAAGCAAAGCCAGCAACAAGCCCAACATGGCTGCAGAATCTTCAAACAAAACCACAAATAGGGATGGATCCTTGCTGCGCTTCACCGCGTCGACCAAACCCCACTTTCCCTTCGCGCGGGTGAACGCACGCAAAGCCAAAGCCCAAGAGGTGCCCTCGAACAAAACGGCAAACCCCAGCACCAAATAGTTGACCACCACCTGCTCCATCGGCTCGGGATGCTGCAAATGGCGAAAACCTTCAAACAAAGACACCCCTGCTCCCACGGCAAAGATCAAAATCGCGACCACAAAGCTCCAAAAGTAGATTTCTTTACCGTGCCCAAAAGGAAAACGGGCGTCAGCAGGCTTGGCAGCGCGACGCAACCCATACAACAAAAGCACTTGATTGCCGGTATCGATAAGAGAATGAATGCCTTCCGACATCATCGCCGAACTCCCAGTAAGGGTCGCCGCCACAAATTTGGTGATGGCAATCAAGGCGTTGCCAACCAAGGCCGCATAAATCACCACTTTGGAAGCACCAGCCGCCATAATTCCTACTGATCCAGCGCCTGCTGCAAGGCCCGGCACAGCACCTCGGGCTCATCGCTGCCGACGCGAATGCTTTTGCCATTTTTTTGCTTAATCAACACAGCCCCTTGCCCCGAGATATTAAACAGCCACCCGCTAGGTGTGAGGCGGATTCCCCAGCCCTCCCACCAATGACTTTGCACCGTCTCCACTTCCACCATCTTGGCAAGGGCAAAGCGAAAACGCACCAGACCAATGCCGTAGCGCAAACGCAAAAATTCGCCATCAACCGACACCGTCAATTGGTGAAAAAGAAGGCCAGCCAACAGCAGGCACCCACCGGTGAGGCCCAAAATCAGCTCGGCCTCCTCACTACGAACCACCGCCAACAGCCCAAGACAAGCCAAACCCACTCCCCCCAAAACAAAGCGCACTAAATAACCTGGTTGCGTGTGTTCGTAGCTCATGGTTTGCTCCAAAGTCTATGCCTTCAGCACACCCACCTTACGCTCCACTGCTCGCCGAATTAGGCCATTTTTGACCAACTCGGTCA
This sequence comes from Planctomycetota bacterium, assembly GCA_024275135.1. Classification (GTDB taxonomy): domain Bacteria; phylum Planctomycetota; class UBA1135; order UBA1135; family UBA1135. The sequence continues at coordinate 37,568 of JAJRZS010000053.1, read as the reverse complement.
TCCGGTCCAGCTCCGGCCCCAGGTAACGGTCGGCTCCCAAGGCAGGGATGTTTTTGCGCACAAACTCATAAGCCGCCTGCGCGCCCTCACCAGCTTGCAAATCTCGGTGAAACTCCCGCCCTTGAGCCGCCGTGTACAGTTCAATTCCCAACACCCGCTCTGTGTTTTGCAAAGCCAACTCCAGCTTGCGCGCAGCGAAGTTGGCCATCGACACATGATCTTCCTGGTCGGCTGAGGTAGTGACCGTATCCGCACTAGCGGGATGGGCATGAGTTTTGTTTTCACTCACCAAAGCCGCCGCCACCACCTGCGGGATCATCAAACCAGAACTCAAGCCTGGTTTGGGAGTGAGAAAAGCTGGCAAACCCGACATCGCCGGATGAATCAAGGTACTAATCCGGCGTTCTGAAATATTACCCCACGCGCACAGTGCATTGGCCGCGAAATCCAGGGGCAAGGCAATGGGATGACCATGAAAATTGCCCGCCGAAATGGAATCTCCACGCGCCGGGAAAACCAAAGGATTGTCGGTGGCCGAATTCGCTTCCCGCACCAAAGCTTGACCGAGGTAATCCAATGCGTCCTTCGCAGCACCATGGACCTGCGGCATGCAACGAAAAGAATAAGGATCTTGCACCCGGTCGCACTCGGCGTGGGCTTTCCGCACTTCCGACTTCCGCAACAGCTTGCGCAAATTTTGAGAAGTAGCCACCGCTCCCGGGTGCGGACGTACCGCCACCACGCGAGCATCAAAGGGCGCATGGCTGCCCATCAAAGCCTCCACCGACAAAGCTCCTGCGATATCCGCAGTTACCGAAAGATGACTCATCCGTGCCCAAGTACACAACCCGATAGCATTGGAAATTTGCACCCCATTGATCAGACCGATGCCCTCCTTGGCCGCCAACTCCAGTGGCTCGAGCCCAATTTTGTTCAAAGCTTTGCGCGTAGCCATCACTTTGCCGTCGGGCGACACCATTTCCCCGGCACCAACCACGGGCAAAGCTTGGTGAGCCAAAGGCGCCAAATCCCCACAAGCGCCCACACTGCCTTGTGCTGGCACGCGGGGCAGCCAGCCCGAATGCACCAACTTCATAAACCAACGCACCAATTCCGGCCGAACCCCACTCACCCCTCGGCACAGGGAATGAATGCGCAATATCAAAGCCAAACGCTTCACATTAGCTGGTAAATCCTCGCCAACACCCACCGCATGGGAAAGGAGGAGGTTGCGCTGCAAAGTACCGGTGTCGGCAGCGGAAATGCGCTCCTTCGCCAAAGCGCCAAAGCCCGTATTCACCCCATAAACCGGAGTTTCTTTTTTCACGATAGCATTCACCGTAGCCCGCGCTTTTTTTAACCGCGCCAGGGCCTCGCGCCCCAGCACCAAACGAAGGTCTTCGCCCAAGGCAATGGCGGCTAAAGTTTCTGCAGAAAAGTCTTCCCCGAGAGCAACACGCAACATGGCCCCGATTTTAGGAGCGCGCTCCGGTCTCGGCATTAAGGACGCAAATCAAGCTGCGTCTGCCCTTGAATCCACAGCCCTTCCTTCTGCAACAAGACGCGATCGCCACGATGCACAAGCACTCGGTAAAAACCCTCATCCAATCCCTGCAAAGCGCAGGGCTCGCCCTCCAAGGTGGCCTCCACAGGCGGAATCGGTCCTTCGTCGCTGCGAAAAAACTCCAACGCCCCATCATGGCGCAAATCCTGCAACACCACCTCAAAACTTTGGCCGACGATTTTCACTTCGCGCCGTTCCACTCGCTTGCCCTTTGCCGTGATGGTAAGCAACAAATGACCGGTGCCTTGAGGGTGATCGCCAATGGCAAAGCGCCCCACCCCCTCAGCGTTTGTCTTCCCCACCCGGCGCAACTGTGCTGGCACTGGCAAGCGCACTCCCACCGGTGAATCGGCTAATCCGGGATAGAGGGCCGCCAACACGCGGTCGGGATGGATGGCTTCCAAAGTGAGTTGCGCTCCTGCCAAGGGTTGGCCGTTGCTGTCGCGTACCTTGCACACCACAGTGGCATGGGCAGGGCGAATCACGAATTCCGCATGAGCGGCGGCCGAAACGCTGGGTTGAACGGCACGCACTTTCGGGTCGCAGATGCCCTCGGGATGGAAAGCGCGCACATCCAACAAATGGGTAAGCGGCACATTTTCCAGCCGAAATCGTCCTTCCCGATCCGTAATTAAATTTTGCCAATCTTCCCACACCACCTGGTAAGCCCCAAGCCGGGCGGCACGCGGAACCATGGTCACCGTGGGCAGCGGACCTCCCGGCCAAGATTTCACCCGTCCGCGTACGGTTCCTCCCTGTGGCAAAGGCGGCAGCTCAATTGGATCGCCGTTCAACAAAGCAGGAAACAAATTCATCTCGTAGCGCACGGAAACATGACCTTCGGCGCGAATGTCAAGCACCACCCGACGCCCTCCCGGCACCTGCTCCAGCTCGACCAAACCCTTTTCGTTGGTGGTGCCACTACGCAGCCCCATGTCGGTACGCACCAACGCCCCTTGCAACTCCTTATTTTTGTGGTCGCGAACAAGAAAGCGGACCGCCATGCTTTGGCCCACAAAAAAATCGCGGTGGGTGGGACGTTGGCTCAACACCCGCTGCATGCGCACCGCTTCCGCCACCGCCCGTCCAGAAAGGCGAAAGAAATGCAGCCCAGGAATCAAACCTTCCATCCGGTAGATGCCCTCGCCGTCGGTAAAAACGCGCTGGCCATCCTGCGGCCCACCTTCAATCCGGATTTCCACCTCCGGCGCCCCCTTGCCATCGGGGCCATAAACCATGCCCGTCAAAATGCCCGGTCTCTGCACTTCCAGCCCAGCGTCTTTTTGACTCCCTAAGTAACGCAACTCCACTTGCAATGGGCCTGTACCGGGAAGGGGCATGCCTTGCGGAATCTCTAAACTTCCGGCCTCCAGCACCATCGGGGTAGGCAACTCTTCGCCCTCCTTGGATAGTTCCCCCGGGCTCGGGGCGGGCGGGCGCAAAGCCCAGAACAATAGCCCCAGCACTCCTAGCCCCACGGCCAGCAGCAGCAGACGAGGGGAAAGCATGCCCTGTTGCCAGGGCCGAGACGGCGGAAGTGGATTCAAGCGTTTTCCTTGAGACGTTGCTCAGCCTCCTTATCTTCCCATCGCGGCCAGGTTATCTTCCAAGAATGGAGATGCCAACCTCCGACCTACCCTCCAAACGCCGCTCGACTACCGCCAAAACCACCGTGAAGGTGGCCCTAGGCCTGGTGGTGATGAAAGCCGTGTGTTTTTTGTACACCGGCTCCAGCGGCATCTTGGGTTCCACCCTCGATTCCCTATTCGATGTTTTGGCCTCTTTGTTGGTGTTGTGGGCCATCATCGCTGCTGAACGCCCCGCCGACGCCGACCATCCTTGGGGACATGGCAAGGCCGAGGGTTTGGCCTCCTTGTTCCAATCCATGTTCATTTTGGTCAGCGGGCTCGGCCTCGCCATCCACACCACCAACCGCTTTCTGCACCAAGACGCCATCCAGTTGGAACATTCTTGGATTGGGGTGGCGGTCATGGCGGTGTCTAGCGTGGCCACGATTTGGTTGGTGCGCCGGTTGCAAAAGGTAGCTTTTGAAACTGGCAGCCCTGCCCTCGCCGCCGACTCCAAGCATTACACCAGCGATTTGATGATGAACCTGGGTGTGATTGTGGGTTTGGCTACGGGTTGGTTTTTGAATGGCGCTTTATGGCCCGACTTGGTGGTGGGCTTTGTCATCGCTTTCTTCATCCTCAACACCGCCCGCGAAGTGTTCTTGTCTTCGGTGGAAGTGTTGATGGATCGCGGCATGCGCCCCCGCGAAGCTGCCGCTATTTTGGAAACCGTAGCCAGCTTCGCCCCCAAAGTGGCGGGCTTCCACGATTTGCGCAGCCGCCATTCCGGCGCCGACATTTTCTTGGAGCTGCATTTGGATTTGCAGCGAGACATGAGCTTTGTCGAAGCCCATGATCTAAGCGAGGAGGTGGGAGAGGCCATCGAAAAAGCACTTCCAAATAGCGCGGTGACGGTGCACGCAGATCCCCTGTAGACGAGCGCCGTTGCTTAAGCTTTAGAGTAACTGTCCACCATCCACGCGAATCACATTGGCGGTGATATGACGCGCCTCGGTCGACACCAAAAAAGCCACGGTGGCGGCAATATCCTCGGGTTGCCCAAGCTTTCCGCTCAGACTTTCTGCGCGCGCGGCGTCGGCATATTCCTCTGCTATTTTTACCGTCATCGGGGTATGAATCCAACCCGGCTCAATGACGTTGACCGTCACCCCTTTCCGCCCCAATTCTTTGGCCAAGCTTTTGGCCAAGCCATGGAGTCCGGCTTTGCTGGCCGCATAGGCCGTTTGACCAAACTTGCCACGACTGCCATTGATGCTTCCAATCAGCACGATACGCCCCCAACCCTGCTCCCGCATCTGCGGTGCAATGGCCCGCGCTTGTAGCCAGGCACCACGCAGGTTGACCCCGAGCACGGCATCGAAATCTTCCACTTTTTGTTTCCAAATGGGGGCATCGCGAGTAATACCTGCACAATGCACCAAAATCGTGGGTTGGTACTGGTGGTGTAGTTCGGCAACCTGCGCTTCGTCCGTGGTGTCGCTTTCCACCGCCCACACCCCTTCTCCGCAAGCCTGACAAAGAGCCTCGGCCTCGGCAGCTTGACCAACATGAGTAAACACCACTTCGTGGCCGTCAGCATGCAGGCGCTGCACCACAGCAGCACCAATGCCACCCGCACCGCCGGTGACTAACGCCAACTTCATTGATGTTTCCACTCGGGTTTCCGTTTGTCTAGGAAGGCTTGAATGCCCTCCACAGCATCTTCGGTTGCCATCAACTCTTCCAGGTATTGTTGCTCCAACTGGGGCAACACCTCATGCAAAGCACGATGCCAAGGCCAACGCGCAGCCTTGCGCCCTTGACGCAAAGCCGCCGCCGAATGTTTGCCAAGATTTTTTTGCGCCCAGGAATCCACACTGCCAAGCAAATCTTTCGCCTCGAGGACAACATCCACAATGCCCATTTGCTTGCCTTCCTCGCCGCTGACGGTGTTTCCCGCCAACAACAGCGCACAGGCTCGACCTGCAGCAACACGCAAGGGCAAGAGGGCCGAACCAGCCGGCGGGAACACGCCTAAATGAATTTCTGGACATCCCAATTGGGCATCCGCAGTAGCAGCGAGGAGGTCGCAACCAAGCGCAACTTCGAAACCTCCACCCAAACAGCGACCTTGCACCGCCGCCATCAACGGCGGCAATGGCAGGCTATGCATTTTGCGCAAGAAGGCATGAAACTCGGGCAACATGGAGCCGACTTGCTCCGGGGTATGCTCGGGGACGGAAGCGCCATAGCTGAAATGCTGCCCTGCCCCCTTGAGCACAACCAATTTTAAGTTGCTTTGCGAGGCTGCATTCTCCAATGCCGAGGACAAAACACCCATCAACTCGCGATCGATGATGTTGGCCGGGACAGGGCCAAACTCCAGCACCAATACCGAGCCGTCGGCGAGGAGTGTGGATTGAATGCGAGTGGCAGTTTCGATGACCAACCTCCTAATGCTCGTGTTCGCGATTGACAGCGTGAGGAGCTGCGCGTTCAGAAAGCTTGTCGCCGTAACGCACACCTTGGGCCAATGCCCGACGCATTTCGATGAAGTTGGTTTCGCGTTCTTCCCGTGGGGCGCGATGGAAGGTGCGGAAACCCATCCGTCCTTCAGTCATCATGTTGAGGCCCAACCAGGCGCGATTGGATTCTCGATTTTTGTCCCAATGTTGCAGCTTATGTTTGCGCAATTGTTCCAAGGTGTAGGTAGTGCAGTCGGGCATGGTTTGGGCCAACTTTCCACATAAAAGCTCTACCTCTTGATCAAGCAAAGCAAAATCAACTGTGGCGGATTTCATCTTGGCTTTGCCTGCAGCAAGGGCCTCGTCTTGTAGGGGCATGCCATAGAGAGAGCGGCCGTAGGAATCAGTGATGAATTCCGTATGCACCATGGGATTGGGAACAAACTCACCATCGATTTTCAGCACCGGCGCCAAACCATTAATCAATCCCAAGTGCAAGGCATAGTGGGCGCTCCAAGTTTCGCACAAAGTGCAGGATTCCACCGCCTTGGCCATGCCCACAAAAAGAGGCAGGAAATCTGTGGAGCCACCAACTGGAGCCGAACCATGCTTCGGACCGGCTTGGCCGAAGCGAGCAGTATCTGCGGCGACGGTGAAATCACAAGCCATGCCGATCTCTTGACCACCGCCGATACGCATGCCATTGACCCGGTTGATGACGGGTTTATCGCATTCCATCAATGCCGAAACCCCGTCATTGAACAACCGCATGTAGCGACGATATTCATCCGGACGACCAGAATAATGCTCACTGTATTCTGCAGTGTTGCCTCCCGTACAGAAAGCCTTATCGCCCACGGCGGTAAACACCACATTCACTACATCCGCCTCGTTGCTGGCTTTGCGCAAAGCCAAAATCAATTCGGCCATCGCCCGTGTGGTGTAGGAATTGTATTGCTTGGGATTATTCAGCCAAATCCAAGCATTGAACAAATCCTCCACCACCTCCCCATTGGGCAAGATGAGAGGACGTTTTTCATAGCGAATTTCCGTGAACTCGTATCCTGGAGCGAGTTCGTGATTGGCAAAGAGTGTTGGGTCGGAAGTGATGGTCATGGCACAAGCACGGGGCGTTCAGTAATGCGGTGATGACGAGCGTCTTCTAGGACGCTATTGATGTTTTCCATGGCGAAGCGTTTAACAAAGGGCTTCACTTGCACTTTGCCTTGGCGAATTAAATCCAAAGCAGGTGCGTAGTATTGGGGTCGGCAACCCCAGTTGCCGAAGGCTTGGGCATCGAAAGCCATGAGATTGGACAGGCGCACAGAAACTTTATCTAAGCAAAAACCAACAAAACCTACCGTGCCGGAAAAGGTCATTAACGACCACGCCAACTCCTGCCCTTGTGGGGTACCGCTCATCTCTAAAACTTTCAATCCCACTGCGGCAAAACCTAGCTCTTTGGTTTTGGCTTTGACCGCGGCACGTGCGGCCTTGACATCTAGATCCTTGCTGTTGACCGCGCCTTCAGCGCCATACTCCGAGGCGCGCGCGAGTTTGGCGTCGTCGATGTCGACTGCAATCACACGTGCACCAAAGGCACGTGCAATTTGCACTCCAAACGAGCCGACTCCACCTGCACCGATGATGACGACGCAATCTCCGTCCACCACAGCGGCTCGTTTTAAGGCCTGGTAAGGGGTGGTGACGGCGTCGGCCAAGACCGACACGTCGGCCAATTCGATTTCAGGGGGTAAACCAGAGGCATCAACCAGCCACCGCGCAGGGCAAACAATGTGGGAAGCGAAGCCGCCATGGAAATCATTACCAGGCATCTTTTGATGGCGGCAAGAAGTTTCCCGGCCGGCGGCACAAAGTTCACATTCACCGCAGGGTAAAACGGCTGGCACCACCACATCACAATCAGCCCAAGATTCCGCGCCCTCGCCTGCGGCAACGACATGGCCTGATATTTCGTGGCCAAGGGCTAATGGCAATTCATGCGTGGTGCGCACACCGCCGTAAAGAAAACCCAAATCAGTATGACACATGCCGCAACCTTTGACGGCAATCAACACTTCTCCCGCTGCCGGTGTTGGCAAAGGGCCCGTTTCTTTTTCTAAAGGCTCGTTGGGAGCCTTCATCAACCAACGATAGAACTCAGTCATGACACTAACGGTAGGCTGGCAAGCCGGTAACAGCTTGGCCGATGATGAGGGTGTGAATTTCGTGGGTGCCCTCGTAAGTGAGCACCGTTTCTAAGTTGCAAGCATGACGACCGGAATGATATTCCAGCGTGATGCCGTTGGCACCCAGCAATGTGCGCGCCTCACGAGCAATGTCGAGTGCAGCTTTAACATTATTGCGCTTAGCCATCGACACCTGCTGAGGAGTCATGCTGCCGTCGTCCTTCATGCGACCAAGTCGCCAAACCAAAAGCTGCGCTTTGGTAATTTCGGTGGCCATCTCCGCCAGCTTTTGTTGGGTGAGCTGGTAGGAAGCCAAAGGCTTATCAAAAATTTGACGCTGCTGGGTGTAATCCAAAGCTTCGAACAAACAAGCTTGAGCGGCCCCCACAGCTCCCCAGGCAATGCCATAGCGTGCTTGGGTAAGGCACATCAAGGGGCTTTTCAAGCCTGAAGTATTTGGCAGACGATCCGCTTCCGCAACGCGCACTTCTTCCAACACCAATTCAGAAGTAACCGAACAGCGCAAAGACCACTTGTGTTTTTGCTCAGGCGCGGAAAATCCTTCCTTTTTGCAATCGACGATGAAACCTTGCACTTGATTGTCTTCATCGCGCGCCCAGACAATGGCGATGTCGCTAACAGTGCCGTTGGTTATCCACATTTTGCGACCGTCCAATATCCAATCGTCGCCATCGCGACGACAACGACTGCGCATGCCACCAGGATCGGAACCGAAGTCGGGCTCGGTAAGACCAAAGCAACCAATAATTTCACCACTGGCCAAACGCGGCAGATAGTTTTTCTTTTGCTCCTCAGAGCCGAAGGTGAATATAGGGTACATCACCAGAGAGCCTTGCACGGAGGCGAAGGAGCGAATGCCGGAATCAACTCGTTCAATCTCCTGGCAAATCAAACCATACACCACAGAATTCATGCCGCCGCCCCCATATTCCTCGGGAATGGATGGCCCCAGCAAACCCAACTCTCCCAACTCGGGGATGATGTGATTGGGGAAAGTGCCGGCTTCCCAATGCTCTGCGATGATGGGCATTAAACGATCTTCACACCAGGCGCGCACTTGGTCGCGCACCATGATTTCGTCCTCCTCAAGGAGGGCGTTGATGTTGTAGAAGTCGAGTTCCTTGTAGGTGTTCATGACGAAGGGATGCTAGCCTGAGAATCAGGTTGGGCTGCTTTTTTGCCCGGGTTTTGTAAGCGGTAATGCGCCAGCCATGCGGCGCCGAAAGCGGTGGCGAATTGTGGCATGGCCTCGTCCCGAGCGACATCTTCTTTTGCCCCAGGAAGACGAATTGTGCTTTCCAAACGCTTATCGATGGAACTGGCCATGGTGCCAAAGCGCATGATGCCTCCAATCAAGCAAACCTCAGGCTCCCCCTTCACCCGCTTCATCAATTGCAAAGCGCGCGTGGTCAGTGATTCGATGGAGCCCTGCATGATGTCGGCAGGAGGGGTGCCTAGACTCAATTGGTTAATAACCTCCGATTCGGCGAATACCGCGCATACTCCGGAAATGGCGACCGGATTGCGCGAGGTGTCCAACAACTGGCCGATGTCTTTGGTTTCATAGCCCATGTAGCGAGCGGTTTTTTCCAGAAAGGCGCCGGTTCCGGCTGCGCATTTGTCGTTTTGGCGGAAGGAAACCACGCGCCCATTTTCGTCAATCCGAATGGCTTTCATGGTTTGTCCGCCTACATCCAAAATCGTGCGCGTGCCGGGGAACAAAAAGAAGCAGCCACGAGCGCTGGCGGTGATGTCGGTAACTGCCAGGTTTTTGCACCTTACCTGATGACGGCCAAAGCCAGTGGCGATGACGTAATCCAACGCATCCCGGTTGAGTTTGGCATTTTTCAAGCAAGCATCCAAACATTTTTCTGCCACTTCGGCCAACTTGAAGCCCGTGTTCATCACATGGCGAGCAACAACTTGATAATCCTGGTCGAGCAGAACGGTTTTGGTGTAGGTGCTACCTACATCGATTCCAGCGGTAAAACTCATGAGGTGGCCTCCTCTACTTTGGACTGGGGTAAGCGACTGGCTTGAATGTGGTCGAGGGCAAATAAGGCGGCACCAAGCGCGCCGGCGAAGTGGCATTGGTCGGAAATGTTGAGCTTGCAACCAAGCGCTTTCTCTAGGGACTTCACCATCGCCGTGTTACGAGAAACACCGCCGGTAAAGGTAATTTCTTCTTCAATGCCAACGCGCCGCAACAAGCCCATGGAGCGCTTGGAGATCGATTCATGCACCCCCCATAAAATGTCTTGCACTTTTTTGCCTTTGCCCAACCAGGACAAAATCTCCGACTCTGCAAAGACGGTGCAAGTGGTGGAAATCTGCACAGGATTTTGCGACTGCAAAGCCGTCGGGCCGAGGTCATCCAAAGGAATGTCGAGCGCCGATGCCGAAGCCCCGAGAAATCTACCGGTGCCAGCAGCGCATTTATCATTCATGCAGAAATCGGCAATTTCTCCGTTGGCGGATAAGCGTATGGCTTTGGTGTCTTGGCCGCCCATATCCAACACCGTGCGGGTGTTCGGAAAAATATGCGCGGCACCGCGACCGTGGCAGCTAATCTCCGTCACCTGGGCATTGCCAAAAGTAACCTTGTAACGCCCATAACCGGTGCCAATCACCCACTCGACTTCTTCTTCGAGAATGTTGGCCGTTTCAATGCATTGCCGAAATGCATTTTCGGCGGCTTGGGTAACATTCGCCCCGGTGTCGATGAGACAAGTAGCTACAATCTCGCGATCTTCATTAATGACGACGGCCTTGGTTTGGGTAGAACCGACGTCGACTCCTGCTGCGTAAGCCATGATTTGAATTATTGGGAGATGAGTTGTTGGTTGCGGCGGGCAATCAATCCTTCAAAGAAAGCGTCCGCACGGTTTTTCATTTGCGCTTCCGACACAACGCGCTGATCCATCATGTCGGATTCGATGAACAGGCTGGGGATGCCGGTGCGTTCAGCCAATGCCCGCCGTCCATCGGCCAGGCCAGTAGATACGGTGCGACAACTTTTGATGGGGTGGTAAACAATGCCATCAATGCCGAAACCATCCATCATTTTTTCCACCACTTGGTCATGATGGAACATGGAATCCATGGCGTCGCGCACGGAAATCAAATTGCCTTCGGCTAAGCTTGCGATTGGGTTGGCCAAATCGTATTGATAACCCAAGTTGGAGCCGCCGCTGGCAAACCAGAGGTAGGTGGAATGCACAAAGGTGCCCTTCCACTCGGAAAACATCTCGTTAAAGCGACGGAAAATGGGGTAGCAAGGCACACCAACAAAACATAGACGCCAATCCTCTTCATTCATGGTGCCGATGTCGTTGGCTACTTTGTATTCCATCTCTTCTACTAAATCCGAGAAGTAGCTGGCCGCGCGCGCGTCCCCACGCAAACCATTGGCTACGCCCAAGTAGATCGTGCCATCGGTAAGAGCATTAAACACCGAGGGTCGATGCTTGTTGAGGTCCAACAATTTTTGCCATGAAGAAGACAAACTATTGACGTTGCCCATGACTTCGCGCAGTTTGTCGATATCAAATTTCTTGCCGGTTACTTTCTCGCAAACCGCTATCAGTTCGCGGATTTGGGCTTCGACATAGCGCACATCATTTTGGAAATCAACGCTGCCTGGTGCGCTGGCGTTATTAGCACTGCGGTTGCCTGGAATATCGAGGGTAACAACCGGCATTTCGTACATACGCTCCCAGGCCTCAGCCCACTTTAAGTAGGTATTGCAGGCATTGGTCAATACCGCAATGGAAGGCTTGGGGATTTGCCCCATTGGGTGTTCACCACCACGCAGTTGAGTGCCAATATCCGCTTTGACGTAGCCGCAGATGTCGGGAGAGTAGCCATGATCTTCAGCTTCTTCCAAATATTCGTGGGCCACGCGGCGGACGGCAGTTTGCAGGGAGTTAATTTCCGGAAACACCACCGGTAAATCGAAGGACTTCAAAATCTCGTTGAAGCTTCCCATGACAAAAACATAGGCCGCAGCTTGCCCTTCTTTTGCACCTTGATCTAGCTCGGAAAACCATTCACGGAACAAAGAGGCACCTTCGCGATTGCCGCGCCCTACAAGATCATTTTCAGCAGTGGTAGTCATTGAGTCACTCCTAAACAAACAACAAGTTTTCCATGAATGTCTCAAGCTGGAGTTCCAGCCCCGAGAACGAGGTTTGGTTTTCTTCGAACTCGCTAACAAAGAAGGGGATGCCAGCTTTTTCCAAGCCATGGATGTAAGCCACTTGCTCCTCAAGGCCCGGCTCACACATTTTTGCTGCCGTCACGATGGCTGCTTCACCGCGGGCACGACGAATGCGTTCAATCAACATGTTTTCTTTGCGTTTGCGCAAATCATGTTGCACTGGGCTATAGGAGGAATCCTCGATGTAGGCATGAGCCAAATCGCGGAGCGGATCCTCACCAATGGGAATGTCGGAAAGAATGTAGCGCAGGCCAATGAGAAAATCGTCATCGACCACGTAAGCGGCGCGGCCCAGCATACGCACCATGTCGAAGGGGGGTTGCTCGCAAAAGGCCCCTTCGTAAACCACGCGAATGCGATCTTCACGGTGGGCGTCGACGGCGCGGATTAAGGGCAACACATACTCCATCAACTCGTTGTGGTCTTCCCGCGGCAAACGCCCAGCCAAAGCCACCAAAGCAAAGGCATCTTCGGCTGCAATTTTCTCCGGCGTTTCGCGCTTGATGTCGTAAAGCTCGCGCAACAGGGCGCGGTTTTTATTGAACACCTGAATGGAGTTCGCCAGAGCTTCGTTTGTGATTTCTACCCCAGCGATATTCTCGACTAAACGCTTCAGGCGATCATATTCCCCACGCAAATAGTCGACTGAAGCCGCAGAGTTTGGATTTTGTGGCAAATACAAAATCTCGCACGGATGCTCGAAGTTACGACCGAAAATTGCTCCAAGGTTGCGCGCGGCATCGCAAATCGGATGAGTAATAAAGGCATCCAACTCAATGTTTCCAGCCAAAGCGAGTTCCAAAGTTGTTTTGATAGTGGAACATAAATAGCTGCCAAAGCGAGAATCTGCTTGGTCGGGCTGTACATTCGCGCCATGCAAATTCAGCGGCAGTATACCGGCGGCATGTACGATTTCTGCGGGGAAGTACACCTGAAAATGGCCTAGCACTTTGCCACCCCGCTCGCGCCAAGATTTCACCGTGGGAAACTGCACATTCTCGTATAGTTCCCGGCATTGAAACAGCACTTCTTCTAATGGCTGGTTCCGAATTAAATCCATGAAATCCTTGTTCATGAGGCTTTCCTTCCTTTGCTTTGCGCCGCCTCTTGGGCAGCACCTTCAAAAAACAGTTGCATGACATGTTCGAGCTTGGCCTCGACGCCAGGAAAAATCCTCCCAGCATGCGGGCTCAAACTCACTTCGACTAGGGCCACAAAAGACCACGACAAAAGGCGCGCATCGCAGGGTGCAATTTCACCCGCATCAATGCCCGCACAAAGAATCGCTTCCACTTGGCCAGGAAGTGCACGCTGGTAGGCACGAACCAATCGCGTGCGGGCTTCGCCAGTAAACAGGTTAACGTCACGACGAAGCAGAGTGATGGCCTCGCGCTTGCCACGCGGTAGGCGGAAATAATCCAAGGTAAGGCGATGCAAGCGTTGCCGGCAACTCCCCTCCATCTCCACGGCTTGCCGAAACAACTCCTTCTTCTCTTCCAAATCTCGCAACAACATCGCCATATACAGATCTTCTTTCGACTCGAAGTGGTAATAGACCCCACCCTTGGTGGTGTCGGCGGCGGCAGCAACTTGATCGATGGTGACCTCAGCAAAGCTGCGCGCCAAAAACAAATCCCTTGCTGCATCGAGGATGCGCGTGCGGGTGACTGTGGAGCGCTGTTGCATGAGGCAAGGGGACAGGTAGAAACAAACTGACTAGTCGGTTTTCTATTCTGCCACGCACCAACCCAGGGTCAAGGAAATTCTCTACCAATTTGTCGTTAATTAACTCAAATTCGAGTTAATTCAGCGAAACCGAGGTTTGGCGCTACAATGCGCGGTCCATTCCTCCTCAGGAAACCCAACATGAGCCCAGCAGAAACCCTAGATTTGGCCGAATTCCTCGGCGATGGCATCTCCCAGGAGCTATCCACAGCTATTCATTTTGTGGCGGAACAGTTGCCGGTCGCTGTGCGTTTTCACCCGGTGGATTTGAGTCTGGAACGTCGGCGCTCCGAGTCGGAAACCGCCTACCAAGAAGCTGAAAAGGCCATCCGCAAGTATCGGGTCGCGCTCAAGTACCCCACCACCACCGAATGCGAAAGCCCCAACAAGGTGATGCGGGAGCGTTTCGACTTTACGGTCATCCACCGGCCCGTCTGCACCATTCCCGGAGTCAAGACTCGTTTTGACGGCAAGGTGGATCTGCATATTGTGCGCATCGCCGTTGGCGGCACCTACGAGGATGCTGGCCGACGCATTGGCACTGAAGCTGCCGTGTCTGTGCGCGTGATTGAGCGTCGCCCCAGCTTTGAAGCGGCTAAGTTTGCCTTTGAGTTGGCGCAAAAATTGGAATGTGGGGTGGTGAGTGCATCGAAATACACCATCCAGCGGGCCACCGACGGTTTGTTCGAGGAAGTGGTGGAAGATGTGGCCAAAACCTATCCGCATATCCCCCACCAGGCGGAATTGTTCGATGCCCTCCTCGCCAAACTGGTGATGAACGCCGAAGCCTACCGCGTAATTGTAACTCCCAACGAATATGGAGATTTCCTCTCCGACGCCGCCTGCGGCATGATTGGCTCCATCGGCTTGGGTGCCAGCGCTTCCTACAGTTTCGATGGCGACGGCATCGTCAACTTGGCCATGTTTGATCCCGCTGGTGGTACCGCGCCCGACATTGCCGGCAAAGGCTTGTGCAACCCTGCGGCAGCCTTATGGGCTTTCGCTATGCTGCTCGAACACAAAGGCTATCGTGCCTTGGGCGCAGCTCTTGCTGACGCCGTCCGCGACACCATCTCAAGCGGCCAAACCACCGGTGACCTCGGCGGCTCCCTCGGCACCATGGAATTCACCGAAGCGGTATGCCAGGCCATGGGCGCAAGATTAACCGGCAGCGTTAAGCTGTAGGCATGCTTCAAGTTGGCTTCGACATTCGCCCCGCGCTGTTCGATTACGCGGGCATCGGGCGCTATGTGCGCGAACTCAGCACTGCCCTCACCAAACTTGAAGAGCCCCACGCTCCGTTCTTAGAGATGTTTGCCCCTTCCTGGCGCGGTGGCCGACAAATTCCACCCGGGCTCAACCCGCAGCGCCACCGCATGAATTTGGGTTGGCTACCGGGGCGGGTGATGGACAAAATTGCCCAGCTGCCGGGTATGGATGCCGGGCGCTTCCCAGCCAAAGTCGATGTCTTCCACTGGACGGATTACACCTACCCTACTGTACGCAGTGCCGCCAAAGTGATGACGCTGCATGACGCTGCGTTTGTCGCCGATCCCAAGTTTCACGGGTGGGATACCTCGATTTTGCTCGACCGAGTGCGCCGTGCCTTGCAGGCCTCTGATCGCATCATCGTGGTTTCCGAACCTGGGCGTTACGACGCCGAATTGCTGGGCGCACCTTCGGAGAAGGTCGAAGTGGTTCCGCATGGCGTCAGCCCCTACTTCCGGCCACCCGAACAACCGCTTTCCGATCAGGGATTTTTGCTCACGGTTGGCACCTTGGAACCGCGCAAAAATTATTTGCGCATGCTGTTAGCTCTGGAGCAGGCCTGGGAAAAAGATTTGGCCCCAGATTGGGTCATTGTCGGGCGCCCTGGCTGGGATTACGACAAGTTCCTCAAGCGCATGGAATCTTCGCCCTTCCGGCAACGCATCCGTTGGGTGCAAAGTGTCACCGACACTGAGTTACTGCGCTACTACCAAGGCGCAATGGCTTTGTTGTTCCCATCCCTGCATGAAGGTTTTGGCTTGGTGGTTCTCGAGGCCATGGCTTGCGGCACTCCCGCCATCGTTGGCGACAACACCGCACCTGCGTGGGTGGCCGGACCGTCCGGCATGCGCGTTGATCCCAATGTTGTGGATTCCATCGCCGAAGGTATTGAGCGCATGGTTGGCGAAGAACCTTGGCGCAAACAAGCGGCCGCCGTCGCCCTCAAACGCGCGTGCTCCTTCACTTGGGCCAAAGCGGCCGAACAAACGGTGGAGGTTTATCAAGCTGCAGTTGCAGCACGCCGCGAAGGCAATGCGGTGGCAAGCTAAAGCATCGCCGCCAACCAACGCACGCCCATCATCACTGCATACAGCACGAGCAGCCCGAACATGGCGGCGAGGAGCCGAATGGACAGGGGCTGTTGACCAAGATCGCCCAATCCTCGCGAGCGCCCGTCGCCAGTAATTTGGCGCCTCACTTGTGCCCGGCGCCTTGCAGTTTCTTCGATTTGCCCCGGGGATGCCGTTGTTGCTGGGGAGACTTCCGCAGTGGGCTTCGCCGCCTCATCAGCCACCACGTCAAAGGCGACCACACCAAGCGTAATCAAATCACCCGCGCGCAAAAGAATTTGCTGGTGGCGCGTGCCATTTTGAAAACAGCCATTGCTGGAATTCAAGTCGACAAGAACGAAGTTGCCCTCTTCCAACGCAATGCGGGCATGCTGGCGCGACACACTGGTATCTTGTATCTGGACATCGCAACTGCCCAGACGGCCAAAAAGCAAACCGTCCCGTAAGGCAAAGCATTCCCCCGTTTCCCGCCGACGCAGCTCCATGCCGATACTTTAGCAGCGGTAAGATGCCGACGAAGCCCTTTTGCGCTACATCCCATGTCGACCGCTACCGCCCTCATTCTCGACAACCTGGTACTCCACCGGGGTGGAAAGCGTCTGCTTGGTCCACTTAGCCTGAACTTGGCTGCCGGCCAAAAAGGCTATTTAGCCGGCGGCAATGGTGCCGGAAAGACAACGCTGATGGAAACCATCTGTGGTTTTTTGCCAACCGTGGAGGGCAGAATTCAAACCGCTACCCCATTGGGATATGTGCCGCAAGAACCTCTCTTTCCTCTTCATCTGCATTGCCAAGATTATCTAACTCAACTCTTTCACCTCGGCTGCAATCGCTCCATGAACTGCACGCAGGCAGTGCAAGAGGCTCTTCATCGATTCCAGCTTGCCGCCTACGGCAAACACCCCATTGCAAGACTTTCGCGCGGTTGGCGCCAACGTCTGAACTTAGCCCAAGCTTGGCTCGGAAATCCGCAACTTTTGCTGTTGGATGAACCGCAAACAGCCTTAGACCCGGAAGGCATGGATTGCTTGCAGGCAGCGATTCAGCAAACTACGGCTGCAGTATTGATTGTGGCACCGGAAAAATCCGGCTGTAGCAAACTCGCTCCCCTTCTTGGAACTCTCTCTGTCGAAGCACCATGCCTTATCTAATTTGGGCATTGATGCGCGACTGCATGCCTAGGCGCTGGTGGTTTGGTTTTTTTGCGGGCCTACTGCTGGCCACCGTCCTCAGTTTCGACACCAACCTTGGTGCCCATTCTCTCGGTTCTTATCTGGCTTACGTTAGTGTTTTTCCGCTGGTCTTACTTTTTCGCTGTGGATGGGTGTTGCAACAAAGAACATCTCAAGGTTGGCCACACCAAGAAAAACTTCGCGATAGCCGAGGCTACAAGGCGCCACTGGTTGAATTCTTTGGCCTTAGTACCCTACTACTCATTATTTATGTTTGCGCCTCTATACCTTGTTGGTGGAATCCTTATCCTTCCCCGCCCGCCTCAGCAGGTTACTATCCAGTCACCATCCATTTCGGTGCCAACGACTATTGGTTATTTGATCTCCATTCTCCAGTCCCTGCATCCTCAACTTTGCTGCTAACTTTGGATTGGAGCCAAGTACAAAATCCAGAGCAAGACGTTTGGATCCAAGATCCCAACGGACGCAAACTCCAAGCCATTCCTGGAGAATTGTTGCGCTGGCCGCTTTCGCCGGCGGAAGCCAAAGAGGGAAAGATGGCCTTGCATTCCTTGCCTAAGGTAGGCGTGGAATTGCGGCGGCCGTTAACACGATTGGAAATCCCGCGCCCGGGTATGCAGCAAGGCCCACATTTGCTGCTGTTGCAGTTTCTGTTCTTCTGGCCTTTGTTCGCTATGCTCTTAGCTTGGCATCGGCGCGGAAAACTATCCGGAACTCTTAGCGCTTGGACTTGTTTTGCCCTGGGCAGCCTCGCAGCCATGCCCATGCAGGCCACCGATCTCGACTCCGGCCCCTTGGCTCTGCTCGCACGCGCCGTGTTGCTCTTAAAGTTGGCCTTGCCACCGGTCGAGGGCTTATTGGCAGCTGGAGCGCGTATGGAACGTCTGGCCTTCACCTCGGCCGCCACCAGCATCAGCGGCTGGCTCGTCCTCGGAGCTCTCTCCCTCTGGCTCGCTTGCAAAGAAAAACGTCCTGTCCAGCCATGAATCCGCCCCCATTAAGCGCCCGCATTTTGGCGACCACCGTAGGCGGCCTTGCCCTCGCCGGATGGATGTTGGGCATGACTCTTCCTCTAGGTACCCGTCCTTGGCAAGGAGCCCAAAGCTGGTGGAATGAACGCCGCTTCCACCAGGCCGCCGCCGACCAGGATTACCCCACCTTATTGGCCCTGGGTGAGCGCGATCTGCAACTTACCGGTCGCGGCCTGTTGTTCGACTATGCCATATACCGCGTGGCCTATGGGGCCTCTGCGCCCTCTTATGCCCACCTGCCCGCCGACGCGCTTTCTTGGGCACGGCTGGGGTTAGCGACTCTAGAAAAGCATCTACCTGAGGTGCCGAATCCATGGGCCGGGCTCCAAACACAAGCCTATACACTTGTTGAGCGCGTGTTTCCTCTCAGCCATCGCCAGCAAGACTTGGATGCCGGGCTCCATGCCCTGGCTGATCGATGGGCTGGGAGTGGCGGCCCAACAGCCTCTAGCCCCGGCCTGGGCGCCCTCTATCGCAGCTGGCTCCAGGTCGCCCCGCGGCAGCGTCCCCTCTTTCTTTTGCAAAAAATGCAGGGGCCGACCTCGGAACAAAACCTCTAAGTCCACCAAGCACTACAATCCTCGACCATGGAAGCGGTCCTCGACCATATGGCACAGAATCCCGAGCTGTGGGCATTCTTGCTGCTGCTGTTTTGTGGGCTTGGACTTCCCCCCTGGTCGGAGGAGTTAGTCATCCTTGGCTCCGGCTATTTCGTCTCCACCGGCGACCTTCCCTTCTTGGCTGCGGTCTTTTGGTGCTGGGCCGGAATTCTGGCCGGTGACACCATTCTTTACGGCCTCGGCCGATTCGCTGGTGAAAGCGTCTACTCCTGGCCGATCCTGCGCCGCCATCTGCGCCCGGCCCGCCGCCGACGGTTCAACAGCAGCTTCCTAAAACACGGCACCAAAGTCGTCTTTTTTGCTCGCTTCTTGCCGGGGGTACGGATGGTGGCTTATCTTGTCGCCGGTAACCTCAAAATGCCCTATTGGAAATTCGTCGGCCTCGACTCCATCGGTGCTGCCCTCACCGTGCCCATATCCGTGTTTTTGGGTTGGAAATTTGCCTCCAACCTGGATTTCGTACTCGACACCATGCATCATTACCAGTGGCCATTACTCGCCCTCGGTGTCTTGGTTGGGCTGGCAACTGCACGGCGCCTCGGCAAAGCTCGCAAGCAGCGGTTTCTGTCCATTTTGCATATGCGGAAAATCCGCGACAAAGACCCTTCCTAACCGGTTTCTTGCTCCCCAGAGGGCTTGGAATCCGCTAAAATCCGCGCTTCCCTTTTCCTCCCCACCCCTCAATTTGAGGCTGAGGTCAAGGCTCCCCCTCCACTCGAAGAAGTCGATGGAACAATTGATCACATACTTACCTTGGGCCGGCGGAATCGCCGCCCTGCTGATGGCCTTCATGGTCCAAAAGCGCGTCATGCGTGCCCCTGCAGGCAACGAACGCATGGCCGAACTTGCCAAAGCCATTCAAGAAGGCGCTAAAGCCTTCTTGGTGACGGAGTACAAACTGCTGTCGATTTTTGTAATCGCAGTGGGGGTGGCTCTTTTTGCCTTGGGTGAAGACATGGGCGGCGGTGTCGATACCGTACTCGCTTTCTTCTCCGGCGCTTTTGCTTCCGCAATGGCGGGCTGGATTGGCATGCACACCGCTACTCGTGCGGCCGTGCGCACCACCGAAGCCGCACGCACCGGTTTAGGCCCGGCGCTAAAAGTGGCCTTTGGTTCCGGCACGGTCATGGGCATGACCGTGGTCGGCCTCGGCGTGTTGGGTATCTCGGTGTTCGTGGTCCTCAATGGTGCCACCGAAGTCGGATTGCAGCATGTGCTTGGCTTTAGTTTCGGCGCTTCTTCCATCGCCTTGTTCGCACGTGTTGGTGGTGGCATCTACACCAAAGCCGCCGACGTTGGTGCCGACTTGGTGGGCAAAGTGGAAGCCGGCATCCCTGAAGACGATCCTCGCAACCCCGCCACTATCGCCGACAACGTCGGTGACAACGTGGGCGACGTCGCCGGCATGGGCGCCGACTTGTTCGAATCCTATGTTGGTTCCATCATCGCAGCCATGACTTTGGGCGTGGTCGCTGTAGGTGGCGGCTCCGGCTTGGTGAGTTTGCCCTTGGCCCTTGCTGGCTGCGGCATCTTCGCCTCCATCATTGGCACCTTCTTCGTCAAGACCAACGACGAATCCAAAATCCATTCCGCTTTGTTCAACGGTTTGATTGTGGCCTCCATCATTTTGATTGGGTTTGCCTACTACCTCACCAATATGGCCGGCATGGATTTCGGTACCCAATCGGGCATGGGACTGTTCATCGCCATCGTTGCTGGTTTGGCTTCCGGTGTCATCATCGGCAAAATCACCGAGTACTACACGGCCTTTGAATACAAACCTGTGCAGGGCATTGCCGAACAATCGGAAACCGGCGAAGCCACCAATATCATTGCGGGCCTTGGCGTGGGCATGAAGTCTACAGGCTTCCCAGTCATCGTCATCTGCGTGGTGATTGGTGTTGCTTTTGCGCAAGCCGGTATTTACGGCATCGCTTTGGCCGCCGTGGGCATGTTGTCCACACTGGGCATTTCGCTCGGCGTCGATGCTTATGGTCCTGTTGCTGATAATGCCGGTGGTATGGCCGAAATGGCGGAACTCCCAGCAGAAGTTCGGGAACGCACGGATGCCCTAGACGCCGTCGGCAACACCACCGCCGCTGTCGGCAAAGGCTTTGCAATCGGCTCGGCTGCATTGACGGCCTTGGCCTTCTTCTCGGCTTTTGGCACGACAGCAACCAGGTTGTTCGCCGACAAAGGCCTTGATTTCAACCTCGCCATCACTGAGCCCAATGTGGTGATTGGTATGCTCTTCGGCGCCATGTTGCCCTTCTTGTTCGGTGCCATGACGATGGAGGCCGTAGGTCGTGCCGCCTTCTCAATGATTGAAGAGGTTCGCCGTCAGTTCCGCGAGATTCCTGGAATCCTCGAAGGCACTGGCAAACCGGATTACGCGGCTTGCGTTGCCATTTCCACCAAAGGCTCCCTCAAAGAAATGGTCCTGCCTGGTTTGCTCGCCATCGCAGCTCCCATCGTCGTTGGCATGTACAACGTGCAAATGCTCGGCGGCATGCTTGCTGGTTCCTTGGCCGCTGGTGTGATGATGGCTATCTTCATGGCCAATGCTGGTGGCGCTTGGGACAATGCCAAAAAGTACATTGAGAAAGGCCACCATGGCGGCAAAGGTAGCGACCCGCATAAAGCTGCAGTTGTGGGCGACACTGTCGGCGATCCATTCAAAGACACTTCCGGCCCTTCCCTCAACATCCTGCTGAAGTTGATGTCGGTGGTCAGCTTGCTCCTGTTGCCCTTTTTCGTCGGCTAAGGAGTTCTGGTTGGATTCCACCACCAAAGAACAAGCTCGTGCGCTGGCCGAAAAGCTGGCGCACGAAGCTTACTTAGCTAAGGCTGACAACATCCGCATTTTGGATGTGGCTGAGTTTTTATTCATCACCGATTATTTTTTGATCGTCACCACGCAAAGCGTGCGCCAAACCAAAGCCCTAGCAGAAAACCTGAAGGCTATCGCCAAAGAATGCACTGGGTCGAAAGGGCATGACGAAGGCACTGCATCCTCCAGCTGGATGCTGTGCGATTTTGATGCGGTGGTGGTGCATATCCTCACAGAGGAAGCGCGAGAGTTTTATGATCTCGACGGCCTTTGGGCTGATGCGGAAGAGATCGAATTCGATCCTGCTGCCTAGGCCATGGACTTGCGGTCACCCTCCACCTTGCCGCGCTTAGGTTGGGTTTGGCTGGGTGCTTTTCTCTCTTGCTTGATAGCCTGGTGGGCGCGCCCTTTATTGCCCATTGACGAAACTCGTTATGTTTCGGTAGCGTGGGAGATGTGGCGCACTGGCGGGTTTCTCGTGCCACATATTAACGGCGTTGCTTATAGCCACAAACCACCTTTACTGTTCTGGCTGATACACGCCGGTTGGTCCGTGTTTGGGGTACAACTTTGGTGGCCCCGCTTGCTTGGCTTTTTATTCCTCACTGCCGACGCCCTGTTACTCAAAGCACTTGCGCAGCGCTTGTGGCCTGGCAACCCAGGACAAACTATCGGCCGCACGGCTGCATCGATGTTGTTGGGCACCTTTGCCCTATTTCTTTTCGGCACCATGCTTATGTTTGACCTTTTGCTGTTGCTGTGGGTGCTACTGGCTTGGTACGCCTTAGTCGACGCCCACCGCGGAGCAAGGCGCATGCGCACCATCATGCTTTTTGCCTTTGGCATTGGCTGTGGCATCTTGGCAAAAGGCCCCGTGGTCCTGCTGTTCGCTCTGCCACCAGCCTTGGCTGCAGCACACTGGAGTGGAGGTGACCGCGGCTCTGCCAAAAACGTCGCCCTCACTGCCTTGGGCGGCACCTTGCTTGGTGCCTGTATCGCCCTCGCCTGGGCCATCCCTGCTGGCATCGCCGGTGGGCAGGAATATCGAGAGGCCATCTTTTGGGGACAAACTGCCGGTCGCGTCGCCGACTCTTTTGCGCATGCACGCCCTTGGCATTGGTATCTGCCTTTGTTGCCAGTCATGCTTCTTCCTTGGCCATTGTTTGCCAATAGTTGGCGTGGATGGAAACATCAAGCGGCCAACGGTTCCGTTTCAAAGCCTCCAGTTTGCGCTCAACGGTTTTTGTTTTGGGCTGGAGTTCCTACCTTTCTTTTCTTGTGTTTGATGAGTGGCAAACAGCCTCATTATTTGTTGCCTCTGCTCACCCTTTGCCTGCTCGCACTCGCTTTTCACCATCACTTTCACCTGCAGGATCAGGGTTTTAGCAAGGGGCTTGGTTGGCTGCCCCCGCTTTTTCTTGCCTGCTTTGTTTTCGTCCTGCTACTGCTTCCACAACTTGGAAAAGCGGTGCCTAGTTTGGCGTGGACCACCGAAGCCTGGACCTGGTATCCCGGTGCCTTACTGGGCTGTGCCTTAGTCGCCTTGGTTCAGTTTGCCAAGCGCCCTGCATGGTCAGGCACTTGCGCTTGTCTACTTGTCCCCACACTCTTTGCCGGTTTGCATTTTGGCTTGCACACTCCAGTGCAAGAACATTACAACTTGCAGCCTTTTTCCCATCGTGTTGCCCAATGGCAAGCTCAGGACGAAGCGGTTGCTTTTTTCGCCGCCCATTATCACGGCCAATACACCTTTTTCGGAAGACTGGAAACACCGGTGGCCAACCCCGAAGATTTGGCGGGTGTTCTGCATTGGGCAGCAGTTAACCCAGATGGGCATTTGTTGGTTGTCCTCGACAAGCATGCTCCAATGAGCTACTTTCAGGGAGCTGCCGAATTGATTCCTTATGGGGTGCAACGCATCGCTTTATGGCGAGCCGCCGACTTTGCCGCCGCACAAAATCCTTAATCAGCAATTGGCCAACACTGGCCCTGGTCATCCACCAAAGTTTTTTCTGGCCAGCGCAAAGCCATTAACGCATTGGGGCGAGCAGCCTCGCTGTTGCGCGCTCGTTCTATGGCGCGGTAGCCAACTGAATAATCGATGCAAAAGGCGTTTTTGTTAGGCCCCAAAGCCTCTTGAAAATGAGTCTGTGCAAAAAGATAGGGCCCACGTTTGATGGGACGCTGCTGTTCATTTTTCGCCCGCCAGTAATGCCCAAAGACCACCGGCACTCGGTCATGGTAATCAAGCCACCACGGCATGCGGCTGACCTTGCGTAATCGACCGCCAGCACGAAAGGGTTGTTCCGCCTCTTGCTCCAAGCCCGAAGTTAAAACCGTTACCGGATTTTGATTTTGCCGTGCTAAATCGGCCTGCAGAGATTCCTCACTCCACCCTTTGGCCTGAGCCTCCGCAGTAATGGCAGCCTCACTCTCGTAAAACAAATCCAAAAGCGAGCGCTGTTCGTGCCGCAATTGTTCGATCGCCGGATGATGCCAACAGGCATGCACCACGCGTAGATCATCACGCTCCGCCGCCAAGGGCAAGGTTTGTAAAAAAAGCAAAAGCTCTTCCCGCGTTGCATGGTCCGCAAGCACTTGAGGTATCTCCTGTTCGCTATTCCGCAGATATTGACGCTTGCCATAGAACCATGCATTGCCGGAGCGTTCCTTGCCTAACAACAGGTTCAGCTCATGATTACCAAGCAAGCAAATGGCCCCTTGCTGTTCTTGGAGTTGGCGCACGAACAACACGGTGCCCGGGCTGTCCGGCCCTCGATCCACCAAATCCCCAACAAAGACCAGGTGCCGACGATCTGGGTGCTCACCCATAGGAACCCCATCCTGCAGTGGGTAACCCAGATGCTGCAGCAAGGCTTGCAAGGCCCCCAGTTCCCCGTGGATATCACCAATCACATCCAAAGGCCCCGGCGGTAGGGTGCACAAGTGCTTGCTCATGGCTGAGGAATATAGCGATGCGTAAAAAAGAAGACGGGCACCCCGAAGGATGCCCGTCTTGTGAGTGACAACCGCTTAGTTGCCGAAGGAAAGATCCAAGGTGGCCCAGAAGGTGTCTTCGTTAGAAGCAGCGTTACCTTTGGGGTCAACCATGGCGTAGCCGAACCAACCTTCCAAGTTTCCGTTGAAGGTGTGGCCCAAGGAGACGTCAATTTCGTCCCACTCAACAGCACCGGTTTGCACGTTGATGACGGCGACGCGACCGTTCCAGCCAGCAGAGGGGCTGAAGTTGAGGCCAACTTGCCAGGTGTCGGTATCGGCAGTCCACAAACCACCAGCGCCGAGCTTGTCCGAGAAACCAGCGGCGTCGTGGTAGACCACAGTGCCGGTGGTGGCGAACATCAAGTCCGAGCTGGACAGGGTGATGTCGATGCCACCGTTCTCCACACCAGGAAGGCTCTCGAGAGCATCGAGCTCCAAGGAGGTGTTGAAGTACCAGGCATCGCCCTCGGAGAGGCCCATGTCGTAGCTGGAGTATTCAGCTTCGTAACCAAAGCCCATCAACTCTCCAGAGAAGAGCAAACCAAGCCAGGTGGCGAATTCGGCACCAGTGTTTTCATTGCGAATCCAGTAAGGACGCACATGCACCGGACCAAGCTCTTCGACCATGTCGCAGGTCCAATCAAGGGCCGCAACGTAGACCATGTCGTCGTTGGCGTCGGCAAGAGCGTGAGGGGTGGGACCGTAACCCTTCTCAATACCATTCAGCATGGCAAGGTGCAGGTTGAGGCCACCGGCGGGGTGGTCGTACCAAATACCAGACTGGGTAGCCGGACGGTTATCCCAATCATCGGTACCAAGAATACGGCCGCTGACAGGGGTGTAGTAGTCACGACCAAGTTTGGCGGTGCCACCGTCGCCGACCATGTTCCGAACCGTAACCCAAGAGCGGGTGAGTTGGAAGGTGTCGACAGGATCATCGAAGCGGCCAGGGGTGCTACCCAAGCCACCGTCGCCCCAGGACTCGCGACCATTGAAACCGACGAAGGCCGTGGAATCTTCCGTCACGTTGAACGTGAAGGTGAGACGGGCACGGGTGTCGATGTCGCGGTTGTTGGTGAATGCGGAGTAGTCGTCATCGAACCAACGGTTACGGGCGCGGAAATCACCACCAATGGCTACGCCGGCTTGGCCAGCGGGAGCGGTGAGACCAGAGTTGAGATCAGCCAGAGCACGCTCGAGGCTGTCATTTTGTTGAGCAACACCCTGACTAGCCAGGGTGACCGCGGCAGCTGCCGCGAGGGTAAACAGGCGAACCTTCATTCCGAAACTTCCTCTTGTGGCCCCAAAGGGCTCGTGGATTGTTTCTGCTGACAGGCCCGGATGGCCTTTGTCGGCAAGAGATGGATTGTTGAATGCAAACCTTCACGATGCGGGAGCCTTCGTGAAAGTTGGCGGAACATTTTGCCAATGCGGCAAGGCTGGGCAAGACCTTTTCTGGAAATTTCCCAACCAGGGCCAAAGCCCTTGGAGCTTACATCGGAAGGGACCACCTGGATTTGACCGCAATTTCCCCAAAAATACCGGTGATTCCCCTTAAGTTGTTTTCTTAAAAGGTTTTAGCTGGACATTCTCAAAACAGTTCTTATCCTTTTCCCCAATCTTCCTCTCAACTCTCCTCCTTTCCTAGACTTAGAGTCCGCATTTCGACGCTAAACTCCCCCTCAACCCCTCATGCGCATTCTTCACCTCCACGACGCGCCTCATATCCATGGAGGCGCCACCGCTTATCTGGAGCAATTGCTGCCCCAAATGGCTGCCAAGGGCCATAAGAACCTCCTTTTCAGCTTGGATCAGGGCTCCTCTGCACTGCCCAGCTCCCAACAGTGCTCTTTTTCCTATTCCTGGCCTTCCTCCCCTTTTCGGCGGCGGCGTGATTTCCATCGTTTTCACCCTCCTTTGGCAAAGTGCCTCGAGCAGTGGGTCAAAAAACAAGCTCCGGAGGTGGTTCATGTGCAGAACTGCTCAGCTTTCCGCACCACGGTTTTTCCTACTATCCTTAAATTGGGCCTCCCCCTGGTGATGACTGTGCATGATTTTTCCCTGCTTGATCCAAATCCCTGGGGATTGGACCGCTCCGGCCCTCTAGGCCCTTTTAAGAGCTGGCTAGACCGCCAAGCCCTGGAAAAAGCCCGGGAGGCTGTTTTTCAGAGCACCCAGCGTTTCCTTTGTCCTACCCAAGCCTTACTTAACGCCGTGGGCTTCCCCGCTGGCAAAGCTCGCCTGCAGCGCCTCCCCATTGCCCCTGCCTCCGCCCCTCCTCTTCCTCAGGATCGCCTTCGTCTCTTTTTTGCCGGAACTCTATTTCGCTCCAAGGGGGTCGATCTTCTACTCGAAGCTATGGCCGGTACAACCGGAGCCCTCGGTGCCGCCACTTTGGAAATTGCCGGCACCGGCGACCAAGAAAACAACCTCAAAGGCTTGTGCACCTCTTTGGGCCTGGAGCAGCGCGTGCGCTTTTTGGGATTTTGCTCCGCCAAGCAAATGGAGACCGCCTACGCCCGCGCCAACCTCCAAGTACTGCCTTCCCGGGTGCCCGAGAATTCCCCACTCACCGTCCTTGAAGCGGGAGCACGGGGACGCCCTGCCCTCGCCTCCCATGATGGCGGGGTACCCGAATTGCTAGCCGAGAGCCGAGGATGGACTTTCCCGTCCGAGGATGTTGCCGCCTTGCGCCGCAGCCTCCAACGAATTGGCCACGATTTGGAGCTTCTTGCCAACACCGGAGCAAGGATGCGAAACTGGGTCATTGAAGAATTTGCTGCAGACAAACATTGGGATAGCGTGGATAAAACGTACCATGAGCTGACCGCATGAAAGTCCTCCTGGAAGGTCATCGTCTCGCTCGTACCCAAAATTTTGGCGGCATCGATTCCTATTGGCATAACTTGGTGCCAGCACTTTTGGCCCATGCCCCCGGCGACATCGATTTTGCTCTCTATTCCGCCTTCCTCAATCCGCGCCACGCCGCCACCCTGGACTCGTTCCGTCTTCAGGGTGCTCACCTGCATCATTGGTGGGCAAATCCTGACTGGTTGCAAAAACTGCGAACCATTGGTGCCAAACTGGAGTGGTTTTGCGGCCAGCAAGATCTCGTGCATGTGCCCGAACCGATTTGGGGTTTACCAACCAAAGCCCGTTTGGTAGTCACGGCCCACGACCTCATGTATTTGCACCACCCGCAATATCTGGATCCACGTTGGGTGGCCCGGCTGCAAGAAGGCACAAAATCCCTGGCTCAAAAAGCCACTTTCTGGATTTGCGTCAGCGAGCACACGCGCCAAGACTTGGTCAAGCACTATGGTGTTCCCTACGGACGCACTTGTGTGGTTTACCATGGCATCGATGCGGATTTCCGTCATATTCGCGAGCAGCCCGATCGCATCCATAGAGTGCGCAATCAGTTCCACCTGCAAGGTCCGTATTTTCTTTTCCTTGGTTCGGTCGAGCCGAAAAAGAATCTACCAATGCTGCTGGAAGCCTATGGCCAGGCTCTCGAAAAAGGGCTGCAAGCCGATTTGGCTGTTGCCGGACGCGCTGGGTGGCAAGCGGAAGCCGTACGCGCAGTCGCGGAAAAACTTCCCGCTTTGCAAAATCATGTGCATTTTCTGGGCTTTATCGCGCAAAAGGATTTGGCGCCCTTAGTTGCGGGGGCCCACGCCATGGTTTTGCCTTCCCGCTACGAAGGCTTTGGCATGCCTGTCATCGAGGCCATGGCAGCGGGCACGGTAGTCGCCTGCTCCGATCGTGGCTCCTTGCCCGAAATCTCTGCCGGCGCGGCCGAACTCTTTGACGCCGACGACGTCGACGCTCTGGCTCAACTGCTCCTGCGAATCGACGCCGACTCAACACTTTGCGAGAATCTACGGGAGCGCGGCTTGCAACACGCCGCCAACTTTACTTGGCAAAAATGCGCAACCCAGCACTGCGAAGCCTACCGCCAAGCCCTTAAGCTCCCGCGATGAACATCCTCTTCGACGCCACGGCGATGGCCCTTTCTGGCTACCACAAGGGAGGGGCTTACCGCTATGGCATGGAAATCTTGCGCCATATGCCAAGGTTTTTTCCCGACGATTGGGAACTCCAACTCTATTTCAATTATTTTCGGGGCCATCATCGCAGCAAAATGGAAGAAACTTGCCGGCTAGCTGGCGTTTCCAAATCTAAAGTTTCGCGAATTCCTCCCCAACTCCTGCGTGCGCTGCATATTCCCGCCGAGTGGACAGCCGGCGCGCACCAACTCATTCACGGCCCCTTCGATTTGGTGCCACCCACCAAGCACTCGGCCCGCGTCGTCACCATTCATGACTTAGCCTTTTTGCGCGCACCCGAGGGTTTGCCCAAAGAGTGGATTCGCGAGCGCACAGCCACGGTGCCCCCTTCCGCCAAACGCGCCCATCGCGTGCTCACTGTATCCGAGTTTTCCAAGCAGGATATTGTGGAACGGTTGCAAGTCGACCCCGCACGCGTGCAAGCCATCTACCATGGTATTTCCCCCAGCCTTAAACGCAGTCAAGACCAAGAGCAAGATCTGCACCGACTCAAAGAGCGCTACGGTATCCAGCCTGGATTCCTTCTTTATCTTGGCACCCTACAACCCAATAAAAACATCGAGGGTCTTTGCGCCGCCTACCAAAAAATGCGCGCCGAAGGATTTGCCGGCCAACTGGTGCTCGCCGGCGCCGAGGGCTGGCTTTACGATGAAATGTGGGCGCGCATTGTGCAGCGCAAGCATGATCAAAATGTGCTCCTCACCGGTTTCGTCGACGACGAAGACATTGTCCGCCTTTACGGTTGCTGCGCCACCTTTGCCCTACTCTCCTTCCTAGAAGGATTTGGTATCCCGGTCATTGAAGCTATGGCCTGCGGCGCGCCGGTTGTTGCCGCCGATGCGTGTTCGCTTACCGAAGTCACTGCCGACGCCGGCATCTTGGTCAACCCCAACGACACCGATGCCATCGCCCAAGCACTGCTAAAAGCAGCAACCCCAAGCCCCTTCCGCGACCAACTAATCCAACGGGGCCTTCAACATGCCGCTACCTTTACTTGGGAAAAAAGCGCGCAAGAACATGTTGATGCCTATCAAACTGCCATCGAGGAGGCCGCATCATGACCTCGTCGTTACGCTTTTCCATCTTTGTACCCACCCTCAAGCGTCCGGAATTGTTGCGCCTCAATTTAGAGGCTTTGGCCGTTCAATCGCGCACCCCCGACGAGATTCTCGTTTCGCTGCGCCCTGATTTAGATCCCGAAGGAGTGGCCACGGTCGACGGTTTTATGCAGCATCACCCCAAGCTACGGGTAGTGAAGGTGCTGTTGTCAGAGCCGGGGATTGTGGTCGCAGAAAATGCCCTCCTTGATGCAGCCACTGGCGATGTTGCCTGCCTTCTCGATGACGACGCCATTGCACGCCCCTTTTGGCTGGAAAATTTGGCTCGCCATTATGAGCAGGACACCAAGGTCGGTGGCGTCGCGGGCCCTGCCATCAACTTCATCGAAGGCAAACCGGAACCCCGCCGTGCGCGTTTTCGCAACCGCATCCTGTTCCCCGGGCTTGTCTTGGATCAAAGTACGCGCCATACCGAGCGCACCGTTCGTGTCGACCATTTTCGCGGCGCCAATATGAGTTTGCGTATCGCTCCTCTGCGCACCCATGGCGGCTTCGACCGCAGATTACGTGGAGATTGCTTCCGTTTTGAAATGGAAGCATGCCTGGGGGTGCAGCGTCAGGGTTTTCGCCTGCTCTTCGACCCTGAAGTCGAAGTGGACCACCATGAGGCACCGCGCATCTTTAACACCGGCCGCTTCGACGCCCAAGCCATTTTTAATAATGCCGCCAACGAAACCTACACTTTGCTTAAGCAATATGGTTTCTTTGGACGCTTGCTTCATCTTTTGTTTGCTTTTGCCATTGGCAATTTTCCTTGCCCGGGTTTGGCTTGGGGCCTTGGCGGAAGCCTGCTGCGGCTAGTATGGAACAATCGCAACTTGCTGGGCATGGGAGCGGTTTGGCCAGCATGGAAAGGCCGTTGGGAAGGCCGCCGCATGTATCAAGCCTGGCGCAAAGAGCAAAAAAACTAATCCTGCGCGCGCACCACCGAGGACAAATCCTCAACTTCAATTACACCTTCTTTGGCAAAGGTCGCAGCACGCACCAATTCGTTTTGCAATTGACGGATATTGCCTGGCCAAGAATAGCATTGCAAAACCTGCAGTGCTGCATCGGAAATCTGCGCCGAAGGAAGGCCGTCTTGTTGCTGCTTGTGAAGTAAAAATCTAACCAAATGCGGAATATCCTCCTGGCGCTCACGCAATGGTGGCAACTCCATGGTTAGCACGGCAAGGCGGTAATAAAGGTCTTCGCGAAAGTCGCCACTTTTCACTCTTTGCAACAAATCGCGATTGGTGGCGGCAACAATGCGCACATCCACATGCTTCGTTTTATTGGCTCCCACTGGACGCACTTCTCCATCCTGCAAAAAGCGCAGCAATTTGGCCTGCAAGTCGAGCTGGATTTCTCCAATTTCATCCAAAAACAAGGTGCCGCCTTCCGCTGCTTCCGCATAACCAACTCGATCTCTATGCGCCCCGGTAAAGGAGCCTTTGACATGACCAAAAATCTCGGCCTCCAATAACTCCGCTGGAATTGCTGCGCAGTTTACAGACACCAATTCCTTGCGCCGACGCCCCCCATATTCATGCAAAGCTTTGGCCACCAGTTCCTTGCCAGTGCCACTTTCCCCTAACACCAGAATAGGAATATCCGTGCGCACCACCCGTGCAATCAAATCGTAAACCGTTTGCATGGCAGGGCTGCCGCCAATCATGCCAAACTTGCCTGGCAATGCGGAGGGATTAACTTCTTCACCCCTATTTTGACTCGCCAGCCACCCTCGAAGCAAGGCTGCTGCCGTTTCGCGCTCTGCCTTCTCCAATCGATCCAAGCGATGGAATAAATCTTGTAAATCCTCGAGCTCCCCACTCATGAGTTGGTTGGTTCTTTGGTTTTCTGCAGCATGGCAATACCGCGCAAACAATAATTCACCCCGGAGAAGAGCGTAAGCAAAATCATTAGCCAAAACACCCCGGCAAAAAACCAAGGATTGCGCACTAGGCCAAGTAGAGGAAAGTGGATGAAGTTTGGAATGTTTCCCAAAATGCCAAGAGGAATCGCAATGTAGACAACCTGAACAATCAGCTTCAATTTTCCAAACTTATCGGCTGGGAACTCCATGCCTTGGCTTTCAATTAAACCGCGCAAAGCCGTCACTAAAAATTCACGCCCCAGCATCAACACCACCGCCCACACCGGCATGACCGGGAAAAAATCCTCGGCCAAAGCATACTGGGGACTTGCCGCAAGATAGGTAAGGGAGCCCAAAATGAGAACCTTATCCACTACGGGATCGGCCACCCGCCCAAGTGCCGTAAGCCAACCATAACGCCGGGCCAAATAACCGTCGGCAAAATCAGTGATGGCAGCAACCAAGAAAAACCAAAACGCCCAAAAAGAGAAAACTTCGGCTTGTGTGGAATCGGCGACACTTGCCATGACCCGCCCCATGCAGATGAAGGCTCCCACCGCCAGAAGCAGACGTGCTCCGGTAACCAGATTGGGAACTTGGCGGACAAACATGACTAGCGTGGGCCGACGACCTCCGCCACCAAATCGTACCCCTCCGCCGCAGTAACGAGAACCTTTGGCATGGCTCCAGTGCTCAAATTATGCGCTGGGTCGTGAATGCGGACCAACCCATCCACCTCCGGAGCGTCGGCCCAGCAACGTGCTTCTACCCAATCGCCGTCCGCGCCGTCGACCAAAACTTCCATTTCTCGCCCGACCAAACTGCTTTGGAATTCGGCATGGATGCGCGATTGCAACTCCATCACCCGGCCCTGTCGCTCCAGAGCTTCCTCATGACTGCAGCGGTCTTCATCGGCCCCCGCGGGAGCCGAGGCTTCGGGGGAAAATGCAAAGGCCCCTAGGCGTTCAAATCGCGCATCTTCCAGCCAGGACAACAACTCGGCAAACTCCGCTTCGCCTTCACCGGGATGCCCCACCAACACAGTAGTCCGCAAAACAATGCCCGGTACTTCGTCGCGCAAGCGCTGGATGATGCGATGCACGCTCTCCTTACTCCCACCCCGTTTCATGCGCTTTAACACCCGAGTGCTAATATGCTGGGTTGGGATATCCAAATACGGCAACACATTGTCACGCACGCGCATCACTTTAGTAAGCTCCCAAGGAAACTGATTGGGATAGGCATACATCACCCGCAGCCAACGCAATCCAGGCACCTGCGCCATGGCGTCGACCAATTCGGGCAATCGCGGATGGCCAGCGGGAAAGTCGCGCCCATAGCCCGTACTATCTTCGGCCACCATCACCACTTCGCACACCCCTTGGGCCACCAACTGTTCAACCTCTTGCACCACAGCAGCCAGCGGTTTACTGCTTTGCCGACCGCGAATTTGTGGGATGATGCAAAAAGCACATTGGTGATCGCAACCATGGCTTGGACGCAAGTAAGCATAGCTTCTTGGCGTTTGCAATAAGCGCAAAAACTCGCCTTGGCCTTGCGGCGCCCGCCCACCCGAATCTTCACGCACCTTGCGTCCTTTCAACACTTCTTCGACTATGCGTGCTACATTGGAATAATCGCTCAGCCCCAAAATGGCATCGAGCTGGGGAAACTTTTCTTCTACCTCGGGGCGAAACTTTTCCGGCAAGCAACCAGCCACAATCACTCCACGCAAGCGCCCAGCAGCTTTGGCTTCCAACAGCTCGCGGATAGCTGCCTCCGATTCCTCTCTCGCGGGGCCTATGAAGCTACAAGTGTTCAAAATGGCAACGTCCGCTTGTTCAACATCCCCGCAGAGTGCGTAGCCTTCTGCGCCTAACTGGCCGAGGATGTTTTCAGAATCAATTAGGTTACGCGCGCACCCCAGGTGGATGAGGGCAACATGAATGGCGCGGCCACCGGCGCTTACTGGGGTTGTTTGTTGCGCTCTTCCCACTCTTCCAAAGTTAAGAGGACTTCGCGCGCTTTCGACCCCACAAAAGGTCCGAGCACACCTTGTTCGGTCATGATGTCGATGAGGCGGCTGGCACGGGTATAGCCCACACTCAACGCGCGTTGAATGAGGGAGGCGGAGCCACGACCACTTTGCAAAATGACGCGCACCGCTTCTTCGTATAAGGGATCGTCAACCTCGGAGCCATTGCCTGCACCGGGCCCTTTCATTTGCACCAAATCTTCTAAGAACTCTGGCTTTCCGTGCTGACGCAAATGCTCACAAACATCGGCAACTTCTTTGGTGCTGACGAAGGCACCTTGTCCGCGCACCAACATGCCAGAGCCCGGCGGACGGTAGAGGAAGTCGCCGTTGCCGAGCAAGCCATCGGCTCCACCTTCGTCCAGAACCACGCGACTATCAATACCGGTGTTGACGCGGAAGGAGACCCGGACGGGTAGGTTGGCCTTGATTAGGCCAGTCACCACATCGGTGCTTGGACGCTGGGTGGCCACAATCAGATGCAAACCAGCCGCACGAGCTTTGGCGGCAATCCGCGCAATCGCAGTTTCGACTTCCTTCTTCGAGGTCATCATCAAGTCGGCCAACTCATCGATTACAACCACAAAGTAGGGAAGGGTATCGGGATATTCTTCCGCATCGTAGGCGTCGCCCAAAACCTTCTTTAATCCAGCCACACCGAGTGCGTTGTAGTCGATGATGCTGCGCACGCCCACCATCTTGAACATATGCAGGCGATCTTCCATCTGCCGCACCGACCACTCCAGAACAAACGGAGCACGTTTCATGTCGGTGACCACAGGGCAGAGTAGATGCGGAATGTCGGCATACACCTGCAACTCCACTTGCTTGGGATCGATCATCACAAACCGCACTTGATCGGGCGTGCGCGTGAGCAGCATGGTCATCAAAATGCTGTTGATGCATACCGATTTGCCAGAACCGGTAGTGCCGGCAATCAACATATGCGGCATCTTTGCCAAATCTTCAACCGCATGATTACCCAGGGTGTCGCAGCCCAAGACCATGGGCAATTTGTTGCTGGAGAAATCGAAGCTGTGGTTCTCAAACACATCGCGCAGACGCACAGAGTCGCGTTTGAGATTCGGTACTTCAATGCCAACTGTAGAGCGGCCCGGCAGGGGGAAGACGATGCGTACGGAGTGTGTGCCTAAAGCAATGCCCAAATCCTCGCGCTGGCTTTTGAGTTTCTTCACCGAAACTCCCGACGCCAATTGCACTTCAAACATCGTGAGGGTGGGGCCGCGTTCCGCCCCTACCACTTTGCCGTCTAGGCCAAACGCATCGAAGGCTACTTGCAACTTGCGACCAAGCTCGTTGATTTCTCCGCGCTGGTCATCTTGATTGCTCGACTCTCCAGCAATCAGCAAATTCAAGGAAGGCAAAGAATCGAGGCGCGGCTTGCGTTTTGGTTTGCGCGCACGTGGTTGCAATCCTTCCTCGGGATCCAACTCGGCGCTGCGCATTTCCGGAGCATTGGAAATTCCAGGAAGCTCGAATTGCTCCTCTTCCTTTTCCTCGGCAGGAGTCACCACGGCAGATGCCGGTGGCGAAGTGGACTCGATTTTGGCTTCCGGTTCCGCAACGGGCTCCGCTGGCGACACCTCCTGCCCACCAATGCGCAGTTTGAGTTCTGGTTCCTCCGCTCGGTTCTCGACTGCCTCTTTGCCCACATGGAAGGGACGGAACTCGCTACGCAACCATTGCCACAAGCGCCTAAGCCCTGTGGCGGCTTTGATGCGGTTTTCCTCGGCCTCCTCAAGGATGGGTTTACGCTTGTCGCCCCACGGCAAATCCTGTTGGCGCAGGGAGTCGGCCCCACGCTTGAGCAAATCGCGGACCAAAGGAACAAAGGCCCATTCCGTGGCCATGAAGGTGGAAAGCCCAGCCAACAAGGCCAACACCACACCCAAACCAAACGGCCCCAAAGCCTCGGTGAGTGGTGGGTGAACCGTGGAGCCAACCCAGCCGCCTTGGCCATAGGGAAAAGTGTTGGTGGGAGCGATGTCGCCCACGGCCTGGGCAATGATGGAAGTGGTGAAACTCAAGAGCAGAATGCCCACCAACTTAAACTCGGCATAGCCGCTGCTTTCTTCCCGCAACAGACGCGCAACGCCCCAAAAAGCACCAAAGACCGGCATCACAAAGGCGCCCATGCCAAAAAAGACCAATAACCAGTCGGCGAGGTTGTATCCCAACCTACCGCAAAGGTTTTCCTCACCTTTTTGGTAGCCCAAAAGCGCAACCAAGACATAAATCGAAGCCGCCGCTAAGACCATGCCGAAGGGTTGACGGCCC
The DNA here is from genome assembly GCA_024275135.1 of Planctomycetota bacterium. GTDB lineage: Bacteria > Planctomycetota > UBA1135 > UBA1135 > UBA1135. The sequence continues at coordinate 1,428 of JAJRZS010000053.1, read as the reverse complement.
CGGCGACCTTGGAGAGCATCCAGGGCCCCCATAGCCAACCAGCGGCATGCGGCCAATAGCCCCAACACCGCAGTGCTGAGCCAAGTGAACACCAAGCCAAGCCCGGAAGCCAAAAATCCAAATTGGGCACCGAGCTGGTTTCTTTTTGGAGGCCGCTTTTTCCGCCCCGTCTTCTTCTTGCGAGAGGTTGCCAAGACCCCCCTATCGTAGAGTCTGAGAGCATTCGGGTCAGCTCGTTTCTGCTGCGAATGCTAGGAATCTGCAGGAAGAATATGCTGCAACAGCTGTGCTGCCAGCTCGTCCTTGGGGAGAGGGCCTAGAGGGCATACCTTGCCACCGACGGCGAATAGCTGCACCTGCGATTGCTCCGCCCCCTGCGCCTCGGGCCCATTCAACACCAAAAAATCCAGATTTTTGGCCTCTAATTTCCGCCAGGCCTCAGCTTCCCCATGTTCGGTTTCTAGGGCAAACCCAACCGCCAGACGAGAGCCCTTCACCGCAGCCAAAGTGCCGAGAATGTCGGGATTTGGAGCAAGCTCGAGCACCAAACCTTGGTTCGGATGACGCTTGATTTTGCTCTGCTGGGGCTCCTTGGGACGGTAATCCGCCACCGCCGCCACGGCAAAAACTCCATCGCAAGCCGACCAGACCGATTGACAAGCTGCCAGCATTTCCAGCGCGGACTCCACAGGCAGAGCGCGAACCCCAGTGGGCACGGTCAAAGCGACCGGCCCATGAACCAAAACCACCTCATGCCCGCGGTGCTGCAAGGCTGCGGCCAAGGCAAATCCCATGCGTCCACTACTGCGGTTGGACAAAAAGCGAACGGGATCCAAGGCTTCCCAGGTTGGCCCCGCTGTCACCAGGTATTGCGCCATGAAGCTATTCGTTGTCGTCGCTGCCGCCAGCGTAACCAAGACTACTCATCGCTGCTTGGTCAGAAAAGGATTGCTCGACGCGCACGCCCTCCACCTTGGGTAAGGCCTTGTAATACTGACGCAAATCGTAGAGCAACTTTTCTGCAAGCTCCGGTTTTTGGCTAAAGAAATCTTCGGTTTCGTTCTCGCGGTAATGCCATAGATGACGCACCACTTCTCCGGTTTTAGGGTCGGGGCGACGGTCAATGAATTTCCACTCTCCGGTACGCCAACCAATCTTGCGATTTTTTCCTAGATTGAAATGCTGAGCCTCAATGTACACGGAGCGCTCTTTGTAACCCAAGCCATCGGGCATGATGGATTTTTGCAAGGGGTAGGAATCGACATCGGCAAGAGAGGCTGGCATGTCGATGCCCGCAGCAGCCAAAAAGGTGGGCAAAATATCAGAGTGAGTGACCGTTTGCTCGACATGGGTACCAGCTCCTTGACCTCCCGGCAAATAAAGGAACATCGGCACATGCTGGGTTGCTTCGTAAAGAGAATCCACATG
>JAJRZS010000052.1 GCA_024275135.1 Planctomycetota bacterium | reverse complement strand
CTCGAAAAGCGTAAACCTGAATTCCAAGGGCGTTAAGCCCACCCTTCTTTCCCAAAACAACCCAACATCCCCATGACAAAGCAACTCGTCATCGTTGGTGGTGCGCGCACCGCTATGGCCGAATATGTCGGTACTCCAGGCTATGGCCTGTTCAAAAACGAAACGGCAACGGATCTCGGTGGCCATGCCATCAAAGCAGCCCTTGAGCGCTCTGGTGTTTCCCCGCAACAAGTGGATCATGTGGTCATGGGCAATGCCATGCAAACCTCTGCCGACGCCATTTATGGTGCTCGCCATGCTGGGTTGAAAGCTGGACTGGCTAATGAAGTACCTGCTTTAACCGTGAATCGCTTGTGCGGTTCCGGCATTCAATCGGTTATTGATGCGGCCTACATGATTTTGGCGGGGGATGCTGAAGTTGTGGTGGCTGGTGGCATGGAAAACATGTCGCAAGCACCGCATGTCCTGCGTGGTGCACGCGAAGGTTTCCGCCTTGGCGTATCGCCGCAGCTGGAAGACTCCCTTTTTGAATCGTTGAAGGATCCATACTGCGGATTTTTTATGGCGCAGACAGCGGAAAATTTAGCTACCAAATATGGCATCACTCGAGAGGAGCAAGATGCTTATGCTCTGCGCAGTCATCAGCTGGGTGCAGCCGCGGTAAAAGGAGGCTTGTTTGCGGATGAGATTGTTCCAGTAACCGTACGCCGCGGACGCAAAGAAGTGGTGGTCGATACCGACGACCATATCCGACCCGACACCACCTTGGAGGGGCTGAGTCAATTGCGTCCTGCTTTTGGTAAGGAAGGAACGGTTACCGCTGGCAATGCTTCGGGCATCGTTGACGGTGCGGCTGCATTGGTGATAACTACGGAAGAGCGAGCCAATGCCGAAGGATGGAGCATTCGTGCACATATCCGCTCTTGGGCAACTGCCGGAGTGGAGCCAGAGCTGATGGGATTTGGTCCTGTGCCCGCAATTCGTATGGCTGCCGAAAAGGCTGGTATCGCTGTTGAGGGCATCGACTACATCGAAATCAACGAGGCTTTTTCTGCCCAATACCTGGCCTGTGAAAAGGTGTTGGAGCTGGAGCGGGATAAAGTCAATGTGAACGGAGGTGCGGTGGCCATTGGTCACCCCTTGGGCGCAACGGGCACGCGCTTGTTGCTCACATTGGTTCATCAATTGGAGCGTAGTGGGAAATCCACAGGCATGGCGTCGGCTTGCATTGGCGGAGGCCAAGGCATTGCCATGCTCATTGAACGCTAGATTGCAAAAACTCCAATAGGTGTTGGTGAAACGCCTGAGGTTGCTGAATGTAGCTAGGATGGGGGGCGCCTTCGAGGACGACCAATTCGCTGTGTGGCATTGCGGCAACCAGTTGTTTGCCCAAAGTTAGGGATACCACAGAATCGTTGCTTCCCCAAATAGCCAAGAGCGGTACATCTGCTTGTGGGGGGTGTTGCAGGAATTGGGGGATGGCTACAGGAGCCAAGGCTACAAATGCCGTGACTTTTTCCGGATGGAGGGCCAAAAATGGCAAGCTGTAGCGTCCGCTCATAGATGGAGAAACAAAACTTACCTGGGGCAGTTCCAAAGCCTCCATGTAAGCGGCTAAAAAACCTTCTTCTTTACCTGGCCAGGGAGCGGATTTTGCGTGCCCTGGAAGATCAATTGCAATCGCTTGGAAACCAGCGTCAGCAAGCAGTTGCAGCGTGCCCAAGTCTATCCAGGTTTGAGCGGAGAAAGCGGCTCCATGCAGCAATAGCACCGTGGGGCCATCACTGGGGCCTGAACGCCAGGAATGAATTGGGCATCCGCCGACGGACAAGGTGAATTCTTTGGCAGTGGGGGGCATGGGGTGTGCGCAACAAATGAGGCAGAGGATGCCGAGGAGAGGAAGGATGCGCATTTTTGGTGGAAGCAGGAAGCGGGCACTTTATCATGGACGGGGAGAGCTTGTCATGTCTACAAAAAAGAAAACCGAAGTTGTCATAACCAGCATCGAAATCCCAGTTGGGAGATTGGTGGGCATCATGATGAAGTGGATGATTGCCGCCATTCCTGCAGCAGCACTCTTCGCTCTGCTTGTGCTTTTGGTGCAATTCCTTTTCACTGGTTTTGTTGGTGGCATTTTTAGCTTAGGGGGGAACTCGGGTG
>JAJRZS010000051.1 GCA_024275135.1 Planctomycetota bacterium | reverse complement strand
CCCTTGGGGGTGCAATATGCCAGTAGTATTTTTCCACAGCAAACACCAAAAGGAAAAGTGCAGCTGCGGGTTCTAATGGGTGGGGCTTTCGATGCCGACGCAGAATCTTTGTCCGATCAGGAGTTGCAAGGGGAATGCCTACAGCCGATTCGAAAAATGCTGGGTATTTCTGGTGATCCCGAGCGTGTTTGGTTGCGGCGGGTGGAGGGAGGTATTCCTCAATACAACATGGGGCATTTGGAAAGAGTAGGTGCCTTTGATGCCGTTCAGCGGTCGAGGATGGGTTTGTTTTTTGCCGGAGATTCCTTGCATGGAGTCGGTGTGAATGCAGTCTTGTCGCGGGCGCAAAAAGTTGCCGCTGAGGTCGCAGAAAATCTGCAAACTCCGTAGTATTCAAAAATCTGCATTTTGGCAGGTCTCATTTGACAAATCATGTCGCCATTGGCTTTCTTTATGTTGCTGAAACAGTGTCATGATTACGCGACCTTGCCCTGGCTCCGCCACATCTGGGACGGGATCGGTATGGGTGCCCACATTTACCTGACCAGCAGGGGGATCTGCATGCTGCTGCGTTCGGCGTGCTCTTATGTCTTTGGTATTGGAAACAACGTTCTATTTTGGCTTGGAGGCCCACTCCAATGATTGGGAGCCGTTGGTAGTATCTCCAAACCCCTCTCACCCCCATGCCCCATGCCCTCGTCTTGCCGTGACCCCCATCGTGTTGTTGCTGAGCTCCTCGCCAAGCATCCGCGTGGGCTACCTGACCGGGCGATTCGCCGCAGGATCGGGCTGCGGGGCCCAGACACATGCCGTATCCTTGCTGGCCTGCAGCAACAGGGGCTGGTCGAAAAGGCAGGGGGACGGTGGCGGTGGTTGGAGCGAGAGCCGCGACGGCTTTGCGGGAGCGGCACCGAGAATTCCAAAGAGAGAACCGCACACGCTCCTCCGCCGCATGGGTTTGACGTCCTGCGGCGGATCTGTGCCTTCCACGCCGAGGCTGCCAAGGAGCTGGCTTCCAGCAAGCTGAGTCTGGAGCCAGGGGATGCCCGGCTGCGCATGGAAGTCACGGCACCCATCGACTGGTTCCTGCTCGCCCACGACGGCGTGGAGATTCCACGCGACGCCCTCCCCTTCACCTCGTGGCGTTCCCAGGACCAACGTATCGTGTTCTGCGGTCCCCTGCACTTGGTGGAACTTCCCCGGCGAAAGCGAGGAATCGACCGAGTCTGGCTTCCGATATTCCTGATCCATACAAAGCCCAAGCGCCTACCGCAAGAGATAGGCTTTACCCTCGAAGGCAGCGTGCAGGTCAACCTCGACTGGCTGGACGCGCTGTTTTCATCAGCTGAGGAAGACCTCAAGGACGACCTCCTGATCCAGCTGGGCTTCCTGGAGGAAGACGATTCGGGGGTACCCCGACCGCTGGAGGTTCGCGATCTCTCCAAGTGCTGGGAGGCCCTCCAAACGCGGATCAGGGACTGGCCGTGGCCTGAGGAGCGCAGCCTCCGCAAACCGTCGCGGCCGCGGGATCTCTCCGAGGTGCGCGAGCCGGGCATCTACCCGCGGATCCTCGCCTTCGAGGAGGATCTTTCCTCTTATTCCAAGGGACTCGTCGAGGACTTGCGTGCAATCGCTAAGGCGACGGACACAGAGCTCGCACAGACCGCGTTGGTCTCTCTACTTCCCGGCGAGTTTCCAGACCTCCCAGCCCCATCGGCGCTAGAAGGGGCGGCCGTCGCCCAGGTCGCCGCACTGAATCCAGAGCAGCGGCAGGTCGTCGAGGAGGCACTCACCGAATTGCTGGCGGTGGTCCAGGGGCCCCCAGGAACCGGCAAGAGTACTGTCGTTCGAAGCGCGTTACTCTCCCTTGGAGTCAATGGTGGGAGTTGTGTGTTCGCTAGCCGCAACCATCGCGCGGTAGATGCCGTCGCTCACCCACTGGACCTCGGCGAAGATGAACCTTGCTTGGTGGCCGACCTCCGCACGCGCGAGCGCAACACCCATTGGGTCGGCCTCCTCGTCGGCAACCTAGACGCCCCTCCCCCCGAGGACCCCGTCGATCTGGCGGACCTGCGGGAGCGGATCGCCGCCCTGGAGGCAGAGACCGAGGAGCGGGCCCATGCTCTATCCCGCGTCTACCAGGGCCGAGATGAACTCGCCCTCGTCAACCAGCGCTTGCGGGAACTCACGGAGGAGGGGGCCGAGTGGGAAGGGGCCGCCCGCGACGTCCGTCTCGAGGGCGGGCCGGAGGAGATCCTGTGGCTATGTGGGTTCGGCCGTCTGCCCTGGTGGCACCCCCGCCGCCTACTTTCTCTTCCTCGGCGTCGGCGCGTTCTAGCTAAGGCGCGCGGAGGCCCGCACGGAGACCGCATGCACCGCCTGGAGGATCTGGTAATTGTTGCCCGCTGGCAAGCCTGCTACCTCCGCCGTGACGAACTAGAGGCCATGCTTCAGCGGATTCCAAGCCCAACGGAGTTGGGCGAAGCAATGTTCGGTGGTCTGGCAGCGCAAGTGGATGTCGTCCTCGAGTCGCTGCCCGCTCTGCCGTCGGCCTGGGCCGATCGGGTGCGCTCCCGGCCCGACCTCCTGCTACCCATGCGCAACGAACAGCACTCCGGTCGTGGAGCTCGGGGTAGCCGTAGGCGCCTGGACGCTCTCGCGCGGGAGCACTTCGAGGAACTCTTGCCCGGTCTGCCGCTGTGGGTCATCACGAATCTCTCCGTCAACCGCCAAGTCCCGCGGGTTGCAGGCGCCTTCGACCTTGCCGTCATCGACGAAGCAGGCCAATGTGACCCGGCGTCCGTCCTGCCCCTTCTCTTCCGGGCACGGCGGGCACTGTTTGTGGGAGATCCCCAGCAACTCCGGCCCGTCGGATCGTTGGGACTGGCACGGGAGGAAGCCCTGCGGCGCAAGCACGGTATCCAGGATCAGGCCTTCACGCGATTTGCCCATTCGGGCAGGTCCGCCTACGACTTGGCCCACGACGCCCTCATCATCCAAGGGCGTCGCCCCATTCTGCTTCGGGAACACTTCCGGTGCCACCCTGCCATCGCTGAATTCTTCAGCCGAGAGTTCTACGGCGGCAAGCTTGTTCTGCGAACCTCTGCACTCAACCTTGACGATGGAGCAGGCGGCATCCGCTGGACTCATGTCCCCGGTGGTTCGACGACCGTGAATGGGAGCCGTTGGCACCCGCCCCAGGTGGAAGCCATCGTGGAGGAGTTGGCGAACCTCGCTCAACGGGGATTCGACGGCTGCGTCGGGGTCGTAACCCCCTTCCGGGAGCATGCCAAGCGAATTCGCGACGCGGCTTACCGCCTCCTTGGCCCAAAGTGCCTGGAATCCTGGGCCTTCGTTGCGGACACCGCCGACGGTTTCCAGGGTGGCGAGAAGGACGTAATCCTATTCGGCTTGGTCGGCGGCGGGGACGAAGAGAACGCGACCCCGCATTTCTACAAGCGCGACCTGAACCGCTTCAACGTTGCGGTCAGCCGGGCGAAGCTACTGCTCCACGTTTTCGGCGACCTCGATTGGGCACAAGGTTGCGGCATCCCAGTGTTGCAGCACCTCGCCGCCGCGGCGGATTGTTGCCGCGAGACGCGGGAAGAGGAAGTACGGTGGGATCTTGTCGGGCCGGTCTGGGAGCCCAAGCTGGCCGAGGCCCTGCATCAGGCCGGAATCGAGTTCCGTCAGCAGTACCCAACCTGCGGATTCTACCTCGACTTTGCCATCTTCCTCCGAGACGGAAGGAAATTGAATATCGAGGTAGATGGCGAAACCTATCACAGAGACCGTGATGGAAATCTGCGCGCCGAGGATCTGCGAAGGGATTTGATTCTTCGTGCTAACGGCTGGGCCGTCCAGCGCTTCTGGGTTTACGAACTCCGTGAGGACATAGACCAATGCTTACACCAAATCAAGGAATTAATGAAGAACCTATAGCGAGTTCCGCTGGGGCGGAAGCCGTCGAACTCCCCATGCCCTGGAGATTCGTATTGGGCATGGTCGCTCTCGGCGCCTTTGCATTCCTCGGCCAAATTGCCAGCCTGCGCTCTCTCGTCGGCTTCAGCCACGAGCAGGCCCACTGGGAAGCGACCCAGGAAGCGCGCGACCACGCCCGGGCCGAGCTGGACGAACTGCAGGAACGCCTGTCGGCCTCGCGCGCCGCAGCGGCGAGCGCCGTTTCGGAGCGCGAGCAGGCTGAGGGGAACCTGGCGGCAGTTCAGGCAGAACTCCGCGCCACCCGTAGCCGCCTCGCCGAAGCACAACGCAAGGAGGCGGAGGCCCAGGCGGCTACTACGAAGCTCTTCAGTGAACTAGACGGCGCGAGGGCCATCATCGCAGACCTCGAGGAGGAGCGGTCTCAGCTCCTCCAAACCCTGCAGGAGCTAGGCGGCCAGGAGTCCGACCTGCTCGCCCGCGTGGACGCTGCGAAGGCGGAGCAGGGACTCCTTCAGGCGAGCCTCGCCCAGCTCCGCTCCGACCTCGAGACCACCCGCAAGGATCTCGCCCAGGTCCAGCAGTCCCTTCTCGACACGAACCGTCAGCTCGCGGAGGTTCAGCCCGATCTGCGGGAAGCGAAGGACATCGTTAGCGAGGCGGAGACACTGCGCGCCTCCATCACCACCCTGCGGAGTGAGGAGTCCACTCTTCGGGCGAGCATTACCTCTCTGGAGAACCGGAAGTCCTCTCTGCTAAGCCAACTCAAGGACCTCTCCGGCGAGCGCGACGCGCTCCGCTCTGACCTTGAGACTGCTCGCAAAGACCTCGCCCAGGCCCAGCAGTCCCTTCTCGACACGAACCGTCAGCTCGCAGCAGTTCAACCCGATCTACGAGAAGCGAATAATATCGTTAGTGAGACGGAAATCCTGCGCGCCTCCATCACCACCCTGCGGAGCGAGGAGTCTACTCTTCGCTCGAGCATCGCCTCTTTGGAAAACCAGAAGGCCTCTCTGGCAAGCCAACTCAAGGACCTCTCCGGCGAGCGCGACGCGCTCCGCCAGGATATCCGGGATTTCCAAACCTCCCGCAAAAGCCTGGAAGAGCAGGTAACTGCACATAATCTGGAGGAGGCGAAACTGGCATCTAAGGTGGAAGCGACTCATAAGGATGAGACCCGCCTCGCGGCTGCGGTCCGCGACCTCAAGGCAGAGGAGCGCTCTTTGGAGGACTCGGTTGCAAATCTGGACCAGCGACTTGCCGAGCGCCGGGCGGAGGTTGCCGTCCTTGAGCAACGTAAGGCTGACCTCGTGGCTAGAACGACACGGATCCAAGAACTCGAGACCCGGGAGGCCGAGCTCCGAGCGCAGATCCAAGAGCTCGAAGATCAACGCTCGGAACTCGGACGGAGCCTCGCAGCGACCCTGGACCAGAGCCAGAAAGCGCAGTCGGAACTGTCCTCGACCCTCCTGCTGGTCGCGGAGCGGCTCGCCTCCTTCCTTCAGGAGCTGCCTCAGCCGTCCCCCGAGAACTCGGCGAAAGAGGAGGAGTCGCAATGAGCTGGGACAACATGCTCTATTTCTCGATCCTTGGAACGGCCACGACCGTCGCCCTGGTCGGCTGGACCGCCTGGCTCGGTGTTCGCTACCGGAGAGAACTACCGAAACTGCCTATCATTCGCAGCATCGAAGCCTTGGAGCTTGAGCGCGAAGCCATTGAAAGCAAGATCGATGAAATCCAGCAGGAATTGAGGGCAGCCCAGGAGGACATCCGCAACGGAGAGGAATGGGCGAATTGGCTTGCCGAAAAGGAAGAGGAAATCGCTGCCAAGAAAGAGGAGCTCAAGCAGGTGGACGAGGAGTACCGCAAGCTGGAGGAGGCGCGCCGGCAGCGTCAAGAACTGGAGGAATCGGTGCGCACTTTCAATGAAGCTCTCTCTCAAAAGGAGGCCGAGCTCAGCACCGTTCAGAAAAAGGTAGCCGATTTCCAAGAGTCGCTGCAGGGGCTTGAGGAAATGCGCCAGGAGTACGATGAGTTGGTGCGGAAGCTGCCTGCACTGAAAGAACAGAATGAGGACCTCGCGGCGAGCAACCATGAGCTTCGCGGCTCAATTCGGGAGGCCGAGGAAGACATTCGGGATCTCCTTCAAGAGCAGGCGGAACTCTCGGGCACGGTAGAGGCCCTTCGGCAGGACAAGGATCGACTTCTCGAGGCCATCGAAGGGTTGAATGAATCGTATAAGGAAGCCGGAGGGATAACGGATGGTCACGACCCTTGCGAGGATCTCCTCCAGCCCTACTTTATGGGCTCTGAGTCTTCAGGCGGATCAAAAGATGAAGAGGAGCGGCTCCAGGGCATGGAACAGCAGCTCGACAATGTGGGCATCCGCCTGCCGAGAAGAACACTCTACGCTTTCCACACGGCACTCAAAATCCAGGACATCTCGCCACTCACCGTCCTCGCTGGAATCAGCGGCACAGGCAAGAGTTTGTTGCCCGCTGTGTATGCGAAGTGCATGGGGCTGCACTTCCTGAATTTGCCGGTCCAGCCGTCCTGGAATTCGCCGCAGGATCTATTCGGCTTCTACAACTATATGGAGCACAAGTACAAGGCTACGCCTCTTGCGCGGGCTTTGCTCCAGTTCACCCCTTACGACCGGCCGCCCGAAGTCGCTCCCGTCCTGGAGAATCAAGTACTCCTCGTCCTTCTAGACGAGATGAACTTGGCTCGCATCGAGTATTATTTTTCCGAGCTGCTCAGTCGCTTGGAACTACGTCGTACCATCGACCCGGGGATCGAAGAAGAGCGCATCAAAGTCGAGATTCCGCTCGAGATTCCCTTGGATCGTGGGACGAAGGAAGGATGTTTGAAAACGGATGTTCGCATCTATCCCGGCCCTAACGTTCTTTTCGCTGGCACGATGAACGAAGACGAGTCCACCCTCTCTTTGTCAGACAAGGTTCTCGACAGGGCCACGGTGCTCCGTTTTGGCAAGCCGACTCAACTAAAAACGGCGCAACCAGATACACAGAAGCTTGCCGCTGCACCACCACTTGCCCATAACGTTTGGCGTCGATGGCAACAACCCACCAACTCTGAACTACCGAACGAGTTCAAGGAGCGGATCCACGAACAACTTGCCAAAATCATGGCTGAGCTTGGTATACCACTTGGCCACCGTGGGGCCCAAGGTATCGCACGCTATCTCCTTCTCTATCCTGAATCTGGGACTCCGGGATTGAGCTACGCCTTAGCTGACCAGATCGAACAGAAGGTCCTCCCCAAAGTACGTGGCAAGGAAATCAGCTTCATCGAAGGAGCGATGAAACGCCTCGCCAGGCTTGCCGAGGAATTGGACGATGAGGCTCTGGCGAAGGCCATTGAGGATGGGTTAAAGGAGGATCAGGGGATCTTTCTCTGGAATGGTCTGGATCGTTGGGCGGAATGACACTCGTACTTCACTCCTCACCGTGGGGCCACTTTTGCGGTATGACGGGTCTGGCTTTGGAGAAGGGCCTGGAAGAGAAACTAGAACTGGAAGTTTTACCTCGCCTCGTGGGGGCTTTGCCTGCCGGGTTTGCTTGGAACGGAAAAAAGCCTGTGTGCGCAGTGAGAGAGGTCAAGGGACACCCGGCCCAATTCGATCTCCCATTACTTACTCACGAGGGACGCAACGACTTCAGCTGTCCTGGCTGGAGAGGTGAGGCCTTCCTGCGTGGCCTTCCCAACCGCGCATTCGAGGAGGAAGAGCGCGAAGAGGATTTGAGGGAGCAGTGGCTAATGTGGCAGTACGAGCGCTACAAGGAGCTCGCCCACGTCGAAAGCGGAGCGAAAGAGGACTTCGCTGCCCTTGAGGGCTCCCTCCCCTTCGGCGCGCGCCGCACTTGGGCAACCGTATGCGCGACCTGGAAGCGGGGCAGCGAGGACACCGCTGAACTCTCCTTGATCGTCGAACTTGCAAGACGACAAGATCTCCTACAGGCCCTCAATTCCATCAGTCGTAGTCCACGCCGGATGCTTAGGCGGATTCATCAGCCAATAAAACTCTCCAGGATCCAGGAGATGGACCCTTATTCCATGCGTCGTTATGCCGAGGCGCTCGGCCGGACCCCCGCAGAAAAGGCGGGCCCCAGGCAGGAGCTTATCGCCGTCGTCAAAGAAGACACGGCAGATCTACCCGAGAATTCTGTGCTCATGTGGAGCGTACGGCGCATGGAGCGGATGGCAGCCGCGTACTGTCGGCGAAATGCGGCCTGGAAGGGCCACGAGCGCTATGAATCCGTCCGTCGGCTCCTCTTGGTTCTCGGAATCATTCTTAGGAATCCCAGCCTCCGCCAAGTTGGTGCCCTACAGCACCATATGACTACGCCGACCTACTGTTTCCAGTTCGAACGGCGCTATCGCCACGTTTGGAGGGCCTATTTGGAGATTAGGAAACAGCAACGCGCGGTGGACGACGCTTGGCGTTGGCAGGGCCGCGTATGGGCCTCCACGGCGCGCATTCTTCTCGCTTCCCTCCTTCTCGAAAACCAGGCATGGATGGAGGCTCGGGTGTCGACTCCCTACTTTTGCGCGGAAGGGAAGGCAGGGGAGTGGACGTTGGGCCCTACCGTTCCGGGGCCTTTGAGCTCCCCTTTAGGTCCTTGCCACGTCGTGGACTTTCGCGACCCTTGGGCTGAGGAGCAGGCGGATCGGCTTCACCTCCCCGACCGAGTTTTCGCCAGTGGCGCAGACTGGGTTCTGTGCTGGCCAGGCGACCGCATCCTTTGCCTGGCATGGGCAGCCCTGGCCGGCCACGCAGGAGCCCAACCGCCCGACCTCCCGGCCTTACGGGCGAGGCTCGAAGGGCTTTGTGCTTCGACGGGCTGGACTTGGACTGGAATCGTGGTTCTCGGTCTGCCCGAGGTCGGACCTGAAGACCATGAATGGTTAGACGGACAGCCCCCTCTCTTGCTCCTCCGCCTACCGTTCCCATTACACCGCTCCTGGGGCGACCTTGGGGCAGGTCTTCACCTCACACTGGAGGAATTGAATGTCGGCTGACTACCTGGTAGCGGACTTAACATCCTTCCAGCCTACTTGGCGAACGGGCGAGGGCAAGGGAGGGCGGATCCACTGCTCTTTCTGTCTGCCTTGGTTCCGAGGGGAATCACCTCTCGTTGGTGAGGCTGCGAAATGCCACCGCCGGGGAACGAACCTCCACGGAATCCATCCAGAGACCTGTTTCAACCCTGAGAATCCCTCACGACGCCATTGGGCCGAGGGGTGGTTAGTTCTTGGGAGCAGGCCGGATTCTCTCTTACTGACCCGAGACCGTTTCGAATGGCATCCCCCCGGGGAATCCGGGGTCGTTGGCGTGAATTTCTCGCGCGTCGTGCGTCGGGCGCTGGAAGGACTAGGGCAAGGCAGCCTACGTCTCGGCTTGGTGGTGCCGGCCGGCCTCGGCCCCGGCCCCCGCGAGCAACTTCTATCCGAGCTGGAGAAGGTCTTTGCCGAGGTCCAATTCTTCCCTCGCACGGTAGCCGTCGCCCTGGACTGGTGCGAAAGCCAAGCTGGCAAGGAACTACTTGCACGCACCACGGCCGAGCCAGGCGAACGCGCAGGTTCACTGCTCGTCATGACCGGCGGAGCCGACGTTTGGGAAATTGCTCTCGTGCCGCTGCGTTTGGAAGAGACGAACGAAAATCGGTTGCTCTGCCCGGTCCAGGATCGAACACAGGTTCCTGCGGAGACGCTCATATGGGGTCTTCCCTGGCAGGCTTCTCACCTCAGTGCTAGTGATCGGGAGGCCACGGAAGATGCTTTCCTCCAAATGCTTCTCGGTTCTCACGAGCGCTCTGCCTCTAAACCATCCAGGAAAGCCTACAGCATAATCTCCAAACACCTCCGCGAGTGCCTTCCCTGTACACCTGTCGAGGCGGCCTTTGCCCCTGGCTCTTCCTTTTGGAAGAAGTTCGTCCAGAGTGTCCAAGACCTTGATTCATCCGGTGAACTCCACGCCGTCGTTTTGTCGGGACCGTGGGGTTCGCAGGATGAGCTGCCCCGGTGGATGCGTGAACCTGGGCAGAATGTGTCGACTCCACCTGTCCTTTCCGGCCTTGAAGCTCCCCTGCGAGGAGCCGATGAAGGAATGCGGCGGCTCACAGAAAAAGTCGTGCCCTACTACGAGGCTCTAGCATCTTTGCAGCTCCTCTATTTGGACAGAAACCGATTCTACGATCCGGAACAACGTTGGTTAAACCTCCTCGAGGAAGCCGAGGTGCCAGCTGGCAAGGAATACAAGTCACCGAAACCAATCAGAGATTTTTTTCTAAGCCCTGCGAAGGAGCCGAAAATCACTCTAACAATCCGCCGTGAGAAAAGGGGTGAAGACATCCTTTGGAGTCTTTCTGCGAAGGGACGAAAGGCCCTGGAGAGACGGGAAGATGTCTGGATTTCCGCGCGGGTGCGTCCAGGCCACGGCTCGGCATGCGTCGAGGTGCATTCTGAGAGTCGTGGGCTTTTCGATGCTATGGTCCGCGAGGACCGAATGGAGGCCATAGAACATCTCCCGCCGTTGCAATATGGGTGGCCCCCGGGTTCTGCTTATGTCGTCTCGCACCACTCCATGTCGGGATTAGCCCTGCCGACTTTGGAGAAGGTTTTGATTGCCGCACGTCGCAACAGGCTGACTTCACTGATCCTGAAAAATGCAAGAGAAAATGAATTGAACAAATGGCAACGTCCGCAGGACCTGGATGTATATCCAGAAGACTTGGATTACCCTGACGAGATCCATTCTCTTTTTGTCTATCTTGGAGTTATTCCAAGCGCGCGAGTGAAGGCAGAACCGAAAGTCGAACCTATACTCCAGCAACTCATTGAACTCCTTCCCATAGCCTTCGACACAAGGCCACAGCTCCGGACAGACATCCTTTGGTTCGCCAGCTGGTTCTATGCGAGGTGCCCCGAGCCGATTTTGGATTATGTGCGTGCTAGGCTCAGGGATGATAGGTCGAAAGTAAAGGGAGAGGTTTTGGCATGCGCTGGCAATTGTTTCACGAAAGAGGAGGACTTTTCGTTATTCTTTAACCGGCTCCACCATGCAGCCGTCTCCGACGATCTTGCACCGACGTACTGGCTTCGAGCCTATCGCAACCTTGCCCGTTTCCGTCACGAGTCGCTCATGCGGGAGGTTCTGCCGGGTGACACTCAACATACAATAATGAAATGGTATCTCAGGGAGTTTGGAAAAGCCCTTTCCAACCCCAGCCCAAGTAGTCAACTGTTCCTGCAGTGCTGCTATCTTGCTCCCCACATACTTAAGCGACGAAGATTCGAAGAGAACTTTCTGGCCCCTGATAGTGACCAAGCAATGCGATTTGAAAAAATCCTCAAAGAGGCTTCTGATCTTGCACGGTCGCGCAAACACCGCGCTAACGCTGAATGTGCTTTGGACTTCTTGCACAAACAGGCTACAGACAAAACCCTTGAAAAGCTCCGTGAGTCTGAACAAGCATGACACGCTCCCTTCACGCTTCGCGCTAACAAGGAGCGCAACGCTTCAAGGTCCCAGTACCTACCATCCGGCGGCCGACCTGCTGATCCAGTCCGTGCTTGCAACACTCTAATCCTCCTATAGCTGCGATAGGCTGGGAAGGCATTATCGGCAATGGAGTAAAATGGAATGCAAGTCGTTCTTGGCGCCCCCGGCTTGTGAACCTACCCAGTGGGGAGCGCTGAGGTCGCAGAAAATCTGCAAACTCAGTAGCATCCAAATAGCTGAGTTTCAGCAGCGCCCCGCCCATGACACTTTTCATCTTCACGCTCCTGCTTGGCTTGCCCTCCGTTTGTGCGCAGCAGCCACGCTCATATCAACCACCTGCAGTCCCTCTGTCGGCAAAAAAGGCTGAGGCCTCAACGCAAGCGCAAGAGGCTATGGCCAACTTTGTGGTTCCTCCAACACTGCAAATCCAATTGGTTGCAGCAGAGCCCATGTTGGCAAATCCAGTCGCTATGGATATTGCTTACGACGGCACTCTTTATGTTGCTGAAACCTTTCGCCAAGAGACGGAAGGTGTTGCTGATAATCGAACCTTTCCGGAATGGTTGGAAGATGATTTGCAATTACAAACCGTAGAGCAGCGCGCGCAGATGTTTTTGCGACATCATCCTGAATTGGCCGAAGAATGGACCGATCACGACGACCGCATCCAGGCACTAAAGGATAAAGATGGTGATGGAGTGATGGATGAGAGCATTTTGTTTGCACATGGCTTTCACCACCTCGTTGATGGCACTGGAGCGGGATTGCTGGCTCGTGGCAAGGATCTCTACTACACCTGCATTCCAAATCTATGGTTACTTCATGATGAGAACGGAGACAACATTGCGGAAAGCGGCAAGTCGCTCCACTATGGATTTGGTGTGCGCGTGGCTTTTCGTGGCCATGATATGCACGGCCTCGTCATTGGCCCCCGTCGGCGTCTCTATTTCAGCATCGGTGATCGCGGCTACCATGTTGAAACAGAACGGGGCACCTTGCTTGCCGAGCCTGGTCGAGGTGCGGTTTTTCGCTGTAACTTAGACGGCACCGAGTTGGAGGTTTTGGCTCGAGGTTTGCGCAATCCGCAAGAACTGGCTTTCGACGATTTTGGCAACCTATTTACCGTAGACAACAACTGCGATGCGGGTGATCGCGCGCGTTTGGTGCATGTGTTGGAGGGAGGAGACAGTGGTTGGCGCATGAATTTCCAGTATTTGCCGGACCGTGGCCCGTGGATGAGTGAGGAGTGGTGGAAGCCCGTGCAGGAAAAGAAAGACTTACCACTTTTCTTGAATGCTCCTATCGCCAATTTAGCTTCCGGGCCATCGGGCCTCGCTGCCTATCTAGGAGTGGGCTTAGGGCCAGAAGCTCGCGGAAGTTTTTTCCTTTGCGATTTTCTTGGCGGCGCGGAATACAGTGGAATTCGCCGCTTCCGAGTACAACCCCAGGGTGCAAGTTTCCGCTTACAAGAAGAGGAAGAATATTGGTGGGGAATCCTAGCTACGGATGTTTGCTTCGGCCCCGACGGCTCACTCTACGCCAGTGATTGGGTGCGAGGTTGGGTTGGGGATGGTTATGGACGGATTTATCGGGCTCAAAGCAAAGATGCCGATTCAAAGTTGATGAAAGAAACACGGGAAATCCTTGCTGGCGATTTTTCTCAGGCCGACCCCAATCAGCTACAGGCATGGCTTTCCCACCCCGATCGCAGAGTGCGGTTCGAAGCACAGTGGGCCTTGGTCGATTTAGGTGAAAAGAAACGTCTATGGAAAACAGCAGAAGACGAAAAGGTCTCTTTGTTAGCGCGCATTCATGCGTTGTGGGGAATAAGCATGATGGCTGCCGGCGTGGAGGACGCGAATCGCCTGTGTGCTTTGGCCAAAGATAAAGAAGAGCAAATCCGTATCCATGCAGTGCAATCCTTGCGCTATGTATCTCCTCAGGAAGAGTTTGCCAGCCTTTGCCAAGACACCTTAGTGATGGCGTTGATGGATTCCTCCTTTGCTGTGCGCCGTGAGGCCCTTTACCTGTGGGGCACTTGGGCAGCTGCGCAGGGTTGGGGTTTGGAGCCTATCCGTGAGTTCGAGTTATGGCGAGTTTGGAACAATGGGGGAAGCCAGGATCGAACCTTAATGCAAACAGCTTCCTGGGCTCTAGCTAAGTCCCCGCATTGGGTAGATGCCTTGCGCAGAATGGATGCCGTTTATTCCTTTCCGCAAGCCACACGCCTTACTCTGGTTCTTGCCTTGCGGCGCTTGCAGGACGCATCCATTCAAGTTTATTTGCATGATCCAAATCAAAACATCAGGCGCGAAACTGCTTGTGCCATTTTTGATGAACCTATCGAAGAGGCGCTGCCGGCTTTGGCTGCCAGCCTCGATGTAGACAACAACGTTTCCGAACCTTTGCTGCGTCGCGCTGCAGCAGCATGCAATCTACTCGGTACGGCAGATGACGCGGCGAGACTGTACCGGGCATACCAGAGTCCAAAACTTTCGGCAAAATTACGCGAAGAAATCGCAAACTATATCCGTTTTTGGGATCGGCCCAAAAAGTTTGACCCAGTATTGAACGAAGCCCGTGAGTTTGGGGTTCGTGCTTTATCCTGGTTCGACGACAAAGACCTCAGCTTCCCGACCGAACGCAAGCGCGATGCTATCGAACGCGGACGCGATATTTTTCTCTACCACTCCACTGCGGGGTGCACGCGTTGTCATTCTGTCCGCGGCGCCACTCCTGAGGGCAGACCCAACCCTGCCGGTCCAGACTTATCCACCATTGGCTTAATGCGTAGTAAGGAAGAACTGTTGGAATCCATTATCAAGCCAAGCGCTTCCTTAGCTCCGGGCTTTGGCGTTGTTGCGGAAGGGGGGGAGTCCATTTCTCCCATGCCAGCAAATTTCGAAGAAATTCTAAGCGCTCAGCAAATCCAGGACTTAGTCGAGTTCTTATCGGCGCAAAAACAGCAGCGAAAAATATTGGTGCATGTAGATTCCCGCGGCTACGAGCATGCTGTTGCCAAGGCTGGGGCTGATGGACTTTCCCTCGTGGAGAAAATGTGGATGCAATGGGCTGCGGACGATGTTCGCTTCCAGGTTACCGTGGATCGTAGCTATCAAAGGTTTAACGACGAAGGGCTGGCCGACATCGACGCCGTATTTTTCTACACCACGGGTGAACTTCCTCTTAGCGCAGAAGGGAAATCGGCCCTACTTCGATTTGTACGGGAAGGCGGAACTTTGGTCGGTGCCCATTGTGCTGCCGACACTTTCTACGATTGGAAAGAGTATGGCGCCATGCTTGGTGCCTATTTTGACGGCCACCCATGGCATCAAAAAGTGCGGGTTTTGGTCGAAGATCCTACACATCCTGCGGTGAAATTTTTGCCCAGTGGCTTTTCGCTTACTGATGAGATTTATCAATTTAGAGATCCCTACTCCAGCCAACGCCTCCATGTAATCTTGCAATTGGATTTGAGTTCGGTGCCGCAAGACCCAACCCAAATGCATCGCCAAGATAAAGACTATGCGCTTGCTTGGGAGCGAGCAGAAGGCAAAGGGGGTGTTTTTTACACAGCTCTTGGTCACCGTGCCGAGGTTTGGACTGCGGATTGGTTCCGACGGCATTTGGTTGAAGGCACCTTGGCCCTCTGCGATGCGCCACCTTCTTCGCCAGTAATTCCTACTGTTGAGAAATTCGATCAAGAAGTCGCCTTTGCTCCCGGAATTTCTTTACAGTTTGCGCCAGTGCCAAGAGAAGACAAGGAAACCCTATGGGTAAGCACCACCGAAGTGCCATGGGAATTGTACGACCTATTCTTTCTGCGCTCAGATGAACAAAGCAAAGTCGACGGAATTACGGGGCCAAGCCGTTCCGTTTTTCCTGTTACTCGCGGGTACGGACATGACCACATGCCAGCATTGGGCATGACCTTTCATGCAGCAAAGGAATTTTGTCGGTGGTTGAGTGAAAGGTATCAGCATCCATTTCGCCTGCCCACAGAAAAGGAATGGATGCTGTATTCTGCCGAGCAAAAGATGTCCTCCTTAAATCAAGTCGCTTGGTTTGCAGACAACTCCCAAGGACGCCCTCATAAAGTGGCATCTTTGCAGCCAAATCCTTTTGGTCTCTATGATGTTTGGGGCAATCTATCCGAGTGGGTGCTGGGAGAAAATCCCAAAGGCATGGCTATGGGGGGAAACTTTTTGTCTCCACCAGAGGAAGTTGGACCTTCAGCAGTCTTGCCTTACCGCCTACAATGGCAGAGTCGCGACCCTCAATGGCCAAAGAGTTCTTGGTGGTTGTCCGATGGCCCTTTTATTGGCTTTCGAATTGTTACGGCTCAAAATCCAAAACCAATTAACTCCTCCTCATCAACGCAGTAGACCATGACCAAAGAACTCCCCCGTCGCGAATTTTTGAAAACCACAGCTGGAATCGTAGCCCTTCCCTTGTTGCAAACCACGGCCTTTGCCGGTGCCAGAGAGAGTTTGCGCGTTGGCTTAATCGGGTGCGGAGGGCGAGGAACGGGGGCGGCCATGCAGGCCATCCAGGCCGACCCAGGAGTTGTGTTGTGGTCGATGGGAGACTTGTTTGCCGATCGGCTAGCTTCCAGCCTCGCGGGTATTCAAGAATATTTTGCTGATCGTTTGCAAGTTCCCCCAAGCCGTCAACATGTTGGTTTTGAGGCCTTCCAAAACGTGATTTCCGAAGTTGACGTGGTGTTGCTGGCAACTCCACCGGTTTTCCGGCCTCAACACCTTGCCGCCGCTGTCGATGCAGGCAAGCATGTATTTTGTGAAAAGCCCGTAGCGGTTGACGCTCCAGGTGTGCGTTCCGTGTTGGCAACTGCCAAGCGAGCCAAAGAAAAGGGCCTTTCTCTTGCTAGCGGGTTTTGTTGGCGTGCTGCCTTTGGTTACCGGGCCATATATAAGCGAATTCTCGAAGAGAGTGGAATTGGGGATGTGCGTCATGTCTACGCCACTTATTTGGCTGGAGGTGTTTGGTTCAAAGAACGGAAACCAGATTGGACAGACTTGGAATACCAACTACGCAATTGGTACTACTACACCAATTTTTCTGGGGATCACATCGTGGAACAGGCCATTCATTCCGTCGACAAATTGTTGTGGGCGAAAAACGATGCTTTGCCCATCCACGCCACCGCAATGGGAGGACGTCAAGTGCGTACGGATTCCAAATATGGAAATATCTACGATCACTTTGGAGTTGTTTATGAGTGGGAAGATGGCACCCAGGGGCACCTGCAAACTCGGCAACAAGATGGATGTCATTCGGAAAACTTAGATCGCATTATTGGCGCCGATGGCATCGCTTGGATTGACGGTTGGGCCAATCGTTTTGAAATCAAAGGCGCACGTCCCTGGAAATACGAAGGCCCAGTCAACAATATGTATCAAACCGAGCATGATGATTTGTTTGCCAGCATTCGCGCGGGTGCGGCGATGAATCAAGGGGTGAAAATGGCCCACAGCACCCTTGCAGCCATCATGGGTCGGATGTCCGCTTACACCGGGAAGCGTATCCATTGGCAGCAGGCGTTGGAATCGCAGCAAAACCTTACTCCCGACAGCTGGCAGTTTGGCCCTGGTATCGAGGTGGAAGTGGCGGTTCCTGGGAAAACCGCGTTCCTTTAATCTGGCAGACTTAGCTCGGGGATTTCCAACCACGGCACCGCCAGCGGATCAAAATAGGGTTCCTCCGCAAACTGCTCGTCAAAATCCGTTTCTGCATAGCCAAGGTGGTTGAGGTCGGCTTGTTGCTTGGCCGTGGTCTTCACTTCATCTGGAATATGCGTACGTGGGAGTAGCCAAGAGGTAGCCTGCAACTGTTGCCACATGGTTTTTAAAAGATCGGGCTTCTTCGCTGCGAGATTGTGGTGTTCGGACGGATCGGCAATCAAGTTGAATAGCCAAAAACGATTGGCAGTGGCTTCAAACCAGGGGTCGGTTAGCACCAACTTGAACTGCGGCGTGCGCAAACAACGCAAGGGGCCGGCGGGACCGGAGATCGGGCTACCAAGAAAATCGGTTTCGGCAAAGGCAAGACGTGGGTTAATCGGGGATTTCCCCCGTAGAAAAGGAGCCAAGCTTTCACCTTGCAATTCCTGGGCAGCAGCGGGCCAGTCCAAACCGCACAACTCCAACAGGGTTGGCAGCACATCGATATGGCGCACTTGTTCCTTGTGAATCCCTGGCTCCAAGCCCAAGCGCTTGCCCAAAGCGTCGCTCCAAGCAAACTGCAAAGGCACCCGCACCAATTCCTCATGCAGCGAGTGACCGTGGCCCAAGTCACCATGCTCCAAAAATTCTTCACCATGGTCGGCGCAAATGACGACGAGAAGATTGTCGTTTTGGGCAAGTTGTCGGTTTACAAAGTCGCCAACTTGGTCGTCTAAATATCGGACTTCTTCCGCATAAGAAAGGCGCAAGCTTTCCACTTCCTGCGGGGTGAAACCATTGCCGAGACTGTTGCGAAATGCGCGTTCCTTTTCTCCATCTAGGGAGGTGGAGATGCCCGTGTGGTTAAACATTCCGGCATAGGGGGCTATCGGTTCATAAGGATAGTGGGCATCGTTGAGATGCAAATACAAAAACGAGGCCTGAGATTTTCTTTGTTGAAGCCATGCTTCGCCCTGTTCTAGAAAGGGCTTTGCCATGGCTAGGGCATCACTAGTAAAGGATTGAAAGCCTTGGCCAAAGCCAAAGACGGGAGTGATATTTGGATTGGAGCTAAAAGCAGCTGTGCGATAACCGGCAGCGGCAAAAGCTTCCGCCAAAGTGCGCTTGTTAGCAGGAAGTGCAGAGCGCCTGGCAGTTGCCCCATGGGCCCCTGGTACCAAACCGGTGAGCAGGCTGCCCATGGCCGGTTTGGTCCAGGGCGCTTGCGTAATCGCCTGGGTGAAGGCGCTACCCTTGCGAGCTAAGGCATCGAGTTTGGGTGTGGTGTTTAATTCGGAGCCACCCCAGCCCATGGCGTCGAGACGAACGGTGTCGAGCAGGATAAATAAGACGTCGGGCTTTTCTTGGGTGGATGGGGTGCGCAAAGCAACCATCCCATGAGGGAGAGCGACCAAGCCTAGGCATATTACGCAAAAGATGGGGTGGGAAAAAAAGCCCAGAATGCGGGAAGGGGAGCTGGCAGAGTTAGACTGTCGGTTGCCTAGCGTCCACAGCAGGTAAGCTAAAACCGCGGCCGCCACAAGCCGCAATCCACCCGGATTGGAAGCCCAAGTGAGCCAGAACAACAGCGAGTCGCCAAGCTCAAACCAGCCACCCGCAGAGGATAAGGCACATGCTTGCCAGCAAGCAGGCAAGGCGGAGGCAAGTGCGAGCGCCGAGACCAGGAAGCAAAGTCGTCTCATGGATGTTCGAGAGTATATCCCCAACTTCCGGTGGCCGAAGGATACCGAGCAGGTGGAGTTCGTCCGCGCCACGCGCGAGGATGGGCCTGCAATCAACGATTTGTACAACCGGGCTTTTCATCAAAACCGAAGTTTTGAGGCTTATTTGTGGAAATACTGGGAAAACCCGGCTGGTCCCCCTTTTGGTATTTTGGCTCGGGAAAAGGGCAGCGGCAAATATCTATCAACATCCACGGGAGTGCGCAAAAGGGTTTGGGTGGAGGGCCGCGAAGTGCCCGGCATTCTCATGTGCGAAACAAGTTCGGATCCCGATGCGCGAGGCGGTGGCCGATTATTCAAAAGTGTGATGCAAGGCTTTGGTGTCGCGGTCAACGATGAAGAGGGCATCGTCTGGAGCAATGGTGGCCAATCGAGCGACGAAGCAATCAAAATTGGCAAGCGTTGGTTTGGTTTTCAGATTGTTTTAGAATTGGTTTGCTGGGAATTTGTTCTTAGCTTAAAACCGGCACTCACCCATCGCTTGGGCTCCTTTTTCGGTAGCCTTTTTAGTAGGTGCTTGGATCCCATCTATCGCCTGCGCTGGAAACGCCAGCCGAGCCCTCTTGAGTTCGAAGAGGTTTCCGAGTTCAACCATGAATTCGATTCCTTGTGGGAGCAGTATCGTAACCTTTACCCCGTTGTGTTTTGGCGGGATTCCAAAACACTGAATTGGCGTTATGTGCAAAACCCATTTTGGCCCCACCGCATTTTGACGGCCCGTAGGGATGGACGGTTGGTTGGCTATTTGGTATGGCGAGAATGGGAGTTGGAAGGGGTGAAGATGGCTACGGTTCTAGATTGCTGGCATGGGCAACAAGAAGACATCATTCGGGGCTTGTTTGATGGTGCACGCCGGCTTGCGAGTGCCTCTGGTTGTGCTTTCTTGCGCTTTTCTCTGCAGGAAGGGAAAATCGAACATAAAGTGTTCGCCACTTTCCGCCATGGTCGCCGCAGCCCTTATGAGCGTGTCGACCGCATAGTTTGCACGCCCATGCCAGGCTCCCATCCCTATGAACAAAGCGAGGAAGCTTATGAAATTTTGGCTGCGGTGATGCAGGGCAGCAATTGGTTTTACTGCCAGGGCGATTGCGACTTACGCGATTAGGCGAGTTAAAAATCTCGGCTGCGAAAGCCCCACAGGGCTAGACCATAAAAAAGCATAATGCTTGCCACCAGCCAGCCGCAAGAATACCAGGGGAATACACCAGCGGCGATGGGCATAACGACATCTAGGTCGATAAGGTTGTAAAGAGAGTAATCCCAAAGCCGGTCGATCATATACAGGGCAAGCTGCATGAGCATGAAGCCCAAAACCCAAAGGCCAGCTTTGAGTTGATGGCTACAGCGTGTGGACAAAGCCATCGCCGCTGTAAAGCAAGTGAGAATGAAAAGAAAGCTATAGCAGGAAGCCTGAAGCATGCTGAAAAAATCAATTTGCTCATCGACCTGAGGTGCAAGCAGCAAGCCAATCCAAGCTGTCGCCAGAAAAGGGATAAAAAGTAGGACTGCACCGGTTAGCCAGCGCGTAAACAAAATCCGCGCGCGCGAGTAGGGGCGTGACAACAAGAGTTCGATTGTGCGGCGGTCTACTTCGCGGGCGACAATGCCTGAGCCCATGAGTCCAGCAGCGGCAAGGCCGAACATGCCAGCTCCTTTGAAAAATTGTTGCACACAAAAATAGGCCCAATATCCATGTTGCTCAAAAGCGCGCACAAATTCTTGCAGCGGTTGCAGAGGAATCAGCTTGATGAATTCTGGGAAGTTATCTCGCAGGTCGGGCCAATAGAAAGTGCCAGCAACGAGATTCAAGGTGAGTAGGAGGAAATACCCCAGGCAGAGGAAGCGTTGTTCACGAACAAATTGACGCCAAAGCATGATCAGATCTCTACTCCCGTGCCGTACAAGGACTCAAAAACTTCTTCCAAGCTTCCCGATGCATCGCGCAGGCTTTGCAAGGGCAAAGTGGAGAGTTGGGCAAGGACATCTTCCAAATTTCCTGTGTATTGCAAGGACCATTGTTGTTTTGCCCCACGCCAGTGCCAACCCTCTCGGGAGGGAAGTTGTTCTCTACAACATGGGGTGCGCAGTTGAATCTGCAGCAAATGGCCGGTTTGATGTAAAATATTTTCTACCGTATCGCAACTAAGGAGTTTGCCGTGGTGCAAAAAAGCAACGCGGTCGCAGACACGTTCAACGCTGGCAAGATCATGCGAACTAAACAAAATCGTGCGCCCTTGCTCCGCCTCTGCGCGAAGCTGACTCTCCAGCAAGCGACGAGCTTCTGGATCTAAGCCCTCCATCGGCTCGTCCAACAACAATATGGGTGCTTGGCTGGCGAGCGCCTGCGCTAATAACAATTTGCGCT
Organism: Planctomycetota bacterium; assembly: GCA_024275135.1. Classification (GTDB taxonomy): domain Bacteria; phylum Planctomycetota; class UBA1135; order UBA1135; family UBA1135. The sequence continues at coordinate 18,383 of JAJRZS010000051.1, read as the reverse complement.
TCATGCCATGGCTGAGAGCACGCACCTTGAGGCGGCTTGGTAATTGATAAAGATCAAGAAGTTGGCGTGCGCGTTGGAGGTCGGCTTGGGGGTAGCCGGCCAAGGCGAAAGCCAACAAGTTCCAAACCGACATGGAATCATAGAGCGAAGTTTCACTTGGCGCATAGGCGCAGATTTTGCGCACGGCAAGAGGTGCGTGGCGGGCGTCAATGGAGCCCATCTGAATCTTGCCTTGCTGCGGCCGACACATCCCGAGCAGACACTTCAAAAAAGTGGTTTTGCCGGCGCCATTCGGCCCGACGAAGCCGAAGATTTCCCCATTCTCTACTTGCAAAGTTACGCCGCGCAAGACTTCCTGCGCGGCATAGCTTTTTCGGACGTTGTCGCAGTGAATCACGTTGTTGGATTGTACGCTTCGGAGCTGGCTGGGATGGGGTCCAAAGCCAATTCTCCGTCACGCACTCCCACTTTCACCACATGCACCCCGTCGAGTTCGCCACAGAGGAGTTTTTCTGACAGCGGATTCAGCAATTCCCGTTGCAAGACTCGGCGCAGCGGCCTCGCTCCAAAGTCGGGATCGTAGCCCCGTTCGGCCAACCACTCCCGCGCTTCTTCGTCGATGCGCAGCTCTAGCTGGGTATTGCGCATCAAACGCTGGGCGAGCTGGTCGATTTGGAGATCGACAATTTGAGTGAGCACCTCCTTCGACAGGTTGTGGAACACCAAGACCTCATCAATGCGGTTGATGAATTCGGGCCGGAAGTGGTTTTTCAACTGCTCCAGGCTGCGAATGTTTGAGGTCATCACCAGCAAAGTATTGCGGAAATCCACAGTTCGCCCTTTGCTATCGGTGAGCCGTCCATCATCCAAAACCTGGAGTAGGGTGTTAAACACATCGGCATGTGCTTTTTCAATCTCGTCGAAGAGGATAACAGCATAAGGATGGCGTCGCACAGCTTCCGTAAGCTGACCTCCTTCTTCATGGCCAACGTAGCCCGGAGGCGCGCCAATCAGTCGGGCAACCGTGTGTTTCTCTTGGTACTCCGACATGTCCAAGCGTATCATGGCTTTTTCATCACCAAATAGCTCGGTGGCAATGGCTTTGCACAATTCCGTCTTGCCGACACCGGTGGGGCCGAGGAATACGAAACTTCCCAGCGGCCGGTTTTCATCTTGCAAGCCCGCGCGCGCACGACGCACCGTTTCGGCAACCGCAGATACGGCTTCCTCTTGTCCCAGTACATGTTGGCGCAGGAGCTGCTCCAATTTCAGCAGACGCTGACGTTCTGTTTCCAGCATCCGGTCCACAGGAATCCCTGTCCAATTGGCAACCACTTCTGCTACTTCGCTGGGGCCTACCTCCTCGCGCAGAATCGGATGGTCGCCTTGCAGTTCCCGCAGTTTCTCTGCGGCCTTTTCCGCCTTGGCTTCCAGCTCGGGAATCTCGCCAAAGCGGATTCTGCCGACTTCCTCCAAGTTTCCTTCACGCTCCAGTTGCTCGGCCTTGGTGCGCAATTTTTCCACCGCACTCATGGCTTCTTTCATGGCATCCACTTGCTCTTTTTCATTCTGCCAACGAGCACGCAAGGACTGCGCTTGCTCCTCCACTTCGGCTCGGGTTGCTTCCAGAGCTTTGATTTTTGCCTCGGCATCACGGCCACCTTCGGCCTCAAGTCCCGCCTGTTCAATTTGGATGCGGCGAAGTTTGCGCTCCAAGGCGTCCAACTCCACAGGCATGGAATCAAGCTCTAGCCGCAAACGGCTCATGGCTTCATCCATGGCGTCAATGGCTTTATCGGGAAGTTGGCGCTCGGTGATGTAGCGGTGGGAGAGGTTGGCCGCAGCAACCAAGGCTGCGTCCGTAATTTTCACCCCGTGATGCACCTCATAACGTTCTTGGAGACCGCGGAGGATGGCGATAGTGTCGGCAACATCGGGTTCTTCGACCCGCACGGGTTGGAAGCGCCGCTCAAGGGCTGCGTCCTTTTCAATGTATTGGCGATACTCTTCATAGGTGGTGGCCCCAATGCAGCGTAATTCACCCCGCGCTAAGGCCGGCTTCAACAGGTTGGCAGCATCAACCGCTCCTTCCGAGGCGCCGGCACCAACCATGGTGTGCAACTCGTCGATAAAGAGGATGACGGAACCGTTGGCTTGTTGTACCTCGCGCAGCACCGCTTTGAGTCGTTCTTCGAATTCACCGCGATATTTCGCCCCGGCCAATAAGGCACCCAAATCCAAAGCCAACAACCGCTTTTTTTCCAACCCGGTCGGCACATCTCCCGACAGGATGCGTTGAGCCAGACCTTCCACCACGGCCGTTTTGCCAACCCCAGGTTCACCCACCAAAACCGGATTGTTTTTGGTGCGGCGCGACAAAATCTGCATGACCCGCCGCACTTCCTCGTCGCGCCCGATGACGGGATCGAGTTTGCCTTCTGCGGCAAGGTGGGTGAGATCCTGGGTGTATTTGGCCAGGGCCTCATCGGCTTCCTCGGGGTGGTCATCGGTCACTTTGCGGTCGCCACGAATGGCCACTAGGGCATCGCGCACGGCGGCCGGAGTGGCCCCACTTTGCTGCAGTTCCTTGCCAAGCGGGGAGTCAGAGGCCACCAGGGCCATGAGCAGATGTTCGGTTGAGAGGTAAGAATCCCCCTGCGCTTGGCGGCTAGCATCGGCTGCCTGGAGGAGATAGCCAAGCTCTTTGGAGGCCAAGATGTCACCTCCCTGCACCTTTGGCAGTTTCTGCAGCTCCTGATTGGCGAGGGATTCCGCCAAGGCTGGGGCTACCCCAGTGCGGGAAAGGAGGGATGGCACAAGCCCTTTTTCTTGTTTTAGCAAAGCCAAGAGCAGGTGCGCAGGCATCACCTCACGATGATGGAGGTCACGAGTGAGGCTTTCCGCTTGCTGCAGAGCCTCGCGAGTTTTTTGGGTCCAGAGTTCCGGTTGCATGATTTTGAGGGGCAGCAAGGAGCCGCCAACGTCCGATAAGATGCAAGCCTCATGCCCACATCATCCTGCCAATCTGGCAGGGGAGGGGGAGCCTAAACTTGGGCCATGGATTCTGCGATTGCTCTTCTTCTCGCCGTCGGCAGCGTATTGTGGGGCTTAGTTGGAGTCTTGCTGATTCCATTCAGCCTGCCTGGAAATTGGGTGATTGCTTTGGTTGGTCTGTTGGGCCCTAGCTTGGGACTCGGCTGGAAGCCTCTTTTTGTCCTGCTGGGCGCAGCTGCTTTCGCCGAATTTCTGGAATTGTTCCTCGCGGTGAGGACTACCAAGCGTGCTGGGGGTGGCCGCGCGGCACAATGGGGTGCCTTTTTGGGCGGCATTGTGGGTGCAATCTTCGGCACCCCCCTGATTCCCATCCCGATAGTGGGCACTCTTTTGGGGTCCGCTTGCGGCGCCCTGGCCGGGGCGGTGTTGATGGAAGTGGCTTTCACCCAAAGAGATGGGCGTGGGCTTGGGCAAATTGGGTGGGCGGCCTTTCGCGGTGTCCTTTTCGGGAAAGGGGCAAAAATGGCACTGGGAGCCTTCCAGGTGGGTTATTGGGGGCTCAGCTTGCTTACTTTGTTCTGAGTTTTGCAAACTGCGGCCAACCTTTTTTCCCTTGGCGCGTATGGATTAGGTCGCCCGTTTGCGTGGCTACGCTACAATCACGCCCCCAATTTCCTCCCCGGAAACAGACACATGTTTAAGAACCTCATTCTCCCAGTCTCTGTCGCTGCGGCCCTGTTGGCGCCTCTGTCCGCCCAAGATCAGCCGGCCACAGAGGCCCCGGTTGCCGAAGCTGCCACCAATCCTGCTCTCAACGCCATTTTGGAGCATGTTCCAGCCATTTTGGATCATTCTTGGAAGTCCACTTTCCACATTCAAGCATTCGAAGGCGAAACTCCCAAAATGGAGATGACCGCCGCAGTGCAATACCAAGACACCAAGCATTTCTCCGTAGATATCCAGATGTCGGCCGAAGACGAATTCGGTGAACAGAAAGATATGAGTTTTCTCATCCTTTCGGATGGCGCTTTCCTCTACTTGAATTCTCCTAATATGGCAGAGATGTCGCAGGGCATGGCCAATGGTCCCATCAAGGTCGACCTGGCTACCCTAACCAAGCTAATGCAAATGCAACTTGGTGGTGGCATGAATCCTAGCGGTGGCGAGTTCAATGCCGAAGCGATGAAAGGCTTCCTCAATGGCGCCTTGGAAGGCTACACCTTCAAGGAAGATGGCTCGGGCGAAGGCCTTCGCCGCTACACCCTTTCTGGCGAAGGGGTAGAAGGCTTTATTGCCTTCGAGAAGGAGCATTGGTTCCTCTCCGGTTTGGAAATGAAGTTCGATGAAGGCAAAGCCGTGGTCGACACTTCCGACAATGCCGTGGTGGAAAGTTTTCCTGAAGGCACCTTTACCTTCACCGTAGCCGAGGGAGAAACCGTCATGGATCTCACTCCGATGCTGCAAATGTCTTTGGCCAACGCCCCTGGGGCAGAAGAGGCTGAAGACGATCTCGAGTTTTAAGGCCCTCGGCCCTCCTCCATCCGGCGGGTGCCTTGTTTTTGGGTGCCCGCCATTCTTTGTTCAAGCAAGTACTCGCATGACGCACCGCATACTCCCTCTGCTCCTCCTTGGCGCCTGCGCCCTGCAACCGTCGAATGCCGAGGCCCCCTCCGGCCTGCAAGCAACCGCTCCACCTATAACTCCCGAATCCTTTGAGCAGTGGGTCGATTCTCTTCCACCCTGTGATACGCAACTGAAGGAATACAAGATGGATTTCTTCGGCAAGATTGGGATGGAAATGGTCATGCAAAACATGGAGGTGGAGGTGCAAATGGACGGCAACGTGGATTACGCCGACATTCGCCACTTCCGGGAAAATGTCAACCTACATTTAGATTTAAGCCACCTCGAATTAGGGCCCGGAATGCCGCAAGAGCCCTTGGCCTTAACGGTGCGTGCCGTCGCTAACGGCGATAAACTTTTTGTCGAGCCGGTCTTTCAGGATGATTGGCTTTTGAACACCGTTAAAGAGTCGGGTATCGGTATCGAAAAAATGACGTTCACCCTCAACCTCGATCTTATGGAGGAAATGTTGAAGGTCTACTGGTCTTTCCTTGAGAAAAGCGATATCGATTTTTCCACCTTTCTGCCCGACGGCGTGGATATGGAAGAGTTTTTAGAACAGGGTATCAATCCGTCGACCTGGGCCCGCATGTATTTGGTCACGGCTGATATCACCGAATTTCGCGTTGATAGCAACGAGGTTCATATCAAGGCCAAACTAAAAAATGGCTGGCCGCAGGGTTTCGAATACGGCAATGATCCGCAAACGGCTGCAATGATGCAAGACATGGAATATGCCATGAGCTTTGATCGGTTTACTGGATTCCCTACCAGCATGAACATGGACATGAGCATGGAAGGCATCATGAACATGACGTTCTCCTTGGAGTTTCAAAACTTTGTGGTGCAGGAAAATTTGTTCCCAGACAACCATTTCCAGTTTGAAGCAGCCAAAGACCGGAATCTGTTCCCCATCGATACTTTTGTGCAAATGGCCCTGGGCTCCATGCAAGGGCAGATGCAAGAAGACGACGACATACCTTTCTAAGGAAACTCTCGAAAACCCAAAATGCCCGGCTCGACCGCAGCCCAAAGTTTTTCTGCGGTTCCGCGCCAAGTGTGCTTGCTCGACTCCGCGCGCCCCAAGGCCGACAATTCTTGGCGCAATGGGCCATCTTCGACTAAGCGAAAAATTTGCTTAGCAATGGATTCATCGTCAGCTGGATCGCAATAGAGTACCGCTTGCCCTCCGACCTCCGGCAACGAGGTGGTGTGGCTGCAAATAACTGGACAGCCCAACAACATCGCCTCACCAGGAGGTAAACCCCAGCCCTCATAAAAAGAGGGGTAAACAAAACCAAGGGCGTTTTCATAAAGAGCGCGTAGTTCACCATCGCTCACCCGCCCAACATGGAGGGCGTTATCCGGAAGATGTTCCAGCCCATCGCTACCTTCAAACACACGCGGATTGGTGCCACCAGCAATCACCAGGGGCACGCGCACTTCCGCCAATTGCATGGCGCGTAAGATGGCCTGAAAGTTTTTGTTGGGATTCAAGCTAGACACTGCCAACAAATATCCGCGGGAGTCGAGCCCATGTTTTTGCAGAATAGAAGGCTCTGGTTCCACTGCCAACACATGTTCGTGGCCGGCGCCGGTGACTGTAATCTTTTCTCGATCGATGCCAAAATACTTGTGGATTTCCCTTGCAGTGCTTTCCGACAAAGCGCATAAAACTTTTGCCCGCTTTGCTGCACGCGGCATAATCCAACCATAAACGCGATTAAACATCCGCGTGTGCGTTTCTGGGCGAGCGATGGGTTGCAAATCCTGAATCTGTACCGACATATTGCTGTGCCCAACCGGCGCCGTGTTTTTTAGGTTCATCAAAAACCCACTGGCGGCATAAGGCAGAATCATTTGTTCCCATAAATGGGAACGCAAAGGCCGTCGTACCTGGATTTCTAGATGCCGATAGGGTGGCGGGGTTTCCGGCATCGATGGGGTGAGCAGATGAAATTGGTAGGCATGTGCCGAAATAACGCCGTCTTCCACCATCTGATCCAATGCCAGCAACACTTCCCGGCCCCAACGCTGCAGGCCGGTAAGCGGCTCTGTCAAGAAGCGAGCGTTGATGAAGACAGGAAACGGCGCAGCCATGCAGCCTTATTCTCCTTCGGGTGGGGCCGCAGCCAAGATGCGGTCTTGCATTTCGCGCACAGCTTGATCCAGGCCAACGTAAAGCGCGCGCGTCAAAATGGCATAGCCTATGTTTAATTCTTCCACCCAGGGTAGCTGCGCAATCGGCAACACGTTTTCGTAATCGAGTCCATGCCCGGCGTTGACTCGCAGGCCAAGCTCATGCGCATAGTTGGCCGCTGTTTGCAGGCGTTTGAGTTCGTTTTCGCGCTGCGCACCCCGCGCATTGGCGTAAGCGCCGGTATGAAGTTCCACAAAATCGGCTCCCGCGCGCGCTGCGGCCTCCAAAGCTTCGGGGGCAGGATCCACAAACAAACTCACTTCGATGCCTGCTTCGCGCAAGGCCGGCAAGCCGCTGCGAATTTTTTCTTCATAGGCCACAGCATCCAAGCCGCCTTCAGTGGTGAGCTCTTCCCGCTTTTCGGGCACCACGCAAATCTGATCGGGTTGAACTTCTAGGGCTAGAGCCAGCATGGCTTCCGTCCACGCCATTTCCAAATTCAGCAGAGTTTTAACCGTCTGCCGCAACAAACGTACATCTCGCTCTTGAATATGCCGACGGTCTTCGCGCAAATGAACCGTGATGCCGTTGGCGCCAGCGAGCTCACAAAGCCCAGCTGCCAACACGGGGTCGGGTTCTGTGGAGAGGCGAGCTTGTCGCAAAGTTGCGACATGGTCGATGTTGACGTGGAGTCGAGGCATGGCGCGCGTATTCTACGCTTTCCATGCTACGCATCACTGCCGGAGAGTTTCGCGGGCGTCGGCTCAAAGTGCCGAAAGTACAGGCCACCCGTCCCTTGGTGGAACGGGCGCGAGAGGGGCTGTTCAACCATTTGCAAGAGCAGGTGCCAGGAGCGGTGGTGTGGGATGTCTATGCCGGCAGCGGCATCTTGGGTTTTGAGGCCCTGTCCCGCGGGGCTGCCCAAGTTTTGGCTGTGGAATTGAGCTATAAGGCACGCCAGCAAATCGAGGCCAACGCCCGGCTCTTAGGGGTGGAAGAGCGGCACCGTTGTTTGGGAGTTGATGCGCATCGCTTGCCGCAGATGCCGAATTTGGGTGTTGCCCCTGATTTGCTGTTTTTCGACCCGCCCTATGATGATTTTCGTCAGGGGGGGGCGCGTCGCAGCAAAGCTTGGGCCTTGTTTGTGGCTTTGACGCAGCACTTGGCCGCCCAGGGCTGCGCTGTGGTCCATACTCCGCGCGGTATCCTCAACGAGGAGGAAAGGAGCCAACTCCCCGGACTCTGCCGCCGCGATTACAGCAGCACTTCCCTTTACTGGTGGCATCGCCCCGCAGGATAATGCAAGGAATTCAAGCCCAACTTTGGAACGGACGTAGGTTTGCGTCGGGGTGGATGCTGTGGCGTGGTGGCAAAATTGCGCAACTCGGTTTTTCTTCCCCACCACCCAAAGGACATGTTTGCGCCGATTTCGGACGAACACGCATCCTGCCTGGATTTGTGGACACCTTATGTCATGGCTTTTCCGGCGTCGATTGCAGCACCGGGAGCGCCAAAGATTTGCAGCGCATGACGCGTGCTTTGGCTGCCGCCGGGGTGACCACCGCCTTGGCCGGTTTTTACCCGCTGTCCATCTCAGAGTTGCGTATGGCTGCCAAGCGTTGGCAGAATTGGAAGTTGCACCGGGGCACCGCACGCACCAGGGTTTTGGGCTGGCATGTGGAAGGCCCCTTTATTGCTCCGTCGATGCGCGGAGCTCTGCCGCGCAAGCATTTGCTAACCCCATCCACCAAAGCTGCCCGCCAGTTGGTGAAGGCTTGCGGTGGCTGGTTAAGGCAATGCACCTTGGCTGCGGAGTTGCCGGGTTCCTTAGACGCTGTAGAGGTACTGCGTGCCGCTGGAGTTTGCCCTTCCATCGGCCACACCCAAGCCGATTACCGGCATTGCATAGCGTTTGCGGCCAATGGCGGTTGCGGCATCACTCATCTTGGCAACCGCATGCCTCCTTTGCAGGCGCGGGAGCCTGGCCCAATAGGTTTTGCAATGGCAGGGTTTGCAGATTATGTGGGGGTGATTCCCGATTTGATGCATGTGGCTCCTGAAACTTTAAAACTTTGGGCTCGAACCCCAGAGTTGAAAAACAGTTTGCTTGCCGTTTCCGACAATCTTTCCCATGCTGGTTTGGTGGCCTCATCCTTTTCCGCAGGAGGCCAAACACTTAGCCGCCGCGGTGGTTCCGCTGTCGATAAACAAGGCCATCTGGCTGGCACCTTGGATCCCTTGCCCGAGCTTTTATTACGTGCCCACCGCGAGGGCTGTTTAAGCATGGCGGATGTGGTGCGTTTGGGCTGCGAAAACCCTGGTCGGTTTTTTGGTGATTGCGGAGTTTTGCGTGAGGGGCATCGCGCCGATTTTGTGGTTCTTGAACCAGACTTGAGCTTGGGTTCGGTTTGGGTAGGCGGACGTCAAGTGGTTTAGGCATGGCGGAACAAAATCCTCTTGAGCGCGAACGCCGTAGCATTGCCACTTTGCTGCAGGCTTGGCCTCCGGGACAGATTGAGGAAGTGATACAGCGGCATTTGCAGTTGTGGCAGGCGCAAGACTTGGCTTCAAAACTGCGTTGGTGTTGGAATCCGCGACTACGGACCACCATTGGCCGGGCGTTATTAGAGGAGGGGGTGTTAGAGCTCAACCCCTTGCTGCTTGGCCGTCATCCAGAGGAAATGGAACCCGTGGTGGTGCATGAATTAGCTCATTTAGTCATCACCGCACGCTATGGTTTGTCTGCGCCACCACACGGAGAGGCTTGGAAAGCGCTCATGCGTCAAGCTGGTCATTCCACCAAAGCCACGCATAATCTCAATGTCGACGGCTTGCGTCGACCCAAACGGCGAAGGCGCCGCCGACGAACAAGGGTTTTTCTGCGTAGATGGCGATGAATTTTGACGGGATACCCTCGTTTGCGGCAACCAAGGAATATGCGATCGTCTTTCGTCATAGCTGTTTGGACTGTGGAAGTACAAGCATGGAAAGATGTCGAGCCAACCGCCCGATTGGACGGACCTCCGTTTTGCCTCGCGCCCGGGAAACCAAAACTTTAGCGTGAAGGCGGTAGCAGTTTCACGACTTGCTCATCACCGGCTTAGATTCTCACGGGTGAAGCGGTGCTCCAAATTTCGATTTGATTGTCATTTGAATCATAAAGCCACATTTGGAATGGTCCATGGTTGCCTTCTTCATCAAGAAGTTCGAGAAAAGCACGACTTGCAGGTAGAGACCCCTCCCGATGTGGATAGCATCGACTACCGAGGAAACTCCACAACAGAACAAGGAAAAGAGCCGTGACAAAGAATCCGAGAAAGGCACTCAATCGGCGTGCGAGCATGGCTTCCCCTAAGGAGCAATGTCCCAGGATTTTTCTTCAGCGGCTCCATCCAACCGCACAATCTTTAAGGCATTTAGAGAGAAGACTTCGTTCGAGATGCGGGGGACATCTGGATAGGATATTTGGTAATGAGCCTGCCGATTCCCTGAAGGATGGGTCACCGTTATTGCTCTCGAATCAGGAGCAGTCGTTAGTAACTGGTGATAGCTCTGAATCTTTATTGCGAAGCTCTGAACAACCCTGTGTTCCTGATGGCCCTGAAGTTCACCTATGGATGCCGGATGAATACATTTCTCAGCCCCGATTCTATCCAACCAAAGAAAAAGCTCTCCGATGTCATTACAAATGACAGTGGCCGCGTCCCGATGAATCAGAATATTGGTGTCGAGAAGTACTCTCATTGTCTCCACATTGTACTGCTAACAAGTTATTGCACCAGGCCTCACTTCGCATTGGTTGGTGAACGGCAAGCCCATTAAGCAGACTTTTTGGGTCAAATTCCGATTACTGGATTGACTTAGAAAGCTAAGCCTTGCTATAGTTACGTCATGACCAACATAAGCACAAAGCTTCTGCTGTTAGTTGTCGCTATGGTAGCAAGCACATTTTTTTTCTAGGTTCACTTCAAGTTGGTTTCTTTACACCTAGTGGAACCTTTACCCGGAGCTGGAGTGTCGGCGACAACGGCACAAGATCAATTACGAACCCAACTAGTTCGACCATTAGAGGAACTATCGCTTCAGATGGCCCGGATTCAAGCATTCAAATCCAGGTTTACGGGCCGCCAGACCCGCCTCTACACCCCACCGGCGCCAAAATTGGGCCGCCTCAAACCCTAGGCGAAAGTGCAATTATTGAAGTTCCTTCAGGCGGAAGGATAGAGGCAACCGACGTGAACGAAAATGGCGAAGAAAATGATGGTGACGCTGATGGTGCAAGCGGAGAGATTACTTATGAATTTGTGTAGCCTCAAGCGGAGGTTTCAATCCTACACAATAAATCTTTATCCCAATCCCGTTTTGGGGAGAAGGGCTTATTTTCAAGGCAATTCCGAGGGGACTTTGTGGAATATGGCAAAGCCTCTTCGGCGCCAATAGAAACAGCATCAAATGAGCAGCAAGGTATTTTGGGCATTGGTCATAGGCATGGACTCGATTTTTCTGCTCTTTTATGCACAAAATATCCAAGCTCCCTCCACCAGGGGTGACATTGTTGGAGAAGGAAATAAGAATGGTGACTTAATTGCAGTCGAGGACACAGGGAACGGAATCTCCACGGAGCTCCCTCGGGAAAACCTGGAGTCATGGACTACTGAGGTCAGCACCAAGCCTACTTGTGGTGTGTCAATTGCTTGGAATGAGGAGTACGCAGCAAGGGGAAGCTTAATCTCAGTTAAGACTGGGGAAAAATACACTATTGTTCATCCCGGAGGTCAGTCCGCACGGGTGGAAGTTGCAATTCCTCCTGGTCAGTACCGGATCCAAATGGAAGATGGTGTTGCTGCCTCTCCCAAGGAATTCTTTGTGGCATCAGGCTTAGTTGATGTCGCGTGTTATCCAGGAAATACGGGGCAATTAAAGGTTACGAGAAATGGAGTGCCGATTTTTGGAGTGTCTGTGTTAGCAAAATCTAGATCCAACCAGCCATGGTCAATTCTCGGAGACACGGACCCAGAGGGTAATCTATCGTATTCGGGGCTTGGGAAGGTTGGAATGTTGTTCTTTTACAAAGCTAAGGCCGTCTTGGGGTTAGCAAGATTTCCTCGAGGCATTTCCGGAATGGCTACACCCCTTATTTTCGACGCCGGTTCTCCCGAAGAGTTCAAGATATTGGTTCTCGACGAAAATACGGGCGAAGGTATACAAGGAGCAAAAATTAAAATCGGTCCATACCCTCTTGCTATAAGCAATATTGATGGACTCGCTAGAATGGAGGGTAAGGGCGAACCTTGGCTAGAGATGGAAGTAAGTGCAGAAGGGTATCTTTCGTCCGCAGATATTGTTCATGATATAACGGGGAGTGAGAACGTGGTCATTGCGAAGCTTGCTAAGAAAGGGAATACCATTCTCACGGTGATTGCATCAGATGGAGAGAATCTTTCGGCGAATGCGCATATTCTGGTATTTGATACTGATTCAAGTGGTGCTCCGAAGATGGTTTGGGAGGGTACCTCTTCCTCTTTGGGGGAGGTTATTATGCCTGGTGCATTAGTCGGGCAACTGAGAATCGTGGCCTACCACAAAGAAGATGGCTTTGCAAGCTTGAAGCTGTTGGATGCAATCGAATCACAAAGGATCACTCTTGAGAAGTCTCCACCACTGGAAATTCAATCCTTCGCATCCAATGGAGAAGTCGTCTCATTAAGAACGTGCATAGCTAAAACATACTGGGGAGAGTCTCTAGCAATTCAGGAAACAGAGCGAGGTTCCGTCGAGGTTTTTGGCGCAGTCGGTGCAAAGACAATTCAATTCGAAGACGAGTTTGGTTCTCCATTCGTGTTGGGAAGGAGCAGAGGATTTCTTTGGAAAACCTCACTTGTGAATACGGATGTCATCCCCTCACTCACGGGAGTTCTTGAATGTTTCACAGAAAAGGGATTTGAGGTGAAAGGGTTTATCACCTCCACCAGTTCGCCCTCCCTTGAAACCAGGCCATTGGAGATTTGTTTTCTGCCAGAAGAGCAAGGTCAGAGGAATTTCGAGCAATGGCCTGATCTCGGTGGGGCAAGGCCATCCAACCTTGTTGGTTGGGTGTGGAAGGATCAGGCCGTAAAAAACATTGGGCTTATTATGCCGAACGGAACCTTTACTTTAAGTGGGCTAGCAGAGGGTAGGAATCGAGTCCAAGTAAAAGATTTATCAAGAGATGGAGCCAGATTGAATGTTGAGTTTCCCCAAACGGTCTACATTCCAACGGATGGGGACATTCCAGTGCGGTTGGAAGATTCAATTTATTTGAATCTGAAAATAAGGGACTTTGAAGGTGGACCGATTAAGAATCCAATCCTTGAGTACACTGGAGGAAGTACCTTCGACCTCGGGGGTTCGAATAATGTTATGTTCTATTCTAGCGAGTTTCAATATTCCCTCCCTGCCAGCCAAGCGCTGCGAATTCAAGTACTGGCGAAGGGCTATGAGCCTTCGGAGGTTGTTTGTGGAAGTGTAGGGTCTGTGGCTGATGTTCAAACCATTAGGTTGAAGAGAGTTCTGCCAATGAGGGTTTTCCTAGAGGATCGGCGAATGGAGCCTGACCCTCTATCCCTGCAATCCACATTTGGAAGATATGAAACTGCATTAGGCATCATGATGCCAATGCTTGAGTCAAGGGTCAATTTTGATGAACAAGGTACAGGCGAAATCTTGGGCCCATTCCCCGGTTGCGATGTTTTTCTATCAGTTATTTTCGGAAAAGTTGGGGCGTTGGCTCCTTCAAGTTTTCAGTATGTCCCCGGTGGCGAAGTTCGAGTTATTTTGGAAGACTCTTCGGAGGATTGAAATGGTTGAAGCTGACTGCTTAACCAGGTGAGACGAGAAGGCCAATCTCCAGTCAACGCAGTATCCTCGGAAGGAGCTGGAAAAAAACAAGCGGCTTGGTGGCACAAAACGGAGCCCAGCCATGACCCAGAAAACTACGTATCTCAGTACTCAGTCAATCGGCCTCCACCTTGGCGCCGGCATGGTTGCGCGAAACTCTGCTATGATACGGGGCTATGGAAGAGCTCCAATTGCCCATGGAACCGTACTTTTTCCACCGCATCTTGAAAGAAAAGGTGTGGGGTGGAGAGGTGCTGTCGCAAAAACTGGGTTTGGAGTTGCCCTTTACTGGTCCCTTGGGAGAAACTTGGGAGTTGAGTGATTATCCCGGCGAGGAAACAGTGGTTCGTGGCGGTTCTTGCGATGGTCAAAGCTTGCGCGCGTTGATGGAGAAGGACGCAGCAACCTTGTTGGGGAAGTCGCGGCCAACCCGGGGTGGTCGCTTTCCTTTGTTGGTGAAGTTGCTGGATGCAGGGGATGATTTGAGCGTGCAAATCCATCCGCCGGATGGCCCTTTGTCTCCTAATGGGGTGGGCAAAACAGAGGCTTGGTATATTTTGCACCGAGCGCCAGGTGGAAAAGTGATTTGTGGTTTGAATCCGGGCACCAGCAAAGAGGTTTTTGAACAAGAAGCTGGCGACTCACGAGTGCGTGCCCATCTAGCCGAAATCGAAATAGAAGCCGGTGATTGTGTGTTTGTACCTGCTGGACAAACCCACGCAGTGCGCAAGGGGGTGGTTTTGTGCGAAGTGCAACAAACTTCGGATGTCACTTACCGCATGTACGACTGGGATCGCTTGGGCTTGGATGGGCAACCGCGGGAAACCCATTTGCGAGAAGCCTTGCAGGTGGTGAACTACGATTTTGCTCCGGCCCAGCCGCAGCGCGCTGCCTTCGGTGCCGACGACGGCTTGCAGTTCCAAGAACTTGCTAGTTGCGATTATTTCCGCTTGATTGCTGTTTGTGCTGGTGCTGAAGGTGGTCCATGGCCAACCCATGGTTATGCCCAAACCTTGTCCGTGGTGGATGGCTCCGGCTTCTTGAGTTCCACCACCAACCAATTTCCAGAACGCGCCTTGCAGTTTGGCGACACCGTGTTGTTGCCTGGTGCCTTGGACGAGGTGTCTTTGCGTGGCACTTCCCAGCAACCCTTGAAACTCCTTGTCGGGGTGGCTCTCTAATGGCAAAACGTCCTTCCAAGGCAACGCGAAAATCAAAAAGCAAAAAGAAAACCACGGGCTTTGGCCAAGGGCGCGGTAAGCCGAAGGTTTCCAAGCGCGCCAAGCGCATTGCTCATGGTTTTGTTGCTGCCAGTGCTGCGCCTGATAGCCCTGTTGGCCAGGGTATCGAAGAGGCTTCGTCGCAGGGTGTGCGCCTGAATCGTTGGTTGGCTGAGCAAGGGGTAGATTCGCGCCGCAAATGCGACACCCTCATTTTCAATGGTGAAGTGATGGTGAACGGCCGTGTGGTCGACAGCCCTGGCTACCGCGTGCAATCCGGAGACGAGATTTCTGTAAACGGCAGAAAGATTCGCACCAGTCGCCGCCTTTATTATCTGTTCTACAAACCCAAGGGAGTGTTGTGCACCAACGATCCGCGCGAAACACGCACTCGCTTGTGCGATTTGGTGGATCCCATGGTGCCCAGCCGGGTTTACCCCATTGGGCGTTTGGATGAAGAATCCGAAGGCCTCATTCTTCTCACCAATGATGGAGATTTTTCCAACCTCGTCGCGCATCCTAAGTTTGGCATCGAAAAAACCTATGTATGTCAACTCGATCGTTCCATGTCGGGCGAAGATCTTCAACGCTTGCGCGGGGGCGCGTGGATTGACGGCGTGAAAGTGGTGCCGAAAAAAGTGCGGATTCTGCGCAAGTCTGCACAGCGCAGCTTGATGGAAATCAGTATTTGCGAGGGTCGCAATCGCGAAATTCGTCGTCTCCTTGCGCGCTTTGGATTGGGGGTGAAGCGCCTGAAGCGGGTGCGCATTGGCTCCTTAGGTATCAAGGGCATCAAGCGCGGCATGTTGCGGCCATTGTCGCGAGAGGAACGAGATTCCTTGGTGGAACAGGCGCGCCGGAGCGAATGATGTTGCGGTTTGCCTGCACGTTGCGCGATCCTGTGCATGGCGACATCAGCCTCACCCGCGAGGAGCTCGCAGTTTTGGACACTCGGGAGATGCAACGCCTGCGTCACGTGCGCCAATTGGGGGTGGCTTATATGGTTTACCCTGGTGCGCAACATTCTCGCTTTGAGCATTCCGTTGGCACTCTGCATATGGCTAGCCGCTTGGTAGAGGCAATGAACAAGGTGGCGCGCCAACGTCCAGAAGCAGGATTGGCCATGGTGGACGCGCATGCTTTGCGGGTGATTCGGATGGCAGCCTTAGTCCACGATGTGAGTCATCTTCCCTTTGGTCATAACATCGAGGATCAAACCGGTTTGCTGCCCCGCCACGACGCTCCCGAGCGGTTGAAGTCTCGCCTATCTTTGCAAACCGAGCTAGGCCAGGCGCTGGAGAAGACGGGCTTGCGCTCCGAAGTTCTTGGGGTGTTGGTTCCCTCTGCGGCTGAGGCGGCTGCGGAAGTCCCTCTATTTTGGCGGGCACTCATCAGCGGCACCATTGATGCCGACATGCTCGACTACTTGGCGCGAGATGCGATGTTTACGGGCATCCGGCTTCAATATGACCCCCGCATTTTCAGTGTGTTTCGCCTCGACGCAACTAGCCAGCAACTCTACGTGGAGTTGGGGCGCAAAGGTTATTTGAAGGAAGACGTGCTCAGTGAGGTTTTGCGGTGTCTGGAGGCGCGTTATTACTTCTCCGAGCGGGTGTATTACCACCATGCCAAAATCGCTGCGGGCTCCATGGTGGCGAAGGCCGTGGAAATCTTGTTGCTGGAGGGGGCGCTGGATTTGGCCACTCTGGAAAACCTCACCGACAGCGAATTGCTCACCATGTTGACGCAGGCCAAGGTCTCGCCAGCTGCAAGCAAGGAGTTGGCGATGTTTAGCCAAGCTTTGCAAAGGCGGGTGTTGCCGAAGCGGGTTGGGGTCTACCCGGCCTATGCTAACGGGGAGCATCAACCAGCTTTGTTGGCACGCTTCTTCGGCCCAGGCTCGGCCGCCGAACGCCGGCGCACGGAAGCGGCGATGAGTGCGGCCCTGAGCCAACGCTGTGGGCGTGCCATTCCGATGTTGCTGTATTGCCCCGCAGGCCCCATGCAGCTAAAACAAGCTAAAATGCTTGTCCATTGGCCCGGAGAGGTCGGCTTTTCCCTGCTCTCCCACTATTCGGATCGCGTGCCACGCTTGCTCGACCTGGAACGCTGTTATGTGCAGAGTTGGAAGTTCTATATTCATGCCCTCACCCGAGAACCGGCCGAGCTTGCCCAAGCGCAAGCGGTTTGCGCCGAGTTCTTCCCGGAGTTGGAGAATGTTTTGCATGTTCTCAGCGCGGTTTAGTCTGCAATTTTTTGTAACGAGTTTGCAAAGCGTTCCTAGAATAAAGGACGCTTCGTTGACCCCGTTCCTAGTCGACACGTCCCCGAGGAAATGCTTCGAACCCTGCTCAAAGTCTGCGGTACCGTTCTAGCCCTAGGTGCCCTCCAGGCTGCCCCTGGTGCGCTTGCGGCGCGGGGTACGCTCTCCCTTTCCTCCGCCGAGCATGTGGCCTTTTTAGGAATTTCTGGCGACTACAAAGAAATGCCCGCCGATCATTTGGCGATCTGGCTGGAAGGCGAGCGTGATTTGGAGTTGGTTGGCCAGTCCATTCGGGCTTTATCGGATCCCACCCGTCGGGTTTGGGCAGTACGCACGGAAGACCCAAAAAAACTGGTGCGCAGCCTCAAAGGGCCACTGAAAAAGCGCGGCTTCAAGCTTACTGCACTGCATGTCACGGTGGTGGAAGCACTAAAGAAAGATCCTAGAGCCATGCGTACGGCTCAACGCACAGTCGAGGCCGATGCCAAAATCTGGACCATGGCCGGTGGGCGTCGCTCGCCTGCGGTTTGGGTGTTCCACGACGCCAAGCTCAGCAGCAAAAGGGTGGAGGGTTTGTTCCGCAAGACCCCATCTAAGGTGGCCTTCTTTCACCAAGAGTTCGAGTTCACCACCAACGAAGGTGCTGATTTGCCCGCCCTAACTACCGTGGCCGAAGAGAAACTCGACGCGCTCAAGGTGGGCATTCGGGAAAACCACTTGGTGCTCGATTTGTTTATGCGCGATTTGGATTCGATGCTGCTGTTGAAAAACAAGAAGGGCACGGAACAGTTTTTGTGTCCCGACATCGTGCGCCCCTTCTTGGGTACCGGTGCCGCGGGAAGCTTAGATTGGGCGGTCACCCTCGAAAACGACGGCTTCCCCTTCGTCAATGCGCACTGAGTGTTCCGCAAAACTCTCCGATTTTATTTTTTGAATTTTGGAAAAGCTGGCTAACGTCGGCTTGCAGGATGGGTAAAGGTTGGAACCATGAACGGTTGCCTTATGTATGCCGATACCCCAGGTGCTTTGCCTGGTTCCTTGCCCTAAACCTCCTAGCGCAAGTTAGCTAACCGCTTGCCGATGCGGGAAAGAGCTGCAGTCAAAACATCTTCGGAGGTGGCAAAGGAGAGGCGAAAGCTATGGGGTGCGCCAAAGGCACTGCCGCCAATGCAGGCCACGCGGTCGGCGTCGAGCAACAGCTCAGCGAAGTCGTCTCCAGAGCGAATGCAGCGCCCCGTTTCGGGGTCGGTTTTGCCCATCACAGCAT
>JAJRZS010000050.1 GCA_024275135.1 Planctomycetota bacterium | reverse complement strand
TCAGTGAATCCAAACATCCTAATCAACCGAATCTGCCGGATTCAAATACCGGACGTAGACTGTTTTGCCATCTCTTCGCTACGGCAATTCTTCTCTTTCCCACAACTGCATTCATAACGGGCTTGCCGTTCACCTGCCGAGCGCAGCGAGGTCTGGTGCAACGGCTGGTTGGACAGGGACAATCTAGCGAAATGACTTCTGTCAGGATTCATCCTTCGACTGAGGAGGTGTTTTCTTATTATCACCTTCCCCCTTCGGAGGCTTCACATCAGGCATGGGAATAACAATCCCTGATGCGGGAAAGCTCCGCTCAGTGATATCAACGATTTTTTTTCCGCCTTCATTCGAAGGATTCGGCTTCTTTGGTTCATTCATTTCCGTTTACTCCATAGGTTGAAGAAAAGTACAGCTTTGCTTCATCTCCTGCTAAATCAAGACATTCTTGCCGTTTGGACAAAGGAGTTGAGCCAAAGCTATTATTTTCAATTTTGGCCTTCTTCATTTTAATGTCCATGGTTTTCCCATGGATCTCTTTGCTAGACAATTTTCCTTCCGAGACATCAAACCAACCATGCTCGGCAAACAGAGCAAGGCTGTCCATTTCTTGGGAAGCCGCGATTACGGCCTTTGATAGCCGGCTGTGAGGAAGGTACGGTTTAATGGCGAAAATGACCTGTGATCCAGCGATCAAGCATGCCCATACCCAGAAGTACTTCTGCCAGATAGCCCACCCTGCGATGCTGCCGCTAGACATTACCGCTAAGAACATTCCGATGCGCGACTCCCATTTCTCGAAGTAGAGAAGATACTGCCGAAGATAAATAACATGCACACGGAGCTCCGTTAACTCATGCCAGTATCTCCGCTGGTACTTCATGTCCGCCCCCTCTGTATTGACCATGTCTTTACGCTGATTTATTGAACATTCTGAAATCCAACCACTGTCTCAATTTCTTGCGTCACTTCAACATGAGAAATCGACCCAAACGGAATTGCAAACCTAGGCCCATTAGCTAGCTCGATTTTTGTCGGATCGTCACTTCCCACAGCTGCGGAGCCATCCTGAGGATAGACCTGAAGTAGAACATAACCTACTTCGATTCGATCCGTCTTATAAACCTCTAAAACTTGTCCGTTCTGAAGATAGACCCTCACCGTTGCGGGCCCGCTCATTGCCCGAATCTGCTCCGGAAGATGCTCTGAAAAGTATGTGCTGTCAATCATTTAGGAAAATCCTCTGTCCAACTTCTTATTGAGCATCCCTTGGGTAAGTGGGATGTGGGGTTGTTTGGGCATGGTAATAGACAGGGGGATTGGGAACAAATGGCCCCTTCCCTCCCCTTTTGTGCAGAAAATTATGGAGGGGGGAGAGGGTTAGGGAGGTTCGGGTAAGCGCGGGTTTTGTCAGGACTAATCCCAAACGGTTCCAATGGAGATCGGCACGCCGCTCTGGCCAAGGAAACCTCGCGGCAATTCATCTCCCCAATCTTCCTCCCCCTTGGCAACCCTGCTGCCCACCGTTAAACTCTGCCCCGCCTGAGCGGAGAGATGGCAGAGTGGCCGAATGCGGCAGCTTGCTAAGCTGTTGAGTCGATTTGTCGGCTCCGAGGGTTCGAATCCCTCTCTCTCCGCCATTTTCCCTCTCTTGGAAGCCCCCCTGCTCCCCGCGCTAAAGGGCCGCAAGGTCCTGGTGATGGGCTTGGGCTCCTTTGGCGGCGGGGTTGGGTGCGCGCGCACTTTGGCCGAGGCCGGCGCCTTGGTCACCGTCACCGATTTGCGCCCCGCCAACGCCCTGAAGACCAGCCTCGACCAACTCCAAGACCTAAGCATTCGCTATGCCCTCGGGGGCCATGACGAAGATCTATTTGCCAACGCCGACTGGGTAGTAGTAAACCCTGCGGTTCCACCTCATTCTCCTTGGCTCAAGCTGGCCCGAGCGCAGGGCTGCCGCCTCACCACCGAGATCAATCTGGCATTGGCAGCTTGCCCCCCCATCCCCACAGTGGCCATTACCGGCACCCATGGAAAATCCACCTGCGCCGCTCTTTGCGCCCATTTGCTGGCTCCATTGCAGGGCCACACTCTGCTTGCGGGCAATCTCGGCGGTTCCTTGCTCCAACAAGTGCAGCAACTCCAAACAGGAGACCGGTTGGTGGTAGAACTTTCCAGCTTTCAATTGGAGCGCCTCTGTGCCCCGCCAGGCTGGCCACACATTGCCATTTTGACCAGCCTCGACTCCGACCATCTAGATTGGCATGGCAGCCTGTCCGCCTACCACCAGGCCAAAAGGAACTTGCTCGCCAAGCAAACCCCTCCGTGCACCCTACTTTTAGGTATTGATGGAGATGCAGCTCAACCATGGAAAGAGGGAGCGCGCGGACAAGTGGTGGAGCTGGCAGGGATGTCTTTGCAGGAGCTTGGGCTTGCCGACACGGACCTCCCCTTCACAGAACCGTATCGCCTACCCTCCCTGTTGGCCGCCATCCACGCCGCGCGCCTCCTCGGAATAGAAGACGCCAACTTGCACGCCCAGTTACAGAGCTTCCCTGGTTTGGCGCATCGCATGCAAATTTGGGTGGATCCGCATGGTCGCCACATTATCGACAACGGCGTCGCCACCCATCCCGGCCCTACCACGGCCGCCCTGCAAACTATCGAAGGCCCAGTGGTGCTGTTGGCGGGCGGAAAAGACAAAGGTTTAGATTTAGCCGAATTAAGTCGAACCTGTCGGCTCTGTCGTCGTCTCTATTTACATGGGGAAGGCGGGGAACGTTTGGCCATAACTTGCCACCAACAGGGTGTGGAGGCCTTGTGGTTTCCACAAGCACGTCAAGCCATGGAGGCCGCCTTGAAGCACTTAAAAAGCGACGAAAAGCTCCTGTTTTCGCCTACCTTTTCTTCCTACGATGAATTCCTCAACTTCCGCCAAAGAGCCGAATTTTTTCGCTCCCTCTGCGCCGCCATACCCGTAATGAATAGTGAGGAACAAGCCTAAAATGGGGTAACAACGCCCCCGGCAACCACTAAACAAAAACGATGATTTGCTCATCCTGCCAAAAACTGAAAGCCACCGTGCACCAGCTCGATGTCGTCTACACCGACGCCGGCCACGCTCAGGTTTTGGCTAAGGATTTTTGTGAGGTTTGTGCCCAAAAAGCGGGCTTGCCAGTGCCGAAAGCGGCCTCTTTCCCCAAAATCATCTCGCTGCTGTCCAAAGCTTTCTTGCCCATGGATGCAGCCACCCCCACCACACCCGATGCGCAAGAAAACCTTGCCTGCCCGGATTGTGGCTGGACTTTGCGCGATTTACACCAAACCAACCGGCTTGGCTGTCCCAAAGATTACGAGGTTTTCGCGGATTATGTTGGTGAGATGCTGGAGCAGCTTCACGGCTACAGCCAGCATGTGGATTGGCGCGAGGATAGCCTTCTCGACCAACTCAGCGCGGAATTAAACGAAGCCATCCGCAAGGAAAACTACGAAGCCGCCGCGCGCCTCCGCGATCGCATTCGTGCCCTCGAGGCCGAAGCGAAGCCTAGCGGGGAATGACCAGATTTGCGGAATCTTTAAGCCGCACTGGGCCGATAGCCGATAAGGACACAGTTCCAGAGGGATAAACATGTTCGACCGTTTCACCGAACGCGCAAGGAAAGTCATGGGGTTCGCTCGCCGCGAGGCGCAGCGCTTCCACCACGAGTACATCGGAACTGAGCATATTCTGCTCGGTCTGATTCAAGAAGGGCAAGGCGTGGCCGCCAATGTCTTGAAGTCGATGGCCGTCGACTTAGAAAAAATCCGCCGCGAGATTGAGAAGATTGTCAAAGCCGGCCCTTCTCTGGAGCCCTCGGTGCAAATTCCATTCACCCCACGTGCCAAAAAAGTAGTGGAGTTGGCTTTGGAAGAAGCGGGCAACCTCGGCCACAACTACATCGGCACCGAGCATTTGTTGCTGGCTTTGCTGCGCGAGCAAGAAGGCATCGCGGCTCATGTGCTGCGCGCTTTAGGGGTGCGCCTGGATGAGGTGCGGGAAGAAGTGATCGAATTCCTCGGCGGTGCGCCGCAAGAAGAAAGCGAAGAGGAAATGGAAGATCTGGGTCACTCCGCAGCTGCCGAAGCACCGGCCACTCCTGGCAAATCGAAAACGCCCGCCCTCGATACCTTTGGCCGCGACCTCACCGAATCGGCTCGCCGCGAGGAACTGGATCCCGTCATCGGACGGGCAGATGAAATTGAACGAGTGGTGCAGGTTTTGTCCCGCCGCACCAAAAACAATCCCGTGCTGCTGGGTGAGCCCGGAGTTGGCAAAACCGCCATTGTGGAAGGCCTGGCGCAATCCATCGTTTCCGGCGTGGTGCCCGAAATCCTCCGCGGTCGACGCATTGTGTCCTTGGATTTAGCAGGCATGGTAGCCGGCACCAAATACCGCGGTCAATTTGAAGAGCGCATCAAGGCAGTCATGACCGAGGTCAAGCGGGCTAAGAACGTGATTTTGTTCATCGACGAAATCCACACCTTGGTCGGTGCTGGTGGAGCCGAAGGCGCCATCGATGCCGCTAATGTATTGAAACCCGCACTCTCCCGCGGTGAGCTGCAAGTCATTGGTGCAACCACCTTGGATGAGTATCGCAAACACATCGAAAAAGATGGGGCTTTGGAGCGTCGTTTCCAGTCCATCATTGTGGAACCTCCCGTGCGCGATGACGCGGTGGCTATTTTGCAAGGTTTAAGCTCGCGTTACGAGGATCACCACAAGGTGAACTACACCGAGGATGCGTTGGAAGCCGCGGTGGATTTCTCCATCAAATATATCACCAGCCGCTTCCTCCCCGACAAAGCCATCGACGTCATCGATGAAGCCGGCGCGCGTCTACGCTTGCGCACCATGACTCCTCCTCCTGATGTTTCGGAGCTGGATGGGAAAATCGCCTCTTTGGAAAAGGAAAAGGAAGAGGCCGTTGGCAATCAAGATTTTGAATTAGCCGCGCGCAAACGCGATGAGGCTTATCAGCTGCGCCGCAAGCGCGAAACCATCCTTGCCGAATGGAAAAACTCGGAGTCGGAGGCAGTGGAACGTCCGCAAGTGGATCGCGAAATCATCGCCGAAACGGTGTCCAAAATGACGGGCATTCCAATTTCCAATTTGGCCAAGGAAGAGGCCGAGCGCCTGCTGCAAATGGAAGAGGAGCTGAGCCAAACGGTGATCCATCAGGATCAAGCCATCAGCGCCATCGCCCGTGCCGTGCGCCGCAGCCGTTCGGGATTAAAAGATCCCAACCGCCCCACCGGCTCCTTCTTGTTCCTTGGCCCCTCCGGTGTGGGCAAAACTTGGTTGTCCAAACAATTGGCCCAGTTCATGTTTGGCAGCGAAGATGCCTTAATCACCATCGACATGTCGGAATACATGGAGAAGCACAACGCCTCGCGCTTGGTGGGCTCTCCTCCCGGCTATGTCGGCTATGAAGAAGGTGGTCAACTCACCGAGCAAGTGCGCCGTCGCCCCTACTCGGTCATTTTGTTCGATGAAATCGAAAAGGCGCACCCTGATGTCTACAACATGTTGTTGCAGATTATGGAGGAAGGTCGACTTACCGATTCCTTTGGTCGACATATCGATTTCCGCAACACCATCATGATCATGACCTCCAATGTTGGTTCTGGAGTGGTGCAGTCGGGCGGTGGTCTCGGCTTCCACACGTCCAAAGAAGCTCAGGAAGAGCGCATTCGCGATGGCATCATGGAGCAAGTGGAGCGCCACTTCCGCCCCGAGTTCTTGAATCGTTTGGATGAAATCATCACCTTCAATCCGCTGGAGCATGAAGATTTGTTCCGCATCATCAATATCGAATTGGTGAAGGTGGAAGAGCGCATGGCAAGCAAAAAGTTGGTGTTGCATCTCAGCGACAAGGCTCGCGATTTCCTCATCGACAAGGGCTTCAACCCGCAATATGGTGCTCGCCCCTTGCGGCGTTGTATTGAGCGGCATATCGAGGATCCTTTGGCCGAAGAACTTTTGCGCGGCAAGCTGCCTGAAAACTCTCTGGTGGAAATGGATCTGGATGAAAGCGGTGACAAACTCAGCTTTCATGCCATTCCCGCCAAACCGCCCGCTGAAGAGCCGGAACCGGCTGCCGACACCCCCGACTAAAACGGGGCCCCTGGGTTACTTCGCGGCTAAAATGCCAACCTAACGCAACCTCCACTGTTGCGTAGGTAGGTGTAAGGTTCCCCCCTTGCCCCGGAAAGCCCATGTCCCAGAACCCGTCTCGGCGTAACCAAGCTGCAGTGCTCCTGCTGTTGGCCGCATGCAGCACGCCTCAGGAGTACCGCCAGCAGGCCGACGAGGAGGTGTATGCTCTGCTCGATCAGCGTCGTGCGGAGCTTTTTGATAAAGAAGCCGGGTTCCGCGTCGACCGTAACCCGGATGCCCTGCGTCAACGTCTACTCCAAGATGTTGACAACCAGGAAGTACTGCCGCTCAACATCGCCCGCGCTTTGGAAATCGCCGCGGAAAATAATCGAGATTTCCAAACGCAGCGCGAGCAACTTTATCGCTCGGCCCTGGATTTAAGTTTTGAGCGCTGGCGCTTTTCCTGGCAACCCAGCCTTAGCGGCCGCGTGGAAAGCACAGGCAATGGGGCTACCAGCAATGCCAACCTGAGTGCTGATTTGGGCATGTCCAAACTCTTTGGCAGTGGCGCCTTGGTTTTGGGCAATATCGGCACCAGTCTGATGCGCGCCTTAGACCGAGGTGATGGCTGGGATGCTCTCCAGTCCATCAACCTTTCCTTCACGATGCCTTTATTACGCGGTGCCGCACGCGAAGTGGTGCTGGAGCCGCTTACGCAAGCCGAACGCAACTTGGTTTATGCGGTGCGCCAGTACGAGCGCTTCCGGCGCACTTTTGCCGTCGATGTGGCCACTCGTTATTACGATTTGCTGCGCACCCTCGACAACATCAGCAACGAGCAAGCCAACTACGATTCCCTGAAGTTGCTGCGCGTGCGCAACCAGCGTCTCGCTGAAGCCGGCAAACTCACCGACATCCAAGTCGACCAAGCCAAACAAGATCAGTTGCGCTCCGAGAGTCGGCTGTTGCGACTACAAGAAAGTTATGACCGCCAGTTGGACCAATTTGCCTTGCTGTTGGGGTTACCTACCGAAACCCGTTTTCAGTTGGAGCGGGCAGAGCTAGAGGAGCTACGCCAAATTGATGGTTCCGATATCGAAGGTTTGGATGCGAAAACTCTGGGCGAATTTGCCCTCCAGCACCGCCTCGATCAACTAAACCTAGTGGATCAACAAATCGATGCCGAGCGCCATGCCCGCGTCGCCGCCGATGCCCTGCGCACAGGCCTGGATTTAGACCTTTCTGTGGCCGGAACCAGTGAAGAAGGGCGCCCCCTCTCCTATCGAAGCGGTTTTTTGCCCTGGTCCGTCGGTTTGGGTTTTGATTTGCCCATCGACCAACTCCCCGAGCGCAACGCCTATCGCCGCAGCCTGCTCGACTGGGATCGCGCCATTCGTGCCACCGAAGCCTCGCGTGACAGTGTGCTAGCCCAGGTTTACGACGACTTGCGCCAACTCGCAAGTACCCGCCAACGCTACCAGATTCAGTTATCCGCGGTGGAGCTAGCTGCCAAACGTGTGCGTTCCGCCCAACTCAAGCTGGAAGCTGGTCGCTCTTCCACGCGCGATGTATTGGAAGCCCAATCCGCCTTGCTCAACGCGCAAAACTCCACCACCTCCAACCTCATCGACTTTGCCCTCGCACGCTTGCGCCTCTACCGCGACTTAGAGCTCCTTGATGTGGATCAAAGCGGCATTCTCCTCAACACCCTTGGTTTACCCCGCACCACACCATGACAACTCGTTCCCCAAAACTGCCCCTACGCACACTAAGCATTTTCCTCGGCCTTGGTCTTTTGGCATGGTTGGCTTTTCGCGATGGCGGCTGGTTGCAAAAAGATGTGGCCACGGAAGTCATGGGCCAAAAAGTTCAACGCGGCCCTTTGCGGATTACGGTTTCTCAGCGCGGCAACCTGTCGGCCAAAAACAGTGCCAAAATCATCAATGAGTTGCAAGGCAATGTGCAGATTCTCACTTTGGTGGAAGAAGGAAAATATGTAGAGAAAGGCGAACTTGTCGCCACTTTGGATTCTTCGAATTTGGAAGATCTCAAAGTTTCGCGTGAGATTTCGGTGCAAAATGCGGAAGCATCCTACACCAAAGCAGAACAAGCTCTAGAAATTCAAATCAGTCAAAACACCAGCGACTTGGCCATGGCTGAGCAAAAGTTGCAGTTTGCCAAGGATGATGAGCGCAAATATATCGAGGGTGATTGGCCACAAAAGTTGCAGGCCGCAGAAGAAGCCATCGTACTGGCCGATGAGGAAGTCGCACAGGCCAAGGATCGGCTGCAATGGTCGCAAAAATTGTACGACGAGGGATTCTTGACCCGCACGGAACTGGAAGCTGACAAACTCGCCTTTAGTCGCTCCCAGATCAAGCTCGATCAAGCCAAACGCGCGCGCACTTTGCTCATCGACTACGACAACCCCAAGCAAAAAGCTGTTTATGCAGCCGCAGTTACCGAAGCCGAACGCGAATTAGAGCGCGTGCGCCTGCAAGCTAAAGCGCGCTTGGTGGATTTAACTGCCAGCGTGCGCACCAGCAAAGCCAGGCTGGATTTAGAAAAAGAAAAGCTGCAAAAGCTCAACGACCAAATCGCCAAGTCTATGCTCTACGCCCCCACTTCCGGCTATGTGGTGTATGCGCGGGAAGAACGCAGTTGGGGTCGTTCCAACAATGTGATTGAAAAAGGCGCTACCGTGCGCGAGCGACAAGAAATCATCACCATTCCCCAATCCGGCGGCATGCTGGCAGAAGCCAGTTTGCATGAATCGGTGATCAAAAAAGTTAAGGTGGGGATGCCGGTAACGATTCGTGTCGACGCCATCCCAGGTGAAGAATATCACGGCAAAGTAGATTTCGTGGCCATCCTCCCCGACAGCGGTTCCTATTGGGCTAACCCTAACCAACGCTTGTTTCGCACCCAAATCCAGATCGACGACAGCACCCCGGAAATGCGCCCGGGTATGTCTTGCCGAGTGGAGATTTTGGTCAAAGAAATCCCCGATACTTTGTATGTTCCCGTGCAAGCGGTCTTCCGCAGCGGTGGAGAATCCATCTGTTTCGTTAATGGCAAAGAAGTAGTAGTGCAAGTGGGAGAAGCCAGTGAGCAGTGGGTGGAGATTTTGTCAGGCTTAGAAGAAGGGCAAGTAGTGGAAATGGCTGCGCCCGCGGGCTTTTCTCCACGCCCCGAACCGCAGAAGAAAGCCGTAAACGAGCAGGCCTAATGATGAAAATGCAAGCGCCTGCAGTGGCTGAGCTGCGCGATGTCCGCCGCATTTACACCATGGGGAGTACCCAGGTGCAAGCCTTGGCCGGCATTAGTGTGGCCTTTGCGGCGGGCGAATATTGGTCGATCATGGGTAGCTCAGGCAGTGGCAAGTCTACTTTGCTCAACATCTTGGGCGGCATCGACCGCCCCACCTCGGGGGAATACATCATCAACGGCCACGAGATGAGTACTTTGGACGATGATGCGCTTTCCCAGCTTCGAGGGCGGGAAATCGGTTTTATTTTTCAGTCGTTCAATCTCATCCCCCAGCTCAATATGCTGGAAAATATTTTGGTGCCGGTGTTTTACCAGGATTCTCCACGGGCCGACGCCTTGGAGCGCGCGCATATGCTGGCCGAGCGTCTGGGTCTTGCCGATCGCCTCGACCACCGCCCCACCGAACTCTCAGGTGGACAACAGCAGCGGGTAGCCATTGCCCGCGCCTTGATCAACGATCCACCGCTATTGCTTGCCGACGAAGCCACCGGCAACTTGGATTCCCAAACCACCGAAGAGATTTTGCAACTCTTTGATGAGCTGCATCAAGAAGGAAAAACCATCCTCTTGGTCACCCACGAGCCTGAGGTGGGCGCTCATGCCGAGCGCATTTTGCATTTGAAGGATGGCCTCATTGCCAGCATTGAGGAAAACGCGCGATGATGACCAAACCTTTAACCCGCTCCATTCAATTAGGGGTGAAGAGTTTGCTGTTGCATAAGCTGCGTAGCTTGCTCACCACTCTTGGTGTGTTGTTTGGAGTTAGTAGCGTGATCGCGATGCTCGCCATTGGCGAAGGCGCGAGTCAAGAAGCGCAGGAACAGATTCGGTTATTGGGCAGTCAAAATGTGATTTTACGCAG
>JAJRZS010000049.1 GCA_024275135.1 Planctomycetota bacterium | reverse complement strand
AAGCGAAAAGGGGAAATATCCAGGGCATTCGCTGCAGCATCTTGCAATGCCCGCCGCAAAACCATGCGCTCCAAAACTTGCCGCCGCGCCTCAAGTCGGGACAGAAGTTGCCCTTTCCAGCTGGGCCCCAAGCGCTCTTCTAACAAGAGAATCTCTCTCCTCGCGGCCTCTAGAGCTGAATGCAAACCAGCTCGCGCTTGTGGAAACCGCTGCCCCAGTGGGCTGGTTCCGTCTTCTGCCTATTGCTGCAAATCCTTGGCATAAGTAGAAGTCCCTAACTGGCAGGCCCTGCGCACATAAAACAAAAAGTCATTGCGTTGGCGCAAATTGAGGGCAGCTAAATCCTGGGGGATCCACCGGAAAAGGATTTCCCCAAGTTCCTCGCCATGCGCCAACGCCTGTGCCGAGCCACCCGAGGAAACCCCCATGAGTGCTAAAGCTTCATGCAATTGCCCAGCAACATGGCCGCGCCGAAAATCTCGATAGCGGAAATAAAGGTCATAAGCAGGTTTATCCATTGCTAAAACCTTGCCTTGTCGATCAAGAATCTTTCCGCGTCGAAACGGAATCGTGTCGCGCTCCAACCGAGAATTGCGTGCTTCTCGCAGCCAAGTCTCGTGTTGCAGGATTTGAAGCTGCCATAAGCGACCCACGAGGACCACCAGCAGCAGCAAGAACAAATAGGCCAATTGTCGCAAGCGCTGTCCTCTCATCCTTGCTTGCTCCTCATCCGGCGTAACCGACCTCGTGGACGTTGCAGTATGGCCATGAATAAGCCCGTTAGCAAGCAACGAACCCAAGCATCTCCTGTAGCCAGAGAAACTCCCAAGGCCTGGGCTGCAATGCGATCCAAAACGGCTTGTGGGATGGCTGCAGCGAAATAAGTGAGCCATCGCAACAAGGGGTTGTACTCACTGAGTCGGCGGCTGAGAGTTTCGCGCACAAAAAGTGCCAGACCGAGGCCACCCCAAGAGACAAAGGGAGAAAGTGCGGTCACACTGCTGCGTAAAAAGCCAAGTCCGAGCACAAAGCCCATGGGGCGCTTCCAGGAATCCGGTGCCGGCACGGGTACCACAACCAACAGCAACACCAACCACAAATCGGGGAGCCAAGCACCGGCTGGAGTTTGCCGCAGCAAAGGGGCCAACGCCGTTGCCAAGACGGCAACCGGAAGCACAATGCGCAAGCGGGGCCGGTTCATGGTGTGGAATCCGGCTCCAACGACAAGCACAGCACCTTCATCTCCGCCCCGGGAGCCACTGCAGATTGAAAGCGCCAGCCCAACCACAAAC
Organism: Planctomycetota bacterium; assembly: GCA_024275135.1. GTDB lineage: Bacteria > Planctomycetota > UBA1135 > UBA1135 > UBA1135. Next base: position 37,202 of record JAJRZS010000049.1, on the reverse strand, counting down.
CACGCGGCACGGAACTACCACCCCGACTAAACAGGGGCAAATCGGTTTCTTGGCTTTGCCAATCACTGGCTGGCAACACCCGACCGCCCGGCCCCAAAGCAACGGCATTCTCGGCCCAATCGGCTGGAGACAAACTATGAGCCCAACCCCAGGCCCCGCGCCAAACCAAGACCTCCCCGCAAACTTGCCCACGGAAAGTGGCGACAGTTGGCACAAAAGAGGAGGAAGCGCTTAGGGCAAACCAAGCTCCACCCAAAACCGCATCCATTCCCAAAACCCATTGGGCTGAAGCCTCTTCTTGTCGAGGCTCTGCAACTAATTTCGGCCCCACCGCGCCGGCGGCCACATAAACTCGGCCCATCGAAGCGGCTGGCAATTCATGCGCTACCACCCACAAAGCGTCTCCTCTTTGCTCGTTTCCTTCACGCTCCAAGAACCCCATATGGAGTCCAGCTGCAGCCAAGGTAGGCGGGTCCAGAGGACGCGGTCGCCACTGTAAGGCCATCCCAACTCGCAACAAGGTTTTGTCTTCCACCCAGTTCAGCACCGCCCGTCCCCCACGGCCTCGGCCGAAACACACGGCCGACATGGCAAAGCCATGGTCACCACGAACGGATAACCCGGTACGCATGTCAGAAGAGGACCAAAGGTCAACTTCTGACTGGTGAGCTTCCACCTTTCCCAGCCGCCCCAAATATTCTTGGGCAAAAGCGACCACCTGCCCCGAAGCTAAGTGGAAGTCTTCACCCGCTGCCAACACCATGCGCCCGCGCTCCAACTCCACGCTCCGCACCGGAACTTCCAGCCAAGCCATACCCGGAAGCGGCTGTGGACGCCCCTGCTTGCGCTCGGCTTCAATCAGAGCCGACTCCTCCTTAGGCGGCGGCGGTCCCAGCTCGCTTGCCGGCCCGCCGACCACAAGCTGTTGCACCCATCCCGCCAAGTGGGCCACCGGTTGTTGCAGGGCCCCCAAACCATGTTGCACAGCCTTTTCCAACCAAGGCCAAGGCCAAATAGCCTGCAGGCAAATCAGAGCAAGTACTGCTCCGGTGAGCAGCACGCGCCGGTAGCGCTCCGCTCCCGGCAGCAAGAACACTAGGCCAGATCCTCTCCATCAGAGAGGAAGGAGGAATACAAATCCAAATCCTCGAGGAATTTCGAGGTGCCACGAACCACGGCCGTGAGAGGTTCGGTGTCGATGCGGCAAGGTAAGCCGGTGTTTTTGCGCATGTATTCATCCAACCCCGGCAACAACGCGCCACCGCCAACCACCACGATGCCCTGCTCAAGCAAATCGGAACCGATTTCTGGCGGGGCAAGCTCTAGGCAATCCAACACCGCGCGCATAATCCCCCTCAATGGCGGGTCCAACGCTTCTCGAATCTCCTCAGAATTCAAAATGGCTTTGCGCGGCATCAGATTTAAGGAATCGCGCCCGGCAATTTCCAGGGTTTTCTCTTCCTCCAAAGGCCAGGCGGAGCCAATGGCTTTCTTCAACTGCTCGGCGGTTTGCGGCCCAATCTGCAGGTTATGGTTTTTGCGAATGTAATCGATGATGGCGTCATCCATGTTGTCGCCCGCAACCTTGACCGACTTCACAGTGACCGGCCCACCCAAGGCGAGGATGGCAACTTCGGTGGTACCGCCACCAATATCAACGACCATCGAACCTTCCGCCTCGGTAATGGGCAACTCCACACCTAGCCCTGCAGCCATCGGCTCATCCACCAAATAAACTTTGCGTGCCCCAGCACGTTCAGCAGAGTTGATAACGGCCCGACGCTCTACGGTGGTGATGCCAGAAGGCACCGAAATCACCACGCGCGGACGCACCCAAGAACGACCTTCATGGGCTTTGCGCAAAAAATAGCGCAACAACTTTTCGGTGATTTCAAAATCGGCAATCACACCACCTTTCATTGGGCGCACTGCATCAATGTTGGTTGGAGTTTTTCCCAACATGCGATAAGCCTCCAGACCAACCCCCATGCCATCCAAAATCACTTCGTTGGTGCCCTTATACACCGCCACCACCGATGGCTCATTCAAGATGATGCCACGGTCCTGGGACGCAACCAAAGTATTTGCGGTACCTAGGTCTATGCCAAGATCCTCGGAGAGCGAGAATCGCCGGAAGAGCCAATCCATGAATTTTCGTTGGGGTTAGGAGCCGGAGAAAGATCCCCGCGCAGTATAGAGGTCCTTGGGCTCTGGATAAACCGTCCCGCCCAATTCCCTCCTATCCCCAAAAAAAAGGAGGCCGCTTCCCGAAGGAGGCGGCCTCGTATTCCAAGGGATGTAGCCTAATTGCTGGACTCGTAGCTACCCGCAAACATGGCGCCCGCACCGTATTTGTGGCCAGCGGTGTAATCCACCAGAACCACGGCGGCCAACAACATGAGGCCAGTGACGATGCACAGCACCACCTCCACCGGCGGGCCAGGGCTGACTTCCTTCGGAGCCTTCGCTGCCTTGGCCTTAGGAGCCTTGGCTTTCTTCGCCGCTTTCTTTGGAGCGGCCTTCTTCGCGTTACGTCGACGTGCTGCCATGGTGAACTCCTACAGGCGCGTGGTGACGCGGTCGCCCGCAGTGATCATGGCATTGCCAGCCAAATCCACAGTAGCGGCGGATTTGGTTTCATTGACGGTGTGGACATAAATCCGGCCTTTGTACACCGGGCCGTTAAACACGTCGTAGGTGTAGCCGGGCTGGACGTTGTCGCGCTTGCCCAGGTTGATGACCACATAGGTGGTGTTGTCTACGGTGTCGACACTCAACACCGAACCATCCATCGGCGGCTGCGCACCGATGCTTTCCAAATCCACCTTGTAGAGGCTGACCACCGTTGCCAGTTTGGCCTCCGCGGCAGCAGCGCGCTCACGCTCACGATCCAACTTCAGCGCTAGGTCTTCTGCAGCGCCGTTGGCCATATTGGCCGAATCCTTGGCGGCGTTGGCAGCAGCCACAGCAGCATCACGAGCATCCAGGGCTTGGTCGCGCTCTTGGCGCACGGTTTCATACTGCCGTTGCACACCTTCCAGCTGATTGGCCAGCTGCGCGTTGGTGCCCTGCAAATCGCTGAGTTTGCCCTCAATCACCTGCAGGCTTTCCCGTAGGTCGGCGTTTTGCTGGCGCTCGGACTCCAGGCTTTCCGTCAACGCGGTTTTATCTGCAGAGAGGCTGCTGTTGTCGTTCTGCAAACGACTCCGCTCGCTCTGCGATTGCGAGAGTTGGGCTTGAAGATCGCCGATTTCGGCATTTAAGGAAGATTCAAGAGCCGCTTTGGCTTCCTGCTCAGCTTCCAATTGGTGGCGGTAATCCGTGCTATTTCCAATTAAGGAGGCGGCTGCTCCTACGAAGAGGGCAGACAAAGCAAGGTTCAGAACGACGAAAAACTTTCCGATGGTACTCATCCCAGATGGTGCGGGCGGGTTGTTATGGGGAGGTGTGCGCAAGATGACGCGGGAGCCAGTCTAGGCGCGCGCAGGCATTGGGTTTACGCCTGAGAAGCGAAAAATCTAGCCAACCCCCGAAGAAGGGTCAAGTGTAGAAAGATTTCGTGCCTTTTGGAGCAACTTTCGAGTGGGAAAAAACACCGCCAAGAAGACCAAAAAACCACTCCAGCAGGCCCACAGGGGCAGGAGACGCCAACCTCCACGCAAATACCAAGTATCCGTTTGCTGCGGACTACGCAGGGGCAAATCCACGCCCCAAGATCCCTCCACGCCGGGAGCAAGGCCGCCATCCACCCGGCCGTCAGCCAAAACCAAGCAGGTATGGCCGGTGTTGGTTACGCGCAGCATGGCCAAGCCCGTTTCCGCCGCCCGCAGCCGAGTCGCCGCCACCATCTGCTGCATTTCCATCCCATCCTGACCGAACCAGTCTTCATTGGAAAGCACCACAAAGGCGCGTGCGCCGCCCTCGGCTTGTGCCCGGAAGGGAGCCGCAAAAACATTCTCCCAGCACACCGCCGCCCCCAACTCTGGCAGGCCGGGTGCAGATCGCAGTGGGCCGCCATGTGCCGAACGCGCAAAATCCGGCCGCAAGCCGAAGTTGCGGTGGGCATATTCGCGCAGCCATTCCGCCCCCGGGAAATGCCCGCCAAAGGGCAGGGCTTCGCCAAAAGGAACGAGCTGTTGTTTGGAGAAATGCTGCACCAAACGCCCGTCAGCATCGAAGAGAACGATTTCCGACTTACGGGGAGAATAGTCCGGAGGAGCGCCGCCCACCCCCTCTGCCGCCACCGGGTAGTAGAAATGGGCTCCAGTAAGGAAGTAGGCCTGGGCTGGCGCCGCAGCCAAAACCGTGCGCACCATCACTTGTTGCCGAAAAACCACTTTCGCCATAGGCTCCACTTCATCCGGCGCCTGCGGCCAAAGCCGACGCAAAGTACCTTCTGCATCTTCTTCCGCCGCTGGATAGGGCCACATGGTTTCCGCCCACAGGATGAGAGCAGGTTTTTCCCCGCGCTCCAAGGCTTCCCGGGTCAACATATTCTGGCGGTCAAACAAACTGTTGGCCGACCACGGGCCATGCTTTTCCTCCAAGCTCACGTTGGGCTGCACAGCCAAGCAACGCAAAGTTTCCGCTTGGGCGGGTGGCGATTCCACGGGCAACAAAACGGCAGCCAACAACAAGCCGAAAACCAGGGCCGACGCCCATCGCCGAGGAGAAAAACAAAGCGCATACAGGGCACAGCCACCGGACACGGCCAACAACACCAATCCCGATTCGCCGAAATAGCGGGCCCAGGCAAAGAAAGGTGACGACGCCAAAGCCAAGCCCCAAGAGGCCCAAGGCACTCCGCCTACCCCTAGATAAAACCAAGTCATGCGCAGGTATTCCGCGGTGGGCAAAGCCATTAAAGCGGCGGTGTCGACTTGAAAGCGACGACTCAGCAGCCGATACAGCCAGCCCTCCACCCACCAACAGCTACCAAGGATGATGGCGGCCCCCCAGGGTGCGAGGGGATGCACATGCACCAAAAAGGCAAAGCTCAACAGCCAAAAGACCAAACCACCGAGATAGTCCAAACCGCCGCGGGCACCGTGATGCCAGCCACGCAAGCGCAACACAACGGCAACAAAAGCAGCGCACCAAGCCCAATCCTGGAGCCAAGGTAGCACCCCAGGCATCGCTAGCGCACGCATCAGTGCGGCAACAAGGGTGAACAAGAGGGCAGCGGTCAAGGCTGGCTCAAGGGAAGGTATCGCACCGCAGCCCCTGCTTGCAGGTCCTGATGGGGCGCCAAAAACAAAAGGGCATTAGCATTAGCCAGGCTGGTCCAATCTCCCGAGCCGGACTCCGTGCATGGCTGTAAGGACGGCAGTTCTGTGGCCACAGAGTCGACAGCAGTCCAACCGGGGTTCGAATCGAGTAAGCGCGCCGGCAAAAACCGCGGACGAGCTTTGCTGCGAACTCTACCCTGCAAGGAAGCTAAGCACATAGGGCGAGGAAACCTTTGCTTGCCCCCAGCCAAACGATGCACCACCAAACGCCCCAAAAGTTCCAAGACCACAAACGAGGACAAGGGGTTGCCAGGTAGCCCCATCACCCAACACTGCTGGTGGAAACCTACCCAAACCGGTTTGCCTGGCTGGATGGCGAGCTTGTGAAAAAGAGTTTCGACTCCCAGCTGACGAAAAACTTGGGGCAAGAAATCTTTATCCCCCATGCTGACGCCACCAATGGTGAGCACCAAGTCAGCCTGCGCCAAGGCTTGGCCAACGGCTTCTTCCAAAAGCTCGGGTTGATCAGGTACATGCTGGTGATGGATGACCTGGGCGCCAAATCCTTGCAGCTGCATGCAGCTCAAAAGGCGGTTGGAATCGCGCACCTGATAAGCGGCCGGCAAGGTGGTGTGAGGCACAACCTCGTCACCAGTGGACAAAACCACTACCCGCGGCTGACGAAAAACCTCCACCTGGGACAAGCCACATCCAGCCAAAACACCTAAGTCGCCGGTACCAAGGCAATGCCCAGAGCGCAACAACACCCGTCCTTTGCGGCCCATTTCGCCGGCTTGACGCACATGGCGCCCGGGTTTGGGTTCTTCCTCAATCCATAGCCAATCACCCTCACGGCGAATCCGCTCCACCGGCACAACACAATCTGCGCCATCGGGTACCGTTCCTCCGGTCATGACCTGCGCCGCTTGCCCGGCCGCCAGCACTTGATTGCCGGCGGTGCCAGCAAAATAAGTGGCCACCACCCGACGTTTTTCCATGCCGTCGGCGCTACGCAAGGCATAGCCATCCATGGCGGAGCGGGCGACGGGTGGCTCATCCCGATCGAGGGCAACATCCTGCGCCAAAATCCGATTATGGGCTTGGCTAAGGGCAATGTTTTCTTGCTTGGGATTCGATGGCGCCAAACGAGCCTCCAACATTTGGAGGGCTTCTGCGTAGGGAAGGAGAGGCTTTCCCTGCCTCGGCTGCATTGGTTTTGATGGTGTGGCCATGAAGAGGTCGGCCGATGGCGCGGCGCGCTTCATAATAGGGCTCCCCGTGTCTTGCTTCCGCCCCATGAAACCTCAACCCTACCTCATCGCCATTCTACCTTTGTTGGTTTGTGGCTGCTCCCGGCCCCAAGCCCAAGCGGCAGATGTCGAGTCCCAAGCCGAAGCCGCCACCAAATCCCAAACTAGCAAAGACCCAGTCCTGGTGCGAGTCTCCCCATTGTCGGTAGGCAAAGTGGAAAACCGCCTCGAGGCTACCGCCACTGTGCAGTCCTTAGATGTGGTGGAGGTGATGCCAGAGCGGGCAGAGCCTGTGGTTGCCATCTTGGTGGAGGAAGGCGACCAGGTCCAAGCCGGTCAAGTCCTGGCTCAACTCCGCGATGATGTTGCCAGGTTAGAGGTTGCCGAGGCCGAAGTGCGGGTGGTGGAAACTCGGCAAGCCATGGAACAAGCCCAGCGCGAGTTTGAGCGCGACAAAAGTTTGATGGAATCTGGCGGAGCTACTGGGGTTCTTTCCGACCGGGATTTGGAAACCCGGCGCCAAACTTGGGAAGCTTCAAAAACAGCGCATCAAACAGCCAAGGTTGCTTATGACCGCGCACTGTTGGGTCTCAAGCAATGCACCATTCAATCTCCGATTGATGGCACCGTCAGTGCTCGCGACATCTCATTGGGCGACATGACCGCACCCGGCACGCGTGTTTTCCAAATCACAGACCTTTCTCATCCCAAAGTGATTTTGTTTCGTCCTCAGCGCGAAATCACTTCCTTGCGCGTGGGGCAAACGCTTACTGCGACTTCCGATGCGCTGCCGGGGTGGGTGATTCCAGGGCATTTGGAGCGCATCGCCCCCACTGTGGATTTAACGACTGGCACGGTCAAAGTGACTGCTGCTTTGGATCCAAATGGCAAACGAATCCCCAGCGGAATTCTGGTGAAAGTCGTACTCACCCTGGAGACTCACGACAACGCCCTCCTCATTCCCAAGCAAGCCTTAATTCACGAAGGCAATCAAGTGTATTGCTTTGTCGTGCGCAACAGCATCGCCAAGCGTCTTGAAGTTTTTCCAGGCTTTGAAAACGAAGACTCTGTCGAAGCTGGCCCTGGCACAGACCTTCTGCCAACCGACCTTGTGGTGGTTGTGGGCGCAGATCGCATTCATGATGGCGATGCGGTGGAGATTGCAGACGAATGAGCGCTGCGGAAAAAGAAGCTAGCGGCGGTTGGTTTGCCCTTGGGGTAAAACGACCGGTCGGCATGGGCATGATTGTGGCCGCAGCCGTGGTCTTTGGTTTTATTTCGCTCAGCAAGTTACCGGTCGACTTGTTGCCACCAGTGAATTACCCATCTCTTACCGTGCGCACCACCTATTCTGGCGCGGCACCGGAAGATGTGGAAGAGCGCGTTACCGAACGCTTGGAGGATGTGCTGTCAACGGTAGGCCATTTGGTCAATATCAGCTCCAGCTCCCGGGCCGAAGTCTCAGAGATTTTGATGGAGTTCGAATGGGGCTCCAATTTGCCGTTTTTAGTGCAAGATGTGCGCGAGCGACTCGACCGCGTCTTTTTACCTAACGGCGTCGATAAACCCCTCATCCTGCGTTACGACCCAAGCTTGGATCCGGTTTTGCGTATCGCCCTTTCCGGGGGAACAGATTTGGTGCGTTTGCGCGACCTAGCTGAAGGAGAAGTCGAACGCCAACTGGAAGGTCTCCCTGGGGTGGCCGCGGTACGGGTCAAGGGTGGACTGGAAGATGAGGTCCATGTGCTGTTCGATCCGCAAAAGCTTTCGCTTTATAAAATCTCCGGGGAAGACCTGAGGCAACGTCTAGTAGATGAAAACCTCAATGTACCGGGCGGCAAGCTGGAAGAAGGTTCTGTGGAGTATGTGGTACGCACCCTCAATCAGTTCCGCAGCTTGGAAGAAATTGAGGATTTGCCCATTCTGACCATCAACCAAACGGTGGTGAAGCTGCGCGATTTGGCGACGGTAAAACGCTCGCATAAAGACCGCGATGTGGTGCAAAGAGTTGGCGGTAAAGAAGCGGTAGAAATCGCTGTCTACAGAGAAGCTGGCGCCAACATCGTGGCCGTGGCCCAAGCAGTACGGGAGCGATTGTTTGGCAAAAAGAAAAGCTCCTTCGCGCGCAAGCCTAAGGACGGGGATTTGCCTCCCCCACCTCCCGATAATATTGCCGCCAAACTGCCCAAAGACGTCAAACTTACCCTTCTGTCCGACCAATCCACCTTTGTTGACGACGCCATTTCGGAAGTCAATCAAGCAGCCATGTACGGTGGCCTATTTGCCGTCCTGATTTGTTACTTCTTCCTGCGCCGTTTCGCCACTACCTTTATCATCGGTCTTGCTGTCCCTATTTCCATTGTGGCCACTTTTGGCGCCATGTACAGTGCAGGAGTGTCGATGAACATTATGTCTTTGGGTGGTTTGGCGTTGGGCATTGGCATGTTGGTGGATAACGCCATTGTGGTACTGGAGTCGATTACCCGCTGCCGTGAAGAAGGCGATCCGCCACGTCTTGCTGCGATTCGCGGCGTTTCCGAAGTTGGCAGTGCGGTCACCGCATCCACCCTCACCACCATTGCCGTTTTTGCCCCCATCATTTTTGTTGAAGGTATTGCCGGACAAACTTTTGGCGACCAAGCACTCACCGTGGTGGCCTCGCTGCTAATTTCCTTGGCCGTGGCTTTGTTCTTTATCCCCGGTTTGGCCGCACGCATTTCTTTATCCGAAGCTGATGCAATACAAGCTTCTTTGTCCAAGCAAGTGCAAAAACTCACCCAACAGCTCTTTCCACATTTCCGCTCAGGACAATTATGGAAAGAACTCGGTATTACGCGCAACAAAGCCTTACTCCTTTGCTCGGTTCTTGGTCTGATTGCCGGGGCAGGGCTCTTTTTCTACTTAAAGCAATACAATTTAAAGTGGCTGCCGGATGGACCGCCGGAAAAAGGCAAGTGGAATCCCATGCCAGCGGACGCCCAACGCACCGCGGCATGGTTTAAATTCACAGCATCCACTTGTTTTTTGCCTGCGGTCTGGGTCATTGCCAACCCCCTACTGGTGTTGCTCTCTCGCGTGCTGTTCGACTTAATTGGCGCCCTTTTATTCCTTATCAAAGCCCTCTTCGGTCTCTTGCTGTGGATGCTAAAAATCATCCTCTGGCCACCTAGCATGATAATGAACAGCCTGTTTCATGCTGCTGAAAAATTCTACCCCTTGGTTCTACGCGGTGCTTTGCGGGCACCGGCTGTAGTCTTTTTGTTGGTCGCGGCTGCTGCCGCCGCGGCCTTTCGCAACACCGACGACATGGGTAAAGAATTGTTGCCCGAAGTCATGCAAGGAGAGTTCACTGCCGAGCTCTTCTTTCCTGCAGGTACCCCACTGTTGGAAACCGATCGTTTAGCTACAGCATTGGAAGAAAAAATCCGGTGCCTCGCTGGGGTGCTGGAAACCGCTGTCACCTCCGGCTCCGACCGGGAAACCATTTCCACCGAAGAAACCGGGCCACATACAGCGCGCATCTCCATTCGCCTCAACACCTCCGGCCCCGACCCCCATGCTTTGGAACGCCGGGCGGAAGAAAAAATCCGCCAAATCATGGAGCGAGAGCCGGCGTTGGCGCGCTTCCAACTGCGTCGGCCCACCTTGCTCGCCCTCAATGCACCTCTAGAAATTGAGATTGTGGGCGATCGCTTGCCCCAACTCAATGCAGTGGCACGACAAGTTGAAACCGCACTACAAGATGTTCCCGGTCTTGTTGACATTCGCTCCTCTTTGCGTCGGGGCAATCCTGAAGTGCGGATTACCCCCAACCGCGACATGCTCGCCCGCCATGGGCTCACTGCGGCCCAAGTCTCCAACCGGTTACGCTTGGCCGTGGAAGGCGAAACTGCCTCGACTTTCCCTGGACGCAATGAACGCATCGACATCCGCGTGCGCGCCAACCTGGAAGGCATGGGCCATGTCGAGCAACTGAAAGACCTGCCGGTCAACCCTGGAGAGGAGCGCACTTTGCCTTTGGGTGCCGTTGCCAATTTTCAACTGCAGGATGGCCCCAGCGACATTCGCCATATTCGCGGCCGTCGGGCTGCCGTGCTTTCTGCGTCCCTGGCTGGATTTGATCTTGGCGACACCAGTGAAGCCGTGGCTAAGCGCCTGCAAGGCATTCAAACTCCACCCACTGTGAGCATTCGCCTTGGTGGCCAAACCGACGAAATGGCCCAAGCTTTGGATTCTTTGTTATTCGCACTCGCACTAGCGGTATTTCTCGTCTACGCGGTCATGGCGGCCCAGTTTGAATCTCTACTTCAACCCTTCTTGATTTTATTTTCGGTTCCACTCGCAGGTATTGGCGCTATCGCCGCTTTGCGTGTTAGTGAAACCCCAATTTCCGTAGTCGCGCTGCTGGGCGCTGTTATTTTGGCCGGTATTGTGGTGAACAACGCCATTGTGTTGGTCGACCGGGTGAACCGCAACCGGCGTAAGGGTATGGCTTTGGACGCGGCCATCTTAGAAGGCGCCCATGCGCGTTTGCGTCCAATCTTGATGACCACCACAACCACGGTGCTGGGAATGCTCCCAATGACGGGGTGGATTCCTTTCCTTGGTGGCCAGCAGGGCGCAGAACTGCGCACGCCCATGGCTTTGGTCGTCATTAGCGGCTTGATTAGCTCCACTCTTCTCACCTTGATTGTGATTCCAACGGGTTATCGGCTTTTGGTAAAGCTTGAGCGCAAGCAAGACGATGCCCCAAGGGAGGCTGAAGTTGCCTGATTCTTCGTCGGAAAGTCTCAGTCGTTTTTTCCGCGGCTTGGTGCAACACCCGATTGGGGTGTTGATGATTTCTGTTGCTCTGCTCGGCATGAGCTTCATTGCCGCTAAGCGCATCCCCCTGGAACTGGTGCCTGCAGGTTTATCCGGTTCGGAAATCACCATCGAGGCAGCCTGGGAAGGGGCAAACCCCAGCGAATTGGAGCAAAAGGTACTGAAACCTTTAGAAAAAGAACTCCGCTCCATTACTAATCTAGAAGAAATCATTTCCTGGGCAGAAGACGGCTTTGTCGGTTTCAGTTTGGAGTTTCCGGGCAACTTGGATATGGACTTGGTTTACAGCGAAGTTGCCGACCGCGTCGAGCGCGCTCGTCCTTTGCTGCCAACCGAGGTCGACCGCATCTTAATTCGCAAAAGTGGCATGGAACAATTTCCTGTCATGTTTTCTGGCATCCAATACAACGGCGTTGAAGATTTAGTCGCACAAGACCTTATTGCCAATGTCTTAGTTCCTCGTATCGAAGCCATTGATGGTGTAGCCAGTGCCAATTCTTGGGGCCTTACCCCTCTTTCCATTCGCATTTGGCTTGACGAAGAAAAGGTCTTTGCCAACCGCATTGACATTGGGGATTTAGTGCAGCGCCTCCAAAGTGATAACATTTCCGCACCAATTGGCGATTTAGATGAAGCTGGCTCCCGTGCCATTATTCGCGTGGATTCCCGCTTTAAATCCCTCGAGGAAATCGAAAATTTCCCGGTGCGTGATGGCTTGCGCATCAAAGATATAGGACGCGTGGTGAAGGTACGTAGTGCGCCCGAATTCCTGTTCAAGTTTGGCGGCGAGTACAGCACCACTTTGCAAATCACCAAAGAAAGTTCTGCCAACACTTTTGAATTATGCGAGCGTTTACGGCATGAATTTGAAGAGGTCTTGCCGGAAGACCCGGTGCTGAACCGTTTTACTTATCTAGTCTACTTTGACCAGGGAGAAATGATTGGGCAAAGCATCAAAAGCCTAGTGGACGACTCTCTGCTGGGTGGCGCCATCGCCTGCGTCGTCTTGTTTTTGTTCTTGCGTAGGATTTCCTACACCCTGCTAATCACCCTTTCTATTCCTTTTGCTGTCCTTATTGCCTTAAGTTATCTCTACTTTAGTGGCAACAGCTTGAACCTGATGTCGATGATGGGCATCACCATTTCCATCGGTATGCTGGTGGACAACTCCGTGGTGATTGTGGAAAGCATTTTCAAGCGCCGAGAACGAGGCGCAAGCACTCTTGAATCCATCAGCCGTGGACCAGCGGAAGTCATGTTGGCCATCACCACCGCCACCCTCACCACGGTGGTGGTCTTTCTGCCGCTGATGTTTTTAACCGATGATCGCACGCAAAAGGTCATCGCCACCGCCATAGGCATGCCCTTGATAGTGGCCTTATTAGCTGCACTCGTGCTTTCTATTGTCATGGTGCCAGTAGCGGCTCGCTATTTACAGCACAAAGGAACCCGCGGCAAAAGGGAGGCTTCCACCGCCGGCCATATGCCCAACTGGATGACCAAACCCTTGGTCTGGTCTTTGGATTGGGCTCTTTCTCATCGACTTCGAGCAAGCGCGCTGTGCGCCCTTTGTTTGATGTCGGGAAGTGTGGCCACCGCCGGGCGCGGAACCACAGGAACGGGCAGCGAAGAAGGCGGGCAAATTGAAATCGGTTTTGATTTTACCGAAGACACCTTGCTCCTGGACGGTGATGAAGAGGTGTCGTTCATGGAACAGGTCCTACTCAACGATGATTTCAAGCAACGATTCCCAGATGTCGATTCCGGGATTTGGTTCGATAAGCACAATGGCCAGATTATGGTTTGGCCGGACAAGCCTTTGAAAGTAAGCGAGAAGGAGGCTCTACTTGGCTATCTCAAAGAACATTTGCCCCCCCGATCCAGAGTCCATTACCGCTTTGAAAAGGAATTTCGCCAGCAAGAATCCCAAGACATGGACTGGACACGCATCCGCGTCGAGGGCCCGGAAAGCCGTGGCGTGCAAGAAATCCTGGAGAAGATTCGCGTGGCCGCCGAAGCCAGTGAAGATTTTGTGGAGGTAAGCAAAGACCGCAGCAAAGAGCGAGAAATCCTCGTCCACCTCGACCGAGAACGCATGAGCTTGTTGGGAGTCAATAGCCGTTCGGTATTGGGCAATATCGAGTGGACCATGCGCGGCTTTATGGTCTCCCGTTATGAAACCCCCAATCAAGATTTGCCGCTAATTATCGAATACGACAAGCCAAAGAACCCCAACCGCGCAAGCCTAGAGGAAATGATTGTGGCCACCGACAACGACTTGGTGCCCTTATCCACCTTCGCCAAGTTTGCCGACACCCGCGCCCCCAGCGGTATTTTTCGACGCAACGGGAAATTGTCCGATTCAATTGGCTTGAAAGCCAAAACCGAAGACATCAAAGAAGCTTATGCCGCCGCCACCCGCTTGATGGAGACCATCGCCATGCCCGAGGGCTATCGCTGGACCCAAGACGGCGGCTGGTCCAAGACTCAAGACCAAATGGAAGATTTACAAAAGGCGATGATGTTGGCCATCGGGTTGGTCTTCTTGCTTATGGGCTTATTGTTCAACTCAGTGGTTTTGCCCTTATCGGCCCTCACCACCATTGCCTTTGCCATTCTCGGCGCCAACTGGGCTTTCACCATCATGGATCAGCCTTTTGGCCCGATGGAAGTGATTGGCATGATTGTGCTCGCCGGGGTCGTGGTCAACAACGGCATCGTGCTGATTGACCGCATCCTGCAACTGGAGCGCCGCGGCCAAAACACCCGCGAGGCCATTTTGATCGCGGTGCAAGATCGCATGCGCCCCGTGTTTATGACCGCCCTCACCACGGTCTGCGGCCTACTTCCTATTGCCCTATCCGAACCTTCCGGCAATGGCATGGATTTCCAAGGTCTCGCCATCGGCATCGTTGGTGGCATTACCGTTGCTACTTTTTTCACTCTCACCGTGGTCCCGCTCTCCTTTTCCCTACTCCGCGACCTCGGCTCCCTCTTTGCCAATGCTTTCCTCGGCCACCCCCTGCCTTGGGCCAAAGTGGAAACCCCAGAAACTTAATTCCACCTTCTCTGGGGCAGACGAAACTTGATTCCTGCCGTACAATACGCGGCAAACCAGTCATGGCGACGTTCCTTGAAGGCAATCCTGCGGAACCCAGCGGTCGTTTTGCGATCGCGGTCTCTCGCTTCAACGCAGACATCACCGAGTCTCTGCTCGATGGATGCTTGCATACCCTCGCCAGCCACGGCGTTGACATCGACACCATTGATGTTGCGCGTGTGCCCGGAGCCTTCGAACTCCCCCTCACCTGCGATCGCTTTGCCCGCACTGGCCGCTATGCCGCAGTGATTGCGCTGGGCTGTGTCATCCAAGGAGACACCCCTCATTTCGACTATGTCTGTACACAAGCCAGCCGTGGTTTGATGGAAGTCAATCTCGGTCATGGCATTCCGGTGATTATGGGGCTGCTCACATGCAATACCCTCGCCCAAGCCAAACATCGCGCCGACCCGAAGGTGTTCCAAAGTAGTCTGCAAAATTCTCAAAACCGCAGGGAAAAAGAAACCCCCGTGTCCAACAAAGGCGCCGAAGCCGCATTGGCCGCTTTGGAGATGGTCTCACTTCTGGCAAAAATCTAATTATGGCCGCCCCCGTCCGACGTCGTACACGTGCGCGTGAATTGGCCCTACAATTCCTCTATATGTGGGAGTTGCGCGGCAGTGAAGCCATGGAGGAGCTGGTGCCCTTTGTCGAACACCACACCAAAGGTTCGCGCGACAAAAAGGGCCGTGGGGAGCTCGCGGATTTCACCTTTTCCCTCTGTCGGGGAGTGGTGGAAAACCGCAGCGAGTTGGATCGATGGATTGAGGCCATTGCCCGCAACTGGCGACTCGATCGCATGGCGCATCTGGATCGCAACATTCTGCGCATCGCCGTTTTTGAGTTGGTTTTTCATCCCCAAACTCCCTACAAGGTGGTAATCAACGAGGCCATCGACATCGCCAAACGCTTCTCCACCGCCCAATCTGGCTCTTTCGTCAACGGCATCTTAGACCGCGCCCGGCTCCTCATCGAAGATGCCCGCGAAACCCCAGATAGCCACCCTTCCGCCCCCACCGAAAAGGCTTTGCGTGACGAGAAGGTCGACGCCAGGCCTCGCCCCAGCACCGACAGCATTCCCTTTTCCTCCGTCCCTGTTCCACGCCCACGCTCGGGCAACGGCCGTCGTCCCACCGATTTGTCATAACCAACGATGGTGTTTTCGAAGATTCGTCAAGGCCTTAGCCGCACGCGCAATCGCATCTCTCATGCCTTGCGCCTCTTGGCCGGAGATTCCACCACCGAAGAAACCCTCGAAGCGCTGGAAGAAATCCTCTATGCGGCTGATGTGGGCCCACTCGCTACCGAACTTCTAGAAGAGGTGGAAAGCGAATTACGGCGCGGCAACTTAGCCGATCCTGGAGACATGCCACGTTGGTTGCGCCAGCGCCTGTTGGATGTTGCCCAAGGCCCAGACGGTGTGCCACTGCCCTTACTCAACGCCGACGGGCCCACGGTAGTGTTGGTGGTCGGCGTCAATGGCTCTGGCAAAACTACCTCGATTGCCAAACTTATTCATTGGCTACGCCAGCAAAATAAATCGGTGTTGGTTGCAGCCTGCGATACTTTCCGCGCCGCAGCGGTCGAGCAACTGGCCATCTGGTGCGACCGTGTTGGGGTGGAACTTATTCGCGGGGCGCAAGGGGCTGATCCCGCTTCAGTTGCGCATGACGCCGCGGCCGCAGCCAAGGCACGCGGCGTCGATGTACTGCTTGTCGACACGGCTGGGCGTTTGCATACGCAAAAGAATTTAATGGCAGAATTAGAGAAAGTTTCTCGGGTGACGGGGCGTCAAATTGAAGGTGCACCCCATCACACGGTACTGGTACTCGATGCCACAACTGGCCAAAATGCCATCCAACAAGCACGACGCTTTGGCGAAAGCGTGCCGCTTAGCGGTGTTTTTCTCACCAAGCTCGATGGCACGGCCAAGGGCGGAGCCACCTTATCCATTGGCCACCAACTTGGTTTGCCGGTACTTTTTATCGGCCTTGGGGAAGGCCCCGAAGATTTGGACGTGTTCGACCCCGAAACCTTCCTCGACGCGCTCTTGCAACCTCGGGCAGAAGGAGCAGAAACCTGAGCTTTAGCCAGCGCCTCATGCCATGGGCTGCCGCCTCTTGCATGTTGCTGCCCATGCTCAGTTGGTCGGTCTTTCGGCTAGATGAAAGTCGTTTTGACGGCGGCTTGTTTTCCTTTCTCGTACTTTTCTTTGCCCTGTGGACATGGAAAAGTCAGGGAGGATGGGCGCGTCTGCCAGGCGGCAGAGCTTTTTTCCTGGCCCTGCTCCTCGGCTTAATCCCACTGGCTCTTTCGGCCTCCACCGCCGCAGGCTGGGCGCCGCAGTGGGCCGGCTTGGCCGACCGTGCCCCACTTCTTAGTGCTTGGTTGTTGGCTGCCGCCGTCGCCCGCTGGCCAGCGCAAGCCCCTCGCGCCTGGGTGGTGCCCCTGCTTCTTGGCGGCGGCATCGCGGCCATCCTCGGCATCTTTCAAGCTTTGGGCTGGCAGCCCCCAGGCTACGACTCCCAACTTACCGTGGCCCCAGCCTACCCATTTCCGGGGCCCAGCCACGCTTTAGAAACCCAAGCCATCTTGCTACTCCTTGGCCTTGGCCTTTATGTCCAGCAAACCACCTCTTTTCCAAAATGGCTTTGGTTAGCGATTGGCCTGCTCGCTTTGCAAGTGGGCCTAATCGGTTCGATGTCTGGGCGCATGGCTCTACTTGGCGCGGGGGTCTGGTTATGGAAAAAAATCTCCTTCAAGCCCAGCATTGCCCTGGCGGCCATCGTGCTGCTTGTGGTCGCCGGGGAGTTTCTGCCCCAGCCTACTCCCAACCACACCAACACCGCGTCGACCACCTTGCCGCGTGGTGTTCAAGTGCGCCAACATATCTATCTTTCAAGTATGCGCCATTTTTTGCAGCATCCACTCGGCCTTGGCCTAGGCCGTTTTGAAACGGATTACCCAGAATGGAGAGATGCCGAAGAAGCCCGCCTCAGCTCTGGGGATTGGGCCGACACCTCCCACCGCATCCCCAAAACTCCCCATAACGACCTCCTCCTCGCCGGCTTAGAACTAGGCTGGCTGGGTTGGTTAGCTCTGCTCTTTGGCATTTGGCAACTGCTAAGCCACGGCGGCTCCGACACTTATCGTCTGGTGGCCACCCCAGCTTGGATTGGGCTTTTGGTTTTCACTTTATTCCGTTCCCCGTGGAGCGATAACCCCGCCACCCTTGGCTTGGCCGCCTTGTTGCTGGGCTGGAAATTCGCCGGCACCAAGCCCCCGCAGTCTCGCTTTTCTCAAGTCAGCCTTGGGTTCCTGCTGCTGCTGCCTTTGCCCGCTGGATGGGCACAAATGCGGGGGGAAAATGCTGCCGCTTGGGCGGTGAAGGATGTCGAGCATCTTCCTCGACATTTGCAGCAAGCCGTGGAAGTGCGTCCCTGGGATAACCGCAGCATGGTGCTGTTGGGCTCCTATTATCTAGCCCAGCAACAATGGGATGCCGCTCGGGATTGCTTCGATCGTTGCTTGCTCATGCACCCCACCGATTTGGCGGCCCTCACCGCCTACATGAAGGTGGAAATGACCGCCCCGGACGGCAACGAAACTTTGCTTTTGCGGCTACTCGCTCGGGCTGAGGAGTTCGCCCCCTTTCACCCCAGTGTGAAACAAGCACGCATCCTTTGGCTAGAAGGTTATCGCCAAGCCTTTGAACAAGAAGCGGTGCGCCGCGTCCAACAAGGCATCCCCAATGCTGGCCCCTGGTGGTCGGCAACTTACCTTGCGGAAGCCTACATCCACGCGGTGGAAGGCAAGCTAGAAGCAACACGCAAAGCCTTGTACCAAGCAGCTGCGGTGGCCCCCAAAGGGAGCAAAGGCGTGATTGAACGGGTGGCCGAACACAACACCATCCAGCCAGCAACGGTAGCTCAGCTCACACGCCGAGTGTTTCCCGAATGGCCAAGGCTACAGCCCTAGACCACCCCTTGGCAGTTTAGTTTTCTTCGCGAATGACTTTGGTTAAGCCATAAGTGCGCGACAGTCCTTCGTAGGAAATCATGTCGCTAAAGAAGCGTTGGGATGCCAACATTTGCGCGCGACGCTCGGCCAGGTCGCGCTCGGCGGGCCACATGGTGGCAGGATCTGCATCCCGCCGGCCTTTCAGCTGGGCAACGACAATGCCATCCTCGCCATAATCTTCAAGGCCCACAATCTGGCCATCGACCATATCGTCGAGCTGCCCCCCAATTACTCGCCGTAATCTGGGGAGGATGACGGCATCCTTAGGCCAAATCGGATCCACTGTGCGCCGCGGCATGCGCGAAAGCCAGCCCATTTGTTCCAAAGGTTGTTGACGCGCGGCAACGGCATCCGCAAAGGCTTGGGGATCCAAGACCAAAGCATCTCCCTCCACATAATCTTCGCCATGAGGAAGAGCGTCGAGCATTTCCTGGGCCGCTTTTTTCGCCAGTTCGATGCGCTGGGTTTCTTGCCACAACTCCACCACACGACCACGGATTTCGGCCAATGGCGGCATCGCCCGATCGCGCCGCTCCAATGGCCGCACCAAATAGACCAGACCTTCACTTTGCACAGGCGTTTGCACCCAAAAGCCAATCTCGGCATTAAACAAACGGCGCAGCTGAGTGTTGCCAATGCGCTCGATGTTGGGCAATTCAGAAAAGCCCACCAACACATCCTGCTTCACATATTCTGCACCTTTTTCTGCCGCAAAGGCCACCGGATCTTCGGCTTGAGGCAATTCCAAAGCCAGAGTACTGATGGCTTTGTGCAGCAGATAATCCGCACGCAAACGGTCGCCAAGCTCCTCCATGGAGAAATAAGGGTCGGCTTGCGGGTCGGCAGTATCGCTTTCGGGACGACGATAAAGAGAAAAACGATTGCTGTTGTAAAAGCCGTCCAAAGCTTCGGCCGTAGGCTCTTCCGGCTGGAACCAGGCTTTGACGGCATCGCTCTGTAGAGCCTCAGCGGTGAGCAAGACAGCATCGAAGGCGACGGCTTGCTCTTCCTCCAATTCTGCCCGCTGCGTGCCATTCAAACCCACGGCATAAAAGCTTTGCAGCTCTTCGTCAGTGGGTTCCAGTTGGGAAGCTTCCTCGGCAAAGGCAGAGGGATACCAAACCGTGTATTGGATATCCATTTCCTCGGCATCCTTGGCCCATGCAGCCAAAATATCGGCCTCGGCGGGCACCGCAGCCATACTCATGAGGTTGACGACTTCTCGAACCCGCAAAGCAGCGCGCACCTGGGCCTCAAACTGGGCGGCGGTACGGAAACCAAGATTGCGGTAGAGGTTTTGATACTGTTCGGCGGTGAGCGGAGAATTGCCCTGCAACACCGCCGCCACTTGAGCATCGGTCACCGCCACTTCCATTTCGTCCGCCAACTTCATCAAGGTGGCGTAAGCCAAGTTGCTTTCAAACTCGTCCGCATCTTGGAAGAACTTGATTTGTAGCACCCGCTCCCCCCAATCCTTCAAATCTGCAGCCCGGCGGTAATCTTCAAGGGTGATTTCCGCAGGCCCACTGGGCAGTTCCAAGGTGGCGTTGACGGGAGGCCCTCCTTGCAACCATCCACCAATGACCGTGCTCATCGAGGTGGTGACGGAAAAGATGAGGAGGCAGAACACCGACACGCCAATAATCATCCACCGCTTCAACGGGGACATGGCCTCGGTGTGAACCGGTGCATGGGGGTTGACCGGCTTGGGCTTTTCTTTGGATTTCGACTTGCTCATGGGCTGAAACGCCGTTTTCAGTAGCCGGGAAGTGTACCTTCTCCCAGCCAAATCGCCTACTTCTCTGCGGAATCCTCTGCAGATTCGGCTGGGGCGGGAGTGGGAGACTCTGCCGCTGGAGATGGGGGCGCCTCAGCTGGATTGGCCAGACGCCCGGCTTCAGGCAAATCCGCTAAATCGCGCAGCCCAAAACGGTCGAGGAAAACTTTGCTGGTGCCATACAAAAAGGGGCGCCCTGGAAGCTCCGCCCGGCCCAAAATACGGACCAAGTGGAGGTCGAGCAAATGGCGCAGGTGAGAGCCGGATTTGACTCCACGGATGGCATCGATGTCGGCCTTCAGCACCGGTTGGCGGTAGGCCACCAAAGCCAAGACCTCCAAGGCGGCAGGGCCAATGCTTTCTTTTTGCACGCTTTTGCGTACCGCCTGCAGTGATTCGGCCATTTCTTCGCAAGTGAGGAGGCGCCAACTACGCCCGACTTGGTGCAGCACCAGGGGTAAGTCGCGCTCGGCCATCCAGGCCTCCAAGGCTTGCAAATGTTGACGCGGGCTGAACTTTTCGACCTCTTGCCCCTCATTGGCCGCAGCATCTTCGGTCTCGGCGTCTTTGGATTCGGCAGCTGCAGGGTACAAAACCTGGCGTATGCGCTCGAGGTTGACCGGCTCGGGGGAAGCGAACAAAAGCGCAAACAAAAGGCGCAACTTGTCGTTGGAAATCCGTGGCTCGGGGCTGGCGGTGGGTTCAGCGGAGGGGCTCAAAGGCTTGAATGGGGCCGGAGAAGGGCGAGAGTTCGGCGACAGCAGTATAACGCACAGACATCTCCTCAAACCATGCCCGAGCCTCCAGCGCATGAATTGGGTGCTCTTCCAGCTCAGCAAGTAGAGCGCTGATGGGCGGAATTTCGGATTGAGGTGGAAAAACCTCCCGCACCAGCCCAACCCGCCATCCACGATCCCCTTGCAGCTGGACGGGGCCCACCACCTGGCCAACGCTGGCGGTGGACATCGCTTCCCCCAAAGGCTCGGGAAGGTGAACGCTCATCGGCGGATAACTGCCGTCTGGCTCGGGGCCTGCTTGCAAAGACTCGGCGACCAAACTCCGTGGATCTCGTCCGGCATGAAGGCTTTGCACCCATTGCTCCGCAGTCGCTTGGTCCGCAGCCAAATACCAATACATAGCGACGCGCCCATGCTCGTAAGCTGCTGCCCTTAGCACAATTTGATAAAGCAAGTTGGTGCCGATTTGGCGTCGGTACAAGGGCTCCATCTCCTTCCAAGGATGTCCATGCCGTTGCTGAGACCACAATTCCAAACTGGCACCGGGGCCAAGCTGCGCCAACACACTGGCTGTAAACTGCTCCATCGCATCATCCACAAAAGTGGAAGGAAGCTGGACACTCAGACGCTCGGCTTCACGTTCGGTCATGGCTGCACGCAAGGCACTGCGAACCCACTCCTCAGATTCTTGCGGAAACAAAAACACCATGCCCGCGACGAAGGCGCGCAAATCCAAGGCGGAGCCATCGAGGCGAACCTCTTCCAAGCGATGACTGCGCAAGGTGGATGGCTGAGCGGAAACGACGCCCCTCGGCTGCTGGCAAGAGAACAGCAACATGCATAGGCAGGCCGACAAGCGCATCACTTAAAGCTGATGCTCCTGCGCACTTGCACCCCATGGCAAGTGGGACATTTCTTTTTGCGCTGTTTGGCGCCTGCGGCACTGACATCCATAACCTCGATGTAGCCTTGGCCGCCACAAGTGGGACAGTAACTAAATTTCACCGCCGTCACCTGATAATCCCCAGAAAACTCTACGTAGTAAGCCAACAACCATTGAAAGCGCTGAGTGACCGTTGCCCGCAACCACCAATCTTCGGGCTTCACATCTTCATTTCCCGCATTGGCAGCCCGACGCTGAGCTTCAAGGTTGTCCATATAACGCTTCATGCGCTCTTCCATCTCTCGTTGCTGAGCCGAACGATTATCCGTTTTTTCCTCTTCGGTCTGTTTCATGCCAGCACGCGCGCGTTCTTCGCCCAAAATCCAAGTGCCATCATTAAAACCTGCCGTATAGGAGGTGGCTCCTTTCTCCAGACGCTTGTTCCAACGCACATCAATACCGGTCAAATCCAGGTGGCTGTCCATTTCTTTTAATTCACTGAGCAATTGCTGACGAACCATCAGTGGAACTTCGGTTTCCACCCAGGAAATCAATTCATCCAAAGCAACATCCTTTTCTAAGGCCTTCATCTTTAGCACCTTGGTCACACGGTGAAACCAATGCCGTTGCAAATAGCGAGTGACGGCGGCATCGCGCCGCTCTTCAAACCGGTCGGCAAGCTGCAGATAATCGCCACGTAAAGCCGAATTGGGGAATTGCGTTTCAAAACCAGCCAGCAGCTCTTCGGCTTCGGTAAACCGTTCCCGATTCATGAGTTGGCGAATTTTATCCAACTGTTTGGCCTCTTCCCGATTGGCAATGGTTTTCTGCAGTTTGTCGAGAGCACCAACCACTCGTTTGGCCAGGGCGTCATCACTGGCATCAGCAGCAAGCTGGGCACAAATTTCGTAATGTTGTTTGGCTTGCTCCAGAGCAAACATCACCTCAAGTTCTTGTGCAAAATCAAACTGTGCATAGCGGTCTTGACTATCCACTTGCGGCAATCGCTCCGCATAATACTGCTCGGGCGTAAGAATGGTTGCAGCTTCAACCACCACTTCCTCGGGTGGGGCAGCCAAACGCTGCTTGGGGATTAGGGAAGTAGTGTCACGTACCCGAATCTCCAAATTGCGTGCATCCTCCCGCAGCAAACGCCCAATAATCTCACGCCCATTTTGCAGCAATATGCGATGGGCTGTTGTCATCGGCACTTGCTTTTGGTTGCGATAGCCAAAGGCATCACGCAAACGTTCCGCCTCCCCCGGAAACAAATCGCTCCAGGTCAACTGGAAGCGTCCCCCATCGCGTGCCGTCTCCACCACGAAGCCATCCAAATCATGATCCAAAATGGCACCAACAAGGAGCCGACCATCGCGCATGCGCACAATCTGATCTTCTTCCTGTTGCCAAAACAAATTGGGCAAGGGAGTGGCAGCAAACAAACTTAGGAGGAGGAACAGCATCATGAGAATTCTACTTACTGGGGATGGGAAGCTGGCGGTCTAGGAGGAAAGAAACCCGGGCCAAGACGCGCTTGGGAGATTGGCGATAGAAGCGGATTTCGGCCTTCCGCAGCTCGGGGTTGGATTGTACGGGGTCGATTTCGAGGTCGAAGCGGTATTGAGGAAGGTTGGGCACCACTTCGCCTTGGTAAAGCCGAATACCGGTAATGTGGCCCTGCTTATCCACCAGCCAGGCCTCGCGACGGATTTGTTGAATCAAAGGTTGAAGGACTGGCGCAAGTTCCGCATGCACCCGCGCATCTTCCTCGAGATTTCCCCCCACCTGAAACATGCCCAAAATGGCCGTGATACCAAACATAAAGAGGGCAATGGCAATAATGACTTCAATCAAAGTAAAGCCATGGCGGGCGGCGCAATTGGACCTGTTCACGGCAAACGCCTCCCCGCTGCAACCAGTGCATTCAAACTGCGATAAATCTCTGGGGAAAATACGGGGCTTTTTGCCACATGGACGGCGGGCATGGTTTCACGCAAACCGCGACGGGCAAAAGAAATATTGGGGAAAGAGCCGCCAGCTTGAATCCATTCGGAATCCACCAAAACCATGGGCGCAAGGCGGCTAGGAGCAGTTCCTCGCAAGCGCAAAATTTGGGCTTCCACACCCAAATCCGCATCCAAACGCGGAGGATGCTTGCGCGCATTACCAGCAACCATTTCCACAGTGAGAGAAATCATCGCGGGGAAATCGAAAGGCTGGAAAGCATCCACCCGGGTGTAGGGATATTTCTTTTGCTGCTCATCCAACAAAGCAAACTCCACCCACAACACACCATCCATCACCACCAAGCCCTGCCCCGAGCGCAGCATTTCTGCCGCAACCCCGGCATCTTGTAACGAATTGGAACTATCTTCTACTTGTGCAAAACGCACCAAACGACCAAAACGTTGCTGACCACGAATTTCCGGAATCATGGCCCACATCACTTCCACCGCGGAGCGTCCACTGGCATCGACTTCTGGCAAAGCAGCCCCATTGGCCAAAAACCTTAGCCGCGGCAACCGCCAAGCCGGCTCCCCTTCTTTGGTGCCCGCAACTTCCCAGTAATCCGCGATCAACCAACCTCGTGGGCCCGTGTGCAAGGCTTGCAAATCCCCGCGAAAACGCTCCGTGGCCGCAGAAAAAACCAAATCCCCTTGGCCGCGACGCTCCCCTGCACTCCAAAGGTTAAGCACCGAATCCATCACTTGAATGACGAATGTGGCTAACAAACCGAACAAAAGCAAGGCAAGCATAATCTCGACCAGAGTCATGCCGCGATTGGGTTGTTGATTAGGCCAGTTCATTCCACCACCTCCTCTCGACGTTCAACCCGCGTGTTGGCCAAATAATCGAGCACCAAGCGACGCAAACGAGGAGCTTGAGTCCACCCCGTAGCCTGGAATAAAACTGGATCAAAAGCACCTTGGCCCCAATCAAATAGAACGCGCAAATCCAAATGGTCGTTGCGCAATCCCAAAGGTTGAAAACCACCATCGGCTTTATGTCCGTTTTCAATCAGCACCAAACCAGAAGTGGTTTGCGGATTGGCCTCCCAAGACAGGTCGCCAACACGGGCTAACACTCTCACCGCAAGAGAGTTGTCCGGAAGCTCGGCGTCAAAAGCCAAGCCCTTCCATAAAGCATCAGCTGCGGTGAACCCCAGTTGAAACCAAGCACCAACTCCACTATCGGATTCCGCAATGTAGTTGTCCATCCACCGATTGGGAAAGCTGTAAACCAGGGTGCCTGCAGAATGGGCAGCGGGGTCGGTACCAAAGCGCCCGCGCAACAAAGCCCTGCCGACGCTGCCGTCTTCTCCTCGTCGCGCGCGCGGCATCGACAAGAAGCCACCGCCGCCACGCATCGGCGCATGCATCAACTCTTGATTGACAAGCAGCATCGCATTGGGGGCAAAGCCAGCTTGGTTTGCTACCTGAATCGATTCGGAATTGGGATCCATATCACTTTCCAGGACCGCCGCCGCACGACCATCGACAACACGCACCGAAGTGCCTGCAGAGTGGCCACGAATCTCGGTCCCCAACAAACCACGCCCCTGCCTGGCAATCAACAGCTCACCCTGGCCTGGATCAACCTGTTCATAGGCAATCAGCTCGCCATCAATATCGAGCAAGCCATTGCTGGGCAATGACTGCAACCAAGCACCAGCGCTAGTGCCGGGGATACTGACGCGAAAACCATCGACCAAATAGTCAAAGGGATTGACTAGCAAACGAGCGTTTTCGCCGGGCAACAAATCCCCTTGAAGAATCAAGGCCCCGCGTGCCAAGGGCTGTTCCGGCGGCCCTTGCCCCCCCACAGCCTGAAGCGAAACCTCGTCCACGTAGCCACGGAAACTGGGCAGGATGGAGCTAGCAGTGCCACCCACCACAAAATTGCCAAGGCTTTGCGGTCGCTCGTGGTTGGGGAACTTGCACAAACGAGCATAAACACGGCGGTCGACGCCCAACACACTGGCAGCCAATTCAGTATCGCTCGGCCCGACGAAGGGGATACCCGGCGAGCTATCGAAAGCAAGATAAGTGAGGCCTGGGCGCACGCGAGAGCGCGGCTCTGGCACCCTAGACCAATTCACCGTATACCAAAAAGGCGTGGACTGACTATCCACCTGCATCACCGCAACCCGATCGAAACGGCCGACATAACCGTAGCCCGGATCTGTATTAGCCGCGCTGAGTCCAACTCGTTGGGTGGTGATGACGGGAACGAATTCCGCCCCTGCTTGATGTAAATGATCAAAAGTACCCAAGACACCACGGAAATGAAAATCCTGTAAAGTTGCAGTGATGAGTGGGTCGCGGTCGCCAACTGGTTGACCAATAACAGGACGAAATTGCATATTGTTATTTGGTCCTTGGGGGATCCAAGCGGAATTCATGCCACCATTAATGCGTCCGGGGTTGGGCGGCTGAATTTCTGAGTCGCGTAGGTTTTGGAAGAACTGATTCAAGACGTTGACCAGTCCACCCCAATCATCGCGTACGAAATGCCCATCCACAATGTGGTCGTAACGCACCCACTCTACGCTGTTCGCATCCGCCGGAATTCCAATTTGTACAAACTCGCTATAGTCCTTGGTGCCAGGTCGATAGGTAATCTCCGAGGCACCATTGGCATGCACCGATATCGGCAAAATATATACCTGAAGAGCTTCATGCTCACTAAAGGGCACTCCATCTAGAGTGAAGCCATCTCGATATTCCATCACATAAGTTACACCTGAACTGGAAAAGCCCATGGCATTGGGATCGTCCATCGGTGCTTGTTCCACCCCTGGAAGAATGACGTTGCGCTCTGCCAAGGTGAGCGTGGTTCCGCTCCGGCTGCTGTATTTCACGATTTCCACCCCCCCTACCGGGCTGCCATCTTCAGCGTTCACCACGTTCAGCGGGGCGGACCACATCACCGCATAACCGCCATCGGCTTGAAAGGCTTTCTCGTAGTAGGTGTCACCAGGCACCACCTTCAGCGGACTCAATTCAATAGGCCCAACATAAGATGCATTGATTCCCTTGCCTAAGGAAATGGTAATGCCCAAGCTGGGGATTTCACCATCAATGTTGTCAACCCCTTGTAGTAGATTGGCAAAGGACCAAGGGCCCACCTCTCCCGATAAAGTTTTACCCCCCGCAGGGATATCACCCACCAACAGCGCCGAATATCCATACAACTCCACCCCTGCTCCTTGTGGGTGCGAGGTGTCCAAAGTAAGAGCAAGGGCATCATTGGCCTCGCGAATGGCACGGCCACCGAAAGCCATGGCCACGTCGCGATCCAAAACAAAACTGGTTTGGGTTTTGGATGTGTATTCCATGACCTCGGCCCCAATACGTAGCACGCCACGCGCGGGAAAGCCTTCCGTGGATTCCACAAAGATGGTGCCTGGAGGATCACCCGGCGCATAGCTGGCCACCGCCTGAGTTAGATGGGTAAAGCCATCGATGTCGCCTCTGGGAATGCCATCGACCATCACCTGCACACCACGAGGCGAAAGTTCGCGCAGCAATACCGAAAGGTGAAACCAGCGGTTTTGTATGGAATAGGTGGCTGGATCCAAACGCACCACGATTTCTTCATCCAACCCATCCGGATCATAATCGTCTGGCCCTGTAGTGCCCTGGCAACGCACCACCAACTCCCCATTTTCCATGGCCGCCACCACCCGATTGCGATCATTGTCGAAGGCCGACAACTCAAACAAAGCGCCATCGGTTAAATCTTCGCCGTAAAACCAAGCCTGAAAAAAAAGTGGCTGCACATTGCTCAATCCCGAGTCATCCGTGACCTTCCAGTTTTCGAGCGGCGGCGAGTAGGGACCCGCCTCGGGGATGTAACGCCCCAAAGGAGATGGCTCATAATCAAAATGTTGGGTGAGGCCCCGACCGTTAAAAGGAAAGACCTCGGTCTCTCTTGCTGGCATGGGCATCACCACGCTGGTTTCTTCCCCATCATCCGGAAATTGACGTCCAAGCTCGGGCAGGGTGCCCAATTGCAAGGTTAGCCCATTGATTTCAGCAGCAAAATCGTGGGTCAAGGAGCCTAGGGCATTGGGCAAAGAAATCACACCATGCAAACCACGATTCCATCGCCCGAAATCCTCCATGGTGGTTTGATCTTGAATGACAGACAGCAAGGGGCCGGCTGGCGCCACCGCAACCTTTTGTCGAACCGAAACCCTGGACAAGGTACGACCCAAGCGCGAACGTACTGCAGCATGCACAACTTGTTGATAGCGGTCTCCGCTACGATAGCCAAAGGCGGTAGTGCTTTGGCGTAAACTGCCGTTGTTGGGATCCAAGCCATTGAGATAAAGGGCATAGGCATCGGCATCGCTCAAGGCACCTTTCTCACTCAATGGAAAAAGCACCCGATCCCAAAGATCTTGCGGACCTTGCAAGGGCCGCTGCCGCAAAACTTCCAAGGCAAAACTCCTTGCCTCTGTGGGGGAAACCCATTCCCGCCCACCAAGACGTCCGGACGTAGGCTTGCCAGTCAAAACCGGAGGACTGCCACGAAAGGCGACCCCCATAGCCAGTGCTTCTAACACTTCCGGGCGGCAAGCATTGATGTCGACCGGTTCTCGGCGCAGAGGATAAACCCTGGTGCTAAGAGGATCAAAATCCAAAGGTACTGGAGAAGAAAGAGCCAAGCGCCCCGCACCAGCAGAGATGACCAAACGGTCTTCTGCAGGACCGCTTTCCCCCAATATGCGCACCACCGTCCCCATGTTGAAGAGGCTGTCATCTTGCACGGCAATGAGGTGGGGATACTCCGGGTCGATTTTTCGTGTGGTCCAGCTTGCCGGCTCCCATCGATCAACACCATAGGCACCTGACTGTAAGGTACAAAGTTGGGCCAATTTTTGTAAATCCGATTCGGGGAGGGTCTCTGTTTGTTCGAGCCCAAAATCAAAATGAAACACATCGTTCAAAAACTCGGGAGGACGATGTCCAGAAGCAGAAAAATTGGCCAACACCAAAGCCTGCACGCGCGGATCCTGCACCAGGTAACCCTCGCGGAAACGGATTTCGTCTAGGTTATCGGGAGCGTTTTCTGGAGGTGATAGCTGGGTGAAGGCAGTGGGAGTTTTGCCGCCATACTCCAACCATCGAGTGCCAATCAACAACACGCCCTGCTCAGGAAAGCCGGAGGTGGAGGTGACCGGCAACTTGTCCGCGCGATAACTCACGTCCGCACTTAGAAAACAAGGATGGAGAAGGTTTTGCAAAAGCATGACCGGTGCCGAACTCAATGACACCTTAGACTGCAAACTCTCTACCTCTGTCCCCCACGACTCATTGGATTTTTCCCACTCTGCCCCCAAGCTTTGGGGCAAAACGCCAAGGGAAGAGCGATTCCATTCGTCCGCGGCATCCCAAAGCGGGGTGGGATCTAGGGCGGGATGACTTCGGGCTTGGGCAAAAGCCAAGCTCTTAGCTGCAGAATCTACAGAAACCTGGGCCACACTGCGAAAATATGACTCGGCCGAGGCTTCCGAGCGCAAACGGCTGGCGAATAAAAAGGGCACGCCTAAAGAAAACAAAAGTGCCAAAGCCATCAACACCGTAACCAAAGCTGCACCTTTCTGCGCATGAGTTCGCGGTTGCAAATTCATAAACCAACCTCCTCAGTGAAAGTTCCGATTGAAAAACTGGCCACTTCTTCGTCCAAGGCCAAAATGCGTAGCGGAATACTTTGCACATGATGATCGGGATGCAACAAGCCAAAACGATTGAAATACACTTTTTTTGTAGGAATCTCTAGGCGAACGTCAGTGGGCATTTCCGGTCCAAGTTCTAGCACGCGGGCCCATAAATTGAGCTCGTCAATGACACCACTCCAGCCTTTCCTGTCTGCACCAAAACGCAATGCGGACTGAGGCTTGGCCAGCATCGACGGCATCGGACTTTGCGCAACTTCGCGCCCATCAATCACCAAAGAAGCCTTGCCGTCATCGGCAGTTAGGCGGAAATGTTGCCAGGAGCCCAAATTCACCACTGCGGCCAAGGTCTCCAAGCGCACTTCTTGGATCATTTCTTCATCGCTCCCACGGGCTCGAATGCTGACCTCAAGCACCCCGTTTTTTCTTTGCACCACATGCAATAGGCCATCCCAACTTAACAATTGCCCTCCTTTTCCATCGCGACTCAAAAAATCGAACTCCAAAGAAAACCCGTTCTGGATATGAGGTAGACCTCGGCCATGCACGGTTAATACGCCACCGCGTTCTAAATCAGCGCCAGCACCATAACGGCCAATCACACCTAAAGCCGCATCGCCCGATATTTGCAGACCTTCCCGTTTTTGGAAGCGGGGTTCAAAGGTTGCTTCTAGAGCACTGCGAAAGACAAAGCGCTGCAAGCGCTGACCTTGATCCTTAGTGGCATCCGCTACCACCAATAAAACGGGCTTGCCGGAAGAACGCGCACGCTCCCGACTACTTTCGATAAAGGTGGAAACCGTGGACTGTAGGCCGCCGTAACCGGGATCCATGCGATCGAAGCCGTCAACACCAATACCCATAATGAGTCCGAGCAACACCATCACCACCAACATCTCCAACAAGGTAAACCCTCGCCCCTCGGCCAGAGTCCGCCGCAGGCTAAGTGGAGCTTGCAAGCGGTTAGTCCTTATAGGAGAAAATGTCATCGTCGGTCCCAAACAGGCCGTCCGCGCCTGCAGAGACAAGTTGGAAGCTATTGGGTTCTGAGAAACTGCCGGTGCGCTCATTGCGTCCAGGACTTACCGATTGTTCTTCCATGAAATCTACACCGGCCAAAACCACGGCCTCCTCTTTGTCGCTGTAATGCAGACTTTCAAAATACACGATTGGGTTGCCCCATTCATCGCCTATTTCGAACAACTCTCGGGACTGCAACATGGTGGCCGCCCGCGTAGCTTCGTCCTCATCCGTATTCACCAGCCATTCCTGCGAAGGACGTTCTCCCGTGTACTCCGGATTGAATAAAGCAAGGAATAATGCTTCGGCGTTTTCGTTTTTCCGGTTGCCCACTAGGGATGCAGGCAAACGATCGTCGGGATACTCACCTTCAAGATTGCGGTAGGTTTCCAACATGATGGCAAGCGACTGCAACCGTGCCTTGGCGGCGCGATCCTTGCCTTTGCCAAACAAGCCGCCTCCAAGGGCAGCAAAGGAACCCGCCAAAATGCCAATGATGACCAACACGATCATCAACTCCATCAAGCTAAAGCCTTGATTTCCTTTGTTCATGGGATGGCGTAAACGATTTGGACGTTGTCGACGGAAACTGCCACTGGCAAGGCATGCGCGGTTTTTGCTCCAATCCCCATCGCCATGCGGCCGGTGGGATTGCGCAGGTTGGTCACAGCGTCGGAAAACAGAATTTCATCATTGATGCGCACCGTCAGCACCGGCTGTTTGGGCTCACGGTTAAGCTGAAAGGAAACATGGGCGACTTGCCCCAAGGACAATCGGATTTCGGAGCGCCCTTGCTCGGAGCGGGTACCGCGCGTCATCGTCCATCCAATCAGGCCCTCACGATCGCGAGTCACTTGAAAAGACCAAGTGACCTTACTCCGGTTTTGCAAAGCGAGAAAGATGGAAGCTTCTGCTCGATGCTCCATACCAGCAAGCCAGTCGGCCTCGAAGGAGCGGAAGGCTACCCCCAGCACCGTGCGGAAGGTTTGGGTTTCCGCGGCGGAATCATGGCTGCCACGAATCCATAAGGCTCCATCTTCAAGTTTTGGTTCTACCCCAGAGCGTGCCTGGCTCTGGGTGTCCCAACCTGGACGCAAACGTTTGCCATCAAAAGCATCCACCCAACGGCGAAGTTGTGCATGCTCCAAGATTCTTTGTTGCCAACGCTGAGCATATTGAAACTGGGGGTTTTCCTCCTGCTCTCGCAACACATCTTGCACATAAGCAAATTCGGCCACTGCCGTATCCAAATCTCCCTCAAGGTACAGGGCTTTGGCCTTGGCATTGCGTGCAGCAATCAAATTTTCATCGAGAGACAGCGCTTGATCAAAGGCCGAGATGGCCTCCTCCGTTTGTTGCAGCTGCAATAAATTCAGACCATGCCGTAAAACCAGCCCAGCCCAAGCCGGAGCTTGGGAGCGGTTTTGCACCCATGCCGGGAACAACTCCTCCAGGTTACGGAAAGCAACTTCGGCTTGGGCATAGGCACCATCAAGGAAGAGCAAGCTCCCGTATTCGGCAAAAACAGCGGCACATTGTGGAGCAATTTGCACCAGGTCCTGCAACTCGGCGCGCGCACCCGCCAAATCTCCATCACGCGTAGCCCAATGGGCTCGCAAATAACGACTATAAAGATGGCTGGGCACCATCTCTAAAGCCTGCCCTAGAATTTCTTGGGCCGCATCCCCCTCTCCGGCTTGGTCTAGCCAAAAAGCCTGGGCGGACAAAGCTGGTGCGGCATCCAAAGGCTGAGCGGCAACTGCGGCGCGCAAATCACGCACCACTTCACCGGCAGCACCTTGGATGGCAGCTTCAGCCAAACCGCGCAAATAAAGCAAGCGGCCGTCGGCGCCAAAGCGATCCACTGCCGAGCCCGCCAGCTCCCGAGCCCGGGCAAAATCACCACTTAAGTAAGCTACGGCAATGGAACCAGCCTGAGCCTGCAAAGCCACTTTGGTGTTGCTGCCTGCGGCCCGCTCCGCATCCGCGTAGGCCTGCGCTGCCTCCGCCCAATTGCCCGCGGCCAAAGCGAGGCGCCCCAAGGCCAAGGCATTCTTCAGGCCATCAACAGAATTGCGTTGCCCTTGCATGGCCATGGCCCGCTTGAGGTGGGCACTTGCTTCCGCAATGCGCCCCTGCTCCAACAACAACAATCCATATTCCAGGGGAGCCACGGCGTCACCCGCCGCCAGTTGCACCGCTTGCTGAAACTGTTTTTCCGCGTCGGCTAGCAAATCCAAGCGACGCAAAATCCGCCCCATTTGCACGCGTGGGCGTGCCGATCGCGAAAAGCGTCCCGACTCCACGTTCACTCCAAAATCGGGCAATGCGGGCGGCAACTTTTCGCCGGCAAGGACAGCATAAAGAGCAAAAGCACGGTCCAACTGGAAGGTCTTTTCCCAAACTTCGCCAAGCAGCATCCAATTGTTAACGTCGTTGGGTGCCAGCTCTACAGTTTTGAGTGCAAGCTCTTCGGCGTAGTCAAAGGCAATTGGTTCCGCTAAACCTTGGTCGAGTAGCCAATGCACATAGGTAGCCACCTCTGGCACGCGTGCGGCCGACATTCGTTGTCGTTGCTCACGCACACCAAGCTCAATTTGATTGCGCAGGGTTTGGGCAAAGCCAAAATCCTCATACTCGTCAGGCCCGAATTCCACATCACCAAAGCGGTCCTTTCCGGTGTGGGGATCGACTTGCCGAAAACGCAACACATCTCCCTTGCAGTAATCGAAGCGATTTTCACCCAGCAAGTGCCCATACAAAGTAGCCAAAGGATTCAAGCGAATCCAATCATAGGTCTTGCGATATTGGTCATCCTGATCGACAAAAGCCTCAGCCGTAGACTCTTCCAAACCCGCCAAAGCAACAGCACTGCCATCCACCTCCACCAAGTCATCCAAACCACCGACAATTCTCGGCCGTGCTTGGAGCAGAAAATCACTCCAATGCATGGGGCCGCAGTCGGGCATGGGAGGCGGCAACAACACCGGCAATTGCGCCACTTCAGGATCAGGCAATTGAAGAGGTGGCAACCGCTCGTCGGCATTGGGGCGGCGCAGTAAATCACGGGGCTCCCCAGTGGACGGCAGGGAGACGACCGGATCCCCGGTGGCCAAGACGAATTCCTCAAGTTGCTTGCCTCCCGTCAGACGGGCCGCGCGCGGAGCTGTGCGCTGCAACAGTGAATAGGTCATCAGGCCCAACACCAGGAGAACAAACACAAACAAGATAGGTTCTCGCCTCATTGTTGAACCTCCTCGGCCAGGCTTACCGCTTGCCCAACCCCAAACTCAAGACGTACATGCTGCTCCAACCGTTTGCCATCTTGGGGTAAAATTTCCATTCCGACCAAGCCCAATGGGTTGCCAGCGCTTTGCTCAGCAAACAGACTGCGCAAAAACGGAGTGGCGCTCAACCGACGAAAAACGACATCCATCGACACCGGAGTGATTTCGAGCGGGGAGCGATTGCGCCCGGGCCGTCGACGGCTTTTCTGCGCAATGCGTATTTTGTCGACCTCGACAGCACCATGCTCCACCGCCAAACGCACCACGCGCTCGACCACATCCAAGCCATGCAACACGCGCTCAATCTGTTGCGGCTGAGAGGGCGAAACAGGGGGCAAGCCTAGCGATTCGTCAACCTCACAGTTGTGGCGCAAGGCCCAGCCGATGAGTTCATCGCGCAATGCACCTGTTAAACCAATGTAATGTTGAGCAGCAGGAGTGGAAGCTGGGATCTGGAAACGTGGGCGAAATGGCGGCAAGGTTTGCGCGCTGAGCTCTTGGTTGCGTGCCTGCAAGGCCTGCAAGCGCTGCTGCAATTCACTCAGCTGGCGGCTGCCATACATAGCAGAAGTCTTCACTTTACGCTTCGTACTCGAAATCGTGCTTTTACTCCTGTGCAGTTTTTCTTCAGCCCCATTGCCGGTCATGGCGAGCAAGAGGAAAAACACCACCACACCGCCGACGAAACCCAAAATAAAACGCCGATGCGTCTGCCAAAAAGCGTCGAAGTTCATCGGCCCTCCTCCTCGCTCGTCACCGCTTCTGCTGCTTTCATCAATTGCAAGCGCAAGCTCCAGTCTAAAGATTTTCCTCGCGGTTTGGAGCTTGCTTGCAAATCTCGTTCGGCATTCGCAAGCAAAGAACCAAGCCCTCCGGCGAAAGCCCCAAAAGCCTGGCTTGCTGCTCTGACGTCGTCCTCGGCGCGGCCAGCAACTTCGAAAACGGGTACGCGCTGGTCTTCTCGCCCCCATTCTTTGCCATCGGCAAAGCTAAGACGGAATGATTCCACCCACAAGCTATCGGGCAAAGTTGTTTCCAAATACTGCCAAAGCCTTTCTGCCCCGTGAGCACCCGCATAGCGAGCCTCCAAATCCTGCAACAGCAATTGTTCTTGCTCCACCTGAGCCAACAACTCCACAGCCTTAGAGTGGTCGGATTCCAATTTCTTTTTGCTGGTCAGCGTGCTTCTTGAAGCTCGCCCTGCCTGGTCCGCCAAACCGCTCACCACGAAAAAGTTCACGACCAAAAAGGCGGCGGCGGCCACTCCCATTAACAAATTGAAAATGGTGCGCTGAGAGAAATCCCGCTTCTTGCGCGCGGATGCGGTGAGGATTTCCAATGCATATAA
The DNA here is from genome assembly GCA_024275135.1 of Planctomycetota bacterium. GTDB lineage: Bacteria > Planctomycetota > UBA1135 > UBA1135 > UBA1135. The sequence goes on along the minus strand of JAJRZS010000049.1, from coordinate 2,044 downwards.
ATCGGGGTCGGCTGCTCCCAATCCTAAGCCCAAGGCGACGGTGGCCCCTGGCCCATCAGCCTCAAGCTGAGCAACATCGTCCTCGGGCAGATGCTCAATATCCACCATCTCCGCCGGATTCCACACCGCAACCGGCACCTGCATGCGCGCTTGCAAAAATTCGCACAAGCCTTGGCTGCGCGCGCCACCGCCGGTCAATAAGACGCGATCCAATTTCAGCTCGCTGAGTCGAGCTTGGGCTTTACACAAAGTTACCACGCCTCCGAGCAAGGTCGGCAGGCTCTCATACAACGGCAGCAAGGGACGAGTGACCCGCTCGGCATCACTACTCAAGCGCTCTCCAACCGCTAGACGCAAATCTAAATGTTGATGAATCAAGTGCCGAGCCCGTGCTTCGTCAATATTCAGACGCGCGGCCAAAGTGGCATCGCGCTTATCCAAACTAGTGGACACCGAACGCGCAAAATACAAATCCCCCCCATGCACCAAGGCCAAATCCAAGGTGCCTGCTCCTAAACTTGCAATCAAGGTGGTCGAGGGTTCTAAATCGCCAAGGACCAAATAGGCGTTGTAAAGTGCAATAGCATTGGGAGTGAATGCTTTGACCCCCAAGCCGCCAAGTTGCGCCGTGGTGGACTCCAACAATTCCTCACGCACCAAACTCAAAAGCATGGTGTCTTCGTCGTCTAAGCCCTTGGGCACTGGCAACAAGTTATAGGAGGAAGCCAAACTGGCACCCGACCGCGACTCCACCTCGCGAATCTCAAATTCCATGAGTCGCTCCAGTCGCCAATCCTCTACCGGAGGCACTGGCAAATATCGCATCATCAAATCAGAACCGGTAAGTCCAATTTCAATTGGCCCCAATTTGCGAGCAGGCGCTGCCAAAACCGCGCGAGCAGCCTCGGCCGGCGCTTCTCCATCTTCGGGGGCGGCAGCGATGTAGCGCAAGAAGCGATGTTTTCCTTTGCTCGCTTCGAATGCCGCCAGGCGCACCAAACTACTTCCCAAATCAATTCCGCAGCCTTTCGCCATTAGTTTGCCTCCTTTTGAATCCACTGGGAAAGAATGGGATAAGTATGCGCCAATGCCTTTTGCACGCGTTGCCGGTAGGCTTGAGCAGCTTCGGTTTTCGCCAACCGCACCTGTTCAATCCGCTGCGCCAATAGCTGCGCAAGCTCCTGGGCCTGGCCCTCGAGATTGGTCCCTGGAAAACGCTGCACTAAGTCTTCCACCTGTTGCCGCAATTCCTCCATCACCGAATCGGCGCCAACAAATAAGGCACCCGAGGCCCGGAGCTGCAAGGCACTCAGTTCCTTGCGTCCGCGCTCCAGGGCATCTCGAGACTGCAACAACGCCTCTTGTACTTTTTCCTCGTCTAGCGGGAGATCGCGCAACAATTTCGCCGTGGCTTGCAACAGCTGACGCTCCTCACCCGCCCGCGCATAGCGACTGATTTCCTGGGACAAACGGGCAGCGTCGGTAAGGGCTTCATGTAAATCCCACTGCAACTGGACTAGGCCTTCCGGTTCCAAAACCAAAGTTTGGCCAACTGCGCTGAGGCGGTGAGGAGTTTGCCAACGCACAAGAAAGCGCTGCATGCCACCGCCAAGCAGCAATCCAGGGCTTTGCTCCACCACCACACCAGGGGCCAGCCCGACCGGGCCACCTGCCGCCAAAATCAAAAAGCCACCCTGCTCTAAGGCCGCATCGGCAGCGAGAAAACGCAAGCTAGAGGTTGATTTTGGGGAAAACTGAAGACCGCCCTCCGTGCTTTCCCAAGAACCACCGTAGCCGGAAACCAACAACAATGGGGATTGGGAAGTTTGTAACAACAAGTTCGCACCGGAAATCCAGACCTGCCCAAAAGGCGTGTTTTGCTTTTGCGCCGGCCCAGGAACATTGTCCACCTGTAAATCTCGCAAGGAGCCAGCGCCAGACATTTCCAAAATGAGTTGAAACCAAGTTGCATCCGCGGGCAAGGCCAAACGGACCTCTCCTTGGCTCAAATCCTCAGCCATCCAGGTTCCCAGCACGGTCTCTT
>JAJRZS010000048.1 GCA_024275135.1 Planctomycetota bacterium | reverse complement strand
TCCATGTTGGCTGTGCACAACGACACCGTGGTTACCGATCCGCAAGAAGGCTTGGTCAATCTAAAGCTCCAGCCCATCTATGAAGCCTATGAGGTTCCACAGTTTTTCGTGAACGACCCCAGGAGCGTCACTTGGTCAAAATGGCGGCCGCAAACGCCTACGCCTTGGTTAGACAAGGTCTACCCCGAGGGACCCGAATTTCCCGATTTGTTTCATGGCAAAAGCGTACTTCATTTCCCCACCGTGAAAACGCATATCTACACCACCACAACAGGTGCCGTGAAGAATAGTTTTGGCGGCTTATTAAACACCAAGCGCCATTATTGTCACACCTGGATTCACGGCGTGTTGGCCGATTTGGTTGCCGTACAAAAGGAACTCCATAGCGGCATGTTCGCTATCGCCGACGGCACCTTGGCTGGCAATGGCCCGGGCCCGCGCACGATGATGCCGGTGGAAAAAAACATATTGTTGGCCTCCAGTGATCCTGTGGCCATGGATGCGGTTGCTGCCAGGCTGATGGGCTTTGCCCCGGAAAATATCGGTTATTTGCGCGCATGTGCCGAACGAGGTTTGGGAGTGGTAGACGAATCCGCGATTGAACTAGTGGGCGACGAAGTTGATTTTGGCTGGGGGTTTCCGTTGGCGATAACCTTGCCTCCCGCTTTGGCGATGTGTTGTGGTTCGGGGCCTTGCAACGGCTGCAAAACTTTTTCTTCCACACGCCTTTGGTGCATTTCTTTTCCGCCGGATCCCATCTTTACCACGACGAGTGGTGGTGGAAGCGTCATGGAAAAAAGCGCATGCGGCAAGTGGCCCAAAACTCCCAGTGGGGACGCCTGTTTGCCTGTTATTCGCCGAAGAAATACTTAGTCAAAAGTGCCAATAAGAAATCAGGCAAATCTTAGGCCACGTCGCCATATTTGGCATCGGTGCATTTGCGCACGGAGGCGCGGCCGCGATGCAGGATTTGGCGCAGGTTTTGTGGGCTCACACCGAGAATTTCCGCAGCTTCTTGTGACGATAACCCTTGAATGGCACGCAACTCCAAAGCTTCACGCTGATGAAAAGGCAAAGCCTCCATGCAGCGCTGGACGATTTCCAGCAACTCAGCACTTTCGTTCCACACTCCACTCGGAGCCTCCCGCCACCGACCGTTTTGCAAAAAACTATCACGCTCAGGGTCATCGCTAGAAACCAAAATCTCACGACCACGTTGGCGATAAATATCAGTAATTTTATGGCGCAAAATAGCAAACGACCAAGCGCGTAAAGAAACTTGGGCATCGTATCGCTCCATGGATTGCAAAAGACCAAGCATGGTTTCTTGCAACACATCTTCTGCGGTACCGACATCACCCACCATCTTCCGCGCGAAGCCATACAACTCCCCGGCCAGGGTTTGGAACAACTCCGAGGCAGCTTGCTCCTCTCCGGCAACAATGCGCCGGGCCAGGATCCAATCTTTGGGAAAATTCGATGTCATGACGGTTTTTTTGAGGAAGGAGACCGAGTTTAGCACTAAAGAGGCCGCCACAAACAATCACCAGCGGATTTTTCATCCAGCAATTGCTGACAACGCGGCCAATGTTGCTCTTCCATCTCGATAGTTCCTTGCCAAGCATCGGCCGCATATTCCCCAGCAAAAACAATGGAAGGGCAAATGGCACTGAGTTCGGTGCGCAAGCCAAGCAGACGGAACGGCAAACGCAGCCCATAACGTACGCGCAGAATCACCTCCTGTTGGCCTGAATCTTCTAATGCACGCACGGTTGCAGTGGAATAGGCCCGCGCCAAGCCACCGGTGCCCAGTTTGACCCCGCCAAAATAGCGCACACAAATGGCCGCAACATCATCCAAGCCAGAGCCTTCCAGCACCTGCATCATCGGGCGCCCTGCGGTACCACCCGGCTCGCCGTCGTCGTAAAAGCGATAGGCCTTAGCTATGCGCCATGCCCAACAATGATGCCGAGCTTTAGGGTGTTCTTCTTGCAGTTGCGCCAAGCGCTGGGCAAAAACATCTTCCGCCGGAGCGTGAAAAACCCAAGCGTAGAACTTTGAACCACGGTCTTCATGCTCGCCATATCCTTCTTGTTTAGGAATAAAACGAGCCATCCGCTTACTCCGCAAAAAGGGCTGCTGTTTTGCGCCGCGCGTCTTCGCTTTGCTGTGCGGGGGCGGTCATGACCGCATACTGTAAAACCTGACGCCAAGGTGACGCACCAAGCTTGCCCAAGCGAGGGATGGCTTTTTGCACCAAAGTGCGCACATTCTGGGCATTGGCTTGGGCCGTGCGTATCACTTGCTCCACATCCACATCTTCGTGATCGGGATGCCAACAATCATAATCAGTAACCATGGCAATACAGGCATAATTCATACCCGCTTCCCGCGCCAACTTGGCTTCGGTGACATTGGTCATACCTACAATTTTCGCCCCCCACTGGCGGAACAACTCCGACTCCGCACGTGTGGAAAACTGCGGCCCTTCAATGCAAACATAAGTACCGCCTTGGTGCAGATGAAGATCGAGTTCGGCGGCGGCCGCAACCACAGCTTCCACCATGGGCGCACTCACCGGATCGGCCATGGGCACATGAGCCACCAAACCTTCGCCAAAAAAAGTTTGGCGGCGGCGATAGGTACGATCAATAAACTGGTCAATCAGCACAAAGTCACCAGGGGCATATTCTGCACAAAGAGAACCTACCGCCGACACCGACAACAAATGGTGTACGCCCAAGCTACGCAAGGCATAAATGTTGGCCAAATAAGGCACCTCACTTGGCGTGAAGCGATGACCAAGCCCGTGGCGTGGCAAAAAAGCCACACCGCAGCCCTCGATTTGCCCCACCGTGATGGCTGCAGAAGGATCGCCCCAGGGAGTGGACAGCACCACATTCTCGGCCTGTTCCAATTGCTCCATGGCGTAAACGCCGCTGCCACCAATCACGCCAACAGTCACTTCAGTCATTGCTTTTTTCCGGTTTCCACGGGCTGGGCCGCCCTTTGCCGGGGGTTTTGGGACTTAGTTTATCCCAAGGTGAAGATGGTTTTTTTGTCGGCCGCTGCTCCTGTTTTACCGGGCGACCACCATCCCCGCGGGCGGAGCGGCGAACATAGCCACCGCGCTCGCTCCAATGCCGGCGATCCTCGTAGTCCACCACATCGGGCACCTTTCCGGAATCATCAGGCCAATCCAAAGGATGGCGCGCCACCCAAATGCGTAAAGGGGCATACCCAGCTTCGGTGGGCATACACAACCGCTTGCAAATCAAGGTGGCGTAATGTCCGCGCGGCAGCGAAAAGCGAATTCGCATCTTGCGACGGCGGCGATAAATCTCATCGTCCTCGGCCGGTGCGGCGCGTAAAAACTCTGGTTGCACCAGGAAGGGACGATCTTCTGCCTGCGGGCGGAAGCCGCCGATATCCAGTTGTAAAAAGGCTTGCATATCCAAACCTTCATGTCGAAAGACTTTTTGATACAAGCGCTCTGTTTCCCGATTGAGCTCCACTCCTGGCCCCAACAAAGGCAAACGAATATCCTTCAGCTGGGCTTCTTGCGCCGGCTCCAAGCTACGATAAACCGGCAAACTCCCGGCATCGCAAGGCAGCCAGCAAACATCCTTGCCTACGATTTCGCGCACGTACATTCCAGCAGCAAGGTTCCACAAATAGGATTGGTAGGCAAACAAATGAATTGTGCGCTCGCGAGTAGCCACGCCGCGCTCCATGGCGCCCAGAAAATCTTGAGGATGTTCTTTGAGATAAGCAAACACCGTGGCCCCACGCCGACCCCGACAATAATCAGCCAACTCGGCCCAGTTGCCCCACCGCTTTTGAATGCCATGTTTGAATTGCTCCACTTTCTCATGCCCATAGCGCGAAGGGGCCGCAAGCATAGCGCGCAAAGCCAATTCGGGCTTACCCTTCAACAAATGACGCACAACAAAACCTTGTCCATGTCGTAGACAACCAAAGCGCTGATCGTCGAAATAGTTGGGAATGCCCAGCCGACGCAACTCCTCCAAATTTACGCGGATGCGACGCATGTCGTCACCAGCTAAATCGCGAATTACAATTTCAAAGCTGTTGCCTTTGCTGTCAGTGGAGCAAATCGCACGCGGTGCCCGCCCAACCGGCCGAATAGTGAGTGTTTTGTCCCGCAAGGTGACCGGCTTACCACCTTCCACGGTCATAATCTGGGAAGTGACCCCATCTTTGTCTTTGAGCCCGGCATAACTCACTGCACTTCGTTCCACCCCCGCCGCCTTGGCAAGGATGTCGGCGGCCTCGAAGGTGGTAAGTCCACGTTTGGTGATACGATATACAGCGAAAGGGCCTTCGCCGAGCAAACTGTCGTCATCGAGCAACTCGGTGACGCGAAAATCATTCTGGGTGCGTTTAAGACGCATGGTTCAACTTCATTATGCTGGGGAGGATGGCAGGCATCCGATGGGTAGGCAAAAAGCCCACGCCCACCATTCTACCCGTTTCTAATTCTCCCGCCGTTGCTGATAAGGACGCCAGCGCCGCAGTTTGGCTAACACCACACGAAAGTCTTTGGGATGTTCCGCGCAAATTTCGATTTCTGTGTTGCCACCAAAAGGCACCATACGCACCGCTGAGGCATGTAAAGTGAGACGTTGCATCAAAGGTTTTTCCACTTGCCCCTTTTTCGGACGATAACCACTCTTTAGATGCGACAACAACATGGCTTCGGCGCCACCATAGCGAGGGTCGACCGCCAGGGGATGGCCAATCGAAGCCAAATGCACACGTATTTGATGAGTGCGGCCCGTGCGCGGTCGCGCCTCTAACAAGGTGTAGCCACGAAATCGTTCAAGCGGCTGAACTTCGGTTTGCGCGGTTTTCCCATGTTTGGAAATGCGCATCAAACCACCGCGGGCTCGATCCGGCGCCAAAGCTGCGTCGATAGTAACACCGGATGCAACTTCCCCCAGCACCAGCGCGTGATAAGTTTTTTCAATCAAGCGGGCGGCAAAAAGCTCTCGGTAATAACGCTCGGCTTGGAGAGAAAGCGCATAAAGCATCACTCCAGAAGTGCCTAAATCCAAACGATGCAATCCGCGCGGACGCTGCTGCAGAGGCCCTTCCTGCTGACGTTTCTCAGCCCACGCCAACAAAGCCCCACCCAAATGCAAAGGATGTTCCCCCCAACGACTCGGCTCCACCGGAATGCCCGCTGGCTTATTCACTGCCACCAAATGTTCGTCTTCGTATAAAACTTCCAACGGCAAAGGCTGCACCGCCAACTCCTTCACAGAGCTCATGTCCACCTCCACCATTACAATTTGTCCCTCGCGCAATTTGTCGGCGGGTTGGGCAGGCAGCCCATCCACCAAAATGCTTCCGGCTCGCACCAAATCGCGCAATCGCCCCTTGGCAATGCGCGGCCAGTGAGCGGCTAAGAACTCGTCCAGACTCACTCCAGACCAGCCGTGGTCAACCGAGAGAACCTTCATCTAGCCCTGCCGCCGCCTCGAGTTCCACGGGTTGGCCCTGCGCGTCGAGCTCCAAGGCCACAATATAGGGCAAGTTACGATAAAGCCCCCGATAATCCAAGCCATAGCCAACCAAAAACGCATCTTCTTCAATGCGCAAGGCAAAGTCGTCGGCCTCCATAGCGACTTGGCGCCGAGCGGGCTTATCCAAAAACACGGTGGTGAGCACCTGAGCGGCACCAAAATCCTCCAGCAACACGCGTTTGGCCTCTTGCAAGGTGCGACCAGCGTCGAGGATGTCGTCTAACAACAACACCGTTTTGCCGGCAACATGCCGGGCCTGAGGCAGCCAATCGGCCATCGGCACCTGCTGCGGCCGAGTGTGATCGCCATAAGATTGCAGACGCAAAAAATCCAAACGCAGAGAGGTGGGCAACCGCCGCAGCAAATCGGCGGCAAACATCATGGCTCCACCCAAAATAGGAATCGCCGTTACCTCGCCGACCAATCGCGGGGCCAAACGGGCAGCCAAGGCTTTCACCGCCAGGTCCAGATCCTTCTGGCCTAGAACAACACGATGGCGGTATCGGCGCATCGCCCTATTCTAGTCGACTCGGGAATGTTCGGGGGAACGGTGGAATTCCATCCTACACAGAGGCATATTCTCTGGGGTTCAGCCGATATCAATACTTCGAAGCGCTCCCCTTCTCCCCCCTTAAGGACCTTGATTCAAGTCAAAACCGAGAAACCCTACATCCTCCTCGTCGAGGACGATCCCGACCAAAGCCAGCTGCTGGAGCTTGGCCTCGGCCAGCAAGGCTTTCGTGTAGCCGCCGTCCGCGACGCCCGCAGCGCCCTGCATCGCCTTGCCCTGGAAGCCTTCGACGCGGTGGTCTCCGACCTGGGCTTACCCGGCATGCGCGGCGATGAATTATTGCGCTTGATTCGAAATGTAGATCAAAGCCTTCCCTTCATCATGCTCACTGGGGAAAACAATGTCCCCACGGCAGTGCAGTCGGTGCGTGACGGCGCAGATGAATATCTCATGAAGCCGGCATCGGTCGCCACCGTGGTGCAACATATCCTGAGTGCCATGGATCGGCGCGTGCGCACCAACGCGGAGGAACGACGCCTGCGTGATGCCGACAAAGCGCAAATCAAGGCCTTCCTCACCGGAGTGCAGGCTTTGGTGAATTCTCTGGAAACCAAAGATCAGTACACCCGCGACCACTCCAAGAAGGTGGCGCAAATTGCTCTGATGATGGCCAAAGAGTTGCCCGGAATGAGCAAAGATCAACTGCGCGAAATCCGCATTGGAGCTTGGTTGCACGATATCGGCAAAATTGGCATCCCCCTCACCATTTTGCACAAGAATGGCCCTTTGGATGCAGAGGAATGGGAAGAGGTCAAAAAGCACACGATTTATGGTGCGCGCATTTTGGAACCTCTGAGCAAACATTACCCGGAAGTGCAGCGGATTGTACGGCATGAACATGAGCGCTGGGATGGGAAAGGCTATCCCGACGGCATTGCCGGCACCGAGATTCCGCTCGGCGCTCGGCTCATCATGATTGCCGACACCTATGATGCCATCTGTTCGAACCGTCCCTACCGCGCGGCCCTCACGCGAGACGATGCGCTCAAAGTCATCCGCGAAGGTGCAGGAACTCAGTTTGATCCGGGATTGGTGCCGGTCTTTGAAAAGACCTACCAGGAATTCCCGTGTGCCACCTAAAACTTGCGCTTAGCTTTTGCACGCTGCTGTTCGCTCTGGGGCCTAAAGCTGCGGATGAGGCGAAGACATCCAGCCTCCACCCCGCCGCGCTCTCGCATCTTTTGCTCCACTTTACTGCCAACCACATTGTGGTGGATTTGCGGATGCAAGAACTTACTTTGCGCGAGGTGCCGCGTTGGTCCTTGGATAGTGATTTATCTGGGCATATTTCCACTGCCGAGTTGGAAGCCAATTGGGATCGCGTGGCCTCCATGGTGGAAGAAACTTTATGGCTGAATTTAGACGGCAAGGTGGTGCATCCCGAGTTTGGCATCCAATCCTATAGCCATAGCTCGGAGCCCAACGCCGACGGCAGCGTCGACTTCACCCATGTTTTACTACGGGCCATCGTGCCACGGCCGCAACACTTGCAACAGGTAGGGATTCACAGTGATTTGTTTGTGGACGACGGCAACCCTCGCCACACTCTGCATATCACCATTCAGGGCTTGGGCACAGTCGATCATTTGTATTTGCTGCGCGGCGACAACCGCGACTATCGCGTGCATTTGCCCAGCAGCAGCGAGATTCTGGGCCAATACCTTGGTTTAGGCTGGGGCCATGTGTTGGAGGGCTACGACCACTTGGCCTTTTTGCTTGCCTTGTTATTTGGTGTGGCACATTGGCGCGCACTCCTCGGCGCCATCACCGCCTTTACCTTGGCTCATTCCATTACTTTGGGCTTGGCCGCATTAGGTTTTTTGCGCTTATCACCGGCTCTGGTGGAACCTGGCATCGCCTTGAGCGTACTCGCTGTGCTCGTGCTGCATTTACGTCGGCCACCCCAAGCCTCGCACCCCTGGCTCCCTGCCTTTGCTTTTGGCTTGCTTCATGGTTTTGGTTTTGCTGGCGTGTTGGGAGAAATCGGCATCCCCCCAGGCGATCGCAGCATTTCCTTGTTGGGCTTCAATCTGGGCGTGGAAGCGGGGCAGATCACCTTTGTTTTACCCATCGTCTTTTTGGCTTGGCTGTGGCAGCGCAAGCTCGACAACAACCGCTGCCAACAACTGCGCTTCGCCATGGCTCTTCCCACCTTCGCTTTTGCCATGTGGTTGTTTGGCCGCGCCGCCATCACTTATTTTTTCGCCAATCAAGACCACCTCCTCGCTGGCTTTGCGCTGCCGCTGATCGGCATTGTTTGTGCCTTATTGCTAAGTTTCTTGCCTGGCGGTTTACCCGCAGATCGACATCAACAACAAAAACTAGCAGGCCAAGCCGCTGTTTTGCTTCTTTGTTTTCAGGTGGGACAACTTTTGGCTTAGGGCGCCGTCGGTTAACGCCAAACCATCTTCTCCGCCGCTAACAACGAGCGTTTCAAATCCAAGCCTCCGCTGAAACCGCCGAGCCGACCGCCCGTCGCCAACACGCGGTGTCAAGGCACCACCAAAGGCAAGGGGTTTCGCCCCATTAGGTTGCCCACCGCACGGGCCGCGCGCGGAGAGCCAGCACGCGCCGCCACCTCGCCATAGCTAAGACATTCTCCTGGCCCCAGCCCAGCCACCACCTGATAAACCCGATGCGCGAAGGGAGTTTGGCCAGGGTTTTTCCAGGGGGCGGGAAAAGCCTTAGCCTGCCCCTGCAACACCGCATGCAGCCAACCGGCGAGGTCTGCCTTCGACGGCAAACAGTCTGCGGTATGCAACCAGGAATGGGTGGACTCGGCACTGCGCAATTGCACCTGCAGGAGCTCTCCACAGGCAGAAAACTGAAAGCGCACCCGACCGAGAGAGGATGTTGGCAGAGACAGTGCGTAGACGCTGGCCATGGGGCCAGGATACCCTATCGGCATGGAACGCACCCTCGCCCGTGTCAGCCGCCTGATTTTGGTAGACGGCCATGAGCAGCAGTATTTGCAGCTTACGGAGAGTGGTGTCAGTAGCCCTCCGCGTTCCCTCACCATGGTGATTGGACGCACCGCTGCGGTGGAAATCACGCAGTGTCTCAAGGGAGAAAGCAGCCCTCGTCCGATGACCCACCAGCTGGCCTGCACTTTGGTGGAAAAGTTGTCGGGGCGGATTCAGGAAACCGTGATTCACGAATTGGATCAGGGCACTTATTTTGCGGAGTTGCGCGTGGAGCAAAACGGAGAGGTCTTCGGTGTCGATTGCCGCCCGTCTGATGCCATCGCTCTGTCGCTGCGTAGTTCCGCGCCCATTTATATTACCGAAAAGGTTTGGAGCCAAGCTGCCTCCGGTTAGGCTTCACGCGGAGAGGTGCCAGAGTGGCCGAATGGACTGGTTTTGAAAACCAGCGTCCTGCAAGGGACCGTGGGTTCGAATCCCACCCTCTCCGCCATTTTCTCTCCGGCGCTGTGGTTGACAAAAGGATGGACATTGGGACTTGGGCGAGGACCCAAGCCCCCAAATGCGTCCTAATTCAGGAACAGGTTGGTATAACTGCAATAGCTCAGAAGTTCACCCCCTGGGCCGTGGGATTCCACAACTATCTGATTTGGTAAGCCGTCACCAACATGAAAACTCGCAACCGGAACACGCACTATCAAATGGCCGGGTTCAATCACAGTGTACGGATAAACAACCCCATTCAGAGTTACTTGAGCTGTGGCTGGAGCAATCGCTTCAGATACATATCGCATTTCTTCCGCACTAGGGGTGAAAGGCTGGAATCTATAAAGGACGGTATCCATATCCTCCAGGCCATAACTAACTTCAACGGCGTGCTCAAACTCGTGATCCGTCACAAAACGAGAGAATGCCGCAAAAAAAATTAGGGCCTGGAGCCTGCCGCAAGTTCGTAACAGTCGTTACTGTAAAAGGCAACGACGCTGGCAAAAGCACAAGTACTTTTCCAATCATGTTGAGTGGTTGTTGAGTGCAAGCTCAACTACCGAAGTAGAAAAGCATCATTCCCCCACGGGAGTGGCCAACCAAGGGGTCTGCAAAACCAGGGCAGGCAGGGCTAGACATTTTGGAATCAACTCTCATCGCAAGTCGAAACACTTACAAGCAAGCAAAAGCCCAATGCTGGGCTATGGGCAGTCAGTAAGTTCTGAAGTGTTTACAATAACACCGGTCTCCACTGGCGTCCGGCTTATTTCAGTTGTTAAAGTTAACCATTGGCCATCCCTATTGATAAGACAGTCTTCTTTGACAACAACGTCCAGACCATAAGTTCGGATACAAAGCTTTCCTTTCTTCCCGGGGAACGATCCGACGCTTACGTCTTTTTTGCGCTTGGTTCTCTTTTTTGCTGTATACGAACCACCAACATTTCCAGTCACATAAAAACCAAGGAGCTTGAGTGGTCCACTCAATTCACCTGCAACATCACCACTGAAGCTAGTCTCCAATTCAACCTCTTCATCGACACTCATGGAGCCTTGGGTGCCTCCTGGCCCAGATGAAGGGCAAATTAAAACTTCGCAGGACAATGGTGCACCGTCTGAGGGGGCCCAATCTACATTATATGTACTGGTTGTACAATCCCCCATCGAGTAGACTGGCTCATATAGAAAAATTGAGAAAAGAGAACTCTTCTCAATCTCAACCCATAGCTTGCCCTGGGGTGTGATTCCGGAACCGAGGATGCCGTCTGTTGTCCAAGACTCATCAACTTCGTCAAATCGATAACATTCCGCAGTGAGACCAGACAGGGCACCGGCAAAAAAAACAACACCGGGGTCCATTTCAAGACGGATGGGGTGAAAAAATGCCGGGGAAGGAATTGGCTGCCCCAAAGAGTCTAAAATTTGTATCTCGAACTGTGCAGAAATCCAAGCCGAACTGCCTAGCTCTTCCTGTACTTTATAGTTATTCCATGCGCTTTCATTTATTGCCGTGAATCCTATTCTCCTCGCCACAGAAAAAGTGTTCGGAAGGATTTGAATAGAAAAATCCTGGAGATATGTTTGGGCAGGATCGTTATCCGTCAAAGCAACCATTTGATTGGTATGGTGTGAATAGGCCTTTGTGAGACCAGATGCTCCAATTGGAGGACTCACAAATTGATTATCCGATGAAATGAACACTTCATAGAAAATATGTGCAGCATAGCCACCACCAGGAGAAATAAACTCGCGGTATTGAGTCCCGTAGCCCGCTGCTTGAATCTTTAATCTAATTTCCTGAGAACCTGGAAAGGATGAAAGAAAATCTGCCTCGCCTTGGGAATCGGTAGTCACGACTTCTCCGCTAGCTGCATCGATAACCGCAGCAAAAGCGATTGGTTGTTCGGTGTTACTGTCAAGAACTCGGACACTTAGGGAATGCTGCGAAAAAGCCTGCACCGAAAGCAGAAAGAACGCGGTAAAAGTTGGAATAAAGCCTATAGGTCTACTCGTTTCTACTCCAAAGCAACGATCTAAAGGCAACGACGCTAGCAAAAGCACAAGTACTTTTCCAATCATGTTGAGTGGTTGTTGAGTGGTTGTTGAGTGCAAGCTCAACTACCGAAGTAGAAAAGCATTGTAATCCCACGTGGCTTCTCATCAACCTTTTACCAAGATTTTTTCCGCCAACGGCTTGATTCTATTGCCTGGGGACACACTCCAATAAACCGCATTTCCAGTTAGGTTGCAGATGGCGTAGACCGAAAGAAAAAAAGCGAAGGGTGAGCTGTTGGTCAACGAAGTCTGTCGCAAACACGCCATTAATGGTGCGACTTTCGGCCGCTGGAAGAAAACCTACGGTGATATGGATGTCAGCCAAGCCAAAGAATTGAAGCAGCTGCTCGAAGAACATGCCCAATTGAAAAGAAAGCTTATGCCCGATTCATGACGACATGGGGTCATCCCCAGGCAGGCCCTGACTCTGGGTACACATCATTGCATAGTCGCTCGATTTCTTTGTCATAGCTGCGGATGGTTTTTGTATGCATTTGGATTTGCTGAAGTAGTAGATCGAGAGCTACATGGAAGCATCCCCTCCACCAATCCACTTACGTAGCTTGAAGGTCTTTCAATGACAGAAATCGTCCCTGTATACAAAGCGAGAAGATCTGGCTGGAGCAAACACGCTAACCCCTGCATATCCCGCCTCCTGCGCAGAAGAACTGATTCCCCAGATGGATAAGTAATGCTAATTACTCTAGCGCCAACTGCAGCCGGAACAGCAATCCTCCCATTGCCTAGGAATTGAATCTTGATGGCTTCTCCCCACAACGAAAAGGCCTTGGCGGTAATATTACCTTGAAGTGCTGGGGTCGAATCCCGAACCCTCCGTTCAATCAGCAGTAGCGGAGTCTCCTCCATCGTTAATCTACCTGCTGCTATGGCCTCATCGAAGCGGTGGAGCCGGCACCAACTACCTGTTGAAGGTCCAGCTGAAGGACGGCCTCCTCCCGTTGCCCGACTTCGCAGAGACCATCAGGCCGTATTCTCAAATGCCGGTGTCGAGATTGCGGGCAGGGGATTTCCGATGCTGGATCGGGTAGAGGAGATTTGGATCCAAACATGCAAGACGCGCAAGGCACTGAGGACGATGGGTGAAAGCGGAATCAAAGCCTGCCCAAGTACTTGCGACTTTGAGCTCCTCGAGCATGCTTGTTTTTTCAGATCCTTCCGAGGATACTGCGCCGACCGGAGATCGGCTTCTCATCTCATCTGGTTAGCCAGGAGCAACTTACTTCCAAAACTTAAATGGAACAAGCTTAGTTGGATCAGAATCATCAATTCGCTTCTCCATCTCCTCGGACAAAGACTTGAAACCATAGGCGAAAAAGGCCCATATCTCAAAGCAGGCAAAAGCCACAAAGAACCAACCGAAATAGACCCTGCCGGTAAGAAACGAAAGGACGGCCAGAGCCCCGAAGACAAGAACACCCAACGCAAAAATATGCCATTTCCCATCAAGACAGTATTTCGTATATCTCTTGCAACTCTCAGGGAATTTCTTCCTGGATATCAAACCAAGGATAAGCCCAACAGGCAATGAGATTGAAACGAGGGTGAGCAACGTGCGTAGTTCTTCATTCATAAACAAACTCTCTTCTCTGGCTAACGGGTTTGCCGTTCAGCAGCCAAGCCCGCGCAGCGGGCGCTGGTCTGGTGCAACGGCTGGTTCGGCGGCGGGATATCTCGGGCAACCGGAGATTGCATTTCGACTTCAGTAATTGACTCAAATACTCCCTTGTCAATCTATTCCAGTTGGAAAAATTGTTCAGTGCCTGGTTCGAACTTGAATTCTCGTGGACTAATCTCTAGACGTTGTCCGGTCTCAATGGTAAGCCAAACATCGCAGCCAGGGAACGGGGCGATGATTTCCGCAACGCCATTTTGAATGTTTAGTATAGAGGAAGCCAGGGGCACCATGAAACCACCGACTGGATGAAAAAGACCAAAATCAACAGTAGCCTTTATTTCCCCCGCGCCTTCCAGCTCCTCTGGGAATCTCAGCACCATAGCCGGAGCAGGTGCCATCAGGATTGTTCTTTTTACCGACGTTGCTGCCAAATCAGACGGATCCAAGGGAATCTCTTGAGGGAAGAACCCGTTGGCAACCAACCGTGCGTGCTTTTTCCCAGCTGGTAGAAAATCCCTGAATTTACCGCTCTTGAATGGCACAAAGGTTGACGACTCCGGCCCCCAATATCCCATCTCCGAGAACTCCAGATAACCCTCAGAAACTGGAGCCATATTGTTTCCCGATACGATTGAAAGGTCTAGAAGAGGTTGTGGATCAAACTTAATCTCCAAATCACCGTCTCCTGGAACATGAAAAAGATTTTCCCCGGGGATACTGCTGGACTTAGAAGCACGAGAGATGTTCCGGTACTTCACGGTGTATTCCCCATTGGGAACATTAGGGATTCGGAACTTTCCTGCAGCAGAAACTGTGCCAGAAAATATTTCGGATGGGTCGGCCCATACCCAACCATGCACTTCGGTTGGGCGATCACCTTTTAGTTTCGGCCAGTTTCGGTAATTGTCAAATGTAACTGATCTAGGAACCAGCTGTATCTCAAGAACATCTCCATCTCTAGACCAAGGAGGCATCCCCTCCACCAATCCACTTACGTCGCTTGAAGGTTTTTCTATGACAGAAATCGTCCCTGTATACAAAGCGAGAAGATCCGGCTGGAGCAAAGACGCTAACCCCTGCATATCCCGCCTCCTGCGCAGAAGAACTGATTCCCCAGATGGATAAGTAATGCTAATTAATCTAGCGCCAACTGCAGCCGGAACAGCAATCCTCCCATTGCCTAGGAATTGAATCTTGATGGCTTCTCCCCACAACGAAAAGGCCTTGGCGGTAATATTACCTTGAAGTGCTGGGTTCGAATCCCGAACCCTCCGTTCAATCAGCAGCGGCGGAGTCTCCTCCATCGTTAATCTACCTGCTGCTATGGCCTCAAGAATCGGGGCGCGTGCCACACCGTAATTCGAGTGCCAGGCAAGAATCTGTCCTGCGCCGAATAATCTTTGGGGAGCAAAGATCCTGCCTTTTGCATCTGTAACACCTTCCCACTCAATGCGGTCTGGGGCGATGCTAAATAAGACATGGGCCCCTGCCACAGCCCTTCCCTCTGCGGTTTCAACCACTAAAGTCGGCGACTCCTTTGGGGATAAATCGATTGCAACTACATTCTCAAACTGCCCTCCCCCATTGGCAAGTTCCCCCTTGTCCTTATACAAGGGAGCCTTTGCAAAACAGTAAGGCCATTCACCCTTAGGAGTAAGGAGGTAGAGCTTGCCCTCATTATCTGCCTGAGCAATTCGTAGAGGGCCAAGTCCAAGCCATGCAGAAGAAATCGGGGCTAATGAATTGCTGTCAATGAACACCACCTCTGTCTCAACCAACTGATCGAGACTTAAACTCAACCGAGGACGGGTAAACTTTCTTGTGTCTAGATCCAAGAAGAACTTGAACGCCTCACCTGGAACGACCGCTGCAAGATGAACAATTCCCATTGGCAAGCTTACAATCACAGTGCCATATGGGTCAGTGGTCCCGACAATTTCCCAGTCAGAGCTTGGACCTGAGAGTTTGGCAAGAAATGTTGCCCCAGCAA
This sequence comes from Planctomycetota bacterium, assembly GCA_024275135.1. Lineage (GTDB taxonomy): Bacteria > Planctomycetota > UBA1135 > UBA1135 > UBA1135. The sequence continues at coordinate 6,461 of JAJRZS010000048.1, read as the reverse complement.
CAGGCGCGCCGGCGTTATTCAGATGAACTGAGCCATCCCATGGCTGAATACAGGTTATTTCGACGACTCCGCCAGGGCTAGAAAAGGATGCTGGCCTAGCCCTATATCCATGTGCAAGTTGGATTTTGTAACCACCCGCTGGAAGTTGCAATACTCCTTCACCTGCCCCAGTTTGCCAATCCCCAATCCGGTACTCCATCCCTGTCAGCGAAGTCACTAGCCCTTCAAGCTGAGAAGGCCTGCTAGTAAGAAAATGAACTTGAACCGGGAGATCCGGGAGAGATTCACCATTAGTATTCTTCCTATCTCGCCGAACAAGCTCTGGTTCATATGACGAGGATTCGCTTAACACGCTGGAAGAACCCTGCTGAATGTTCTCAGGACCCAAAGTCCGCTCCATTTGTGAATTTTCACCTGCTAGAAGCCACCAGGCACAACAAAAGAGCATTACCCCTATTAGGAGAATGAACTTCTGGAATCGACTATCACTCATTATCATCCCTTAGCAATGCATCCTGGGCCGACTTGTGTCGCCCAGGATGTACATTTATGGGAAAGCGCTTACGAAAAAGTAATATCGTAGTCACCCGAAGCGCCATCTGTGCCTGCGTCATTACCCTCATCTCCATTGGGCTTGACATCAGTCACCTCAACGCTACCGCCAGCAGGAACTTCAATCACTGTGGAGTCAGGATTATCCTCGGTGCCCGCGAGAATGGAGTCAGACACGACATCACCATTTGCATTTTTTACACGAACGCGAATTGAAGTATCCTTCCCATCGCTTGATACGGTTCCTAGCCCAGTCTTGCTTGTCGGGTTAACGACAGTCTTGGCGCCATTGTCTGCGACAGTCCAACCGCCTGTAAGCCGAACGCTTCCAGAGGGTGAAGCCGCGTTGACTTGTGAAGTGGAAACCAGCATTACGGCAAGCGCAACACTGAGGAGTATAGCTATGATTTTGTTCATGACTGTTCATGTTAACGTCCAAATTTTCAAGGTCAAGTATCAGCCCACTGCCGTTTTTGCACCAATGCCATCTTCCTATTATTCATCCAATATCTGATGTGCCTCATTTAGTCCGCCGAACGGTAATTATGCTGCATCATTTACCTTTTCCGGAAACGAATGCCGTTGAGCGAACCTCTCCACTGCTTAACGGGCCTGCCCACAGCACCTCCTCGATAATGGGCTCTCGGCGCACTCTAAATCCGAACCAAACCTTATCGACTGCTCCCTTGATAAGAAATCGGCCAGAAGTGGAATCTCCTGGGTTCAACTCTGCGTATTCCTCAGAACCTCCACCCCAAAGTGCTCTAATATCCGGCCTAAGGGGGTGAGGTCTCACTACATGGTCCGTCTCATTCAACTTCACGTGAAAAATAGGGTGCTGATCAAAGATGCCATACTCAATCGAACTGTCGCCAATGTTCTTCGCAATGACATCGCCCTGAACAATATTCCCTTTTACCTCAACATTCCTGAATGTGATGATCACTCCTTCCACAATGGTGCCTGAAGATGATTTGAGTGGATACCCGTCATTCGTTTGAGAAACGATTTGGCAAGATCCTATAAACAAACCCAACAACAACGACACAGGCATGCGACCGACCCAAAGAGTCAGTCTATGCTCCCTCCGACCATTGGATGTTGAAAATAAAAAGCTATTATTCATTGGGAGGCTCCAAGGAATTCCAGAATAGAGTCCGGATTGCCGTCTTGATTCAAGTCGGTTAGTAAAACACCTCTTTGCGGGAATCCCCCAGCAAACCCAGCATCCAAGAACCCAGACTTCGGCGTAACAAAAAGAGATACTGCCTGGGCATTGGAACCAAACGTTCCCTTAAAGCCTTCGATGTAATGCATGGAAACCAATGAAGGTGCTTCCTGCGGACTGGCAAGAACTGTGCATAAGCCAGAGACGGTATTGCACAATATTATGGATGAACTCCCCATGCCACGCCGGCAATGGTCGGCGGGCAGTGCGGGCAATCATATGGAGGGAAACAATACGGATCCCCGAGCAAACGCCCTGATAGCTTGGACCAGTACTTGCAAATATTGGCTTTGACGCTAGCGTCTGATTCACAATCAGCAATAGCGCAATACCAACCCATACTAAAGTCATGAGCTGCGCGCTCCGCGGCGTTAAGGTCATCATCCCATTTGGTTGGATTCTCTAAATGATATGCCCCATGAACCAAGACCAACGCCAGCTGAATGCAGGGATCTACTCCCAGGTCATTCGGACCAAAAAGTGCGGGGTTCAAATTGGTGCCAAACCCACTGATTACATGGAACCCGAGACCTGAAGAATCTGGGAAGAATCCAGCCTCCAGTGAAGTTGTAGCATCCTCACCCGTATTTGCTTTTGACTCAATGCAAATATTATTTTTGTACTGCGTGAGAATCTCACTAACTGGTCTTGTTGACTGCCCTGCTACAAACTGCACAGGAACTCCTGGAGGAGAGCATGCGGACTCCCAGGCCGCGATTTTTGCCAAGGCATCATCAATCATTTGCTGCTGTTCTTGGGTTGGGGACACCCCCTTCGAGATTTCAAGCTCCAAGGTTCCACACTCAGGAGGATTGCACATCCCAGCTGTAAGCTTATAAGAATAACAATCGTGATTTCCCTGAGCCAAAAGGCTAGAAGGCCACAAGGCCAGGGCTAATACGGCATAGATGGTTTTGAAATCCAAGGCCTCAGTCTATCAAAATCAAACTATCCGTAACGGCCGTTACCCTCCTATTATTGATTGGAGTGCCTCGCCACGATCACCGTCCTATAAGTGGGAGAAGCCTGCATAACGGGTTTGCCGTTCAGCAGCCGTAGTGTAGCGAAGCGGGAGAAGGTCTGGTGCAACGGCTGGTTATACGGACCCCAGGATAGATGCGAAAATTCTTTTGATAAACAAACATTTTGTGGTAACCAAAGGTCAATGCCATACTATCCACCGACTTGGAGCACACTAGTGTTCAAATTCCTTTACTCTACACATAGCATGAAACGTCCCGGTCCTATTCTTCTTGGAGTCATTCTGACTACTGCTACCCTGATTGCAGGGTCCTCCCTAAATATTGATGGAAAAGATATTTTTGATCCTACCGAGCGACTCGACACTGGTCCTCAAGAGCCAGACTACGAGTACAGTAAACTTGAATCTTTGCTTAGAAAAGCTAGGGATTTTGCACAAGAGGTTATCGCCGGGTGTGACGAGGCCGGTGGCGGCGAGGAGGGAGGGGCTAGCAGCGTACTTAGCGACGACCTTGATTTAGACCATATTATGGATAAGCTCAATGAAATGGTCGACGGCAATGATTTCTGCGTCGAGAGCACTAAGTCGAAATCTGGAAAAAGTGACGATTGGTCTATGGTTGTGAACCCATATCCGAATTTTTGATGGCACCACTTCAGAAGGCTCTAGAGTAAAAAATAACCACCTGGATGGCTCGGAACCGAGCATTAATATTAATTTGAAAGGTTTAAAGGGGCACCTTCCTGACAACACGATGTGTTCTCCAACAGTTGGTGACATTGCTAATGTTGCAGGTGTGATGATTCACGAGGCAACACATGCCCTGAATGGACACACTGGAACTGATGCCGAAGAAAGGGCTGCATAATGAGACCCAGGCCAAATTTTTGTGCTGCGCGATTGAGGCGATTAAGGCCAACCCTGAGATATCGGGCGAGGCTGAATCTGACGTTGTCCCAAGAGATCGTTTAGATTCCACAGAATTTATGGGTGAATCCGCTGCTTTTGGAATGGTGAATCAATCTTTTCAAGTTCTCCATGCTCCCTGGCAAACTCTTCATTAAGCGCATTACTCCAACGCAGACTGAATCTTGGGAATACACCTTGAGCTCTCTACTCCCAGCATCTGTTGAAGCAACAAAAATGACCTCTGGGCGATCCCGGGAACTTTTTTTCTCCGCAAGAAACCTGGTGGCAGGAACAGGTTTGTTAATCCAATGCGATGTTGGCTGGGACGGCTCGGCTCCTACTCTTGTTTTTACTACGCTTGCTGAGCAGGCAGAGATTGGGGATGTCACAGCAGTTCAGGACATGTCCGAACTCAATAATTCGATTGCATTATTTGATTTCACCAATGCAAAGATTTGGTATGTCAACAAACTAACGGGAGCCAGTCAAATGGTAGCGTCCAGCATTCAAGTACCCGAGTTACTTAATTTCCAAGGGATGCTTTCTGGCCCGCTGTGGGACGAGGCCAAAACGACGTTAACTGGAGTCGACCACTGGCTGGGCCTTTCCCAGAACTCCATCTTGATGAATCTAGGACACGAAGAATTTTTATTACTTGAAGATTTCAACGGGGATGGGTCCATCGATACCGCCAAACTTGTTGGGACAATAAGTTTCTAACTGATTCCGGAGAACTTTCGTTTGAGCCGCATGATCTGCCCGCGTGATGCGTCTCAACCGAATGGTTCTCTATGGAAGACCACACGCAGAGCGAAAAGCTCTCCCACCTTCCCGTATAACGGGTTTGCCGTTCAGCAGCCGCAGTGTAGCGAAGCGAAACGAAGGTCTGTCTGCAACGGCTTCCATGAGAAGTTTACTCCTGTCAAGTGAGACTAGGCGAATCAAGTACGAAAAATGTCGGGCCCCCGCCAGGCTTCCATGCGCACTCTTAATGATTCCCAATTGGAATCGGTGCAAGTTGAGGTCCGTCCGATCGGGCGCTGCTATCTGGTTAACGGCCTCAAATGAATGGGCCCACGCGTTGCATCGCAGTCGCCCGGACCGGGCAGTTGACTCGACATTGGTTCGTATTCGATGATTCATGCTTAATTATGCCACTTTAGATGCACCGACATCTTTCAACGGCTTGTACTCCCGCGGTGATTTCCATAAACCAAAAAGGAGAGACGATAGCTTTCGTGCCGTAGCCACAATCGCTCTCTTCTTCGCATTCTTACCACCACGTGAAGCGAGCTCCAAACCCCAGCGTCGTAAATCTGTGTCCGGACCGAAGGGACCAAGAATGTATTGCGCGCAACTCACCAGAAGACGACGCAAAGTTTTGTCACCCGCTTTCGTAATGCGCATCTCCGGCGCAGAAGCACCCGATTCATGACGACGTGGGGTCATCCCCAAGTAGGCCCCTACATCTCTTGATTTCTTAAACCGCTGAGGTGTTTCTAAAGTCAGCACGAAACAGAGTGCGGTCAAAGGGCCGACGCCTGGCACTTGCCGAAGTCGTGCTGTCTATGGATATACATCATTACATAGTCGCTCGATTTCCTTGTCGTAGCCGCGAATCGTTTGCGTATGCATTTCGATTTGCTGGAGTAATGGATCGAGGACTGCATGCAAGTGCTCTGGCAACAAGGCATAGGCCTTTTTCGCAAACGCTGGTGTCGAGATTGCGGGCAGGCGGTTTCCGCTGACTTTGACCTGTGTGCGACAATGATTGACTAGTTTGGTGCGCGATGCAACAACAGCATCTCTTGCTCGAAGAAACATTAAATGATTTCGCGCTTCAGATTTCCGATGTTGAATCGGATAAAGAAGTTTGGGGTCTAAGCGTGCCAGGCGCGCAAGGCACTCTGCGTCCATACGGTCTGTCTTATTGCGACTGTGGCTTATGAGACGCACCTTGCGAGGATTTGCAACAAAAACCTCATGGCCAAAACCTTGAAGAGTCTCGTTCATCCAAGGACTGTGGGTACCCACTTCCAATGCAATCCGACATGCTGGACGGTGCGCAAAAGCTGCAGTAAGGCCGGCTTGCGTACTTGCCACTTTGAGTTCTTCCAGCACGTGCCCCTCGGGGCTCAAAACCACAGCTACGCTGCGTTTGTCGCCAATGTACAAACCAATGCTGAGTGAAGTGAGATTTGTGCTAATCTGTTTCATGGTCGATCTCCGTTTTGTGCCACACGAGCACGCTTGATTTTTTGCAGATCCTTCCGAGGATACTGCGTCGACCGGAGATCGGCCTTCTCATCTCATCTGGTTAGCTGGCTTCATTATCATCTAGCGCAGGAAACACCATGGGACTTGTTGTATAAATCTTGCCCGCTTTTTCAAGAACTTGGCTCCGCAAAGTAGAATCAGAATCACAAAGAGCGAAAAACTCAGTCGTACCCATTTTGACTTCCTCATAAAGATCATCAAGATTCACAACGACTAGCCCATCTGCCTGATCCGCGCATTTAAGTTTGAGAGCTTCGTGACCGACCTTGGTGTACGAATACATCACTTTCCTAGCCTTTCCGCTATCACTCAGCGATGAATGAGAAGTCATGGTATGGACGATTGCACACCTGGCTCCATACAAGTCAGAAGCAGTGCAATCCAATTTACCACGGGGAAGCACCCATCTATCCAACCAGCCCTCGAATCCTTTCCGAACTCCTCGATTGGATTCGTTACCAGAAATGAAGGCCATGTTGTCAACGAAACAATAGATAAGAGTAAGCGCAGGTA
>JAJRZS010000047.1 GCA_024275135.1 Planctomycetota bacterium | reverse complement strand
ATGCGTTTCAAAAGCCTTGGCGGCATGTGCCATTCCCCGGGGAGTTGACAGTTTTGTGTCGACCACGATGGAGATTGTGGCCAGCAAGGATGTGCACAAAATTGCCGCTGCTTTTGCCTACGGCCGCGAAGAAGCCGTTCCCTTGATGTTTCAGAAGATTGTGGAGCAGCTATCAGAGCAGGCCCCCAGCAACTGGAAAACGCTGCTTTACTATTTGGAACGGCATATCGGTTTGGATTCTGAAGAACATGGTCCGCAGGCAAAGCAGGTGGTGCAAAGGCTTTGTGGAGATAACCCTGGATTATGGAAGGAGGCCTTTGCCGCAGCTCAAGCCTCCTTGCAAGCACGTCTGCAACTTTGGGATCAATTGGCTGCGCGCCTATAAACGCGGAATCCGATGTCTTTGTTCGCAATCGCTGGGACGGTTTGGGCGAAAACTCCATGGACCTCACCGGACCCACCACCAGCCCTGCCACCCTAATGGACACCGGTGTCAACGCCACCAATGGCACCAGAAGTTTCACCTCCGCACCGGTACCGACCAGCGCCTTGGGGCTTACCATCTACTTTGAGCTGTTGGCCCACGACCAAAACAGCGTCTTCTACGACAGCAATGCCCACGCGGTCACCTTTTACTAAGACCTTCCTTTCCCTCCTCCGCCCCACAAAACCTCGTCCTCCCAAGTCAAAGATGTTGGGTTAAGAACGACGTAAAGCGTCGGCTTCTAAGCGCCGCTGTTCCGCTTCTCGGAGGCGGCACTTGAAGGTGGGATAGAGGCCACCGAACACCCCTCCCGCAAGTCCGCCGAGTAGGAGCAGGGGAAACCAAACCGCATAGGGCTGGTCCTGCCACAGAGCGAGAAGGCCGGTGAGGAAGCAGAGCACGCCCAGGGTGGTGACGCTCAGAACGGTGCCGAGTAGCCAGGTGCGCCCCCGACCTTGGGGCAGCAGTATTCCAGCGGTGACGCCCAAAATGGCGCCGAGGGCGCCAAGCCCGGCACCGCCAAAACTGCCGAGCAAGATACCGGTGTGCTCGCTAAACCAGGGGGTTGTGTTCTGAAGTAGAAGGTGCATCATGATGTTGGCTTTGGAGTTGTTGCAGAGTTTGGCGATGGATGCGTAGGGCTTTGCGTCCGGCTCCGGCCGTCATCTCTCCCTTTTCCACCAAATCCGCCAGCATCTCCGCCATGGGATCGCGGGGCTGTTGCGCCCGCATAGCCTCCAGCTTGTGGATGAGCTTGTTGAGCCGATGGCGGATGGTGGGGTAACTCACCTGATGCCTTCGGGCCAGCTCCTTCAGCGACCCCGAGCACAAGACCAGCTGCAGGGCCAGTTCTTGCTCTGGGTGGCTGAGGGCTTGGAAGACCTCAAGGGCGGGTGTGGATGCGTCAGACATGGGGCGACAGGGCCAATCCCTTTCACATTATGAATATACGCTTCAACAATGTGAAAGTTTGTGCGAATTTGCCCCTTTTTTGCGCCCGCCTTGGCTTCCGCTGCCTAGTGGTCAGCGACCTCGCTCCGCACCCGCTCCACCATGGACTCGGGGATGGGGCGGCAGCCCTCCTCAGCAGCGACCCGAGCAGCCTCTTCCGGACTCAAACCCTCTTCAATGGCGCGGCTGATGGCCCATACCGCCGAAACCCGACCACCGCTGCGGCAATGCAAGAGCACATGGCCTTCGCTGGCGGCAATGGCATCGGCCACTTGTTTGCCATCCTCATAGGTGAAGCTGGAGCTGTCGACCGGAATGGATACATATTGCAACCCCGCGTTTTGGGCGGCGGCAATTTCCGCGGCCACCCCATCTTCAGTAGGGAACTGCAAGTTGATGATGGTGGTGTAGCCTTTGGCTGGCAGCTCAGCCACCTGGGCGGCGGAAACCGCGCCACCACCGGCGACTTTACTGGAGAGTACGGAGAAATTGAGGATGTCCACAGGGGCAGGTGGGGTGGAGGATTTAGCCTGGGAGGTGGAGGAGCCAGCGCAAGCCAACAGACTGCAAAGAAGGATGGGGAGCAACCAAAGAGATTTTGTCATGGTGCTAGCTTAGTGCCGCGCTTGCGCAAACAGTTCCTCAACTTTTGCCTGGGCGGCGAAGGCGAGCTCTTTGCGAGGCAATCCTGGCGCAATCGGCGCACCAAAGACCACTACTGCCCGTTGTTGGGGCTGGCAAAGGAGACGAAACATATGCAGGGCAAAGGGGGTGTCATCGCACCAGGCGGCGGCGGGATCGGGATAGCAGAGAGCTACCGGATAGGTGGGGCGTTGCAAATCGGCAGGCACGGAAAACAAAGAGCGTTTGAAGGGGAGGATCTTTTGGCCGTCGCCGCAAGTTCCCTCCGGAAACAAAGTAATGGTGGCGCCAGCTGCCAAATAGCCGCGCATATGCTCAGCCACGCTGGCGGTGGCGTCGCGATTTTGGCGGTCGACAAAGACGGTGCCAATCAGCCAAGCCAACTGACCAATCAGCGGCCAGCTGAGAATTTCTTTTTTTGCCACCAAACTTGTGGGATACAAACTGGTCAAAACCAAAATGTCGAAATGCGAAACGTGATTGGCGATAACAAAACTGCCGGGGGGCGGGGGGGTGCCTTGCACCTGGACGTGGATACCAAGGGCGCGCCGGGTGAGCTTGCTCCACAAAAACACTCCGTAACCGCCGAGGCGGGCGCGTCGGTGGGTGCTGCCTAGCGACAACAGTACCACCAACAAGGCCAAGGGGATGCCGAGGATGGCAAAGGCCACCGCCAACAAGATGCGCACAGCACCCAAGGCGGTGGCCAAAAAAGGAGGCATTTAAGACTCCTTTAATTCCGACAACACATCGACCAAAAAGCCCTTGCCGTCGCCGAAACACATGAAGGTGTTGTCGCGTTCGAACAAGGGGTTTTTGATGCCCGCGTAACCGGCCGATAAGGAGCGCTTGATCATGAGCACCGTGCCCGACTCATGCGCATTCAAAATGGGCATGCCGGCGATGGGGCTTTGCGGGTTTTCGATGGCGTCGGGATTGACGACGTCGTTGGCGCCGATAATGACAGTGACATCGGTGGTTTTGAACTCGCCGTTGATGCGCTCCAATTCCCACAGTTGTTCATATGGAACATCGGCTTCGGCCAGCAACACATTCATGTGGCCCGGCATGCGGCCGGCGACTGGATGAATGGCATAGCGCACTTCGGCACCGCGTCGTTCCATCTCTTCGCCGAGCTCCTTCACCACATGTTGCGCTTGCGCCACCGCCATGCCATAGCCAGGAACAAAGATGACGGAGGCCGCCGACTCCAAAATCATGGCCGCTTCTTCGGGGCCAGCTGATTTGACGCCTGTGTATTCGTCGGCGCCGCCACCACCGCCGCCGCCGCCAGAGGACGATTCTCCGAAGCCACCCACCAAAACATTGGCCAAGGATCGGTTCATGGCTTTGCACATCACCATGGTGAGGATGAGGCCACTGGCGCCAACCAAAGCACCGGCCACAATCAGCAGGGAGTTGCCAATGACAAAGCCGGCCATCGAGGCGGCCAAGCCCGAGTAGCTGTTAAGCAAAGACACCACCACCGGCATGTCGGCGCCACCGATGGGAAGAACCGAAGTGACACCGAAAATGGCGGCAGCACCGCAAAGGGTGAACAACAAAGTGGTGGCCATGCTGCCTTCCGCGGCAAAGACGCCGTAAAAACCGGCGGCCAATCCACCCAACAACAAAATGGCGGTGAGCAAATGGCGGCCCGGTAGCAACACTGGGTTGCCGGAGATTTTGCCCGACAACTTGCCCATGGCCATCAGCGAGCCGGTGAAGGTGACAGTGCCGATGAGAACAGAAAGCACAATGGCCACCGCCCAAATGTCGCCACCAAGCAGAATGTTGCTGACATCGGCAGGGGAGTTGGGGCCCACGAAATCACCATGGTGCATCTCATAGCGACCCCAGAATTCAGCCAGAGCAACCACCGTGGAGGCCAAGCCGCCAAATCCATTGAGCAGGGCGACCATTTCCGGCATGCCCGTCATTTTCACGCGCTTGGCCATCACTGCGCCAAGCCCCGCGCCAATGGCGAGACCGAGGAGGACCGTAGTCCAACTTAATTGCACCTGGCCTTCGGGAGCGACCAAAGTAACCACCACCGCAAGCAGCATGCCGACGGCGGCGAGTTGGTTGCCGGAGCGGGCGGTGCGTACTTTGGATAGGCGTTTGATGCCCAGAATAAACAGGGCGGTAGCCACCAAGTACAACAATCCAGAGAGTTGGAATCCTTCCATGACTTACTTCTCCTTGGATTTTTTCTTGGAGGCGAACATGCCAAGCATGCGGTCGGTCACCATGAAGCCGCCGACGACATTGATGGTAGCCAAAGCAATCGCCACCACGCCGAGGATTTGGGAGACCAAGCCGTCGGTGAATTGTGCGCACATCAAAGCACCCACAATGGTGATGCCGGAAATGGCGTTGGCACCGGACATCAGCGGTGTGTGCAAGGTGGGTGGCACCTTGGAGATGAGTTCGTTGCCGACGGCAATCGCCAGCATGAACACAAAGAGCATGAGGAGGAGGGTCATGACTGCGCGGGTTCCGGGTTGAGGGCTTGAGCAGTGAGGGGGTGACGCACTTCGCCGCCGAGCATGGCGATAGAGCCGGCAATGATTTCGTCTTCCAGATCGAGTTTGAGTTCCAGCGCGTCGTTTTCTTTGCTGGGAACGATGTGATCCACTACATGTTGGATGTTGCGTGCGTACAACTCCGAAGCGTGGACGGGAACGGTGGCCGGAAGGTTGGGGGTGCCAATGATGAAGGCACCATGGCGCTGCACGGTTTTGCCAACTTCGCTGCCTTCGACATTGCCTCCTTGCTCGACGGCAAGGTCGACCAACACCGCGCCCGATTTCATTTGTGCAATCATGGAATCGGGCACCAATAAAGGCGCGCGTTTGCCTGGCACTTGGGCGGTGGTAATGACGACATCGGCCTGGGCGACACTGGCAGAAACAGCTTCCGCCTGGCGACGCTTGTAGTCTTCAGAAGCTTCTTTGGCGTAGACGCTGGCTTCTTCTGCGCCTTCATCGGGAGCGACTTCAATAAACTTGCCGCCCAAAGATTCCACTTGTTCTTTAACCTCTGGACGGATGTCGGTGGCCTCAACGATGGCGCCTAATCGTTTGGCGGTGGCGATGGCTTGCAAGCCTGCCACGCCAACGCCAAAAATAACCACGCGTGCAGGTTTGACCGTGCCTGCGGCGGTCATCAACAGTGGGAAGTAACGCCCAAGCTCACAGGCGGCAAGCAAGACGGCTTTGTAACCGGCGATGTTGGCTTGAGAGGATAAGGCGTCCATCTTTTGCGCCAAAGTTGTGCGAGGCACCAACTCCATAGCAAAACAATCTACGCCTTGTGCTAACAGCGCGCGTGCGGGATCGGGATCTTGCGCGGCTTGCAAAAAGGAAACTAAGAGAGTTCCCTTTTTCATTTTTTCTACTTCTTCCAGGGTGGGACGAGCCACTTTCAGGAGAAGGTTGGCGGCAGCGCATCCGGTGGCAAAATCCGCAACGATTTCGGCGCCAGCCTCTGTGTATTCTTGGTCGGCGAAGAAGGCGGCTTCTCCAGCACCAGCTTGCACCAGCACTTGAAAGCCGCGCTTGCAGTAACGGCCGACGGTTTCGGGAGTGGCGGCGACGCGGGTTTCGCCGTCTCGGCTTTCCTTCGCTACAAAGAGAGTTGTCATGGGACCATGGGGGCCCGAGAAGTCGGGCGTGCCATAAAGGTAGCGTCGTGCTCCCTCACCGACAGCCAGGAATCCCGTTATCCTTGGCGGCAATGGACGCCTTTGCTTTCCCTGGTTTGCCCAACTATGCCTTGCTCGATTCCGGGCATGGTGAAAAATTGGAGCGATTTGGCGATTATGTTTTGCGGCGGCCCGATCCACAAGCTCTGTGGCGACCGCGGTTGGAAAAGACGGCTTGGCAACAGGCGGATTTTTGCTTTATTCGTGAAAATGATCGCGGTGGACGCTGGAAAAAGCGCGATTCTCGCCTGCCCTTGCATTGGGATATGGAGGTTATGGGGGCAAAACTGCGGATTCATCCCACCCCATTCAAGCATGTTGGTTTATTTCCAGAGCAAGCGAGCAATTGGCAATGGGTGGAGAATCGACGGCAAGGTTTAGCTAAGGAATTGAGTGGGGAGCGCCCCCAGCTGTTGAATTTGTTTGGTTATACCGGCGCAGCTTCGGTGTTGGCTGCCCAACGCGGTTGGTTTGTGACCCACTTGGATGCCTCTAAGGCCTCTGTGGATTGGGCGGCTGCCAATGCTCAGGCCAATCAATTGCCGTCCGACAGCGTGCGCTGGCTGCTAGAAGATGCGTCGAAGTTTGTGCAGCGCGAAGTGCGCCGTCAAAAACGATATCACGGCATTTTGCTTGACCCACCCCACTATGGTCGTGGGCCCAAAGGGGAAAAGTGGCAGTTTGAAAGTGGCATTGCCCCCTTGCTCGAAGCTTGTCGCCAACTTTTGGCTCCTCAGGAGGACAGTTTTTTGGTTTTATCCACCTATGCCATTGGTTTTTCCCCTCTCGCTTTCGACAACATGTTGCAAGATTTTGTAGGCGGCCAGGTGGAAAGCGGGGAGCTTTGGTTGCCCGAGGGCGATGGACACCGGCGGTTGCCCTGTGGTTTTTGTGCGCGCTGGAGTCGCGGCCAGGCATGAGTTTGCAAGTGGTTTATGCCGACAACCATTTGTTGGTGGTGGAAAAACCTGCATGTCAACCGATGGTGCCCGATGCCAGCGAAGATTTTTCCTTGTTGGACGAAGCCAAGGCCTGGGTGAAAGAAAAATACGCCAAGCCGGGTGAAGTTTTTTTGGGTGTGGTGCATCGATTGGACCGCCCGGTTTCAGGGGTTGTGGTTTTTGCACGAACCAGCAAAGCGGCGTCGCGGTTGTCGGCAGCTTGGCAACAACATGCGGTGGAAAAAGTTTATTGGGGATGGAGTCGGCGGTGCTTGCCGGCGGATTCAGCGAACCATGGCACTTGGAAGCAGTGGTTGTGGAAGGATCGAGAGCGCAACCGCGTGTTGGTGGGCCAACGCGACGGGGCTAAAGAAGCCATCACCCACTGGCGTGTTTTGGCCCAAGGTGAAGCAGGTACCTTGTTGGAGTTGCGTCCGCAAACCGGACGTGCCCATCAACTACGAGTGGCTTGTGCGCAGGCAGGTTTGGTGTTGGCCGGGGATTTGAAATATGGAGATAAGCAAGCCCTGGCCGCTCGCTCCATTGCTTTGCATGCGCGTTTTTTGCGGTTGCCGCATCCCACCTTGAAGGAAGCCATGGATTTTGCCGCGGCCCCTCCTTCTTGGGCGCGGAAAGCAGGCTTCCGTTAATGCGGAAAAGGCTTAGAATCCCCCACCATGAACCTTCGCACCCTCCTTCCTATGTTGGCCCTGTTGCCGCTTGCGGCCTGCGGCTCCTCCGATAGCCCCGCCTCCACAACGGCGACGGCACCCGCCGCTGAGCCGTCGGCACCGATGGATTTAGCCGCTGGAGCCGCTTACTTTGAAACCACCTGTGCTTCCTGTCACGGCAAGGAGGGGCACGGCGACGGCGCGGCTGCTGCTGCCCTCAATCCCAAGCCGCGCAACCTGGCGGACAAAGCCTGGCAAGACTCGGTGGACGACAACTACTTGCGTGAAATCATCATGAAAGGTGGCGCCGCGGTCGGCAAGAGCCCATTGATGCCGCCCAACCCACAGCTAGAAGGCAAAGAAGATGTCCTCAATGGCATCGTGGCGCATGTCCGCAGCTTGGCTAAGTAGTTTTTTCTTCGTTCAGCACCCGGCCTCCTTTTCTTTAAGGGGGGCTGGTTTTTTTTCTGGCAGGGTGGCGATAGCTCTCCGAATCGATCGTTCTAGAGAATCTTTTCCACTTCCGGTGCATGCAATCCAGGGGATATTTAAGTCGCTAGCTTTACGGCGAAGTTGGCGACCGCACATAGTGCGCATAAAACGCATTAATACAAAAGCATCGGCCTTCTGGAAATCTAGTTCCAGGTTTTGAAGATGTCGGCCCCAGTTGGAACCCCAACCGAGGAAACGAAATTCCAAGGAGACAGACGGGTAGTCCTTTTTGATATTTGCTTTGATGACATCAACATATTTTTTTTGCGTTTCATTTCCGCCTAGAAAAAGGATGGTTCCAGACACAGAGGATGCGAGGTTTTGCTTGCTTGAGAGGTCTTCTCCTTTTGTTTGTGCGAAGGCCCGAATCCTATGAAGAAGTTTTGGTGAGGGCATATCCTCGACGCCAAGTCGCTGGATTTCCTCGAGGATGTTTTGAACCTCCTCCATAGCCCAAGGAGTATCCTTGCTAAGTTCTTGATGGGCTAATCCCTCGAGTAAAGTAGCAGCTTTGGCGCAATTTCCCTTGTGCATGAGCAAAGAAATTCTGGCGTTTACTAGCTCCTCTCCACTCCATCCGGTCGATACATTGTTATCATTTTCTAATAGGCTAAGAAAATCTTCGCACTCTTTGCTGTCAGGATTCTGAGTAGCAATGCCCTGCATAACATCGAGAGCATCGCAGGCCAAGCCCTCATCGTCAATGGCTTCGGCAACCTCCAAAAGGTTAGATGCATCGCAGTATCGCTCCTGTCGGGAGCGCCCGGAAGTCATTGCTCGTTCGAGAATTAACTTTCGCAGATTTTTGGAAGTATAGAGAGCATCTTTTTGCGCTCCGGCATCGACCAGCCCATCGCATTTCAATCCTTGCTGCCTTAACAAATTTTGGAGGTCCATAACTAAATCTGCTGTACCGTCAGGGGCCATAGAAGAAAGATGCCGAATAGCATCTTCGATGAGATATTCTCCTTCAGTTTTTAGATTCTTGACGGCATATCTGATGCAGTCAATCGCTTTTCCAATGCGGTTGCTTTCTAATTCCAGGGCCAAGGACCACCCGAGAACGAGGCGGGCCCGGGCCAAGAGCCCACCGCGTTCAAAATGTTTTGGCCTGGATGCAAAATAGGCTTCCGCCCTTTCCGCGAAGGGCAGGGCTTGGTCGGGTTTGCTGGCTGCAGCTTCTAGGATGGCAAGGCAATAAGCTCCTTTCCCATCATCTAAACCTGCGGCCTCCTTAGACTTTTGGAACCAATCTCGGCCCTTGTCTAAGTCTGCCCTTAAGTCGGGAAGATCCTGGCAATGGGGGGGGAACCGGATTTTACTCAGGGCGCGGAAGTTGGAATGAATTAAGCCTAAGTCAACAGCAACGTCCGCATGCAGCGGAAGACTTTCAATAGAGCTAAGAATATGCTCCGCTTTCTTAAAATCTCCTCTAAGGCGAAGAGCTTGGGCTT
>JAJRZS010000046.1 GCA_024275135.1 Planctomycetota bacterium | reverse complement strand
CACGAACTCAACGATCCCCACTGCGGGGACGGCCGCCAAAGCGACCGCCGGTGGCGCCAAATTCGGGGCGGGAAGTTGCGCTCCCGCCGCTGCCGCCGCCGCCAAAACCGCGGAAGGTGGTGAGTTCTTCGTATTGGCTTAGTTGTTCTTCACTCAGCACCGGGCGCAGTTGATCCATTTCTTGCTCACGGATTGCAATCATCTTTTCGCTAATCGCATCCCGACCCAAAAACCCAGTCTCACGCATCTCGGCAAAGAAGGCACTGCGTTCCTTCGACGCTTGATCCAAAGCTTGGGCAAACGCGTCTTTTTGCTCAGGCGCCAAGCCTAACTGTTCCGCCAACTCCTCCACCCTGCGCGCCAGCTGCTCCTTACGCATTTCTTCCCGCCGCTCTGCACGCTCGGCTTGTTGTTGTTGTTCACGCTGCTGAATCACCGCATCCACCGCCGCGTCAAAGCCCATGCCTGTAGGCATATTCTCCATTGCCAAAGGCATCGGCACACCCTCTGGCAACTGACCGCTACGCAAAGAGCGCTCCAACTCCGCCACCCCGGCCATTTGGTCTTGCAAATGCATCAGCGTGGACGACTGCAACTCCAACTGGCGGTTCAAACTATCTACCGCCACTTGCAAAGATTGCAATTGCTTGGCCAAATCAGCGTCGGCCGCTTGTACCCGACTTTCCAATGCCGGCAGCGGGTCGGCCGCAGAGGAGGAGCCGAGCAAAACTTGGCTGAGCAGACCGCCAAGGAGGCCAAGAAGGAGGATGACGAATCCTTGCAGGGTGGTATTCATGAGGTTGATTGTGCCAGAAATGCCGGAGTTTTGTTGAAACACCAACATTCGGCATGGGTTTCGCTCCTTCTCCACCTTATTCCAGCTTGCCCCCCAGGACCAGAAGAGGGAGAATGAACCCCGCATCCCATGCAATTCCGGCCTCTCTTCCTACTTCTCATCCTTTTTTGCAGCGCCTGCTCCAGTCAGCCGGTGCGTTTGTACCTGCTAAAAGAGGAGGAGCCCGCCTCCTATCAACATCTCGAAGAGGCGGTAGCACTGGCTAATGAGTTTTTAGCCACCTCCACCTACGCCCACGGTTTCCCCGCCGAGCAGGCTCATTTCTCCATGGGCCTAAACGACATCCTGCTCCACCTCAAGGGCGAAGGCATCCAACCCCTGCGCATCGAAACCGCTGGTTGGGGCGATATGCGCACGGTCTTCGGCGACGGCGTGCATCCCACCGAGCAAGGCTTCCTCTCCGCACGCCGCACCAACGCCGACGCCACCGGCCAAGGCTTTTCCGACTCGGCCTTCCTGCAACTTTCCACCACTGACATGGCCGCTTTGTTGCTGCGTCAAGCCACCACCTTGCGGGAGATGCAAGCCCGCGGCAGTTTCGACTATTGGTTGAACTACGATTTGCTTGGCTTCAATCCCGATAGCGGCTGGATGGAACGCAATGTGGTCGACCGCCGCGCCTATGCGGTGCAAGCCGGTTTCTATCAGTGGCTGCAGGAGAAAGAACAAGCCGCGCTGGATGC
Source organism: Planctomycetota bacterium (assembly GCA_024275135.1). Lineage (GTDB taxonomy): Bacteria > Planctomycetota > UBA1135 > UBA1135 > UBA1135. The sequence goes on along the minus strand of JAJRZS010000046.1, from coordinate 70,320 downwards.
TGCCGCCACAACTGCCGACGACTCCGGCCAGGCGCAAAGCGAAGCGGAAGCCGCTGCTGGGGAGTCGGTGTTGCTACCCCCCGTGCCTGCGCCTGGCGGCGGCAACTATCCAGAGCCCGATTTGCCTTAGCCCAAGGCGCCGGTCATCCACGGCACAAACAAAGTGATGGCAGCCCAGGCCATTAGGCTGAGTGGTATGCCCACGCGGAGGAAGTCGCGCCATTTGTAACCGCCGGGGCCGTAAATCATCAGATTGGATTGGTGGCCAATTGGGGTGGCAAAACAAACCGAGGCACTCATAGCGATGGCCAAAATAAAGGCCCGCGTCATGGCGTGGCTTTGCACCGCCCCATAAGCGGCTTCGCGGGAGATGGTTTCGGCGGCGTTGATGGCAATGGGGGTGAGCAACACTGCCACCGCCTGGTTGGAGACCATCGACGAGAACACCGCCCCCAACAAAGTGAGTCCGCCCAGGGCCGCCATGGGGCCAAAGCCCTGTAAACCATGCACCAAGCCCTGGGCAATGACGGCTGCCGCTCCGGAATTCTGCATCGCGGTGCCCAAACCAATGGTGCCAATCATGAACAACAAAATGGGCCAATCAACGGCGCGGTAGGCGCGGCGCGTGGTGAGGCAACCGCTGGCAATCATCGCTACCGCCCCACCAAGGGCGGCAAAGGGCAGCAGATCTTGATGGTGGCTCACCGACAAAATGGAAAACAGCACCATGATGGTGGCCGTAATCAACAAAGAGCGACGAGCCAAGCCGCGCAACATCACCCATTTATGCGCACCCGTCAGCAGGAAAAAGTCCGTGCTGTTGCGCAAACGGGCTTGGGAGGTGTCGTCGCCGCAAACCAGCAGCAAATCCCCCGGCTGCAGAATCTGTTTCGACGCACGCTCGCGAATATGTTGGTTGTTGCGCAACACCGCCACGGTGATGGCGCCATAATCCCGCCATAAACGCAAATCCCCGATTTGACGCCCCACCAAAGCCGAGTGCGGAGACACCGCCAACTCGAAAAACTGCATGGTTTTGGGATCAAAGCGCGCCTCATTAAACAATTTGAGCCCCAACTCGTCTTGCAGACCGGCCAAATCATCCACCGTTCCACGCAACATAACGACGTCGCCCACTTCGATGGTTTCGCTGTAGTAAGGCGGCCACACCATTTCTTCACCGCGGGCGAAGAAAAGTAGGTTGGAGCGCACACTATCGAAGGATTCTTTGTAGCTTCTGCCCAGCAAACGCGAGGTGGGGCCGATTTGCAACTCGGTAACATACTCGCGATGGTTGGAGCCCGCCATCATCGACGTGAGTGATTGTCTTTTCGGCAACAACTTGCGCGCAAAGACGGCGATGAACAACACGCCGAAAACCATCAGCGGAAAACCCACTGGTGAAAGCTCGAACATGCCGATGGGGTCGTATCCCATGTCCTCAGCAATACCACTCACCAAGAGGTTGGTGGAGGTGCCTACCAGGGTGGTCATGCCGCCGAGGATGGTGCCAAAGGCCATGGGTATCAGCAGGCGGGTGACGGCAATGCCGGTTTTTTGCGCCATGTCGACCAAAATAGGAATAAACACCAGCACCACAGCGGTGTTATTGAGGAAGGCGGAAGTGATGCCGGCCATCAACGCCACCGCCAAAATCACGCGCCGCTCACGACCTTCGGAGACCCGTAACACCACGCGCGCAAAAAATTCCACCGCGCCTGTACGCGACAAGCCTTCGCCCATTACGTAAAGGGCGGCCACGGTGATGACCGCGGAGTTGCCAAAGAGGTTGAGCGCGTGGGTGGGGCTTAATAAATTGAGCTCGGGATCGAAGTTGGGATCCACCAACTTCAGAATCTGGCCGGCACCAACCAAAACGATTAACAGACCAATGCCAATGGCATCAATGCTCGCCTTCTCGGTAGCAAGAAGCACGAGGATGGCAGCAATCAGGACAAGGACCAGCAGGCCTTCAACACCCATGTAGGCTCATGTTAGCAGCAGCACTCACCGCACAAGGCGTACTGCAGTCACCTTATATTCTGGTGTGCCGATTTCTGGGTCTTTGCCGTCGCCGGTAAGCACATTGGCGCGGGCTTCAGCAAAATGCATGGGCATCCATAAAACACCCGGGTGCACCGCATCGGTTACCTTCACCTCTACTTCGATGGCGCCACGTCGCGATTCCACCCTGAGAGTGCTTCCACTATCCAGCGCCATCTCGCGTGCATCATCGGGAGAAATCTCCACAAAACAACGCGCCTGTTTGTCCAAATGCCCATCACTGCGCGCGGTTTGGGTGGCCGCGTTGTAATGGTAGAGCGTGCGTCCCGTGGTGAGCAAAAAAGGATAGTCGGCACAGGGCTCTTCCCACGCTGGAACATGGTCTACCGGGTAGAACAAACCTTTGCCTCGTAAAGGGGCGCCTTCATGTAGAAAAGGAGTGCCCGGATGTGAGGAATCGGGGCAAGGCCATTGCAAACCACGCTCTTCCAGACGCGGATAACGAATGCCAAAAAACTTCGGCGACAAATCAGCAAATTCATTCCACACTTTTTCCGCGTCGGGCTCGCCCCAGTCCACGCCCAAAGCCTGCGCCACTTCAAACAAAATGCGTAAATCGCTGCGCGCTTGGCCTGGCGGATCCAAGGCTTTGCGCACCCGCTGCACTCGGCGCTCCGAGTTGGTAAAAGTGCCGTCTTTTTCAGCAAAGCACGTAGAGGGCAACACTACATCGGCATAACGACGCGAAGTTTCGTTGAGAAAAATATCCTGACAAACCACAAACTCCACTTTTTCAAAACCGCTTTCTATCTGTTTGGCATGGGGTTCGGAAACAACGGGATCTTCCCCCATAACATAGAAAGCCTTGATGCGGCCATCGTGCATACCGTCCATCATTTGATCCAAACGCAAGCCAGGCGCAGCCGGCACGGTGCAATCCCAAGCTTGTCCAAACTTGGCGCGCGTAGCTTCATCTTCTACCAATTGGTAACCGGGTAAAAACACGGGGTTGTTGCCGACGTCGTTGCAACCTTGCACATTGTTTTGCCCACGCAAAGGATTGACACCAACCGAAGATCGACCCAAATGCCCGGTAAGCAAAGCCAAATTAGAGAGGGAGCGCACATTATCCACCCCGCAAACATGTTCGGTTACTCCAAGGGTGTAGTAAATGCCGGCTTTTTCGGTTTGCGCATATAATCGCGCAGCACGACGAATTTGTTCGGCATCAACCCCACACAACTCTGCAGCCCGTTCCGGAGACCATTCTTGGGCGGCGGCGGCAAAGGCCTCAAAGTTTTCGGTGAGGTTTTCCACATAGGCGAAGTCTGCCAAGCCTTCCTGCAGAATCACGTAAGCAAAGGCGTTCATCAACGGAATGTCGGTGCCGGGGCGCAGTTGCAGGTGAATCGTGGCGCGCTCGGCCAACCAGGTGCGCCGGGGGTCAACCACAATCAAGGCGGCGCCGCGGCGCAGCGCTTTCTTCATGCGCAAAGCCAACACTGGGTGCGCTTCGGTGGTATTGCTGCCCACCACCAACATGCAATCCGCATCTTCGATTTCTGCAATCGAGTTGGTCATTGCGCCGGCACCTAAAGACCTGACCAGGCCATAAACTGTAGGCGCGTGTCAGGTGGCGGCACAACTATGCACATTGTTGGTGCCAATCACCGCGCGCGCCAATTTTTGCAAAGTGTAAACATCTTCATTGGTGCAACGGCTCGACGCCAAAAAGCCTATGCTATCCGAGCCATATTGGTTTTGGATGCGGGTGAAACCCTCGCGGATGCGGGCGTAGGCTTGCTCCCAACTAGCGGCTTGCAAGTGGCCATCCGCATTACGCAAGAGTGGTTGCTGCAAGCGGTCGGGGTGATGAATAAACTGCCAGGCAAAGCGCCCTTTGTTGCACAGGTGGCCGTCGTTGGAACCAACCCCTGCTTCGGCCGAGATTTTCACCACTTGCCGTTGATGGGTATGCACATCGAGTACACAACCAACTCCGCAAAAGGTACAAACGGTGCGGGTTTTTTCGGTTTGCTCAACCCGCGCTTTCACTTTGCCATCTGCATCCACCGCCTGTTTTTCATACAAGGCGCCGGTGGGGCAAGTGCTTATGCAGCCCCCGCATAACTCGCAGGAAGTGTCTAGGAACGACTGCCCGTTGGTGGGTTGAATCCGCGCCTGACTGCCTTGGCCCACATGCTCCAAGGCTGAGCATTGCATCACTTCGTCGCAGTAGCGCACACAGCGGTCACACAGGATGCAAGCTTGCGGGTCGAAGCCTAAGAAGCGGTTGCGGTCTTCCCAGGCAGCCGAGGAAGCGAACCGAAGCGGTGCTTCCACCTTATTTTTTTTTGCATAGCTCTGCAGTTGATCCTCCTGCACCCCATTGCCGGGGGTATGCTCGCTGAGCAGCATCTGCGCTATGGTGGTGCGCACCCGCTCTAACTTTTCAGACTGCGAACGAACTTGCATGTCGGCTTGCACTTGGGTTTTGCAGGCCGGCACCAAACGCGGCGCGCCCTCCATCTCAACCAAACACATGCGACAGCCTCCGTAAGGATGAAGGCGATCGTCATGACAAAGTGTGGGCACTTCGGAACCGGCTTGACGGCAAGCTTCAAGCAAAGTGCTGCCCGCCGGCACCTCTATGGTTTGTCCATCCAGGGTAAACGTGATTTTTGATTTCATGCAGGCACCTCCGCCGAGCAAAACCAACGTCGCCATTGCCGCAGCACCAAGGGCGCGGTGAAACCCAAACCACAAATCGACCCCAACTCCATTGCCTCCAGCCATTGCGCTTCCACCTCCACTTGTGGAAAGGCTTCACTGCCTTCAAGCCAGGCCGCAGCGGCGCGGCAACCCAAGCGACAGGGTGTGCATTGAGAACAGGATTCTTGTGCAAAGAAACGCATGATTTGAGCGGCGATTGTGCGCGGGTCGGTGGGTTGTGAGTAAATCACCACAGCAGCCGTGCCTGGGGCCGTTCCCACTGCCGACAGGCCGTCGGGCGAGAGCGGGGTGTCGAGCAACGAGCCGGGCAAGATGCCGGTAGCCGCACCGCCTGGAATCCAGCAAGAAACTTCGGCTCCTTCACGCAAACCACCGGCAAAATCTTCCACCAAAGCGCGTGCGCTTAGCCCAACCGGGGCCTCATAAACACCCGGACGCTGAACAGCACCCGAAACAGAGTACAGGCGATGACTGCCAGCGGGTGTTTTGCAATCGCCGGTGAGCAAACGCTCGGCCCACCAAAAAGTTTCCACGTTGTTGATCAAGGTGGGCAAACCCCACAAGCCCGATTGCGTGGGGAAAGGTGGCTTATGCCTGGGCTGCGGGCGTCGGCCTTCCATGCTCTCCAACAAAGCCGTTTCTTCACCGCAGATATAGGCCCCGCCGCCCCAGCAAAGATCCAAGCGAAAAGGATGGCCGCTGCTTGGCGCCGGAGGAATTGGACCGGATTCGCGTGGTGGCAGCGCATAGCCATGGGACGGCGGGGCAAGCTCCACGCCGCCTTGGGCCGTGGCTTGGCCTACCAACTCCTGCGCGCCATGCTGCACATGCCAATCCAAGGATGCGAGTGCGCAATCGCTAAGCCCAGAGGATGCGAGCACGGCGGGGCGGCCTGGAAAACTTTGTGCAGCATAAACCTGTCCCGAGCCTGCACTGAGCAAACCTTCTTCCACCAAGGCCGCAATCGCCTCCAGCAAAATGCCCCCATGCGCTTGATATTCCGGGCGCAAATAAACAAAGCCTCGCGTAGCCCCACAATGCTGCGCCGCCTTTTGCATGCCGCGCAGGATCGTTTGCACATGATGGCGCAACAGCCAGCCATCTTTGAACGTACCGGGCTCACCTTCGTCGGCATTGCAAATCACCACTTTGTCGCCACCCGCTTCTCTGCGCACTGCTTCCCACTTAAACGCCGCGGCAAAACCAGCGCCGCCGCATCCTCGCAGACCTTCGAGACATCGGATGTCCATGGCCTTATCCTAACGCCGTGCCGCGCTTTCATAATGGGGTGATGCGTTTGCACTTGTTCGTACTCGCCGTTGCTTGCTTTGTTGGCGCATGTTCCCCGCAAGCCAACCCCATCGATTCAGCCCTTGCGGCTGCAGGCTCTCCCCAACGCATCGTCGTTCTCGGCCCCTCCACTACCGAAAACTTATTCGCTCTCGGTTTGGGCGCGCGGGTGGTGGGCGTTTCCGATTATTGCAGCACCGCCGAGGCCGCAAATTTGCCCCATGTTGGTGGTTTGGCCGACCCTTCGCTGGAACGCATCCTTGCCCTCGCCCCCGACCTCGTGCTCGTGCAAGGCCACATTCCCAAGGTGGAGCAACTTTGTGCCGCCAACCACATCGCTTTTCATGCCTGTACTACCGACACCTTGCGAGAATGGCGGGAGGAAATCCAATGGCTGGGCAATCGGTTCCAAGTCCGCAGCGCAGCCGAGGCGCTACTGCAAAAGTTCGACCAAGAACTGCTGGGATTCACCCCCAGCTCCCCTTCCTCCAGGCCCAAGGTTTTGTTGGTTATTTTTCGCCGCCAGGAGGAAGCCTCCGCTTTGATGGTGGCCGGAGACCAAGGTTTTCTCAACGAACTGCTAGAACTGGTCGGTGGCACCAATGCGCTGGACGGCAGCCACCGAGATTATTTCGATCTCAATGAAGAGCGCTTGATTCGGGCCGCACCGGAAGTAATTTTGGAATTGAAAACCGACGCCCAAGCCGAGCAGCGTTCCGTTTTGGATGCGCAGGCCTTGGCTGTTTGGCGCCGCAGTTTTCCCAACCTACCGGCGGTGCAAAGCGAACGCATCTACAACCTCATCGGCAGCCAACTTTTACTACCCGGCCCCTCCATGCTCGAGACGGCCCGCCAAATGCGCGCGGCTTTAGAGCATTAGCTCGACCGCCGGGTTTTTCGAATTTGCTTAAGCTCCTCCTTTTCCTCCAACTGCGTGTGGAATAAATCCCAACGCAACTGAAGGTTCATCCAGTAACCGGCTGTCGTTCCAAAAAACTTCGCCAGACGCAGAGCCGTGCTCGGCGTTACGCCGCGACGCTGGTTCACAAGTTCATTCACGCGCTGATAAGGAACGTGAATGCTATCGGCAAGCTCCCTTTGGGTGAGGTCCATAGGTTCAAGAAACTCCTCAAGGAGCATTTCTCCCGGATGAGTGGGGCGACGATGGGTTGGAACTCTAACCATGGCTTTTCTCCCTAGTGGTAATCAACAATCTCAACGAAATCTGGCCCGGAATCCGTCCACCGGAAACAAATGCGATATTGGCGGTTGATTCGATTACTGTGCTGGCCTTCCCGCTTGCCCACCAAGGCCTCAAGGCGATTCCCAGGAGGAATTTTGAGGTCTTCCAAACATTCCGCCGAATCATCTTAGCATGATAGCACGGCTTTCATGCTACGCAAGGCCAAGCTCCACCTTATCGGTTTCGCTTTAGAGCAGCTTTAGTGCGTAAGCTCAATGTGACCACTGCCCAAAGTGGAATCCACGCCAGGGCCGGTGATCAAAGTGCCCAAATCATTGATGAGCAAAAAGTCGAAGCTGAGCGTGGAGCCGTCGTCGGCGGTAAGCACCACATTGTTCATGCGGCCGATGGAATCATCAAAGTAGGCCAGCACGCCGGCGCCAGGCGAGTAGGTATGCACCAAATTGGAGTTGGAGGGGTTGACGACTTCGGCAGTTTGCACCACACCATTAGCATCAACGTCGATGCTTGCCAAGCGGAATTTATCGCGGCTATTGGCACCACGACCATTCCACAAGCCCTTAATCAAACCAAGGTTGAAATGACCCGGACCCGTGCTGCGGCGCAACTCGAAGGTGCCTTCAAACAAAGTGCCATTCGAATGCAGAACGCGCGCCGTGCCGTTGATCATGTTCATCGCCAAATTCATCGTGCCCTGGATGGAACAATCCCCATCCGCGCCGAAAGAGGTGGCAGCAATATCCAAGTAGCCTTGGTTGGTGAAATCCATGGTGATGTTGGCGGTGGAGGGATTCCACTGGCTGCCAAAACCCTCGGCGCAATCGGTAACCACGCCGTTATCCACACGGATGTAGAAGTTGCGACTGGTTTGCGCCGGATTGGCAGGGATCATCTCGCCGGTCCAGTCACCGTTCATGTCGCCCATGGTGAAATTCACCCCGCCGGAACCAGAACCGGAGCCGGAGCCGGCACCGGCGCTGCTGCCGGAGGAAGTGAGGGCGCCACCGCCGCAAGAAGCGAGCACTGTGGCAACAAAAAGGGTGAAGATGGAGGCAGAGAAACGCATAGCTGAGTTGGTATTCGGGGTGGTGTTGGACGGATGGCGCGGGGAAGTTCCTACAAGAAAACACGCCATGCAGGGAAGACTATCCCATCAGAAGTTTGGTGCCGAAAAATTTGGGAATTCCTATAATTTCGGCCTAATTCCCCGCGGAAAAGGCGTTTTCGACCAGCTCACAGAAACAATGGCCAAAAAAGAGGTGGGCCTCTTGAATTCGGGGAGTGTCTGCGCTGGGGGCCCGAAAGACCACATTGCAAAGAGGCGCCAGGGCACCGCCGCCCTCTCCAGTTACGCCAACCACCTGCGCGCCCTTTTCCCGCGCGGCTTCCACCGCCAGCAGCACATTGGCACTGTTGCCGCTGGTGGAAATGGCTACCAACACATCGCCTTTGCGCATATGGGCGCGTACTTGGCGTTGGAACACTTCCTCGGGCGGATAATCATTCACCAAGGCGGAGGTGGTGGAGGAATTCACCGTGAGCGCATGCACATTCAGCGGTGGGCGCTCGGCCAAATACCGCCCCACCAACTCAGCCGCCCAATGCTGGGCGTCGGCCGCGCTACCCCCATTGCCGAGGAGATAAACCCCACCCCCCTCGCGGAGGGCGCGAATCGCCATCGTTGCCGCCTCCTGAACCACAGCCACAAAATCGTCGCCGAGGGCTGCAAAGGTTTGCTGCGCTTCTTCAATCCGCCGCAACAGAAGGGAGGGGGCCGCCGATGCCATGCCCGATTCTAACCGCCTCCGCCTGCTTTCCCGACGGCGGGCGGAGGGCCATGATGGTGGGGTGAGCCTGCGCGCCACCGCCCTTACTCTGGCTTACGGCACTGCAAACCAGCCAGCAGTACTCGAAAACCTGGATTTCTGTCTAGAGCCAGGACGTTTCGATGTGTTGGTCGGGCCCAACGGTGCTGGCAAAAGCACCTTGCTCCGCGCCTTGGCCGGCCTCCATATTCCGCGCCAGGGTCAAGTGTTGCTGGAACAGCAAGAATTGCAGCAACTCCCTCTGGCCAAGCGGGCCCGCGTGATTGGTTTTTTGCCACAAGAAATCAACCCGGTCTTCGCCTACAGCGTGGAACAAACCGTGGCCCTAGGCGCGCGGGTCGCCGGTCACGGTCATTGGTTTGACCGCCAACGCAGCCCTGCCACCCAAAGCGCCATCCGCCAAGCCTTGGAGTTGGTCGACGCCACCGACTTGCAGCACCGCTCTTTGGCCCAACTCTCCGGCGGCGAGAGACGACGCGTTCTCATTGCCAGTGTGCTCGCGCAAAAGCCGCAATACCTGCTGTTGGATGAACCCGCAGCCATGCTGGATCTCCATCACCAAGCCTCACTATTCCGCCTGTTAGCCAAGCTCGCCGACACCGGCATGGGCGTGGCCTGCGTCACCCATGATTGGAATCTCGGCGCCGCCTTTGCCAACCGCATCACCGTGCTGCATCACGGCCGCATTTTGGCTAGCGGTCCGCCTGCCGACATCCTGCAAGAATCTTTGTTGCAACAGGTTTTTGGCTCCGCCTGCCGCCTGCTGCCGGTTACCCATGGCCCCGGTGTGGTGTTACCTCAGTGAGTCGCCACCCCATCCTGCTGCTGCTTGGCCTTGGCATCTTTTCTCTGCTGTGTTTGGCCTTGGCACCTTTTTGGGGCGCCGAACTCATTGATGGCCGGCGCGCACTCGAAGAATGGCTGCATCAAAACCCAGAGCTCTGGTCGGAACATACCCGCATCCTGGCTTTGCGCTTGCCTCGCGTGTGTTTGGCCTGGTTGGCTGGAGGCTCCTTGGCCGTCGCCGGTGCCACCATGCAAACCATTTTGCGCAATGGCCTAGCCACCCCCTATACCTTAGGTGTATCCACCGCCGGCACCTTTGGCGCCTTCCTCTGTTTGGCTTTTCCCACCCTCGGCGCATGGTTTTGGCTGCCACGCTTCGCCGCCTTGGCCTTCGCCCTCTTCACCACCGCATTGGTGCTCGCCGTGGCCCGCAAAAGCCCGCGCAGCGACGGCCTCATCCTCGCCGGAGTCACCCTCAACTTCCTCTTCGGTGCCGCCCTCATGTTGGTGCGCTACCTCGCCGACCCCTACCGCCTCGCCGTACTCGACCGCTGGCTCATGGGTTCTTTGGATGTGGTTGGTTTCGCCATTCCCTTCAGCCTTTTGCCTTGGCTGGTGGTGGGTCTGTTTTTTCTCATCCGCCTCGGCCCCGCTCTCGACCAACTCGCATTTGACCCCGAACTTGCCAGCGCCCGCGGCTTCGACGCCAAGCGCACCACACGCCAGGGCCTTTTCGCCGCCAGTTTGCTTGCCGCTGCCGTGGTCGCCCATAGCGGCCCAATTGGTTTCGTCGGGCTACTCGTACCTCATGCGCTGCGCGGCTTCACCGGCATGCGCCATGGGCTCTTCCTTCCCGCCTGCTGGCTACTTGGCTCTGGTTTCCTCGTCCTCGCCGACCTCGCCGCGCGCAGCCTAGAACTATTTGGGCGCCACAGCGATTTGCCCGTGGGCATCCTGACCGCCCTCGTTGGCGGCCCCTTCTTTTTGCTACTTCTACTGCGCGAGCGCGCTTAAAGCCCTACAATACGCGGCTCATGTCCGAGCCCGAACGCATCACAATCCAGCATATCCTCGTCTCTTTCACGGAAACTCCGGCAGCCGCCGACCGTTCCAAAGAGCAGGCGCAAGCTCTCGCCGACGTCCTCTACCAGCGCGCAAAAGGCGGAGAAGATTTTTCTGCTTTGGTGCGTGAGTTTTCCGACGACCCGGTGCGCGAAGACGATCCCAATCCTGGGGTTTACAAACTCATCAACCATGGCGTGGAGGGCATGGACTTTGGTCAAGTCATTTCCGAGCTCAACGGGCGTGCCGCCGAGCGGGAAGCCGAACTCACCAAAGCCATCGAGGAAGGTGAGATGTCTTTGGAGCATGCCCAGGGTTTGATGCAAACCTTTGTCGAGGGCTTGCAAGAGGAAGCCAATGCCAAGCAGGCCAGCACCCCGCATCCACGCGCGGCCATGGTCCCTGCATTCGGCGACGTCGGCTTTTCCTTAGCCGAAAACGAAATCGGGATGGCCGAGTACGACGAAGAGAAATCTCCCTTCGGCTGGCATGTGATTAAGCGCTTGGCTTAATCACCCGCACGGGCTTCGTTTCCACTTCCGCCTCCGCCGCCTGTGCAGCATCTTCCGCATGGAAGGAATAGGCGCTGTCGTTGCGATCCAAAACATCTTTGGGCGCCTGCGGGCGAACATAACTTTCCACCAATTGTTCCAGGATGCCATACACCGCATCCAAGGAGTCCTTGTCTAAGGCATTTTCTAGTTGGGCAAGCAAACGCGCCACCGTTTGGGAATCGGCGCCATTTTCTAAGGCTTTGAAAATCTTGGGGTGCGTGGTGGCTTCACTCCGCGCTGGATCGACCAACAACTCTTCCACCAACTTTTCACCCGGCCGCAATCCTGTGAACTCGATTGCAATTTCGCGGCTGCAACTACGCGTTGCCAATTCAATCATGCGCCGCGCCAACTCCACCACTTTGACCGGCTCCCCCATATCCAGTAAGTAGACCTCGCCACCGTCGCCCATGGCGCTGGCTTGCACCACCAACTGCGCAGCTTCGGGGATGGTCATGAAGTAGCGCTGCATTTCGGGGTGGGTCACTGTAACCGGCCCCCCCGAAGCGATTTGGCGCCGGAACAAGGGCACCACCGAGCCGGCGCTATCCAACACATTGCCAAAGCGCACAATGGCAAAACGCGTTGGGTGGCTGGGCACTTGTTGATGGCGAGCTTGTTCCGCCACCATCAAGCAGGCCAATTCTGCAACCCGCTTCGACGCGCCCATCACATTGCATGGGCGTACCGCTTTATCTGTGGACACCATAAGGAAGTTGTCCACTCCGCAGCGCACCGCCACCCGCGCGGCGGTGAGAGTGCCAAAGACATTGTTGCGCACGCCCGACAGCGGGTTTTGTTCCACCAAAGGCACATGCTTGTAGGCTGCGGCGTGATAAATCGATTGCACGCCAAAGCGCTGGCAAGTTTCTTCGAATCGATTTTCATCGAGCACGGAGCCCAAAACCGCAGCAACTTTGAGTTGTGGGTAAAGCTCCCCCAACTCCATTTCAATTTGGTAAAGCGCGTACTCGTTGGTTTCAAACAGCACCAACTGTGCTGGTTGCAAAGCGGCCACCTGCCGACAAAGTTCAGAACCAATGGAGCCGCCAGCGCCAGTAACCAAGACCGAACGCCCGGGAATCACTTTGGCTAAGAGTTTGGTGTCGGGGGAGACGGTGCTGCGACCCAGGAGATCGGTGGTTTGCACCTCGGCCAATTCATCAAGGCGGTGATTGCCGCGAATCAAATCGAGAAAGTTGGGGACCTCCCAAATGCTCAGGCCGGCGCGCTCCAACAACTCAATCATTTGCCGGCGGTGGGCGGCGTCGGAGGCGGGGGCGGCCAACAAGGCTTGCTGGATGCCGTAGCGTTGCACCAATTCCTCAATGCGAGACGGCGGATAAACCTTGAGGTTGCCCACTTCCAAACCCCACTTCGACGGTTCATCGTCCAAGAAGGCGACGGGGTGGTAGTCGTCGCCATAGCGCAAAGTTTGCGCAAGTTGCAAGCCGGCGGAACCCGCGCCATAAATCAAAACCGGGGCGGGGGCATCGAGCAGACGATGGGAGGCGTTGCGCCGCGCACTCCATTTGGCCAACACTTCCCGGCTGGCAATCACCAACAAGGTGGAGATGAAGGGCTCGATAATCAGAATCGAGCGGGGATCACCCGTGAGCTGCAACAGATACAAGGCGGTACCGATGATGATCATCGACAAGCCCATGCCTTGCAGAGCAATGCGGGTGAGTTGCGGGCTGGGATAGCGCAAGACTGCGCGATAAAGCCCCAAGCGCAAGTAAATGGGAATGCGCGAGGCGGCGATAACCCCAAGCATGATGAGGTAGTTGCCTTCGAAGTTGGGGAAAAGGGCCGATTTGCGCAGGGCGAAAGCTCCCCACAGGGCGAGGGCGAACAGGCCGAGGTCCAAGGCGACCAACGCCAATTGTTTTTGGCGGCGAGAGAGTCGGTCGGATGGCATTGGGTGAGAGGGGCCTCCTCCGCGGATGGGGAGGCATGGGCCCGTCGCGGCGAGAGTTTAGCAAAACCGGGCTTTCCCAAGACCGCAAAGCTTGAGACGATAGGATGTTGCTATTTCTTCCCGGAGATTGCTTGCGTCTTCTCTACGGCCCGCAAAACCAACCAAATTAGGAAAAAGAGGGCGGTCATGGTGACCAACAGCAGCATCTGCCCCTCGGCCTGGAGTTGGGCAAAGGCCCAGGCAGCGCCGATGCAGAGCCCCATCAGTGCATATTCGGCCAAAGTAGTGCGACGGTGCCCCCATCCAACTTGGGCAAAGCGCTGGTAGGCATGGGTGCGGTGCGCCTCCCAGACGCGCTCGCCCTGGAGGAGGCGGCGGAGCAGGGTGGCGGTGGCGTCGACCCAAAAGGGGGCGAAGATGAGGAGGGTTTGCCACAAGTGCAGAGACTTGTTTTGAACTCCAAGAAAGCAGACTAAGGCCACCAAATAGCCCAATGGGGCCGCGGCGACGTCGCCCATGAAAATGCGTGCTGGTGGAAAATTCCAACACAAAAAACCACCACCAGCGGCGGCAGCGAGGGCACAAAGCAAGGCCAAGCTCGGGTCGCCCTGGGCCCAGCTCAAAAAGGCGCAGCCACCAAAACCCAGCGCAGTCATGCCGCCGGCAAAACCATCCATCCCGTCCATGAAATTGTAGAGGTTGGTGAACCAGACTGTGAACATCAGGCTGATGGGCAAAGCCAGCCAGCCCAAGGACAGGGGTTGGTCGAGAATGCCGGGCAGAGGCAGGGTTTCTAGCTGCAGCCCACTGCCCACCAGTAGGGAGGCCGCAAGCAAGTGGACGAGGAGGCGAATGCCCGAGGGTACCGGCTTGCGATCGTCCAAAAAGGAAACCCAAGCGATGGCCAAAAAACCCAATAAAGACAGGGTATTGGGAAAAAATTCGAGGCCGCGCAGTCGCTGGATGAGCTCCACCAAAACCAGGGCGCCGACAATCGCCAACCCGCCACCTTTAGGAACCTTGGCGGCATGCAAGGAGCGGTGATTGGGCTCGTCGACCGCCGTCCAGCCATGGCCGGCCCGCATCAACCACCATGTGGCGAGGAGGGTGAAGAAAAAAACCCCGAGAATGGGCGACAACATCGGCTGAAGAGGGGGGCGATGATGACATCGCTTGGCCTCAGGATAGCAAAGGACACCCCCCAATGGCTGCCTCCAGTGGTATGTTGAAGGGCATGATTCCCCGCACCCCCCTACTGCTTGGTCTTTCTCTTTTCTTGGCTACAGCGGCTCTTTCCGCCCAAGATCCAGCCCCCTCTACCATCTGGCAAAGCACGGGCAGCAGCAACTATGTTGGCCTGGGCTCCAAGTTGCATGCTGTTAGCGACTTGAACCAAGATGGTGTCGCCGACTTCTTATCGGTGGCCCCCAATGGGGATTACGCTGGCCATGCCCGCACGGGGGTGATCACCGCCATCTCCGGCGCCGACGGCACCCACCTCTGGCAATACGCAGGCTGGGTCGACCATCAGTTGGTCGGCAAATACATGGCCTACCCCGGCGACTTTGACGGCGACCAGATGGATGATTTCCTCATTGGTGAGCCGGAAGTCAGCTCGAATGGTCATGTAGAAAATGGTCGCATCACCGCCCTCCGCGGTTCCGACGGCACCATTTTGTGGCAAATGTTGGGTCCCAGCGACCACGCGCGTCTGGGGGAAAACATGGACACCCTTGGCGACATCAACAGCGATGGTGTCCCCGACATCCTGTGCGCCATGCCGCTTGCTTCCACCGGCAGCCTTTACTTCAATGGGTCTATCTTGGTGATTTCTGGTGCGTGGGGCTCCACAGTGTGGTTGGTCAACGGCGCGGCCAGCGACGAAAACTTAGGTGCGCAAATTGCGGTCACCACCGACCTCGACGGCGACACCCTTCCCGACATTTTGTCACTCGCCTCCGACGCCAGCAGCAATGGCCTGTACCAAAACGGTGTGGCCTCTGCTTTGTCGGCAGCTTCCGGCACCATTTTGTGGCGACGCGATGGTGCCGGCAGCTTTGAGCATATGGCCCAGGTGGCCAAAGCCTCAGAAGATGTGGATGGCGACGGCGTGTTGGATCTCCTTCTGCGTGCACCCTCGGGTTCCTCCGCCGGCTTCTTCAACAATGGCTGGGTGGAGATGGTAAGTGGCGCCACCGGCACCATGCTGTGGCATGTCGACGGCAACCAACACGACATGAACCTCGGCTCCTCGGCCTTGAAAATCGGGGATGTGGATTTGGATGGCATTCCCGATTTCGCAGTTTCGTCCCCCGGCTCTTCCGGCCTGGGCATGGTGGAAAATGGCCTGCTAGAAGCCTATTCCTCGGCGAGCGGCACTCTGCTTTGGTCCACCCAGGGCTCGGTCAACTACGGCCGCTTTGGCTCCGGCCTACTCGCCCTCGATGATGTCGATGGCGACGGCTTGGGTGATTTGCTTACCGGCCTGCCTACCGCTTCCACTCTCGGCAAAACCGACAATGGTTATGTGCAAGCGATTAGCGCCATGGCTGGCGGGCTTATCTGGCGCAAGGATGGTTCTTTCAGTGGGGAGCAGCTGGGCACCTCGGTGGTGATGGTTGCCGATTTCTCTGGTGATGGTATGCAAGATGTCATCTTGGGTGCCCACAACGCCGACATCAACGGTCTCTATGACTGCGGTGAAATCCTCGGCGTAAGCGGAGCCAACGGAACCAATGTTTGGTCGGTTGCCGGCACCGAAGCGCAAGAGCTTTTGGGTAAAGACCTCACCACCTTCACCGACATGAATGGTGATGGTCACACGGATTTGCTCGCCTTTAGCCCCTTCTCCAACACCCAAGGTCTGCGCGACAACGGTTTGGTCAAAGCCTTCAGCATGACGGACGGCTCCATCATCTGGCGCCATGATGGGGGTCATGATGGGGATCGGGCTGGTTGGGCACGCGTCTTGTCCTTCGACCACGATCACGATGGGGTCAGCGATTTGGTGTTGGGTTCCGGCCTTGGCGATTATGGAGCCCACCGTGGCAACGGTGCCATCACGGCTCTTTCCGCCGGACGCATCCAAACCTTGGACATTCAGAATCTGGTTGGTGGCAGCACCGCCACTTTCCAAGGCTTTGGCTTTGTTCCTGGCACCACCGTCACCGTATTTGCTTCCCTTCTCGGCCCCGGCCCCTACGAAGTGCGCTCTGGCTTTGTGGTTGCGCTCACTCCCCCGCTGTACACACTCGGCACTGCACCTGTCGACCCCAGTGGCGCTATGAGCTTCACTCTCGCCGTTCCATCTTCGGTGGTGGGACAAACCGTTTGGTTCCAAGCGGTGCAAGACAACAACGGCGTGCATTCCAACAGCAACCAATTGCAGCTAACCGTGCAGTAACGGTTTTCGCAACATGGCTGGTGCTACTTCCAGCGCCAGCCATGTTTGCGAAAATATTTCCACGCCGACACCCCAAACATGCGCACATGAGCTAGGCCTTTGTGCGAGGCGCCGCCACCATAATGCTCGATGACCACTTTCGGCTCATAAGCCAAGGCAGCCAGGTTGCGCACCATGCGACTGAGATCGTTGTCTTCGAAATAAAGGAAGTAGCGCGGGTCGAAGCCGCCGGCTTGCTGCAAAATGCGGGTACGGCAGAACAAAAAGCAGCCACTGAGAACGGGAAGGCCGATATGGGCTTGCTCGATGCCGAGTTCCGATAAGGCATAACGGCTCAGCCGCTGCTGAAACCTTCTTTGCAGCCAACTGGGAGCAAAGCCGCGTAGGAACAAATCCAACAGGTTTGGGTCTTGCTTGCAAAGGTGTTGATTATCGCCAGCACCAGCGCGAACGCGGGGAGCTAACATGCCGACTTCCGTATGAGCTTCCATAAAACGAACGGCATGGATGAGGGCGTCGGTATCCATCACCGCGTCGGGATTCAATACCAGGTAATAACGTTTGCGGCAACGCAAAATGCCGAGGTTGTGACCGCGGCCATAGCCCAAGTTTTGACGGGCAGGATGAATTTCCACCATGCCAGCTGCCGGATCCCAAACTTCATCCAAAACCTGCTGCAGTTTTTCGCCCCAATCATCGCCGGGGCCGTTGTCGACTAACAATAAATCGGTGTCGGCAATTAGACCTTCAGCGATGGCTGCACGCACGGCAGCTGAGGCCGCAGCAAGCGTTTTGCGCAAGTATTGGAGATTGGGGTCGTAAGTGACCACCGAAATACTCACCCCCGGAGGATTAGGTTTCTGCTGCATCGCAACCAGGGACCTCTTCCTCATAGGCTTGGACAACGGGCTCTGGTTCTCCATCCATCACAATGCGACCATTTTTCAACCACAACACGCGGTTGGAAATGCGCTTGATAATTTCCATGGAATGAGAAACCGTTACCACGATTGGGGTGCGTTCAATAAGGGCCTCCATACGTTGAATCGCCTTTTCTTGAAATCCACGGTCGCCGCCGCCGAAGACTTCGTCGAGCAAAAGGATTTGGGGATGAATGGAAGTAATGGTAGTGAAAGCCAGGCGCATCCCCATACCCCGGGAATAATATTTTAGGGGGGTGTTACGAAAATCTTCTAGCTCAGCAAATTCAAAAATAGAATCTGCGCGGGCACGCATGGCCTCACGGTTGATGCCAAACAATGCACCCGCTTGCTCAACATTTTCAAAGCCTGTCATCTCGGGTTGGAAACCAAGGCTCACCTGAAACAAGGGCACCAAAAAACCTTGAACTTGCACGCTGCCCGCGCTGGGTTGATAGATGCCTGCAATGACGCGCAATAAAGTACTTTTGCCTGCGCCATTACGCCCAATCACGCCGACACGATCGCCTGGCTTCAGGTTGAGGTTGATGTTGCGTAAAGCTGGAAACTCTTGCTTGGCATAAGATTCTTTGGCCCCGCGCCCAAAAAGATTCAACAGCGCCGACTTGAGATTGGGTCGACGATTCTTGTAGACACGGAAGTTCAAATCCGCATCCTTCAGCCGAATGCAAACTTCAGAGTCGGAAAACAATGTCATCTTTGAACTTGGACAAAGTGAGGATGCCCAAAAGTGTGGAAACGAAACCAAGGGCAATGGAAACAAGGATGGTTTCTAGGGGTGGAAACAGCCCATGCGTGATAGGGCTATCAAACATTTGCAAAAGGTAATAAGCCGGGTTTAATCGGAAAACCGGTAACAGATGTGGCGGAATTGCGGTGAATGGAATGAGGACAGGCGAAAGATAAAACCATGCGCGCAAAATCACCGCAACCAAGTGTTCAGCATCGCGAAAATAAACTACCAGCACCCCACTCATCGCTGCCAGGCCAAAACCAAAACCAAAAATACAAAGTACGGAAAGCGGCAAAATGAAAAGCGCGGTGGTGGGCACCAATCCCACAAACCAAATAATGAGGGAAAGGGCTACGCTTGAAAGCAAGTACTCCGTAAGCGCAAACAAAGAGTGGCGCAGAGGGAATACCCAGATGGGAATGGGAACTTGGCGAATAAATTTTTCAGCGGCGAGAAAAGAGCGACTGCCCTGTACCACGCAGGCAAACAAACATTGCCAGGGAAGGAGGCAGGCAAAAAGGTGGAGGGAAAAACTGCCGGGGCCAGTACCGCGACCAAAGAGAAAGGAAAAGGCCACCGTCATCACCACCAGCATGAGCAGGGGGTTCAAAAGCGACCACAGAAAACCGAGTACAGAACGACGATATTTCAACGCCAAATCCTGGCGCAAAAAATTGCTGACCAGGATGAATGCCGGGCGCATGGCCTGCAGGCGGCGTTTGCGGCTCATGATGTTGATTTGGGATTGAGTCGCCGAACAAGATGGCGCACCTTTTGGCCAACGCGCACCTCCTTTCGGCTCAGCAGATTGTCCATCTGCGCCTGCAACTCCTCAAGCTCCTCGTTCCGCTGGCAGATTAAGTCTTCCGCCTGTTGTAGCTGGACCTTGAGCTCCTCCAATTCCGCTTCCATCGTCTCTCGCTCTTGCACGGCAAGCAGAGTTTCGTTAGTGCGATCTTTGTTGGCGTGGACTGCGATATCGAGCTCTTCGCTCAAGTGGGCGCTTTCGGCCATCAACTCGGAAAAGGCCGAGTCGCGGGGTGGCCGCAGGCTCTGGGCGCAGGCAGACCATGGCTTCTGATCACACGCACATGCTTGTAACTGCTCATACAACTCCTCTCCACCAGGCCACCAAGCTGTGAAGTTTCCGTGGCATTGATGATGGGCTAGATGGCCCTCTACCGCAGCAGCCATTTTTTCAACATTCAGCTTGGATGCCTCATGTGAGTCCTTGGGTTTTCTCAGAAAAGCAGCTAACCGATTCGCCTGCTGCAGTGGGCTTTTTAAGACTTCTGCATAGGCAACCACGAGCACGGCTTCGCCTTGTAGCTGCTGGCAAATGGAGGCCAGATATTCCTGCCATAAGAAGGAGGAAAGAAGATAAGAAATGCCATTGCGTTGGTACAACGACTCTGCCACTTCCTGCGGATGCCGCAAACACACCACCCAATGCCTTGGCTGTTTCAGTAGCGGCTTCCAAAAGGGAAGCAACAAGCTGGTACGCGGGTCTTTCCATCCCCAAAAGCCGCCTTCTTTTGATAGTTGGCTGATGAGTTGCTCAGCTTCTGCGCGAAGATTCCCTTGTTGCGCACAAATCTGCGCATCCACTTGGGGCGGATTTCGCCAGCTCCCCTGCATGAGGCTAAGGAGCTTTTCGTTGATTTGCCGCAATTCTTCATGCTCCCAGAATCCAAGCACGTTATCAGCGCTTGGACCTGCAAGTTTTTCCTTGGAGCCAAAAAAAACGCCGCCAGCCTCCAACATCCGCGAGACCATGGAGGTGCCACTGCGGTGCATGCCAAGCACCGGCACCGCGATCGGTGTCGGATTCGATGCCGCGGATGGGTTTGCACTCATCTTGCGCATCCTACCAAGAGCTAGGAGGAAAGCTGCGCGCAGCGGGCGCGAAAGTCGAGAAGGTGAGCTTGAGTCTTAGCAGAAGCGGAAATGCGCTGTTGGAGCAATTCCTCTGCCAAGGCATGCAATTCCAAATCCAACACATTGCGCGCCGCAACTTCGGCAAATAACTCGGCGCCACAAGCCCGCTCTGCGGCATCAATACGCTCTTGCAAACTTTGCTTCCGCCCCCGGGTAACATTTTGTGGAGTTGTCGCAAGGTTTAGCCCGGGAAACCACGGGCTCACGGCCAGCTCCCCCATGGCCAAGGATTCTTCCAAACGCTCAACGGTGCCAAGAATGGTTACTTCGCGCAACCGTTTTCGTGCCAATTCGGCATCTGGGATACGCCTTCCTTGGCGCGGATTGCATGTCAAGATAGATGCATGGAAATTGCACAGCAGGTTGGCTTGTCCTTGGCCTAGGCGCCAACGCACATAATCTGGAAAATCGTACTTTTTTGCATGCAGACTCCCCGGTGATTTGCTTTTCTGCTGGCGCTCATAGCGATAAATCGAATGCATGCGGTCAAGCGGATGCCGCAAAAACAACGCCGAAAGTATTTTGGCGTTTCCCAATTGCGGCAAGGGGAAGCGAAAGTGATGACTGGAGAGGGCTCGAATCTGAGAATGGCGCTGAAGATAGTCCGCGACTTCCTCAGGGCAATGCGCATGCATCGGCCGCTTGCCATCGAACTCGGCAAAACGACGACCAAACTCTCTCTTCAGTGCAAAGTCGAAACTTGTTCCACCATTTTTGAAAATGTGAAAGTGCATTAGCACTGTACGCGGCGCAAGCTGTGCTTTCCTAGGCCTTAACATGAGGCTTCCTCGTTGTAGCTTAGGCTTGGGTGGGGAAAGTCGGTGGCTAATACCTTTTCAGCAACTTGACGACCATAATGGATGCGGACAAAACTTTGCCCCTGCTCTGCCAAATTCCGACGTGCAGAAACATCTTGCAGCAAAGCGCAAACACGGGCTGCAAACTCTTCTGCGGTATCGCCAACGACTAGGGGGTTTTGGGATTTGGGGATGCCCTCCGCGCCGATGCTCGTGGTAACAACAGGAACGCCTTGGGCCATTGCCTCGACCACTTTGCCCTTAACGCCGGCTCCGTAGCGCAAAGGAACAACCGTCACGTCCGCTTGTTGGTAGGCCACCTCTAGCGCATCATCGTCGACACGGCCATGAAGTTGCACAGCTTGGCAGACCAATTTCTGGATTGCTGGCCCCGCACCCCCACCCACTAAATGCAATACTGCTTGTGGGCATTCTTTCAACACTAACGGAAATATCTCTTCGGCAAACCAAAGAATGGCATCCTCGTTGGGGGGATGCCCGTACCCTCCAACAAATAGCAGGTTGCGTCCGGTTACAGAAATTTTGTAGTCGGGAAGTTCGTCGTAAATGAAAATGGGGACCGACTTGATCTTCTCCTTTTTATGGGGGAAGTCGCGACGCAATAATTCGCATTCGTAAGTGCTTGGGGTGTGCACCACATCCACTTCTTCGATAACCCCATACTCCAATTCCTTTTGCCTTTGGCTCTCCGGGCAAATCCCCTTTTTCCCAGCTGTTTCCCACTCGCGTTGGTAACGCAAATGGTGCAAATCACAACATTGATACACAATTCTTGCCTTGGTGTGCTTTCGCAAAGGGTCCAGTAGAGGCTGTGCAACTTCTGGCCGATGGAGATAAGCAAAATCAAAGTTTTTACCATGCTCTTTTAACCATGCATCAATGTCTAGAAAATCTCCTCCATGCAAAACCTCAATGCCCTTGCTCTGCAGAATGGAAGTGTAGGGCTGGGTTGGGAATAGGTTTGCCGGCCGGAAAACAATTTGAAAGCCGAGATCGAGCATGAGCTGCATGTACATCCAAACCAAGCGGCCCCCAGCCTCGCCATCCCATTGTGGAATTTGATAATCCGCAAAGAATACTCGTGGACGATGCAAGCTACGGGCGTGGGCGCGATCTAACAGCTCTGGCCCAACTGCATGCTCCTTCAGCAGGACCTTCTTCCATTTCTCAAAAAACTTCTTCTGATTTTCAACTTGGTATCGCTTCAATCCCGACGCCACATCCGTGCCATGAGAAACGCCTTCCAAATGAGTTACCACCGCACGCGGCTCGTAGACCGTACGAAATCCCAATGCACGAATTGCAAAGGCCAAATCGGTATCTTCGTAATAGGCAGGAGCAAATCGAGCATCAAATCCCCCAACCTGACGCCACAGTTTTGTTGGCACCAAAATACAGGCTCCGGAACCATAATCTGTGTCTTTGAAAAAATTGAATGACGGGTGATTAGGGTCTTGGCCGCGGCCATAATTCCAACCACTTGCATCTTGAAAGATGATGCCGCCAGCTTCTTGCAATAATCCGTCTTTGCCAATTAGCTTGGCCGCCACCAATCCAATCTTAGAGTCGGATTCTGCTCGCTCTACCATGGCCTCCAACCAACCCTCATGCACCAAGGTGTCGTTGTTGAGCAGCAATAGATATTTGCCGCGGGCAAATTCCGCGCCGTGGTTGCAATTGTGAAGAAAGCGGAGATTGGTTTGATTGCGAATATAGCGAACTCCTGGGGTTTTCTCGTGAAGTCGCGTAATTTCGTCTTTCGAACAATCATCCAGAACGAGTACTTCATAGGCAACTCTCTCTCCTGAATACCGCAGAATGGAGCCCAAACATTCATAGGTAATCTGCCATTGCTCGAAAACGGGAATCAAAATGGAAACCAAGGGCTCTTCGGTTTCGGGAAAAGCCAACTCATCTATTTCCTCAAAAACCAGCGGGGCATCGGAAGCCAAATCTGGGTGCATGCTGGTTGCCTGACCAAGCTGGCGGTAGGCCCATCGCAAAACAGGCCCGGAAACCCGGCCAAAAGTAACTCGGTAAAGGCGGAGCCGACGCGAGCCAAATGGGAGAAGTCGTTGCTTTACCTTCTGCAAAACCAAGACGATTCGCGCCAAAGGGGAAACGCCCTGCGACTTCAAGGTTTGATTGAAGTGGCGGGCGCGGCGGATTCCCTGTTGGAGGACGCGAAGCATGGCCTCCCTATTGTCCCCTCGCCTCAGAAAGATGCCACAGGGGAATGGCGAGCTTTCCCTAAAACTGAAAGTAATAGAACCGCATTCCTGTGGGCGCATGGAACAGAGCTATTAGCAAAATGGCTGCTGCAATAAACCCTGCCACGGCAATTGGCGCAATCGGATTTTGTGGCGGCCGCACCCAGCCTAAGCCACGGGCGACATGTGCGAATACTGCAATGCCAAAGACGCAGAGGGTGCGGAAAGCCGTTTCCTGATCGGTACCCAAATCGAAATTCGTCCAGTCGGTGTTGAGGGTTGAAAACCCTTGCAAAGCCTGATCCAAACTGGCGGAGCGAAAGAAAACGCGGCCACCAAGGCCAAGGCTGTAGGTGGCAAAAACACCGCCTACCTGCCAGAATTTTTGGGGAATCATTTGAAAAACGCCACTCTCAGGCATGGGCTTGGCTGCAACATACAAAGCCAGGATGCAAGCATTCCACAGTCCCCAGACAAAGAACGTGGAGGTCGCTCCATGCCAAAGACTGCCTAGCAACATCACCACAAAGATATTCCGTATGGTTTTCCATTTGCCAAACCAAGAGCCGCCAAGAGGCTTATAGAGGTAGTCTCGCAAGCTGATGTGCCATCGGCGCCAGAATGCGGCAATGTTCTGCGCCAAATAGGGCCACTTAAAATTTTCGCGAATATCAACGCCCAGAATCTTTCCCAGACCAATGGCGATATCGGAGTAGGCAGAGAAATCCAAGTAGATCTGAAATGAAAAGGCATTAATCGCAAGCAAAAAAGCCCAGGGGCTATCAAAGTTTCCTTGTCTAAATATTTGATCCACATAATAGCCAAGCCAATCAGCAAATACGATCTTTTTCAACAATCCCAAAAAACTCGACTCCACCCGGCCATGAAGTCCGATTTTGAAACCATGGGTTCTTTGCTTAGCTGGGGTAGCAAATGGGTTGCACGCTCAATAGGACCAGCCACCAGCTGCGGGAAAAACGCTACGTACAAAGCAAATGTTGTGAAGGACCGATCTGGCTTCAAGCGGCCGCGAAAGACATCGATGGTGTAGCTTAGGTTTGGAACGTATAAAAACTAATACCAACAGGGAGGAGCACTTCCGGGTCGGCAATTTCCAAATTCAAACCGAAGAAGGAAAAGGCCTGGTTCAAAAGATGGACTGCAACCCCCTCATACTTGAATACGGCAAGCAAGCCAAGGTTGCCAAGTAGGCTTACCATCAAGAGGGCTTTGCGCCTCTTCTGAGAAGGTGTTTGCGCCATGCATTTCCCGATGTTGAAATCGAGCAAGGTCGAGGCCGCTAACAATAGGCAGTGCCAGGGCATTCCCCACCCGTAGAAGATATAGCTCAAAGCGACCAACCAAAGCCGCCGCCGCGAACCCTTTAGCAGAGAGGAGCCAATCAGGGCGATGGGAAGGAAAACGAAAAACTCAACGGAATTGAACGGCATTATTCTTTCCCAGATGGTGGCGGGAGCTGGGAAAATAAATACTTAGCAAATTGTTCATGAGCTTCCGGGCGCAAATGCCTGCCGTCATAAAAATCTGCTGGCGAAAACATCTGGGAAGCATCAAAAACGTGAACCCCAGGCCAATTTTTTGCAACCTGCGAAGCAACTTTGGACACTTGGCCAGCACACTCAGATCCTTTAAAACAATCCGCGTCAAGAGGCATAGATACGACGGACACCACGAGTTTGTTTTCACCTGCGTATAGGGCAGCAAAACATTCATCTAGAAGTTGCTTCGAAACCTTCCTTGCCAAATTATACTTTGGATTTACTTGATTCAAACTGGGTTCTTTCGACGTAAATGACCATGCGGTGCTGCAATCAACATGTCGATCTGCCACTTTAATAGATTCGAATGACTTCGCAGCCATCCCACGACGTCGTTGGCATGAATCCTTTCTAGAAATGTGTTTAGCACCCACTGCTGCACATCCTGCAGGTATGCAAGATTTGTCACACCGGAGTGCCGTGAAATCAACTCCTTCTCCAGCCAAAAAGTGCTGAAACTATTATTGCTGCCAACAAGAAAAACCACATCCGGTCGATGGCCAACGGAGCGTGCCGCAAGAAGAATAAATTCGAGGACTTCTCCGCCCGGTACCGACCAATTCAACACTTCGGCCTCTTCTCCATACCCCCTTTCTCGAACCTTGTCTTCCAAGATGGCCGGGTAACAGAGTCTGGAATCGCTCTTTTCACGAAGAAATCCTTGGGAATTGGCAATCACAATAATGCGGTACTCGTGCTTCGAAAGATTTTTGGGCTTTGCATAGTCCTCCCAGCCGCGAATAAAATTGGGGTTGCGAGACACGGAGTAGGAAGAGTGTGTGGCGGTAGAAGCGAAAAGTAGGCCTGTTACCCATTCGGCCACGAGGAGCACCCCCGCAACCAGAAAAACAATCGAACTACCTAGCCTCCAATGGTGCATGGCTCCTTCAAAAAACGTTCCATCCCGGGGCAAATACAGAGGCCGAATCAACCCTCCCAAAAATAGTTAACCGAGAAGAGCGCGAAAAACCCATGCGTTTCCTATCCTAACCTTTCGAATTTCGTGAAACGAGTCTCCATGCACCGCCCTAGTCGTCTGCGATCCGCCCTTTGGCTGTGCCTCCTGGGTGCACTAATAGGTATGGAAACCGGGGCCATGGAAAGCCGGTGGATTGCTTATCAAGCCTTCCATCCATGGCAAGCCTTCGGCGAAGAGGCCTTGCTTATTTGTTTTCATTACGCAACTTTATTTGGCGGCCTGGGGCTTTTGCTCGGCTTGCTCCGTCCTTGGCGTCATCCCGAGCGCCTGCTATGCGTGCTTGCCTTTGCTGCCGCCGTCTGGCTGCTTCCCTACCAAGCAACTTCTTTGCCATGGGCCCTGGTTGGAATTGCTTTTGTCGCCGCTTGTTGTTGGCTCTATCTCGTCTCTTCCAAAAAACTACGCGCAATTTATCTCCTAGGGGACGGCGTGTGCACCGTCCTGCTGTTGGCAGGTTATCCTCGGCTTGCTCCCTCGCCACCCACTACGGTCAACCCCAGCCTGCCCAATATCGTATTGGTGGTCCTCGACACCTTGCGCGCCGATCACCTTTCTTGTTATGGCCACAACGCCGTTGGCCAACCAACTTCCCCCCAAATCGATGCCTTAGCGGCAACTGGCACCTTGTTTGAACATGCCTACGCGCAGGCGCCTTGGACCCGGCCTTCGGTTGCCACAATTTTCACCGGGCTTTATCCAGCAAGTCATGGCATCGTCACCCCCTATGACCAACTTCCGAACAACCTACCTACTTTGGCAACGGTTTTGCGGCAACAGGGTTATCAAACCATCGGTTTTTCCGCCAACCCACAAATTTCTGCCGGCTTTGGCTTTGCCCAAGGCTTTCAGCGGTTTTGGAGCTCCACCACCCATCTCACCGAGGCCTCCGCTGGGGTTCATCTTGGCAATAAGTTGAAGCGCGCCTTAGGTTTGCCATCCACCATCCGCCCATTGGAGCGCGGTGTTGCAGGATCCACCGCAGACGACGTCAATCATGCCGTGCGCATGTGGTTGCAGTCCGCTAATAAGAAGCAGCCAACTTTCCTTTATCTCCACTACTTAGATCCTCACGATCCATACTCGGCCCCTGAAGATTTGTTCGGCCAAGTGGGAATGGGCCGCGTCGACGAAAAGCCTCTTTATGCCAGCCAAGAACTGCCACCCTTTCCCCTTCCTGGATCCCAACTGCCTAGCTTAAGCGACGACGCCATGCAGGCTTTGCAATATCAATACGATGCCGAAATCCGTTATGTGGACGATCGCTTGGGCAAGATTTTGCAGGATTTGCGGCAAGCCGGTTTGTGGACCGAACAAGACTATCTAGTGCTCTGCTACGACCATGGAGAGGAGTTCCACGAGCACCAGCAGTGGCAACATGGGCGCTCCTTATTTGAAGAAATGATTCATGTTCCCCTTATTGTGGTCGGGCCAAACATTCCGGAAAAACGGGAGCAAAGTTTGGTTGAGCTTGCAGATGTATTGCCCACCATCGCGCAATGGTCTGGAGCTACTCTCGACTTTCCACACCATGGGGAATCCTTGTTGCAGCCAAGGCAAAAGAACCGGGTATTTTCCCATCGCCCGCGGGAAAAATATCCGATTTGGGCCTTGCGCACCCAAAGCAAAAAGCTGATCTGGATATTTCATCAACAAAAACTCATCGAATTGGCCTACAACCTAAACGACGATCCCAAGGAATCAAATGCCTTGTTGGAAGATGCAAGTATTGACCCACTGCGCAAGCAACTCAATCAATTGATGCGCACCTCCGCTGCTTTTGCTCCTGCAAAAACACAAAGCAAACCTCTTTCCGACTCCATGCAGCAAGCCCTTGAACAGCTGGGCTATGTTGACGGGCAGGATTAGTTCACTGATGTTTGCGCACACACACCACCAAAGAACGCGCATAGCGTAGACGCGGGCTTTCCAATAATGCGCGTAGCTCCCGGTTTCGTTGCGCGAACTCCTGGCCAGCTTTGCGCCGCAATTGATTGCGCCAGGGCCGTCCAAGTTGGTGCAAGAGCCAATAAAATGGTTTTAAGAAACGCCGCTTCTCTTTGTCTGGCAATAATTCTTCGATTTTCCCGCCACCTAAGTGCAGCCACCAACGCAATTGTGGCAACGAAACGGGTGAAACATGACCGCGATCGCCAGAATGGTTCAAGGGTGTGTCGGCTACATCAAAAGCCTGGAATTGAAAGAAGGTGCCTGTAAATAAGAACTGCAATCGAGAATAGAAATTATGAATGTTGGGCACAGACAAAAATAAATAGCCCCCTGGCCGCGTTACCCGCAAAAGTTCCAGCACCAACTCATGCGGAGCAAGCATATGCTCTAAGCCCTCCGTGCAAACCACGACATCAAAAGAGGACGTTTCCAGAGGCAAGGCTTGGCTCATATCGATTGCTAAATAATCTTCGCGCAAACCATTGAGGTCGGCAGAAACGACCTCCATGCCAAGCTGCCGCAAGGCGTCGCTAAATTGCCCACGGCCAGCGGGAATGTCGAGCACACGTGCCCCTTTGGGCAACATGTGTAGTTGCTGCAAAATGGATCGCATATAGGGAGTAAAGCTATGGCTAGCGATGAATGTTTCTGTGCTTGGCTGCGGATTCATTCTTGGGACTCCTCTTCTAGCTTGGCAAACAATTCACTCCACCACGCCATCGCTTGGACAGCAGAAAACTCTTTTTCCGCCAAGGCCAAGGCATTCTTCCTTTGCTGCTCACGAATAGTTGGGGATTCTTGCATAGCTTGGCGTAAAACATTGGCAATGGCCACAATATCCTCTTGCGGCGCCACATAACCAATTCTCTCATCGCGCACCATTTGCGCGAGCTCGCTTTCTTCTTCCACAATAACGAACAGGGGACTTCCTTCGGCAAGACAAGTCATAGTTTTACTGGGATAGGCATAGCGAATAATTCCAGGATTGAGGCTGATCAAGCTTAGATCGGCCTGCTTAATCTTCTGCGCTGCATCTTCCAAAGGGAGGTAGCCATGAAAGAAAATGTTTTTACCCAAAAGCTCACCAGACAATTCTTCTAAGGCCCCACGCCCAACACCATCGCCGAGAAAATGAAGTTGTAGCTGAGGACTATCTTGGTGCAACAGCCGCACTGCTTGAATAACTGGCTCCAATCCTTGAAAGCGCCCTAAATTTCCAGCAAACAAAAGGCAAAAACTATCACCGGTAATGGAAGTTTGAGCTTTGTAGCTCTCCTTCTCTTCGGAAAAACTTTCTAGTCGAAAGTTGTTGCGAACAACAACATGAGCCAAAGGTACCCCACGCTGTTGCAAAGATTTTTTCATATCCGCCGACAAAACAATCACGCACGCAGCCTCAGCGCAGTTGCGAAAATCAATGCGCGACAAAAACCGCGCAAGCCAGCCTTCACGTTTCATGCCCGATACCATGGCAATTTCTGGGTAGATATCCATCATGTGATACAAAAACCTAGCACCTCGTGCCTTCGCCGCACGCCTGGCAGCCGCAGCAACCAACACTGGTGGCATGGTGCTCGCCATCACCACATCAAATCCAGGCTGTTGACGATGGATTTTTCTCATAATGGCCCGCATGAAGAGCAGCATATTTAAAAACCGAGCAACATAATTGCGTTTGGATTCTGGCAGCAGCTCCACTCGATGCACATGCATACCATCAAGTTGCTCTCTGGGCGGGCATTTCTTCTTCTGAGTTTCCCGGTTGTAACTAGGCTGGGCCGTAAGCACAGCAACTTCATGTCCATCAGCTACTAGTTGGCGGCCAATGGAGCGCAACATCGAAGCATAAGGAGGCGCGTCGGGCCAAAACCAACGGTGAATCAGAAGAACGCGCATGACGGCAGTTGGCTATGCGTCGCGCGTAGAACCCGTGGGAAGTTGTAGGTTAGACCACGCCCAATGTTGACGTGCGGTACCCAAAATCAACTGCACCACGCGCTGCGAAGTATTGGGGATTTGGTAATCCGCGGGCACAGGAGCTTGTTCATCCTGCTGATGTTGCAAAGAAGTTGCGGCTACAGCTTCCAACACATTCTCTGCATCGAATCCGGCAACTATCAACGTTCCAGTATCCATGGCCTCCGGCCGCTCAATCGACTGGCGCAAGGTAACCGCAGGAAACCCAAGCAAGGCCGATTCTTCAGCAATCGTGCCACTATCGGAAAGCACACAGGTACTATCTCGTTGCAGGCGGTTGTAATCGAACCACCCAAACGGTTCTAGAAAGCGAATGTCTCCCTGAAGTTTTTTGTCTAAAGCATCCAAACGCTTTTGAGTGCGCGGATGCGTGGACACCACGATTGGCATGGAATAGGATTGGTACAACTCCTCCAGCATGCACAACAGCTGCCTGAGGCGCTTTGGTGAATCCACATTTTCTTCCCGATGCATGCTTAGCAAAAAATACTTCCCGGCTTCCAAACCTAAAGTGGAAAGCACTTCCGAATCATCGATTCCCGATTTATGTTTGGCAAACACCTCAAATAACGGAGAACCCGTTACATAAATACGCCGGGCCTCCAAACCTTCCGCCAGCAAGTTACGTCGTGCATGTTCGGTATAGCAAAGGTTGAAGTCGGCGATGTGGTCAATCATTTTGCGATTGACTTCTTCCGGCACATTGGCATCAAAGCAGCGGTTCCCAGCTTCCATGTGATACACCGGAATGCGCATTCGTTTGGCCATCAAAGCAGCGATGGAAGAGTTGGTGTCGCCCAGGACCAAAAAGGCATCGGGTTTTTCTTTTCGTAAGACCTTTTCAATCTCAATCAAAATATTGCCCAACACCGACCCCAAGCTGCTGGGATCTACACCCAAAAAATAGTCTGGGGGGCGCAAGCCAAGTTCTTCAAAAAAGACTTCGTTGAGCTTGTAATCCCAATTTTGCCCCGTATGCACAAGCACATGGTTCACCATTTTGTCTAAGCGACAAAGCGTGGGTGCGAGACGAATAATCTCAGGCCGAGTGCCGAGACAGGTTAACACTTTCAGTTGGCTCATCAGACTTGCTCCCAAATGGTGTCGGGGATTTCGGGGTTGTAGATTTCATGCGCCCAAAATAAAGTCAGGAGATCCGAGGAGCCAACATTACGAATTGAGTGCGTGTGCAATGTTGGCATATCCAAAAACACCGGCGTGGATCCATCTACAAAAAATTCCAGTGTTTCCTGACGAAACAGCTTGCGGATGCGGATGACGGCCTCTCCTTGCACCACTAAGAATCGCTCTACTTTACGGCGGTGAAAATGGTTGCCACGGGTAATTCCTGGCCGCGTAGTGCTAACAAAGCATTGCCCCCCTTGATGGCCCTTCACCGCTTCAAACAAACTACCGCGATTGTCCACATACGTCCTTAGCGCAACGGGGTAATGCTGCGGGAAAAGGTAAGAACGCAAAACATTGAACAAATCTAAATGCAGGTCTTCATTCAAATCCGGAAAAACCTGCTGCTCGCAATAAAGACGATGAAATCCCTGAAGTGTTTCCAACAATTGAGAGACCTTGCAGGCACGCCCACGCACTTGCAAATCTTCGGTGACACATTTGTTGGACAACCGCTCAACTATAAGATCGGCAACCGCGCCGGCGTGGAGCAATTCCAAATCTCCATCTTGTTGAATTTGTGGAGATTCACCCACCACAAGCTGATGGCAAAATGTATGCACAACCGAGTTATAAAAAGGTTTTCCGCCCTCGCCAAAGACATGAGGCAAAATCAAATTGTGAAAAACCGCCCCCTCTTTCTGTGCCCATTGGTGAAACATCTCCGCCAACCTGGCTTTGCTGCGACCATAAGCCGTGTCGCGGCCTGAGTGGGTGCTATTGGAAAAGAACAATTGGGGTTTTGCACCGGCACGAGTGCAAGCCGCCAGCACTTGCTCGCCAAGCTCAAGGTTCGTGTGGAAGATTTCATCCTCCTTGCCTCGATTCATGCCCGCAAAATGCACCAACACATCTAAGCCTGCACAAAAATCCTGCAAAGACTCTGCGCTAGAAAAAGTTTGACGCGTGGCCAGGCGCACCTGGATATGAGGATGTCCGACCAAGGCGCAGCGCAAATGCCACCCCAGCATGCCGTCAGCGCCGGTAATGCCACAGAGCAAGTTGGTCATGAGAGGGCGATGTGTCGAGGGTGTGCCATTGTTGGCGGGTAAACAAAGCCCCTATAGCCTAGCGACGCCCAGCCCAAGCACCTAGATGCTAAGTTCTTGGCGAATTTCCGGCAGCTCCAGCAGCAATTCTTCCACCTCCTTCACGCTGAGCTGTTGTGTATTGTCCGAGGTGTAGTCGTCGGTGGCAGCTTCTTTTAAATCCCCTTCGCTGAAATATTTTTCGTAATTCAAATCACGACCATCCATGGCCACCCTCAAATAATCCCCCATATCTTCACTGCGACAAAGCTCCTCACGGCTGGCAAGAGCCTCACACATTTTTTCACCGTGGCGAATGCCTATCGTTTGCACCTCATTTTTCGCCTGAAAAATATTTTTTAATGCCGCAACCAAATTTTCAATCGTGCAAGCCGGTGCTTTGCGCACAAATAGATCGCCTTGCCGGGCATAGGAAAAGGCAAACTCCACTAAATCCACCGCCTGAGCGAGGGGCATCATGAATCGCGTCATTTTGGGCTCGGTAATGGTGATTGCTTCACCGTTCTTAATTTGACGCACAAACAGGGGAATGACCGAGCCGCGGGAATACATCACATTGCCGTAGCGAACACAGCAAATCCGCGTTTCAGTTTCGGCTAGATTTCGCGCCACCGCTTGGGCAACCTTCTCCATCAAAGCCTTGGTCATGCCCATTGCGTTGACTGGGTATACCGCTTTGTCGGTAGAGAGGCAGACCACGCTTTCCACTTCGGCCTCCACGGCTGCTTGTAAAACATTGCGGCTGCCTTGGATGTTGGTCATTACCGCTTGCATCGGGAAAAATTCGCAAGAGGGCACTTGCTTGAGGGCGGCAGCATGAAAAACCATATTCACGCCTTTCATAACTCGTCGCACGCTCACCACATCGCGCACATCCCCAAGATGAAACTTTAGCCGAGGCTCTGCATAAGCCTGACGCATCTGATCCTGTTTTGCCTCATCACGGCTAAAGATGCGAATCTCGCCAACACCGTTTTGAAGCAAGTGGTCGACCATAGCCGTGCCAAAACTGCCGGTACCGCCGGTAATGAGGATGGTCTTTTGCTGCAACATGGGTTCAAGCGCCAACTCGCTACCCATAGATTAACGACCTCCGAAACCTAGGGTTGGCCGCCCCCCTAAGATTTGGCCGTGGCCTTGCCTCCTCCCCGTAAATTAATTGTCCCCGTTCTCCTCGGAGCCGGGATTGTGGCAACTTTGGGGCGGGAGGTGGTTTTTGCCTTGAGCTTGGGTAGCGGGGCGGATTTGGAAATTTTCCGCCTTGCCTTCGGTGCCCCCAACATGATGGGCCAATCTTTGGCGCCGGCATTTGTTGGCGTCATGCTGCCACTGCTGGCCCATGCCGCCGCACAATCGCCCGAAGCCGAACGGCGGATGCGCCGACGGATTATAAGATTCAATTTCCTTGGCGTCTTCCTGCTCTGCACGCTTGGCTTTGTCGCCGCCCAACCTTTGGCGCAAATCCTTGCGCCCGGCTATCAACCCCCTGCCGTCCACCAAGTTGCCAACCAGTTGCGCATTCTGTGGTTGTTTTTTGGCCTCACTGGCTTGTCCTTTACCCCCCGCGTTTTTCTCAACCACCGCGATATATTTTGGCCCGGCGCTTCCACCAGTTTGGTGATTTCTTTGGCCTTTGTCCTTGGCGGTTTTGGCATTGCCAGTGGCAACTTACCTCAATCAGCAACAACCTTATCTTGGGCTGCCGTTGTGGGCGGCGCGGCACTATTGTTGCTACAGCTTCAAGCTCGACCTTATTCCAAGCAAGATTTTTTCTTCTGGCGAAAAACGGCGTCGCCGCAACCGCCATTGCTCTTCCCTTTACTCGGCGCTTTACTCGCCACCGTTAGTGCTTCTGCACCTCGTTTCTTAGATCGAGCCTTTGCCAGCAGCATGCCCTCTGGTTCCATTGCTGCTCTGGAATACAGTTACAACGTGTTAGCTGCACCCGGTATTTTGTTAGGAACATCCTTCGTCATGATTGCTTTCCCTGCCTTTTCGCGCGGCGTCGCAAGTCAAAAAGCTCGTGCGGCAGCGAAGAAATTGCACAAGCCACTCATGCTGACCGCTGGGCTGGCATTTCTAATCAGTGTTGGAGTTCACTTTTTTGCGGAACCACTGGTGCAATTGTTTTACCTGCGAGGCGCTTTTGCCCAAGCCGACGCCGCCGCCACTTCTCAGGTTCTGCGCTGGCAATCCTTAGGCATGATGCCCATGGTTGTGGGCATGGTCCTTGCACAAGGCTTGTTGGGTCTGCAGCTCGTGCGATGGGTTGTGTTTTTGAGTTTCCTCCGCATCTTCCTGCGCTGGCTTGCGCTGTTATGGCTGATTCCGCGCTGGGGACTTTCCGGCTTGGGAAGTGCTTATGCAATCACCGAAACTCTTGCTCTTATCGTTGGCGTTATCCTATTCCGACGCAAACTTGCCGCCACCGACCCGGAATGACCCCATCGCCCTTGCCCCCTTTCCAGCCAGTCGTCATCCTCGGCGCCGGGCGCTCGGGCACCAATATGCTGCGCGATATTCTCTGCACCTTTCCCAACTTCGGCACCTGGCCCTGCGACGAAATCAACTATATTTGGCGCCATGGCAACACCCGCTTCCCTCACGACGAATTCGCCCCCGCGCAGGCCACACCGAAAGTAAGCAAATATATCCAGCATGCATTTGCCCGATGTGCGCAACGGCAAGGATGCCATTATGTGGTTGAAAAAACTTGTGCCAATTCACTGCGCCCCGCTTTTGTTGCAGCGGCTCTGCCTAGCGAAACCCAATTCATCCATATTGTGCGGAATGGCTTTGATGTTGCTCCTAGCGCCCTAAAACGCTGGACCGCCCCGTTGGACTTGCCGTATTTGATGAAGAAGGCGCGTTTCGTTCCTCCATCCGACTTGCCCTACTATGCCTTGCGCTATCTTGCCGTCCGCGCCCACCGCATTTTCGATCACGAGGGACGATTAGGCTCTTGGGGCCCGCGCTATGCCGATCTAAAGAAAGATTTGGCCGACAAAACTCTGCTCGAGGTGTGCGCATGGCAATGGCGGCGTTGTGTGGAAAATAGTTTGCGTGATTTGGAAACTTTGCCAACCCGGCAGATTTTGCATGTGCGCTACGAAACTTTTGTG
This sequence comes from Planctomycetota bacterium, assembly GCA_024275135.1. Lineage (GTDB taxonomy): Bacteria > Planctomycetota > UBA1135 > UBA1135 > UBA1135. The sequence goes on along the minus strand of JAJRZS010000046.1, from coordinate 35,079 downwards.
CGACATCCAACTGAGGCGTTGGCGCGCATCCAAAACTTTCTTCAGCAAAGCTGGACTAGCGAACAGCTCAAAACCGCCAGATCCATGGTCAAAACAGGCAGTCTAGGCCGAGGCGAAAAGAGTTTATCAAGCCAGGAACACGCCCAACTCAACTCAATTGTTTCTCCGCTGATGGAAAAACTTGGGGCACTTTGGCCGGGCTAAGATTCTCCCTCTAAAAGCGGGCCGGCATGGCGCACAATGTCGCCGTCTTCCATATAGACGATATCTTCCGCAATGTTGGTGGCGTAGTCGGCAATGCGCTCCACTAATCGCACCACATTCGCCCACCGCATTAGGGCTGGGATGGCCTCGGTGTCCACCCTCATGGCTTCCTCGATTCGCCCAAGGATAATGCGGTTTAAATCATCCACCACATCGTCCATCGCCATCACCTCTTTGGCGCGAACATCATCTCGGTTGACCAAAGCTTGTATTGTTTCCCGTACCATGGTGCGCGTTTGTTGCGCCATCTTTTCAAAATCTTCCGGCGGACTAGTTGGCGGAAGCTTTTCCAAATCCACAGTGCGCTTGGCAATGTTGGAGGCGATATCGGCAATGCGCTCCAAGTCGTTGTTGATTTTAATCGTCGCGACCAAAAAACGAAGATCGCTAGCTACTGGTGCGTGCAGCGCCAAAATTTTCAACGCATCTTCTTCAATTTGCACCTCCAGGGCATCGATTTCGATATCTCCCTCCACCACTTGCCGCGCACTCTGTACATCGCGAGACAAAATGCTATCAATCGCGCTGCCGAAAGCATCTTCACAACGATTGCTGAGCAAAAGGAGTCGGTCTGCAAGAGACCCAAGATCGCGCATGAAATGTTTGGTCATGGTTTAGCCGAAGCGTCCGGTGATGTAATCTTCTGTTTCCTGACACTGAGGATTTTCAAAAACATTGGCGGTGGCGCCAAACTCCACCAAGTTGCCAAGGTACATGTAGGCCGTGTAATCGCTAACCCGAGAGGCTTGTTGCATGTTGTGGGTAACAATCGCAATGGTGTAGCTTTCGCGCAGCTCGAACATGAGCTCTTCAATTGCTGCCGTAGACCGCGGATCCAAAGCGGAACATGGCTCATCCATCAACAAAACCTCGGGGCCAATGGCGATGGCCCGAGCAATGCACAAGCGTTGCTGTTGCCCGCCAGAAAGACCTAAAGCCGATTGGTTCAAGCGGTCTTTGACCTCCTCCCACAACCCGGCTTTTTTCAAGGACCACGCCACCACTTCATCCAGCTCGGCGCGGGTGGTTTTCATGTGAAGGCGCACACCGAAGGCGACGTTGTCGTAAATCGACTTGGGGAATGGATTGGGCTTTTGAAACACAATGCCAACCTGCCGACGCAGTGCCACTACATCCGTGCTGCTGCCCAGAATATTTTTGCCGTGGATTTCCAAAGTGCCGGTAGCGCGCGCACCGGGAATGGCATCGTTCATGCGGTTAATCCAACGCAACAAGGTGCTTTTACCGCAGCCACTCGGGCCAATAAAAGCAGTGATGCGTTTTTCCGGCAACACCAACTGAATGTTGTGCAGAGCCTGGAAATCGCCGTACCAAGCATTGAACTCTTTCAATTGCACCGCCGGCTCCGGCATGCTTGGAGCGGGAGGATTGGGAGCGACGAGAGATGCTTCGTGAGCCACAGACTTAGGCGCCTTGGGGCGCGGAGGAGGTACGGTGAGAGGTGTCATTCTACCGACATTTAGGAAAGGGGCTTCTGCAGTTTTTGCCGCAGGATGACCGCAACCGCGTTGAAGGTGAGAAGGGCAGAAAGCAAAACGATGATGCCACTGGCGGCCAAATCATGAAACTCCTTCTGCGGACGGCCCGCCCAGTTGTAGATTTGCAAAGGCATCGCCGTGAAATCATCCATTAGATTTCCCGGGGCGTTGGTAATAAAGACAATGCCAGCAATCATCAGCAAGGGCGCCGCTTCTCCAATCGCACGACTCATGGCAATGATGGCACCAGTAAGAATGCCAGGAAAAGCGGCGGGCAAAGTGACATAGCGCACGGTTTGCCATGGAGTAGCCCCTAGCCCCAAAGAGGCTTGGCGCAAGGAAGAGGGAACGGCACGCAGGGCTTCTTGCGAAGAAATGATAATGATTGGCAGAATTACCAGCATCAAAGTGAGGGCGCCAGTGAGGATGCCGCGACCAAAGGGAAGCCGAAAGTACCACCAATCTCTTTCCTTAATTCGGCCCGGAAGGTCCCAGCTACGGAGAGAGCGCTTGGCCAAAGCTAAATCTTCGGGCCAATCTTCATCGTCGCCTAACAAATGAACCAAAATTGGTTCGCCGTCGTGGGTAAAGGCGGCCAAGCCTTCCTTGGGCACAACTTCTTCCTGTTGAGAATCTGCAATCGGCACTTCGATAATGAAATCCCCCTCGTTGTAGAACTGATCCACATAAGTAGCACCAACTTCATAGGATGGATTTTGTTCGTTGCCAAACAAGCCGAACATCGACACAAAAACAGTAAGCCCAAGGATACCGAACACCACCGACGGCACCCCCGAAAGATTGGTAATGTTGAGTTGAATAAAATCATGCACGCGGCGAAGAACCGGGCGGCGGGGTTGGAATTCTTCCAAAATGATGGCCGCAGAAACGCCGAGTGGAAGAGCCACCACCATGGTGATGACCAGAAGCCAAACCGACCCCATCAGCGCGGGGAATAGGCCTGCAATCGTTGGATCTGGGTCGGCCACCCCACCTAAAAATTGTGTGTTCAAAGTTCTAATGCCTTGCAGCAAAATAGCCACCAGCAAAACCACCAAAACGAGTGCGGAAATGCTAGATACACCTTGGCATAGCCGCTTAAAAAAACGGTCTTTGCGATGCCGATGCTCTAAAGGGCGTTGACGCGCACGCATCAATTCCGGGTCGCTTAGCAAGGCAGGTTTCACCAACTTTTTCATTCGTACACCTCGCGGTAGCGACGACGGATCCAGTTACCAAAGAGAGTAAAGCAAAGCGTTAACACAAAGAGCATGGCGGCAACGGCATACATGGAGTAGTACTCCACACCATAGTTGGAGACATCACCCAAAGCCATCTGCACCATGAAGCCGGTCATGGTTTGGATTTCGTCGCGCACATCCATAGTGACCTTGGGCGTGCTCCCCGCCGCCAGAGCCACGATCATGGTTTCGCCAATGGCGCGGGCGGCAGCCAAAATCACAGCGGAGGTAATGCCAGATAAGGCTGCAGGGAAGACCACCTTAAACGAGGTGTCGAAGCGCGTGGCGCCAAGGCCGAAGGCGCTGTCGCGAAGAGACTGAGGCACCGCCTTCAAGGCATCTTCGGAAAGCGAGGTAATGATGGGCAAAATCAAAATACCCACCGCAATACCCGCAGCTAAGGCGTTAAAGGAACCGAAACTATCGCTGAAGGTCTTCAGCGCCGGAGTGAGCAAAGTCAGCGCAAAAAAACCATAAACCACCGTGGGAATGCCGGCCAAAATTTCCAACGCCGGCTTCAAAATCGCACGCACGCGCGGATGCGCATATTCACTCAGGTAAACCGCCGTTATCAAACCCAGAGGTACTGCAACCAACAAGGCGACGCCCGCCACCAAGAAAGTGCCACAAACCAGCGACCAAATGCCAAAATGTTTTTCCGCACCTAACAGCGGATTCCATTGTGTGGTACCAAAAAACTCGCCCAACGAAACTTCGTCCTGCGAGAAGAAATGGGCTGTTTCATTTCCCAACACCCAAAGGATGGCCAGGGTGATAAAAACAGAAAACAGAGCAGCTCCATTGAGCATGCCCAAAATTCCGCGTTCTTTCCACTTTTGGAATTGCCGCGCCGGAGCCCCTTTGATGGAGCCCCGGGCGACAATTCCAGGCATGGAATCGGAGGGAAGGTTACTTGGTGCCAAGCAAGTTTTGGGGATGGTACGCCGCATCAAGAGGCGCTTCACGTTTGTGGTAAACCGGACCACCTTCGTGGTTCTCGGCGGTCACGAACACCGTACCGGTGCGGCGCTTCTTGAGGAAGTCTTTCGCCAGGGCAGCAATTTTATCGCTGGTGGACACATACTGCACCTTAGTCGCGAATTTTGCGGCGTTGGCCAGATAAAACTCCACGAACTTGCGCATGGCTGGACGCCGCAAACTCTTCGTATTGACATAGATGAAGAGCGGACGACTCAGCGGAGCGTAGGCACCCGAAATGACATTCTCCGGGGTTGGCATTTCGGCCTTGCCAGTCTTTGGATTGACGATGGCCGCAGCACGGATTTTGTCTTTGTTTTCGAAGTAGTAGGAAGCGCCAAAGTAGCCGATGGCATACTTGTCGCCACTTACGCCCGTGACCAGGACGTTATCGTCTTCGCTGGTAGACATGTCGGGGCGGAAGCTGCCGGTTTTACCCGCGACCACCTCTTTGAAGTAGTCGAAGGTGCCCGAGTCGGTGCCTGGGGAGTAAACCTTAATGGTGGCATCGGGCCATTCTGGATTGAGATCGCTCCACTTGCGTGCTTTCCCGCCTTCCAGGTAGATGGCCTTGAGGTTGTCAATGGTGAGCTGCTTGACCCAAGTGTTGTTGGGATTGAGCACCACCGACAAGCCGTCGAGGGCCACCGGAAGCTCAATGAATTCAACGCCATTTTGCTTAGCCTGCTTGAATTCTTTGGGTTTGATGGGGCGGGAGGCATCCGAAATATCGGTTTCGCCAACCACAAAACGCTTGAAGCCACCGCCGGTGCCGGAAACGGCCACGGTCACGTTGACCTTGGGGAACTCCTTGCGGAAAGCGGCAGCAGCAGCTTCCGTGATGGGGTAAACGGTACTCGAGCCGTCGACCACGATGTTGCCGCGCAGTGCAGAGGCTTGGGCAGATGCGTCTGGGGCGAGGCCGAGGAGAAGGGCAGCCGCTCCAAGGGCGGCCACGAAGTTTTGAAGGCTGATCTTCATGACCGAATTCTCCCCTCGCTATGTGAGGAAAATATGAAGATACTGTCAATCCCGGCGGGAGTTTTCGGCCCAAGCCAGCAGAAAGCCCAGAAGAAGAAACCCGCAAAGCGCAGACAGCGGTTCGCGCAAAGGAGTGCGCAAGTTGGAACTGATCGACAGCAGCAGCAATACCGGCGGTGCCGCCGCCAGCGCAGCGTGGGCAGACAGGCGGAGCTCCCTCCCCTGCGGTGGGAATAGAGAAAAAAGCTTGGGTAGGGAACGCAGGGCAAAAAACACGAGAGCCAAGAAACTCGCGAGGGCAAGCGGCCCGGCCCAGGCCAGGGTATCGAGATAAAAATTATGAGCCCCCTTGGCCACCACTCCGGAAGCCGGTTCGGCAAGGGCGGGTGGTAACAATCGCAGGCCCAACCAAGGATGCTGCTGCACCAGGCCGAAATACTGGTGCATAATTTCGGCTCGCTGCCCCAAAATCCGCGTCGGCCAATCCAACTCCGGCTGCTGCCAGAGGGCAAGGGTTTTCTGCTCAAGCACCAAGGGTTGTGGCGACCATCGATGAATGCCCGCCCACAAGGCGAGTGTGCCCACGCCCCAGGCCGCCAAGGATTTCCACCCTCCCCAGCGCCAAGCAATCCAGGGCGCTCCAAGGGACACCATCCACGCACAGCCGCGCACTCCCGTCAGCAAAGGCACGCAGGGAAGAGCCAATAAAAAGAACCATGTCCACCTTTGCCAGTGTCGACTTGGAGCGCGTGCGCAAATCCCAGCAGCAAAAAGCCCAAACAGCACCAACGAAACCGGGACATAGTTATAGAGCTGGTACATTCCCGGAAAGAAGCGATTTTGGGTGATGCGGCCCGGAAAACCTGCCGTCGCCGCAAGCTCCCAGCAGCCCAAGCCCAGCAAAAGGAGCAAGCCGCATCCTGTGCCTAGCACCAAACCGGTGAGCAAGGAGCGAAGGCGGCTTTCCTTTTCGGCAAGCAAGCAGGCGTAGGGCACCATCACCCAGGGTGCCGTCCATTGCAAACCGTGCAATCCGGCCACGGGCTGGCCCCACGCAGACCAAGCTGCCAGGCCGAGAACCCACAGCACAAAACACTGCAAGGCCAAACGCGGTCCAGGCGCGCGCGGAAGGGAAAGCAGTTGGCGCCAATCGGGAGCCAACAACCCCACGGCGAAAGCCGCAAGAGGCAAACCAAGGCCCTCCGGTGCATCCCAAGGATCTTGGTAGAGGGATGGCAGAGCGTCGGCTTGGAAGAAAAGGGGCAATGGCAACGCCAGGCCAAGGCCAAAATCCCGCCAGCTTGGTTTGGGATTAGGCACTTCCATCATGTGCATGGATTGTAGCAAGGGAGCCTTTTCAACTGGCTCCGGTGTGGGAGAATGCCGACGTGACCCCAACCCAAGCCTGTTGCAAGCGCGGCATGGATCTTGTGCTTGCCACCCTCGGCCTGCTCGCCTTGGGCTGGTTGGTTTTGCTGTGTGCCGCCTTGGCCCGCCTCAGCACTGGGGCAAGCGGGTTTTTCCGACAACAAAGAGTGGGGCGTCATGGCCGGTTGTTTTGGATTGTGAAGCTGCGCACCATGCGGCCAAGCACTGGCCGGCAAACCACCGCCACCGCCCAGAACGACCCGCGTATCACGCGTTTTGGCGCCTTTTTAAGACGTTGCAAACTCGATGAACTTCCCCAATTATGGAATGTTTTGCGGGGCGAAATGAGCCTGGTTGGCCCCCGTCCTGATGTCCCTGGCTTCGCCGACCGCCTCCAAGGCCCAGACCGCGCTATTTTGCAGCTCCGCCCTGGCATTACCGGCCCGGCCGCCCTGGCTTTTCGCCATGAAGAAGCCCTCCTGCAAGCCGCCGACGACCCAGAACGCCTCAATGTAGAGATTTTGTTCCCGGCCAAGGTGGGTTTGAACCTCAGCTATTTGCATAACTACACGCTGCGAAGGGATATCGTATACATTCTCGCTACTTTCCTTCCCTGTCTCAGGGCGCAGGTCGCCCCACCCTTTGTTGTCCCCTAAAGCCTCCTTGGAACGCATCTACCTCTCCCCGCCGCACATGGGTGCTACCGAGCGCAGGCTATTGCTTGAGGCTTTCGATTCCAACTGGATTGCTCCCCTCGGTCCGCAAGTGGATGCCTTTGAGGCCGAATGCGCGGCCTATCTCGAGGTCGAGGATGCTGCCGCCCTCTCAAGTGGCACCGCCGCCATTCACCTCGCCTTTTTACTGCTCCACATTGGCCCCGGCGATCGGGTTTACGCCCCTTCCTTCACCTTCTGCGCCAGTGTGAATCCCATCCTTTATGTGGGGGCCACTCCCATTCTCATCGATTCCGATCCCGACACCTGGGGCATGGATCCCAACCTCCTTGCCGAGGCTCTGGAACAAGATTCTCGCCGGGGCACTTTGCCCAAAGCGGTGTTGCTGGTGCATATTTATGGTCAGGCTTCCAAGCTGGAAGAAATCAGTATGCTCTGCGAAAAATACGGGGTCACCCTGATTGAAGATGCCGCCGAGGCCCTGGGCACTCGTCATCGCGGCAAACATGTGGGCACCACCGGCTATCTGGGATTGTTTTCCTTCAACGGCAACAAAATCATCACCACCTCCGGCGGCGGTTTGTTGGTTTCCAACGACAAGGCCCTCGTCGCCCAGGCTCGTCATCTGGCCAGCCAGGCGCGCATTCCAGGAGCCGGCTACGAACATGACGCCTTGGGCTACAACTACCGACTTTCCAATTTGCTGGCGGCGGTCGGGCGCGGGCAACTGCAAGGAATCGAAGAACGCGTGGCGGCGCGTCGTGCCAACTTTGAAGACTATCGCGCACGCCTCGGCGACTTGCCGGGGATTTCGTTTTTGCAAGAACCGGAAAGCGACCGGGGTACTCACTGGCTTAGTGTGATGCAGGTGCAGCCCGAGGTTTTTGGTGCAACCCCGGAAGACATTCGCCTAGCTCTGGAAAAGGAGAACATCGAAAGTCGGCCGTTATGGATGCCGATGCACCTTCAGCCGGTATTTCGCGAAGCCAAAATGCTGGGTGGAAAGGTTTGCGAAGAATTGTTCCGCACCGGCCTATGCTTGCCCAGCGGTTCGGCACTGCGAGCCGAAGATCGCGAACGCGTGGCCGCGGTGGTGAGGTCGAGCGCGGGGTTATTAGGGTAGCTTTTTTGCCGATTCTTGAATCGAGGCAAAAGCCTGCGGAGGAAAGGAGCCTAAATATTCCGTTTTGTTCGTGGGCAAAGAAAATGGGTGTCCGCGGATTTTTTGATATTCCTGGTGAAAGACGGGCCACGACGCTTCGGGCCTACTCTGATTTGTAGCGATACCTCCATGCACCTGATGGAAAGTTCCTTCTCCCAGCAGTGTAACCAACTGGCTGCCGGCCAAGTTACAGGCGCGAACATACAAATCTAAGTTTGCGAGCCCACCACCAGGAGTCGTAAAGCGAAGATCGTATCCGCCTAATTCTTCCCACATCTCCCTCAACATGAAAACCGCATTGCTCTCCGCCATAGGTTGAAACCATCCTTGCTTGCTGGAGCCAGCAAAGACGGAAATAGAGAAAAGGTGATAGCCATCTTCTTGCCATGGCACCGTGCTAAGCAAGTGGTCTTCCGCAGCTTGGTTGTAGCCTTGCTGCACACTTTTCATCTGCACATCCGGCCCAAGATGAAAACCCAGAGTGGCAACCAGCGGCCGGGAATAGAGTTTCTTTGCATCCAGGGCGTAGCGACAAATGCCCGGCGAGGCAAGGCGGGCTCCATCAATCATCACTCCGATAAAATCGGATTGCGCCTCGCGTAGGCCTTGGTTAATGGCGGCAACTGGGGAAGCGGTAGGGGTGTCCGCCTGAAGCAAGCGCACCCCATGGGGCATCATGTTGGAATCCGGCGGGGTGGATGAACCATTATCAACCACCAGAATTTCTACCTCTTCGTTGACGATACCCTGCTGATAGGGTGCCCTTAAAGTAAAAAGCGTGCGCGGTAGTTCGCGCTCCATGTTGAAGGACACAACGATTATCGATAGTTGAGGGCGCTGCATGGTTATCCTCGCAAGCTGCGACGCAAGGAAGCCCGCCAGCCTGGCACATGCTGCTCGCGTTCGGCAACCGCAGCATTTAGGAGCAGGTTGATTTTGCCATCACTCGGATCCATGGCCTCGCTGCGCTCCAGATATTCGGCAGTTTCTGCATCCAGCTCTTTGTTTTTGTATTTTGCAACCAAAGGATTGTAGCGGGCGGAAAGAACCCGGTTTTGTGGGTTCAATCCCGTAACCAACAGTAGCCCGGTGGGATGGGCGTCGACAGGAAGAAGTATCAAATCAGGCCGCGCCTCCTTGAGAATCGCATAGAGCTTCCATACATCTCCAGTCCATACGCGTGAGCAGCGCTGCCGAGACGCTTGGATTGCATGGTTGGGAAAGATGTCGTCGATAATTATTACCGTGGCCCCGGCCGCTCGCCGCTCAATATTGATGAAATCACGAAGGGCAAATTCGAATAGGTGCATGCCATCGATAAAGGCCAAGTCGAGGGTTTGTCCTTCAAGTAGGGTGTCGGCGTCTTCGCGGAAAAATTGATCGCTGGTTTTTTGGATAAGAGTTTGATTGCTTTTTAACTCGAAGTCCAGCTCGGGACATGGGTCAACAGCAATGGCGGCAGCTTGCGCTAAGCGAAGACTGTGGCCTCGGCGAATACCAATTTCAAGGTACAGCCGTGGCTGCAATATGTTGTGCACTTGCTCGATTGTTTCCAAATAGGGTCGTTGGCCGCGGGTAATTTCAAACTCTGGATTTAAATCCTCCTCAAACACTGGGGCTGGAGAAGTTTCCTGTTGGAACAAATTGATTGGTAGCTCAGTTCGTGGATTCTCAGATTTTTCCCATGGTCTTTTGGTAAAAACTCCGACTAAATCATTCCATGGACCGCGGTCGTCCATCCAACATCCGGCAAGATGGATGTGAGTGAATTTGGCCAAGGCGTGGAAGGAATCTGGGTAAAATCGGTAACAATCAACAGGATAGCGGTGAATGGGGCCGGCGGAAGGAGCAAGGAGAAAAAGGAAGCCTTTGCTATTTGTAACCCGAACCATCTCTGCAAATAGCTGCCAAAAAAACTCCGCATGCTCAAAGGCTTGACCACTGATCACAAGGTCGAAAGAATCAGCATCAAAGGGCAGGGTATAGGGATCTTCAACGACGACATCCACGCCTGGGCCTGCTTCTAAATCGAGCCCCACATAATCGAAGCGCGGATCGGAAAAGATTTGGCGATAACTGCCGTTCACATCCATGCTACCGATATCTAGCACGCGGATTTTTTGTTGCTCAAGAAGCCCAGAGAAGCCCAAAAACTCCTCATAGCAGCGCTGCATATTCTCAAGAGAAGAGGCGTGCATTCGTTATTTCACCGCTCGGGGAATCCTCATGGCGGCATTGTCCGCGGCCTGAAAACGGGAGTCAAGAAGTTTCGCGCCAGCCGCCGATTTCGCACTTAATTGGCGCCAGCTAAGGGTTGGCGCGGGGTTTCCGGTAGCTCCACCATGAATTCCGTGCCCACCCCTGGCGTACTTTGCACGCTAATCCGTCCGCCCATGCGGCGCAGCAAATGCCTTACCAAAGCGAGGCCGAGCCCCGTGCCCCCACTGGCGCGGGAATGGACAACATCGCCGCGGAAAAATCGTTCAAAAATGCGTGGCAAAATTTCGGCATCAATGCCAGGGCCGGTGTCCTTGACTCGGATTTCCGTGCACCCATTTTCCAGCTGCTTTACCTCAACCAAAACCTGGCCCTCCATGGTGTAAACCACCGCATTCAAAACAAGATTGTGCAAGACAGTGCGAAACGCAAAGGCATCGGCATAGATATCTTTGGGCTCCGCGGGCAGTTGTACCTCCAAGCGCAAACCTTTTTTTTCCGCGCGCTCTTTTAAGGCATCGGTTACCTCCGTCACTGCGGCCGACAAAGACAACCCTTGCGGATCGGGGATCCATTCCGGCGACTCGGCACGGGTGAGCGCCAACAAATCATCAATCATGTTGGACAACCCCTCGGCGTTGTGTTTCGCTCGCTCCAGCAAATCGCCTCGTTTTTCTTCCGGCACCACCTCGATTAATCCCAACAACCCAACCAGGGCGGCGGTTGGGGTTTTTAGTTCATGGCTAGCATTGGCTACAAAATCTTTGCGCTTGCGCTCGACCGCTTCTTCTGCACGCAACTCCTGCAGCACCATCAGTCGGCGCTCGGCGCCTGCAGGAGCCAAAGTAACTTCCAGCATCGGAAGATGTTGACTATCTTTTTCGGTTTCGATTTCAAAGACCCGACGCATGGTATTTGCTGGGGGGGTCTTCATCACCATGTCGATTAGTGGTCGATGGTGGGTGTATCGCTCCAAGGGCAAGCGGCCCGGGGTTGATGGCAAGTCTTTCGTGCCCAGCAAATGCATTGCTGCAGGGTTGGCATATAAAACCTCGCCTTCCAAGCCGAGTAAGACCACGCCTTCGGCCAAATGTTCCAGGCTGCGGCGCATGGCTTCCCGCTTTTGCGTGAGCAGTTCTGTGCCGGCAATGGCTTTCAGGCGCAAAGATCGCTCCCGCCACCACAATGCACCCAACAGCAATGTGCTGGCGCCAAGAGCAAGCGAAAGAATTTGCACCATGAGCTATCGTAACACCCTAAGACAGAGGGCGATCACTAAAACGATAGCCGACGCCACGCACCGTTTCGATAAGCTCGCCGTGACTTCCAAGCTTTTTTCGAACGGATTTCACATGAGTATCAATATTGCGTTCGGTCACGATTGCTCCCGCACCAATGGTGCTGTCTAGGAGTTCACTGCGGCGAAAAACTCGCCCCGGGCTACTCGCAAGTGTTTGCAGCAATTTGAACTCCGATGGGGTCATTTGGACAGCCTCGCCTTCTCCAATCCGGATTTCAAACCGAATTGGATCAATCACCAGGTTGCCAACAGCAATTCTCTCCTGAGTAATGGTTGCGTCGTTGTGAGAACTTCGCCGGAGCAAACTCCTCACACGAGCAACCAATTCTCGAGGGCGCGCAGGTTTCGACAAATAGTCGTCAGCGCCCATGCCCAAGCCTAAAACCACATCCGACTCTTCGGATTTTGCGGTTAACATCAAAATGGGAAGTCGGCGGAAAGCTGGCTCGGCCCGAAGTTGGCGGCAGACTTCAATGCCGTCTAGCTTGGGGAGCATGACATCAAGAATCACCAAGTCGGGAGCATGACGCTTCGCTTTATCCAAGGCCTGTTCGCCATCCGTAGCGAGGACCAAGCGGAACCCTTCCATTTCGAAGGTTAGCCGCAAGACCTCAAGGAGATCGGGATCATCCTCCACCAAAAGTAGAGTTTTTTGAACCATGTCCTATATCATCCCACCAACAAGCGGCCCTTTTGCGTGCTTTTTGTGAAGATTATTTGAAGACGCTTTCCCCAAATGGGGATTCTAGGCATAATCAGCCTCATGCTTGCCTTTGACCCCGCCACTCTGGTTCCTTTGCTGCAATGTCCTGTGAGCCACAAGCCCTTGAAGTTGGTGGGCGAAGAATGCTTCGTCTCCACGGATCCGGAAACACGCCTGCGCTACCCCATCGTCGATGGCATTCCTGTGCTCCTCGAAGAAGAGGCAACGACCCTCAGCAAGGAGGAATGGCAGGCCCTGCTTGAAAAGGCCAATGACTGATACCATTTTTGGCAAAATCCTCTGCGGAGAAATTCCAGCAGACTTTGTCTATGAAGACGAGCATGCGGTTGCCTTTGCCGACATCGACCCCAAAGCGCCGGTTCATCTTTTGGTGATTCCGCGTGAACCTCTTCCCAGCCTAAAGGACGCCGTCCAAGAAGACTGTGCTTTGCTAGGACACCTGCTTCATGTTTGCAAGGTGGTCGCTGAAGAAGCCGGGTTGGACGAAGGAGGGTACCGAGTAGTTACCAACATCGGCGAAGACGGTGGCCAAAGCGTGGCGCATTTACATTTTCATGTTTTAGGCGGCCGCACCATGCAGTGGCCTCCTGGTTAGCCTGCCGTTTATTTTTCTGCGGTCGGCACCAGCAAACCAATGCTTGCAGAAAGGCCATGAATGTAGGGAAGTCCACAAACAGGGCCGATTTCGCCAGCGGCGAAACATCCGGCAACGGGCAGTTGCGGCCACAACTCGTGCAACAAAGCAATGTCGTGGTCGGCGCGTTGAAATAGGTGGACACCACGTGCGGTGCAGTTGAACATTAGCGCACCCAAAACATTGGGTTCAAAGGAGCCGGCGAGTTTCAATGATGATTCCATCTGCAAATGGGCATAACCGCGGTCGCGTGATTGAAATTGCAAACATTCTCCCTCGCTAATGGTGTCGGAAACCGCAATGGCGCCGGCCTCGGGGTCGACCCCCATCACCCCGCGAATTAGAGTGTCTGCTGGTGATTCGCCACTTTGGTTGTGAAGAGGGTGAATGCCAACATGGGGGGCACGCATAAAAAGATTGCGCTCCTTCTCGCCAATCGCAATCAAAACTTCACTGAGCTCTGCATAAGCGGGTCGACCGCCAAGTTCATAAACCACATTGCCTTCACTGCGAGTAACCGTGAAAGCAGGACCAACTGGTCGACAACCTTGGGCCAAAACCGTTTCAAAACGATAGCCGCCATCTAAAGCAAAACCCACAGCACCATGGTGAACCAGTGTTTGATCGTAAAGAAGAACATTTTCTCCGGCCCGGTCGGCGCCGCTCGCTATTCCGCCCAAGACGGTGGGCAAGTCTGGAAGCTTACGCAGGGATTCGAAAAACGGTTCAAGCGGAAAACTAAAGGGCTCCACCAGCATGACTGAGCTGGCTGATTGCGGCACGTCTGGCCAACCCGTGATGCGGCTTTCGGCGTCATCCAATTCCAAACAATAGCTTTGCAGGCGGGCGCCCGGCAAACGCGCTGCCCACAACGCGATCCCAGGTCCAACTTGATATTCCCTGCCGCCGCCAATAACGCCCGCCATGGAGCTACCACAAATTGAATCTGGGGTTAGCTCGCGTTGAATTGTTTCTAAGACTGTCGCCGCGGCCGCGCGATGGTGGGGGCTAAAAAAGGCAAGCACCACATCCGGACTACCACCAACTTTTTCCTTTAATAAGGCGCAAGCTTCTTGTGCAGCGCCGGCCGTATCCAGGCGGTCAGAGACAGCGTCGGCAACGATGGCATGTGCGGAGAGTCCCATGTTGAGGGGGCGTAATTACTTATCGGCTGAATTGGATTGGCCACCGAAATTTCTCTCCAATTTCAGGCGCTCTAGCATGGAGTTCTCGGCCGCAAACACAACTTCTTCAGAGGCACCATACCAGGGCCCCAACACGCTGCCACGTAGTTTTGCGGCCAGATTATGTTGAAGGATGCGTGCGACCAGTTGCGCGTGTTCTGCATCCCTGCCAAAAGCGAAGGCTATCTTGTTTTCGGGATCAAGCACGGTGCGAGGCCAGCTCCACGATGATGCCGCTGGTTGCTTCGAAAATTTTTGGCTCCAGGATTGGTACTGTTGGCGGTAGGCGGCAACGGCTTCCGCAAGTTTTTGGCCGCGGTTGAGCCACAGAGGAAACGGGCCGAGATGGAGCACATGGCCCGGGGTGAGCGCAGCAGAAGCGGCGCGTTGTTGGGCATCCGAAAGCTTAAAAAATCTTGGATCGACCAGAAGAGCCTGCCATTGTCCAGATTTGGACACCTGCTTTTCCAGTTGCATAAGAACCTCTTCCTGCCTTTGTTTCGGTTCCGCCAAGCAAGGCTGCCACTCCGGAGCCTTGTTCCTTGCTAACAAGCGCGTTGCTTGTGCCACCATCCACTGGTGGTTTTGCGCACATTCTTCCGCGGTTGCGCCAAAGGCCAAAAGGCCGTGGTGGTGCAAAATCATGCCACGCAATTGAGTTGGCGGCAACGGCAGGGCTGCAAGGCAAGCCTTGGCAAGCGGAAAACCAGAAGCAAAAAACGGAAGCCAGACGACTTGTTGACCATAGAGTGCGGCGCAAAGCTGGCGTGCCTGCTGGTCCGAGGAGGAGGAGGCAAAAACCGTTAGCACCTCGTCCGCATGGCCGTGATCAATAAAACAGTAGGGAATCCAGGCGTGCAGAAGCGATTCCACTGAGGGTTCTGGGTCACTTGCATGGAGCCGAGCTGCTCTCAGCACTTGCATCATCTCGGCATCGGCAAGATTTTGGGTTTGCTGATACTTTTCCAGCGCCGACAACTTTAGCGGAGTAAAACCATCAACATCGATATTGGCCATGTCACAGCCCGACGCCTTGATAAACATGCATGGCAAGCCGTCAAGCTCGATCTTCACCGAAGTATTGCCACCGCCAGCTAAAACAAGGCTTTCGTCCGCTCCAAGTTGGCGGCTAGTGAGGATGCGTTGCTGGAGCTTGGGATGAATCAATATTGTTCCGGGGCCGCAGGGATGACCCCTTCAAAGCCCGTGGAGGCATCGAAAGACTGCGGGGCAACGGGGTCATCGAATTCAAGAATGCGGTAGGTGGCATTTTCGAGACGAAAAATATCTTCAACCAAACCATCGACAACCTCAAAAACTACCTGCAAGCGTCCACGCACTTCCACCGTGTTGTAGGTATATTCCATCCCATCTTTGTCGGCCAAACTCACGCGCACAATTTCATTGAGCCGAGGCGGCGCACCAAAGCAACAACTGTACAAACTACGTACCAGATGAAACTGACGAATATGTTCAAAATCGATGTCGGGCATCATGAATCCTCGCATGATGAATTCCTTACCCTCTAAATCTAAAATGTAATCCGGAACGGGTTGCTCTTCATTTTCGTCCACAATCCAGCCGCCAAGATCATGGATGTCGATGGCAAAGGGCTCTTCACCACCTGCCATCGAACGCTCCAAACTTGCGCGCCGCTCCTCGGGGGTGATGGCTTGTGACCATTTGCTTGGCTCTGGCTTAGTTTCTCCAGCTTGCACCTCGCTGGGTGTTGGCGCAGGAGCCGTGGAAGGCGTTGTGGTGGTGGGCGTTGTTTCCAAGGATGCTTCTTCCTCTTTGCTGCAGGCAAGAGCCAGTAGCAAAAGGCATGCTGTGGAACTCAAGAGAAATCGGTGGTTAGACATTGCCTAAAGGATTTGAGCGGCCTCTGTGCGATAGGCGGACAGGGCGGGGACCAGGCCGGCAAGGGCGCCAGCCAGGGTAACGGCTGCAAGCAATTCGAGTTCAGCCAGGCTAATGGAAGGGGCCAGAGCCACGCCGGTTTGAGCTTCCACCTGCCCCGATACAGCCATTACCAAAAGCCCGGCGAAACCAAGCCCCACCACTCCGCCAAGCATAGAGAGTACAGCAGATTCACAAGTCACTAGGCCAAGAATGGTGCGCCGCTTGGCGCCAAGAGCACGCAAGACGGCAAACTCACCGCGGCGGGCGCCCATGGTGTTGTAAATCGCCACCATGACGCCAATTAGGGCCACGACCACAATAAGAGCTGTAATCCATTTCAAAACGAAGTCGCCTTGATTGAGCATGGCAAATAAGTTGCGCATTTCCACACTAGGGTAAACCGCCATCGCATCCAAGCGGTCGTTAACTGTTCGATAAATCTGGGTGCGGTAAAAACCGGCTTTGGTGTGAAGCATGATTGCGCTAAGCCCGCGTGGATCTAGCGAACCACCTGCCTTCATGTCCGCAGTGGGTTCATGCCCCTGCATGACATAGTAGACGCCAATGGGCAAATAGATGGCTCGGTCAACCGGAGTGCCTGTGGGCGCCAAAACCCCCACCACTTCCGATTCCCCATCTTCATGTTCTTCGGCAGCGCCCTGAACCCCGTGAGTGGGATGAAAGTGGTCGCCAACTCCCATGCCCGTGCGTTTGGCAACCGTGGCACCAAGCACCGCCTGAAACCAAGAAGCTTGGTGGGGCATGGGCTCCCCTTGCTGATGATTGGCCAGGTCGGCTTTTAGTTGTGCAAAGGCTTCCGGCGAGAAAGCAAAGGCTTCGCCTTCTGCAAATTCCAAGGGCCGACTTTCTGTTCCGCTATGCACCTGCACCTGCTGAAAGAAGTTCGAGGTGACGCCCACGATGCGGTGGCTGCGGAAACTATCGCCAATGGCAATCGGCACCGACCACAAAACGCCTTGGGTTTTTTCTAGCTCGGCATAAACTTCATAGGGCACATTGCCCTGACTCTGGCCCATGTGATAGAGCGCATTCAAGCTCAGCTGCAGCCCGGAGCCCTTGGCTCCAACCAACATGTCGCACAAAGAAGCAGATCGCTGAAAACCGATTTCGCTGGCTTCGCGCAGCGCACCTACTGAAGCAAAAAGCCCAACCCCCAACGACACCGAAAGACCGGTCAACATGGAGGCCAAGGGTCTGCGCCTTAGGTTGCGAATGACGAGGGCGGGAAACCTCATTGCAAATCCTCCACCCGCACAATCTTGTCGAAGGCGGCGGCAACGCCGGGATCATGGGTAGCGCAAACCATGGTGATGCCGTACTGCTGGGCCGAATCGAGGAGCAAGGCAAGGACTTGGCGCCCCGTCTCCGGGTCCAAGGCCCCCGTTGGCTCATCCGCCAACAAGACCCTTGGCTTGTTCATGAGCGCTCGAGCCAGGGCAACCCTTGCTTGTTGCCCCACCGAGAGCTGATTGGGCAAATGCCGGCGACGATGCTCCAGCCCCACCGACTCGAGTAAAAAAGCCGCTCGACCGGCCTCCTGGTGTCCGCGCGCGAACAAGGCACCCAGTTCTACATTCTCCTGCACGGTATAGCCTTGTAGTAGGTGAAAGGTTTGGAAGACATAGCCGATGTTGGCGGCGCGAAAACGATCGCGCTGGGCCTCAGACAGGGCGGCAATATTGGTGCCGTCAATCCTCACCTCGCCGACATCGGGCACCAGCAAGCCGCTCAGCATATTGAGCAAAGTGGTTTTCCCAGAGCCGCTTTCGCCCGTGAGCGCCACCCGTTCGCCCGCTCCAATATGCAATTCGCGAAAACCTAAAACAGGCGCAGATTCAGCCACGTTTTCGTAACTTTTACGGATGTTGAGCAGATGAATCATGGGTGGGTTGAAGCGCCGACGCACTAGAATACGCGTCTCGGGGCCCCTTGCTTGCCCCCTTCCTAAAATGAGTTCCTACAAGATTCAAAAATTTGCCGTCATCGGAGCCGGAAACATGGGTTCCGGAATCGCCCAAAAAATCGCCACCGAGGGTATGCCTTGCGTTTTGGTGGACCTGGATGACGAAAAGGTCGAGAGGGGGCTCAACATCATTCGCGATTTACTCGCTCAGGGAGTGGAACGAAAAGTGTTTCGCCCCCAACAGGTGGAGCAAATTTTGGCCAACCTCCACGGCACTAGTGATTGGTCGGAATTGGCCGACGTCGATTTGGTTATTGAGGCCGTTTTTGAAGATTTGGAGGTCAAACGCTCTGTGTTCCAACGTCTATCCGAACACTGCAAAGATACCGCCATCCTCGCAACCAACACTTCCAGCTTTTACGTTCGCGACTTGGTAAAGTCCGTCACTCATCCCGAACGCTTACTTGGCTTGCATTATTTTTTCCATCCCGCCAAAAACCGTTTGGTTGAAGTTATCGGCCATGAAGGCACCTCGAAAGAAGCTTATGCAGCCGCCTGGGCAGCCCAAGAAGCCATCGGCAAAACTCCAATTTGGTCGGCCGATGCGCCAGGCTTTGTCGTCAACCGCTACTTTGTACCTTGGGTTAACGAAGGTGTGCGCCTCTTGGGTGAAGGCGTTGCCAATATTGCCACCATTGAGTGGGCAGCGAAGAAAGCCTTTGGCGTTGGCATGGGGCCTTTTGAGCTTATGAACGTCACCGGGGTTCCTATTTCCAAGCATGCCGCAACCACTCTGGGCCATACGCTTGGCGCTTTTTACGCCCCGGGCCAAGCCTTGCTCGACTTCTGTGAAACTGGAGAGCGGTTTTGGAATTTGGAAGGCGATGTCGACGAAAGCCTTTACCATGCTATCGCCGATCGTATGCTGGGCGTGACCTTCTATGTAGCGTGTCAACTCGTCGACGAAGGCGTCGCTTCCATTGAAGACACCGACATTGGCGCGCGCGTTGGTTTGCGCTGGCCGGCGGGGCCTTTTGAAATGTTAAATAAAATCGGCGTCGAGCGCGCACAACTCCTTGCCGAAGCGATTGTTTCTGCCCATGGCTTAAAGATGCCGGCACTGCTGAAAAACGCCCCCAGTCATGGCATTCCGATTGAACTTGTTTCCTATCAGCACCATCAAGATTACGCCGAGATTCGCTTCAACCGCCCTGCTGCTATGAACGCGCTCGACAAAACGGTGTTCTTACAATTAGACGGAAAGCTTCAACTTGCCCGCGCTACCGGCAAACCAATCGTCTTGCGCGGCAACGGCAAAGCCTTTGTTGCCGGTGCAGATATTAAGTTTTTTGTCGACTCCCTCAACAGCGACAACTATGCATCCATTGAAGAGTTTGCCCTTCATGGACAAAAGCTTTATATCTCCATGCATGGGGCTGAACAAGCAACGGTTGCGCGCGTTCATGGCCTTGCCCTCGGTGGTGGTGCAGAACTTGCCCTCGCTGCAGATTGGGTTGTGGCCTCACCCAAAGCCATGCTTGGCTTCCCGGAAACCGGTATCGGCATTTTCCCAGGCCTTGGCGGCACCCAGCGCCTGCCACGGCGCATTGGCTATCCCCTGGCCAAGTATTTGCTTTACACAGGTCAAATGGTGCCCGCAAAAATGGCACTTGGAATTGGACTGATTGACGCCGTGGCTTCGTTCGACAGTCTGGACGCATGCTGTTTAGAGTGGGCGCAAAAAGAGTCGGCGTCCGCGGGAGAAGCACCAGCTTCTTGTCCTGTACCAGAACTCCAATCCATTTGGAATTTCTTCGATCAATACACGGTCGACGAAATCCTTTCTGGCGAAGCCGATTGTTTGGGTGACGCCAATCTAGAAAAAGCGGTGAAGAAGATGCGGCAAAAGTCCTACCACGCTCTCAAGCTATGCGAAACCTTGTTTACTGAAGGTGAGCATTTGGAATTGGAGCATGCCTTGCTCTTGGAAGCCAAGTCTTTAAGCGCTGCGTTCTTGCACCCCGACGCCCTCGAAGGACTCAGTGCTTTGTTGGAAGGCCGACGCCCCAGCTTTCAGCAACCGGCTTTCGCCTAGGGCGCCAAACGTTCTAAAACCCAATCTCCACGATCGTCGCGTCGGTAACGCAGGCGGTCGTGGAGACGGTTTTCGCGGCCTTGCCAAAACTCCAAGCTGTTTGGAATAATCCGATAGCCGCCCCACTGTTCGGGCATTGGTACTTCACCACCAGCCAATTTTTCCATGGCTTGGCGTAGTTTTCCTTCTAATAAACGGCGGGAGCTGATGACCGAACTTTGTGGGGAAATCCACGCCCCGAGTTGACTTCCCCGTGGCCGCGTGGCGAAATATTTTATTGATTCGATGGTAGATATTTTTTCTGCAACGCCCGTAATCTTTACTTGCCGCTCGAGGGGTAACCAATGACACAGCATGGCAACCTTCGGGTTCTCGGCAATTTGTTGTGCCTTCTTGCTTGCGTAGTTCGTAAAAAAAACAAAGCCACGACGATCAAACAACTTCAGCAAAACCGTGCGCACAGTCGGCTCACCGGTAGCGGAAGCGGTAGCCAAACTGAAAGCACTTGGATCGCCCAGGCCGGCATCGCAAGCCTGCTGAAACCAAAGCTCAAACTGGCGCATTGGGTCGGCATGCATGTCCGCACGACGCAACCCTGCTTGGGTGTATTCTCGGCGGAGGTCGCTTAAATCCATGCAGAGGAGATTGTCTCCTCTGCGTAGCTTTATCGCTAGTCCACGAACAAGCGCAAACCCTGCAACAAGGTGCAGCCGAACAAAACGCCGTGGCTGAGCATCAAACCACGCGGCGGGTGAGATTTCCACCTTGCGCCAAGCTCGCGTTTTGCTTTCCGCAAAGCCACGCCGCTCCACAATTCGCCGGCCAAAAACAGACTGAAAAAGCCGCCTACCCAAACGGAAAAGAGGAGCTGCATCAAACCAATACCCGCCGAAGCAGTACCCGCCATCATCCGACACCACTCCCCTGACATTCCCATGGGGACTGTCTGTTTCGGGGGTTGGCAGTGACGGAAGGCCGATGCCATAAAGAAGGGCAAGGGGCCGAGGCCATGCCCCCAGGCCGATTACCCTAACAAGACTAGTAAGGCTCTTTCTACTGGTTTCTTAAAAATTCTTTATTTCCAACTTCCTTTAACGCCCTTTGTATATCGCTTCCGCTGAGTCGTTGATAAACGCTTAAACCAAATTCTGGAAGGACCGCCAATAAATGGTCAAAAATATCGGCAATGATGGCTTCGTAATGCGCCCACCTTTGTTCGGAACTAAACACATAGATTTCAATCGGCACACCTTCGGCAGACGGCGGAAGTTGGCGCACGAGGAAGGTCATGTCTTTGTGGATCTGCGGATGGTTGCGCAAATAGCTTTCCACATAGGCGCGGAAGGTGCCGAGATTGGTTAGGCGGCGACCGTTTACTGGGCAATCCAAATCAAAACCATGCTCTTGGTTCCACGCCGCGACTTCCTCCGATTTTTTCTGCAAATAAGCATCAATGTATTGCACTTTGCGCAAGGCTTGGATGTCTTCGTCTTCCAACAAATGCACGCTACGCATATCAATGGACAAGGCCCGCTTGATGCGTCGGCCTCCCGACTCCGCCATGCCGCGCCAGTTTTTGAAACTGTCGCTCATGAAAGCATAGGTTGGCACGGTAGAAATCGTTTTGTCCCAGTTTTGGATTTTGACCGTGTTCAAGCTGATTTCGATGACATCGCCGTCGGCTCCATATTTAGGCATCTCTACCCAGTCACCAACGCGCACCATGTCATAACCCGCCATTTGAATGCTGGCGACAAAACCCAAAATGGAATCTTTGAATACCAACAAAATAATGGCCGTCATCGCGCCAAGCCCGGTGAGTAAAGCCATCGGGGATTTATCCATCATGGTGGCGACGCCCACAATTCCAACGGTTAGCCACAATAGAAGTTTGATTACTTGGGCGTAGCTGCGCAGAGGTTTGCCGCGAATTTTGTCGTCCCTTTGCGCAAGGTCCACCAGCACATCCAAAAAGGAAGCCAAAGAGCGCGCGCCAGCAAAAATCATCCACACCGTTGCCAGACGCATCAAAAGGTTGCTCCAAACGGTACGCTCGTCGCCAGGGAACAATTCCGTGGCCGTGTAGTAAAAAACCAAGGCCGGAGCTAAGTGGGATAGTTTGTGGAAAACGCCGCGCTTAACGAGCTGATCATCCCACTGTGCCTTGGTACGGCCGACCAAAGCATGCACCCCACGAAGAATGACACGCTTGGCAATAAAGTTTGCCAGCCAGGCCCCAAGGAGGACTCCAACCCAGGTGACGAGTAGGTCGGCGGCGTCGGAATTAGCAAATTCCCGCCAGGAAAAGCCTTGATTGGTGGGCTGTAGAAGGCCTGAGAGAAGCGATTCCATGCCGCGGAGTTTAGCACTCTAAGTGTACAACGATGCTTCTACTTGGCGGCATCCGCGCAAAGGCTCCGAAACCGACACCAGCTGCATTTCTGGCGCTCCGGAGACGCGGGCCAATTGCTCATCACCAAATCGTCGGCGTCGGGGTCGTAATGAACGTCCATCATTTCGCGAATGCTTGCCGTCATTTTATCTTGGACTTGCGAGAGACGATTGAGGTCGACAGGAATGGATTGCACCTTCCCTTCGCCTAAATAGGCGGCATGCAAGACAATGCTTCCCGGATCGGCCGACCATTTTTCGCAGGCGTAAAGAGCGTAAGTATGCAGTTGAAAGAGGTCGTCTTCGCGTGGCTTTCCAGTTTTCCAATCCCAAATATGCAAAATCTCTCCATCCATATAAGCAAAATCTGGCACTGCATAAATTTTGGTGCCTAAAAACAAATAGGAGTCCATGGTTTCCAAAGACCGCCAGCTGTCAGGGTGCGCTTCCCGCACGGGCTCAATTTCTGGAGCTTGCAAAAAGTAAACCGAGCATTTTTCCAACAAATTGCGCGCGGCTTCGGTGCGCTCTTTGGGAATCGGTATTCGATATTGATGCTCGAAAAGGTGAGTGGATTTGTTGGGCTTTGCTTGCCAACCATCGCCAGCCGACTGCCGCCAACCTTCTCGAAACAATTCCACAGCCTCCTCATACAGCTCGTTAGCCTGCATTTCGGTGCCTTCTCTTTTGAGCTGAAACCAGCGCTCAATGGCACGGTGCATGCAATCTCCGGCAAAGGCCGGTAGAGATGTGAGGTTTTTGTGCACCATGATTTGGTGCTTTTCCCCACGCGGCCGCTCTGTCCACCAGCCCCAAGAGGCATACCGGCTAAACCAGTTCTCACGCCGACAGCGCTCAAACTCTTTGGCCCGGCTCGCAGACCAGGAAAGCTCGCATTGAAATTGTTGGGTAGCCATTAATGTCGGAAATGTCGAGTGCCGGTGTGAATCATGCAAACTCCGCGCGCGTCGCAAGCTGCCGTAACTTCGTCGTCACGCATGGAGCCCCCGGGTTGCACAATAGCAACCACGCCGGCTTCTGCCAAAGCCTCGGGGCCATCGGGGAAGGGAAAAAAGGCGTCGCTGCCAACGACGGCACTTTGGGCGCGGTCGCCGGCTTTTTTCACCGCGATTTCAGCAGAATCCACGCGGCTCATTTGCCCAGCACCAGCTCCAACCAACATGCCGTCTTTAACCAAGCAAATGCTGTTGGATTTCAAGTGCTTGGCCAAAGTTTGAGCCAGGCGCAAATCGGCTTCTTTGCCCGCTGGCATCGGCACTTGGCCTGCCACTTGAAGTTCGGCATCAAAACCACTGAGATTGTCGGAGCTCTGCACCAAAGTGCCCCCCCAAACGCGGCGCGCTTCTTGTTGTTGGCGCGGGGAGCCTATGTCGGGCACTTCCACCATGCGCAAATTTTTGCCCCACTTGGGGCCGTTGCGCAAATGCTCAACCGCAGCTGGGTCGAAAGCTTTCGCCGCCAACACTTCCACAAAATGCCCAGGCCCTGCCAAAAACTCCGCGCAAGCAAGATCCAGGGTGCCATGGACGGCAATCACGGAGCCAAAGGCAGACAGCGGGTCGCCGTCCCAAGCGCGCGCCAAAGCCTCGGCCGAAGTTTTGCCCAAGGCGGCACCGCATGGGTTGGTATGTTTCACCACCACTACCGAGTTCGGGGGCAAATCATTGACCGCAGATACGGCGCCGTCTAAATCTAGCCAGTTGTTGTAAGAAAGTTCCTTGCCACCCGGCAAAACTTGGGCTGCGCCTAAGCCGCGCGGGGTTGGATCCGGGAAGAACCCAGCCTTTTGGTGCGGGTTTTCGCCATAGCGCAAGCCGCCACCTTCTCGTTCTGCAAACCACCGCGCAATCGCCGTATCGTATTCTCCGGTGCGGGCAAAAACTTTGGCCGCCAGGCGTTGCCGCGTCGCCATGGTGGTGCCGCCAGCAGCAACTTCTTCCGCCACGCTTGCGTAGTCGGCTGGGTCACAAAGAACGGCCACGCTTTCGTGATTTTTTGCCGCCGAGCGCAACATCGACGGACCTCCTATGTCGATCTTTTCAATGATCTCCGCCTCTGTTCCCCCGCCTGCAACCGTTTCCTCAAACGGGTAGAGGTTCACCACCACCATATCGATGGCACCAATTCCATGTTCTTCCATGGCTGCGCAATGAGCTGCATCCGTGCGCCGCGCCAGCAAACCGCCATGAATTTTCGGATGCAAGGTTTTCACTCTCCCATCCATCATTTCTGGAAAGCCTGTGTATTCCGACACCTCAATGACTTCCAGCCCCGCCTCCAGCAGAGCCTTGCGCGTGCCACCCGTGGACAACAGTTCGGCGCCGGCGGCGGCGAGGGCTTGGCCTAGCTCAACAATGCCATCTTTGTAAAACACGCTAAGCAAAGCGCGGCGGACAGGGATTCGATCGCTGGACATGGTGTTAGCGGCTTGCTCGAGAACGGAGGTATTCTTCAATGAAGGAATCGATGTTGCCATCGAGGACGGATTGGGCATTGCCCACTTCGAAGTTTGTGCGATGGTCTTTCACCATCTGGTATGGGTGGAGAACGTAGGAACGGATTTGCGAGCCCCAAGCAATTTCACCTTGGTTGCCATACATGGATTTCAGCTCATCGTCGCGTTCCCGCTCGCGTAGCTCAAACAGCTTGGCCGCAAGCATGCGTTGCGCAATTCCGCGGTTTTTGTGTTGGCTGCGCTCGTTTTGGCATTGCACCACAATGCCGGTCGGCAAATGCGTCATCCGCACCGCCGAATCTGTTTTGTTGACATGCTGCCCGCCGGCGCCACCGGCGCGGTAGGTATCGACGCGCACTTCCGACATGTCCAAGTCGATTTCACCCTCGTCTTCAAACTCCGGCATCACCTCAACTGCGGCGAAAGAGGTGTGCCGACGCCCTTGGGCATCATAGGGTGAGATGCGCACCAAGCGATGCACGCCGCGCTCGGCTTTGAGTTTGCCATAGGCGTAGGGCCCGCGGAACAACAGTGTGGTATGCCGGATACCGCCTTCGTCGTTGGTCAACAGTTCGATTTCCGCCACCTCGAATTCGTGCTCTTCGGCCCAGCGCAAATACATACGCATGAGCATTTCTGCAAAGTCGGTGGCGTCGACCCCGCCTGCGCCCGCCTGAATGGATAAAAACGCGTTGCGGTTATCGTTCTCACCCCCAAGCATGACTTGAAACTCTAAGGCATCGAGTTTCTCTTCGGCCACTTGCAGGGCTTCCGCGAGATCTTCCGCCACATCCTCAACCTCACCCTCGGCGCCAAGCTCCACGAGCATAGAAATGTCTTCAAGCGCTTCTGCCGCTTCGTCGATGGGGTCGGTGACCGCCCGCGCTTGCTTCATTTGTGCAATCACCTTTTGCGCCGCCTCTTGGTCGTCCCAAAACGACCCTTGCGACATCACCTCTTCTAGCTCTTTTTTATGAACGCAATGTTTGGCGTAGTCAAAGACGCCCCCGAATTTGTTCCAGGCGACGCTCTAATTCGGTTGCGCGGTCGAGGCTTTCTTTCATCGTATCGGGGGAAACGGGCTAAGATTTTAGGAGGCGTTTTTCGCTTCTGCTAGGGCGTTGTTCAGCGCGTGATACAAGGCGGTGTTACATGCCAGGGTTAGTGGCAGAACACCTTCTTCGGTTTCGCGCAAATATTCCGCACGACGTTCTGGGGTAAAGGCTCCTTCCATAGTAAAGATGTTGTCGAGCCGATCCGCGCTTTTAACAATATGCACATCGCGCCCTTCCCAGCGCAAATTTTCCAAATAGCGCATATTGCGATCGAATTTGGATTCTCCATCCCGGCGCGGAGGGAGGGTGAGCGCGCGGACCAAGTCGCCAACCTGCGGCCCCAACTCGTCTTCGACATCATTCGCGCTTAGCTTGGTGTCTTCCACCACATCATGAACTAGACCAGCACATACAACGGCCGCATTGTGTTTTTGCTCGGCAACTTCCAACAGCAAAAGCGCCGTGCGCAGCGGATGTGCAATGTAGGGTTCGCCACTCCCTTTGCGCTCTTGTCCTTGGTGGGCCGCTTTGGCCATTTCTAAAGCCTTGTCAATGGGTGGCCAGGTGGAGCCTGCTTGATCCAACAAGCGCTGCTCCAATTCCTCGATTGAAAGTTGGTAAAGCTCTTTCATGATTTCCGTTGATGGAGGATGGCTTCGCCATCTTCCCCCCCTTCGATGACTTGATGGCAAAGGTTTAAGAACAAGCCAACCTCGGCAACTCCGGGAATTTGAGACAGGGTTGCGTGCATGGCTTCTGGGTTTTTAATGCCTTCTTCAAACCGGCAGTCCAAAATAAAATTGCCGTTGTCGGTGACAAAGGGCTCCCCGGCCTCGGTGATGCGCACAAAGGGGGAACACTGGCCGAGTTTTGCCACGCGGTCACGGGTAGACAGGTAGCCGTAGGGCATGATTTCCACCGGCAACAAAAAGGTGGTGCCTAAACGCTTCACCATTTTTCCTGCACCAACAATGATGAGCACTTCGGCGGCGGATGCAGCCACAATTTTTTCGCGCAACAAGGCGCCACCCCCTCCTTTAATTAAACGAAAGTGCTTGTCCACTTCGTCGGCACCGTCCACAACTAAATCCAAAACGGGATTTTTCTCCAGGGTGGTAAGTGGAATCCCCAATTGTTGGGCTTTTTCCGCCGTTTGCAGCGAAGTGGGTACACCACAAACCTCCAGGGCCTCCGCCTGGATGCGCGCGGCCAGGGCTTCCAAAAAAAACGCCACCGTGCTTCCAGTTCCCAGGCCGAGAATCATCCCGGATTGGACATGGGCTGCCGCAGCTTCTCCAGCGACTTGTTTGGGCGAAGGGGTTTCGACCATTGGGGTCGTTATCATACCGTGCGCAAAGCTTGATTTTTTCCGCCCAAATCGCCATGCAGGGATATAATCTAGCAAGCGCTTGTTGCAACCGGGTCTCAATACTGTCCCGTGGAATCCGCCTCCGAAACTCTTACTCTTGCCGACCTCTCCCGGGTCTTGGTCGCGCAAGCGGTTGCCGTCGAAGGCGAGGACGAAATCGCTAAGCGTCTCCAGGAGCTCGGCTTTTGTCCTGGCACCGAAGTGCGTTTTGAGCGTCAAGCTCCTTTTGGCGGGCCCATTATTCTGAGCTTGCGTGGCTATCAATTGGCTTTGCGCCCTAGTGAGGCCAAGCGCGTGCGCGTGCAAGGCATCTCTGGCGCTGGGAGCGAGGGATGAAAAAAGATCTTCATTTCGCTCTGGTTGGCAGCCCCAACGCTGGCAAAACCACCCTCTTCAATGCGCTCACTGGATTGTCGGCAAAAACTGGCAACTATCCCGGAGTGACTGTCGACCGCCGCCGCGGCCAACTCACAGTGGACGGCCAGCGCATTCATTTGTCGGATTTGCCCGGCAGCTATTCTCTCCACGCCATATCAGAAGACGAAGCCGTCACCGCCAAGGTTTTGCATGGTGAGATGGACGGCGGCATGGTGCCCGATGGCGTCATTTTCGTCGCTGACGCCACCACCTTGGAGCGCTCCTTGCCCATGTTGGCCGACGTTTTGCAAATTGGTCGCCCCACCCTGCTTGTGCTAACCATGATCGATGAGCTCAAGGCGCGTGGTGGAGATTTGGATTTGTTCAAGCTGCAAGGGGAGCTTGGCATTCCCATTGTGGGTGTGGTTGGCAATCGTGGCCTTGGGGTTTCCGATTTGCGCCAACGCCTGCCCGAAGTGGAGGCCTGGTCGCGCGCCAAAAACCTACCGCCAGCAAACACCGAGGCTCGATTTCGTTGGGCCGACGCCTTGCTTGCCCGCATTACCCGTCACCCGCTTGCCGAAAGCCCCCTCACTCGACGCATGGATCGCATTCTTTTGCATCCCGTTTTGGGCTTGGTGGTCTTTTTCGCTTTTTTGGCGGTGTTCTTTCAGGCCATTTTCTCCTGGGCTGCCCCGGCGATGGATTTGTTCGCCGGTTGGATGGACGCTGCCGCCGATTGGGTCTTGGCCACCTTCCCTGCAGGCTTGCCCACCGAGCTTTTGGCTAACGGCATCATCCGCGGCGTGGGCGCGGTTTTGGTTTTCGTCCCCCAAATCGCCCTGCTCTTTGCCTTAATCTTCTTTTTCGAGGCCTCCGGCTATATGGCCCGCGCCGCTTTCGTCGTCGACCGAGTGATGGGCTGGGCCGGGCTTGAGGGCCGTTGTTTTATTTCCCTACTATCCTCTTATGCCTGTGCGGTTCCCGGGATCATGGCCACCCGCACCATTCCATCGCCACGCGACCGCCTGGCCACGATTTTGGTTGCCCCCTTTGCCACCTGTTCCGCACGCTTGCCCATTTACGCCCTCCTAATTTCGGCATTTGTGCCGAATTTTACGGTTTTTGGACCCTTTACTCTCCAGGGACTCACCTTGATGGGTCTCTATTTATTGGGCGGCTGTAGTGCGGTGCTCTTCGCCGGAATTTTCAAACGCAGCATGTTGCGCGGCGCCAGCCTGCCTTTCTATTTGGAGCTGCCACCTTACCGTTTTCCTTCGTTTCGCTCAGTAGGGCTTCAGGTGCTGCGGCGGCTGAGGGTGTTTTTGCGCGATGCCGGTACCGTCATTCTCACCGGCTCGGTGTTGCTCTGGTTTCTGTTGAATTTTCCCCGCCAGCCAATCGACCCCTCGCTATCGCCGGCCCAAGCCCATCAACAACAAATCGAACATAGTTTGGCCGCCGACATCGGACGCGCCATGGAGCCGGTGTTTCGGCCATTAGGTTTCGACTGGCGCATCAACGTTGGTCTTATTGGTTCCTTTGCCGCCCGCGAATTGATGGTCTCCACTTTAGCGCAAGTTTATGCCTATGAAGAGGTCGACGGCGAGTTTCCCGGTCTCGGTCAATTGCTAACCACGCCCAATGCGGAAACCGGCCAACCACCGATGACCTTCGCCAGCGCGGTGGCATTGCTTTTGTTTTTTGTTTACGCCCTGCTTTGTTTATCCACGGTCGCCGTCATCCGCCGCGAAACCGGTGGCTGGAAATGGCCGCTGTTTATGATTGCCTATATGGGTGTCTTAGCTTGGTGCGCCGGGGCTTTGGGATACGCCTTGGCCAGCTAAGCCGGGCTAAAAATGCGGTTGCGACACCATTCCGAAGAATGATGCCGCATTGCCTGCGGATCGAATCCTTGGTGGAAAAGTACCGGATTCTGATCAGTTACACTTGGGGTCAGTCTACACGCAAAGTCAGTTCTTGTCTATACTCCGGTCTTAGAATCTCCCCACAAGCACTCCCCCAGGTATGGCAAATTACGTACTCGGCTTAGATCTTGGCCCCAACAGCATTGGTTGGGCCACCCTTGCTGCCCAAATTGATGACGAACAAGAGCGATGGACCCACGAAGTCACCGGCTTTTTGGATACATCCCATGCCAATCATCCCCCTATGGGGGTTCGTGTATTTGAGGCCGGATTGTCAAATTTCGACTCCACGAAAGAAGAATCCTTGTGCCAAAAACGCCGCATGGCCCGTTCGGCACGTCGAAACCACCAGCGCCGCAACATCCGACGGCGCGAAGTAAGGCGAATTCTGCGGGATAAGGGTTTTTTACCCGCCCCAGGCAAGGAACTGCAGGCATTGCTTGCAACCGATGCTTATGCGATTCGCGCGCGTGGATTGGACGAACCTTTATCAGCCTTCGAGTTGGGAAGGGCTTTTCTTCATCTTGCCCAAAGACGTGGGTTCAAGTCAAACCGCAAGTCCGGGCAATCCAAGGAAGACCGGGGCATGCTGAAGGAGATTGGCGAACTCGCCAAGGCGATGGAAGAAACCGGTGCCCGCACTTTGGGCGAATATTTTCACCGTCTGCGCCAGCAAAACCCGGGCCAAAGAGTGCGCGCCATTCACACAAGGCGAAACATGTATGAAGAAGAATTTGAGGCTTTAGTAGAAGCTCAGTCGCCCCACCACCCCAACCTCAACCCTGAGGTGGTCAAACAAATCCGCCATTTCATTTTTTTCCAACACCCCTTTGAGCTAACTCCAGAGAGAAGAAGGAGAGCCCCCTCGCGGGCAAACCTCCACCGCGCTCCTTCGGTCAAAAGATGTCCGTTAGAACCAAAGGAGCGATGTTGCGCCAAAGGCCTGTGGATTGCCCAGGAGTTTCGCATTCTTAAAGAGATAAATAATTTGCGTCTCTGTGAAAACCATGGTTTAGAGCGCAACCTTAGCAAAGAGGAGCGCGCGGTGGTTCTTCAGCTCCTTCGCGAAAATGAACGGGTGAAGTTTGAAAAAATGCGAAAGGAACTGCACAAGGTTTGCGGCACAGACCCGGAGGCAACCTTCAACCTGGAGCGAGGAGAGCGGGCCTATCTCCTTGGCAATTCGGTAGAGGATCGATTGCGAAAATCGTTTAAAAAGAAGTCTGCGGCAAAGGAATGGGGTGAGCTTGAGGAGGACACGCGTCAGGTTCTTCGCCAGAAACTGGTTGAGGAAGAAGACGAATCCACCCTTTACCGTCTCCTTAGCGAGGCCGGTTTATCCGAGGAGGGTATTCAAAAACTCCTCTCTTGGGCCCCCCAAGATGGTTTTCTCGGTTTCTCAGAAAAGGCCCTGTATTTACTCGTGCCTCACTTGCTTGCTGGCAAAAGCGAATACCACGCCATCGAAGCCGCCTATCCTCAGCGGCCGGAGTTCAAGCAGCTAGAAAAGCTCCCGCCCCTAGACAGCAAAGACCTACCGCTAAACCTCCGCTACATCACCAACCCAGTGGTTCGACGCGCTTTAGGCGAAGTAAGAAAAGTGGTGAATGCCATCGTCCGCGAGCATGGGTTGCCTTCGCGCATCATTGTGGAAATGGCTCGCAATATGAAAGAAGGTGCGGATGGAAGAAAAAAACAAAGCAAAAAAATGCGCGAGCGGCAAATAGAGCGAGAGAAAGCCCGCCAGGAAATACAACCTCTGGTCGGGCCCAATCCGAGCCGTTCGGATGTTGATCGCTATTTGATTTGGAAGGAGCAGGGAGAGATTTGTCTTTACACTGGCCGCCCCATTCCTCTTTCAGAACTCTTTCAGGGCGAGTGGGATTTGGATCATATTCTTCCTCATTGGCAATCCCTGGATGATAGTTTTGCCAACAAAGCTTTGGTGCACCACAAGGCAAATGCGGAGAAAGGCAACCGCACCCCGGTGCAGTGGCTGGGCAAGGATTCCCAAGAGTTTCGCAAGCTTATTCAAAGAGCGCAGAGTTCTTCCATCTCTTGGGGAAAACTAAAACGCCTAAGACAAGAAGCCGTTGACGCCGACGACTTTGCCCAACGCCAGTTGAATGATACTCGCTACATCACCAAGGCGGTTGTCCAATACCTAGAATTGCTTTATCGCAAAGAATTGCGCGCCGGAGAAAAGGCCGTTCAATCAACTCGGGGAAGTCTCACGGCAGAGCTTCGGCGCCATTGGGGGCTTAACAATATCCTTCCTCCTCTAACTCTGTTTGATGGCAGCCCCATGGTAGACGAGAACGGAGAGAGCGGCGGTTCCAAAAAATCCCGTGCGGATCATCGACACCATGCCGTCGATGCGCTGGTTGTTGCCCTTTCTTCACGATCTTATTTGAAAAAGTATCAGGATTTTTGGAAGCGCAAAGCTGGGGGTGACTTTTCCATGGCACAAGGTACATTTCCTGAACCTTGGTCAAACTTCCGAGCGGAGGCTGGCTCCGTATTGGCTCGCATTCAAGTTTCCCATCGCGTCATGCGCAAAATTGCCGGGGCGCTTCATGAAGAAACCTTTCGCGGCCAAGCAAAGGATGGGCGGGGCGCACCCATTCCCCAAAAGTTCACTACCAGGGTTCCGCTTTCTGAAATCAAGACCAAGAAACACCTTGAGGAAATCCGCAGCCTAGAAATTCAAAAGATTTTGCGCCAGCACCTCCTCTCTCTAGGATGGGATGGTGAATCAAAGAATTTGCCCAAGGATTGGCATCTTAATGGTGTTCGCCATTACAACGGCAACCCTATCTTGAAGGTACGGAAGTTGGTTACCATGAACAACCCTGTTTGTCTTGGCGATCAATCCCATCGTTTTGCTGTTGTTGGCAACAATCATCATGTTGAAATTTTCCGAGATTCAAAAAATGCTTTGTGTGCATCTGTTGTGCCAACCTATGAGGCTGCCAGGAGGGTAAGAAAGAAAGAGCTAAAGGCGAATTGCTGTGGCTATGTGCTGACCTCAAGGAAAGACGGGCTTAAGTTCATTTTCTCTTTAGCAAGAAAAGAAGCTGTTTTCATAGGCCCGACACAGAATCGACGTTTGGCAATTGTGCAAAAATTAAGCGGCGAGCTTAATCCGGGAACAAAAATGGATATCTATTTTCGCGATGCCCGTGACGCAAGGCCTGCAACAGAGGGCAACAAAAGGCCGCTAAAGCGAATTTCCTCCTTCCGCCCCTGGGAGGATTTAAACCCAATAAAAGTCCAAGTCGACCCTCTAGGCAGAATTTTCCCAGCAAACGACTAAAGTCGAATCCTGGAATTTGACGATTTTGGCCTTACCCCCATTGGGTATCGCCATGAAGCGTACCATTGAAGTTTCAACGCGCCATACGCGTTTGTTTGTACATGCCAAGCGATTGGTTGTGGAGAGAGACGAAAGTGTTTTGGCACGGATTCCTCTTTCCGACCTTGGCTTGTTAATTCTTGATTCCTCTGGTATCGGCATTAGTTCCGGCCTACTCAGTGGCTTGGCCCAAGAAGGTGCTGCTGTACTTGTCTGCGACGACAAGCATT
The DNA here is from genome assembly GCA_024275135.1 of Planctomycetota bacterium. Lineage (GTDB taxonomy): Bacteria > Planctomycetota > UBA1135 > UBA1135 > UBA1135. Next base: position 1,771 of record JAJRZS010000046.1, on the reverse strand, counting down.
TGCCAAAGGGGCTTTTTCTTCCCTTTGAAAATAACTGTTTGCATGCAGAGCGAGTCCGCCGACAAGCCTCCGCTTCGCGTCCTCTTGAGAAAAACCTTTGGCAACGTGTGGTCCGGAAGAAAATCGCCAATCAAGCTGCCCTGCTTAGGGAAGCCGCTGGGCGGCAACGTCTTTTGGTTCTCAAGAAAAGGGTAAAAAGTGGAGACCCGGGGAATTTAGAGGCCCAAGCGGCACAAGCTTATTGGCCTCTTGTTTTTGCCCATGACCTTCCGCCTGAATTCTCCCCTTTTCGCCGTCGTGCTCATGGCAACCCTCCCAATTGCCTTTTGAATTATGGATATGCGGTGTTACGGGCAGCCACCGCGCGGGCCCTTGTTGGGGCTGGCCTTCACTCTGGCCTTGGCGTCCACCATCAAAACCGGTATTCAGGCCATCCGTTGGCAGACGACATGATGGAGCCTTTTCGGCCATGGGTGGACCAGAAGGTCCTGGAAATCCTCCGCTCCGGCATCCTTGAACTAAATAAGGACACCAAAAAGGTTCTGCTGGAGGTTTTGACTTCTCCGGCCACCCTCTCTTCAGGGACAACACCTCTTTTTCATGGGCTTGAGCGCATGGCCGCCTCCCTTGCCGAAGTTTATGAAGCCTTCTCTCGGGGCGAAGCGGCTCCTTCAGCCGCCTCCCGCCTCGTTTTGCCTTCCCTTTCTTCTGGAGCGAATGTTTGTTAGTGGTTTTCGAGCAATGTGGCTCCTCGTTATGTTCGACCTGCCCGTAAAAACCAAGGCGCAGAGAAAATTAGCAACTGGGTTCCGCAAGGCTCTCCTAGACGATGGTTTTGACATGATCCAGTACTCGGTATACTCAAGGCCATGTCCAAGCGAGGAGAGCGCAAAGGCCCATTTTGGGCATGTCCAGGCCGCGTTACCACCCTGTGGTCAAGTGCGCATCCTCCAATTCACCGACAAGCAATATGCTCGCATGCTCTGTTTCCAGGGCGAAATTCCCGTTCAGACAGAACGGATGCCCTCTCAGCTGGAGCTTTTTTGAGTGAAATCCTCTGCAACCCCCTTGTTTTCAAGGGGTTGCAGAGGGTCTAGTGTAACTGATCAGAACCCGGGAGCCATTTCCAACGATACGTCGCTGGTTCCGAGGACTCTTCTACGTCCGCAAGAAAGCTCGGCGTAGTAGGTCTGGTTCCATAGCCCATCGTAGATGTAGAGGTCTACCACGATGTCTTCGTCTAGAACATGGTTGTGGAATGGCCCACACCCAACAAAGGCTAGGAAAAGCAATGCGGCGAACAAATAATGTTTCATCCCATCACCTCCGGAGCAACACGTAAAACAAGCTCGCGGAGCAGGTCTTCTACGGTGGGTTCTGGAACAGGAGCCTCCTTTTCTTCTGGCGGGGCTTTTTTCGGCTCTGCAATTCCAAGTTCCAGGGCGCATTTGCCGCAGATGTCTGCGTAGTAGGCTCCCCAGGCTTTGGGGTGGCGTGGCGAGAGCGTGCCGTTAGCATGGTTGGTTCTTCTGGCCTTTTTCCGGTCGACAGCGAGGCTCACTGCAAACATATTAGTAACGTCGTTTTGCTCATGCCCGCAACGGTCGCAAACGTAGATGTCTCGATGGCTCATCGTGCTACCTCCGTTCGGCAGGAAGGCTAGGGAAGTAATGCCGCAACCTATCGGCCTGCCACTTTTGTTCGGCGTCCCAAATAGCGTCCCAGGCGGCGTCCCCGGCGGCGTGCCTGGAGGCGGCCCAGGCGGCGGCCT
>JAJRZS010000045.1 GCA_024275135.1 Planctomycetota bacterium | reverse complement strand
TTCTCTGCAAGTGGTGGGCTGGGGAACGGTCCTTGCCGATTTTGATTTGGATGGTCGCTTCGACATCTGCGTCGGCAACGGCAACACCCTGGAAAACCCCGAAAACAAGTTCCAACTACTGGCACAACCGGTGCAGATGTTTTGGAATCAGGGGCAAAGTTTCCATGAATCCCAGCCGCTGAGCCAGCCCTACTCGATTCGCGGGGTGGCCGCGGCCGATTACGACGGAGATGGAGATGTGGATTTGGCTCTGAATGTCAATCGTGGTACCCCACTTCTCCTTCGAAATGACACACCGCATAATCATCACAGCCTCAAAGTGTTACTGGAGGCCCCTCCAGCTTTGGCCCAAGGCGCGCGTCTAGAACTGTCCGTCAATGGGGAGATGCAATACCGCTGGTGGATTGCAGAAACCAGTTTCCTCAGCGGCCATGCCCCAGAGCAAATTTTCGGCCTGGCGGGTGCTGTGCAAGCCGACCGATTGCGGGTGACTTGGAGCGACGGCCGAAAAACCACTCTTTACCAAATCCCGGCCGGCGAAGTGCATGTGCATCCCGACTGGCTGGAAAAAACAAACTAAGTTTTGAGATATTCGCCGCAACTCAATTTAGGGAATATACTGCCGGTTGGCATCCCCTCTCGGCCCTCCTAATCCGTGTCTGTCCATCACTTTCACATACCCGTCATGGCGACGGGATTCACCGTCGATACACCGCTCAAAGTTGCCAGATTTGGCATCGCTTCGGTGGTGTCTTTGGTCGACGACGTCCTGCTCGAACAAGTGCGCGAACGCCTGTGCAAGGAGTTCGATAAACCATGGCAGCCAATTGCCGCCGATGAGGAAGATGCCCGCGCTCGTCGCATTACGGCCTATTTGGATTTGCTACATGAGCTCGTGCAACTGCAAGTAGAACGCTTGCGTTCCGCAGTTTTTGAAGCGGGTAGTGAGATTGTGCGCTATTTTGAAATGTTGCCACCGTCCCCCCTGCGTGAGCTTTACCAGCGCATGACACAAGCCGCCTGCGCCAACGAAAAGAAAAATTTACAGGAAGAGTTGCGTCGCCAAATCCAACCCGGTCCAATTGATGTCAACATCATGACCAAACTGGACCGTGAGGTGGATCGCAAAGGGCAGCCGATGCCCGCAAAAAGTTCCGATGCCCTGAGCGCCTTGCGTGGCTTTATGAATAGCCGCGTGCAGGGCTCTGTAGTTCTTTCTGCTGGAATGAATCGTCGCCTTTTCACCTATATGGGAGAGTTCCGAGATATGTTCTTGGCTGAGGGCGCGGCGTTGAAAAAACGCATCACTCTCAAGGTAAGTGATTACCGCTCCGCTTTGGTGCAAGGTAAGCAACTTGCCAAATTGGGATTGCCGGTCTCGGAATTTCGCGTGGAATCCGGCCTCAACTGCGGAGGCCATGCTTTCGGCATGAAGGGCCAACTCATGGGCCCCGTGCTGGAAGAGTTTCGCAAACAACGGCAAAACCTTTGCACTACACTGCAAGCGTTGCGAGAAAAAGCCTTGTCGGCAATGGGGCTCAGTGCAGAAGTTGCAACTCCTCCTGCAACTCGCGTCACCGCCCAAGGTGGCATCGGTACCTTCGAAGAGGCCCAGCTTCTGCGCGATTATTACCAGGTCGACAGCACTGGCTGGGGCAGTTCTTTTTTGTTTGTGCCGGAAGTTGTCAATATTGATGCGGAAAGCCTTGAACGCATTAAAGCTGCTAAGGAGGCCGACATCGAGCTTAGCCCCTCATCTCCATTAGGGATTCCATTTTGGTCCTTACAAACTTCGGCTAGTGAAGTTGCTCGTCGCCAGCGCATTGCTGCAGGCAGGCCGGGCAGCTCTTGCCCCAAAGGCTATTTGGTGGCCGAATTTGAATTCACGAAAGCTCCGCTTTGTGCGGCCAGCCGCGGTTTTCAAAAAAGGAAGTTAGTTCAGATTGAAGCCAAGGATTGGTCCGAACAAGAAAAGTGTCAAGCTCGCGAGAAGGTTCTTGCCAAAGCTTGTATCTGCCATGATTTGGCTGGGGTGGCCACACGCAAGATGGGCCTTGACCCGACAGCGACGCCTTCAGTTTGTTGTGGCCCGAATGCAGCTTATTTTCACAAAACCTCAACCCTGAGGGAAATGGTGGATCATATTTACGGTCGCCAATCCTTGTCTTTGCCGGCAGACCGACCGCATATGTTTTTGAAAGAGTTCAAGCTAAATCTAGAAGCGATGCGACGCGACATGGTGAGCTATGCCAATGAAGCCTCCGACCGTTTAGCTCGTACCCTGCAGGCCTGTCGCGAAAACTTGCAACTGGGGTTGGAGCATTACCAATCCATCGTCGAGCATTTGGCCTCTTCGCAGCGTCAATCCTTTGTCCAGGGCTTGGAAGCCTTGAAAGAAGAGCTGGCTGAGCTTTTGCCTTCTCCGGCGAACGCACTTTCCGCTTAGCGGTGCTTCATCGGCCACAGCATGGTGCGCTGCGGCCGCGCCAACCAGCGGCGGAAGGAGGCTTCGGTCTGCTTCAGTAAGCGATATTGCGCTCCCAATAGCATTTGCGAAACCGCTTGCTGGCTCACCTGCAACTCGACAGCAACCAAAGCTTGTTTGCCATGACGGCGATAAGAGCGCACGGCTTGGAGCCGAGTGCGCGTGAGGTTCAAAATCAAGTTCCGGTGCAAAGCCGCGGCAGTGTCGGCGAGTGCGAGTTCGTCTTTGCCTTTGCTGGGCAGGTCGAAGCGAAACACTTGTTGCCGCTCCATAGTGTTGAGAGTAATGGCGGCTTTGGAGCGTACCGCTTCGTCGCGTCCAGCGGCACCGGCGGGGGGGGCGACAATGAGGGCAAAGCGGAGCGGCACCGGCCAGGCCGCTTCCTGGAGCGCGGTGGCCACATCAAAAGCCTGCTCTGGGGCGGCCAAAATGAGGGTGCCGAACTTGCCGCAGGCGTCCAGCACGGGAGGAGCCGTAATCGCGCTGCGAAATCCCTCCAAGGCAGCGCTTAAATTGACACCAAATGCGGATTCTAAGGTCTTTTTTTGCCTAGGAGCCGTGCCAAAGGCGAGGCCGAAACGCTGCGAGGGTGCCATGGAGAGACAATGCTAGGCGGTTGTGGCCTCGGATTCCAGAGCCTTCCCCCGGATATACTGGAAACATGCAATCTTGGCTTCGTGCATTTGCTCTTCTGCTTTCCATTCCGCTGGTCCTTGCCTGCAGCGAAAAAGCAGCGTCCTCTTCTTCGGCGTCCACAGCCACCAACCAGGCCGATGTGCAGCAGGTTGCGGCCGATGTTTCGCCAGAGGCAGCCGCAGTGACGGCAACGGCTGCGAAGGCGATTTGCTGCGGCGGCAAATGTGATGCCCCAGCAGGCACCTGCTGCAGCGATGGCACTTGCCATGGCACGCACGAAAAGCTTCCCCTGGCCCCTTAAACCAGCCCAAGGGCAGAAAAAAGCTGCTCGACGTTGCTTTGTTGTAGCGCGATGCGGAGTTGGTCTTTTGCCAACCATCCGCCCTCGACCAGTGCTTTTACTGCTTGCTTGACTCGGCCGAGGGCGTGGCGCGGAAGGGTGCCGCCGTCGAGCATGCGTTGGTGATATTCCGTCAACCACTCTGCCAGCTCTTGGCGGGTCCAGCCCTCGAATTTTTGCCCTTGTTGCTGCGCCGACCAGCGGCGAAACAAAAGAGGGTCGCGCATGGCTCCACGGCCAATCATGACCCCATCGCAGTTTGTGGTTTGAAACATGCGCTGTATGGAGTCGGGATGAAATGCGTTGCCATTGCCAAAGACCGGGATTTTCACTGCCGCCTTTACCCGCCGAATGTAATCCCAGTTTGGATCGTCTTGGTAGCGGTCAATCCGCAAGCGCGCATGAATGGTGAGCAGTTGGGCTCCGGCTTGTTCAATTCGCTGCGCGAGTTCTTCCAGGTTTTGGTCATGCTCCACCCCAGCGCGGATTTTTGCGGTAACGGGAATGGGGCTGGCGTCGACCGTTGCTCGCACCATGGCTTCCAGTTGGCTCGGCGCGGCTAGCAAAGCCGAACCCGCGCAGTGCTGAAAAACGCGGGGGGCAGGGCAGCCAAAGTTCAAATCCACAAAATCTGCGCCTGCCTCGGCGGCGCGAATCGCTGTGGCAGCAACAATTTCGGGTTGATTGCCCATCAACTGGATGCCAACCGGGATTGGCTCCACCTTAGGGCCAAGCTCCTTCTCTAACACTTCCAGAGGAAGCGGAACTTGACTGACTCGCTGAAATTCCGTGCATGCCGCACCGACCGCCGACCCCCCATTTTTTTGCAAAATCATGTGGCGGAAGGTGCGGTCGGTGACTCCCTCCATGGGTGCTAAATACAGCGGAGGGTCGAAACTCAATTCTCCCAACGGAACCGGCGCAGGAAGGGTTGGCGTCATGCCGAGTTGGGGGCTTCCAAAATTTCGATGTCATAGCCATCAGGGTCATGAACAAAAACATACTTGGAGCCCGATTGCGGATGGCTGCGTCGATACCACCAGCCCTGGGCCTCGCAATGGGCAACCAAGGGTTCCAAGTCGGGGGCTAGGAGTGCGATATGACCAAACTGGTTTCCTAATTCATAATCGCGGCCGTCGTGATTCCAGGTGAGTTCCAGGAAATAATGCCCGGCTTCATCACTCAAAAAGACCAAGGTGGCTTCGTCGCCAATGCTGTGACGGCGGACTTCTTGAAGGCCTAGGAAGCCAGTGTAAAAATCCAGCGAGCGTTCCAGATCGCGGACTCGGAGCATGGTGTGGGCAAGTTGCATCGCGGCCCTATTGTAAGGGCATGGAACTTCCCGACCTCTCAGCCAAAGTTGCGGTTATCACCGGTGCCAGTCGGGGGCTGGGCGCGGGCATGGCCGAATATTTTCGTGCCCAGGGAATGCGTCTTGCCTTGTGCGCGCGTAGCCCTTTGCCCTTTGCTCCATCCGACACCCTATTCACCGCCAGTTTTGATGTGGCAGATGCCAACGCCATGTCTCAGTTTGCCGAGGACGCGGCCCAGAAGTTGGGGCCTTTAGACTTGTGGGTGAACAATGCAGGCGTTCTTGACCCGGTCAAAAAGTTGCGCGACCTCACACCGGAGGAACTCCAGCGGCATTTGGATGTCAATCTTTTTGGCGTGCTCTACGGCAGCCAAGCTTTCTTGCGTCAGGTTGTGGGGCGGGAGGGGGAAGGCGTTCTGCTCAACATCAGCTCTGGTGCTGCTTGGAGTGGTTACGCGGGGTGGGGTGCATACTGCATGGGCAAAGCCGCCATGGATCGCCTCACCGAAACCCTGGCTCTGGAAGAGGCTGCCCATGGCCTTCGCGCCCACGCGGTGGCCCCTGGGATTATTGATACCGATATGCAGGCGCAGATTCGTGCCAGCTCCCCGGAAGTGTTTCCCATGGTGGAGAAATTCCACGAATACAATAGAAAAAACTTGTTTCATACCCCGGAATTTGTGGCCGAGCAGCTATTGCGGATAGCTTTTGCTAACCCCGCGCCCACCCAAACGGTGCTGCGCCTACCTCTAGAACAGGGTGCCGAAGGGTGAGTTTGGATTTTTGGGAACGAAATCCCCTGAAAACCACTCTCACAATTTCCCCTACGGTGCGTTGTCCCTCCCTCTTACCCAATCAGGTTTCATGAAGAAATTCGTTCCTTTGCTGGCCATTCCGGCTCTCGCCTTTACTGCTCTCAATCCCGATACTTCTGGCCCTTACACCGATTCTCATGGGCAGGTCTACAACCGCCTCCCGCGGATTTCGGATTTTGCCGATGTTGCCAGTTTTGACGCCGCCATCGGCCACGAGGTCTTTACCACCCGCAATGGGGAGCAGTTCCAGATCGACCGTGAACTCACTCCCGCTGAGCTGTCGCAATCCTTGGCAAACCAAGTCATTGCTCGTGCTATGCAGCCCCGCGGTGGCTCTGGTGCCACTATCGCCGCGGTGGTCACCGTCAACCACCCAGTTGATGAAGAGTATCGCGCTCTCTACAACACCACCCGCGATTTGAAAAACGCCGTCTTGGCCGAGGTCAACACTTGCGATGCTGCCCTCAACTCCAACTTTGGCATCGATTTCGTTTCCTCCTCCGGCCAAGCCTGGGATTCCAACGATTCTGCAGACATTGGCGCCTTGCTGGATGAGGCTTTCCGTGAGCATGGCTACCACGGTCAAGACATGATGATTGCTCTGTCGGCCGACCCCACTCCGAGTGGTGCTATCGGTGTCGGCTACATCGGTCTCCCGCGCCAACTCACCAAGAAGTACAACGGTTTGGAGGGCGAAATCATGCAGCATGAAGCTGGGCACAACTACACCTTGCAACATTGCTGCGATAGCAGCTGCGTCATGTATCCTTACCTCAACGCTGCGAACCTTGGTCGGTTCCACAACTACAACGAGAACGGATGCAGCAACCAAAACCACTACAACCTGTTCAACAACCAGCGCAACCGCTACTAAATATGGTGGTTTCCAACCCGACGGGGGGCCGGTGTCGGCTCCCCGTCGTTTTCCTTTGCCTGGCGGTCTTCACCAGCGCCTGTTCCAAAGCCGAGTCCCCACCCCTCAATGCCCAGGCACCCGCCCCAGAAGTGGGTCACGATTGGGCAGATGTTGCCACTGCCGAAGCCGGTGACATGTTGTGGGATACGCCGCCACTGCCACAGCCCATCCAACTTAAGGTTAATGGGGAACCGGTACTGTGGGAGGTGGTGGAGGCTTATCTATTGGAAAAATGGTCGGTGCATTGTGGCGAACAAGGCTTTGGTTTGCCAATAGAAGAACTGAGTGCATCGTTCTTCTCCCAACCCGAACCACTGTTTCGGCCATTGGTGAGGGGGGTTTTGCTGCTGCGTGAAGCGGAGCGGCGGTTTCCTACCCTAGATCCTGAAGAGGTCGCCCATTACCAGCAACAAATGGAGCAGGCCGTGGGCACCGCCTTGGATGCGCTGAAAAAACGCTATGGTGCCACAGGTTGGCGTCGTCATGTAGCGCGGCAGTTGCGGTTACGTAAGCTTTTGGCCGAGTTTTCGGAGGCCGCGCCTGAGGTTACCGAAGAAGAAGTCTATGCCTACTACGACCAGGAAATTTTGTCGCAGTTGCCCACCTTGGAGCAACATCAAGGTGAAGATATTTCCTTAGAAACCTTGGGCCCGCAATTGCGTGAGTTACTTGAGAGAAACCGAGCCACAGAAGCGGAAGAAGCTTGGCTCGACGAAGAGATGGAGGGGTGCATGGTGTCTTTGATGCTTCCTGACGACCGTCAGCTTTCTTGGGTAGAACATAGCCCACCGGCGGCAGAAAAATAAGGCGCAACGGATAAAGTGGGGGCATGCGATTCCATGCTCCCCGGCGTTCCTTCCTGTTAGCTTCCCTTTTCGCCTTTGCTTTATTGGCTTGGAAACCTTGGTTGCTGGCCGACGAGGGCGAATGGCTTCCCGAGCAATTAAAGGAGTTGGATTTTGCGTCTTTGCAGGCGCGGGGCCTTGAGCTAACAGCCGACCAAATCTGGAATGGGGAAGAAGGCTTGCTGTCGGCAGCCATTCAAATCAACGGTTGCTCCGCATCCTTCGTTTCGGCGCAGGGTTTAATTGCCACCAACCATCACTGTGGTTTTGCTGCCATTAACGCCGCGAGCACGGTAGAAAACAATTATTTGCGCGATGGCTTTAACGCCTACAGCCTAGCAGAAGAGATTCCCGCAGAAGGCTACCAAGTTTCCTTTGTGCGGCGTTACGAGGATGTGACGGCACAAATCGAAGACGCGGCGGATACTGCAGGAGCAGATCCTGCGGCACGCTGGCAGGCCATCCAGAGGGAGCGCCGCCACTTAGAGCAAGAGGCGCAAGGCCCCAACACCCATGCAATTGTGGTTCCTTATTTTGAAGGTCGCGCTTGGCGACGGATTTGGCGAACGGTCTTGAATGACGTGCGGTTGGTTTATGCTCCTCCCCGCGCGGTTGGCGAATTTGGCGGCGAAACCGATAACTGGATGTGGCCGCGTCACAGTGGCGATTTTAGTTTTTTCCGCGCCTATGTTGCTCCGGATGGAAGTCCTGCGGAGTATGCCCCGGAAAACATTCCTTTCCAGCCACAACATTATTTGGAAGTGTCGACTGCCGGCGTCGAGGACGGCGACTTTGTGATGATTGTGGGCTACCCCGGACGCACGAATCGCTACCTCACTTCGATTGCGGTAGCTGGCAAAGAATCCTTCTACTACCCGGCGCGCCGGCGTTTGTTTGAGGCCGTCATCCAGGCCTATGAGGAAATCGGCAACCAATCGCCCGCATTGGAACTGCAAGTGCAATCTTCCATCAAAGGCTATTCCAATGCGTTCAAAAACGCGGCCGGCATGGTGTGGGGATTGCATCGCAATCAAGTAGTGGAGAGCAAACACCAAGAAGAGGTGGCCTTCCGTCAGTGGGTGCATGCAAATCCGGCCCGCGAACAACGTTATGGCTCGGTCTTAAACCAACTTTTGGCTTTGGATTTGGAGGTGTATGGGCGTCAGGAACACGACTTCGTTCTTAGCCAAATGCGCTATCGCTCCCAAGCTTTGCGGCAAATGCTTGCGCAGCTTCAGGCGGGTGAAGAGCCCGCTTTTACCAGCCTGGAAGACATGCTTGGTCCTTTTGCGCTGGTCGACCGGCGAGCACTCGACATTCTCTTTGCGATGGCCGAGAAACTACCCACGGCCCAGCGTGTTCAAGCTTATGACCAATGGCGAGAACAAGGTGGCGATTGGGATAGCCTCGATGTTTTGGCTAAAGCCATGGTTGCCGAATTGCAAGAGCTGCAGCAATGGGAAGACGCCGTTGCCGGGCGTCGCATGCAACTTGGCTCCCTTTGGATTCAAGCCCAAGAGGAATGGCGCGGCAAGGATTTTTACCCGGATGCCAATTCCACCCTGCGGGTGTCGATGGCCTCGGTACAAGGTTACGCTCCGCGTGATGGCGTGTGGCATGTTCCGCAAACCACCGTCGCGGGAATGTTGGAGAAAAACCAAAATGGGGGAGACTTTGAAGTTCCTCTTCCTATCCAGCAAGCGGTACGTTCTCAACCGCAGTTAGCGCAAACCCCAGTTTGTTTCTTGGCTGACGGTGATACCACCGGTGGTAACTCCGGTTCCCCAGTGGTGGACGGCCGGGGCCGTTTGGTTGGCCTCAACTTCGACCGCGTGTTCGAAAATGTAAGTGGCGATTTCGGCTGGAACGCCGAGCGTTCTCGCAACATCTCCGTCGACATCCGCTATGTTTTGTGGTTGATGCGCGAGATTTGGCCTGCCCCTCGTCTACTAAAAGAGATGGGCTTGTAGTTGCGGCCTAACTCTCGCTGCAAAGCGAGGCCTTCATGAAATCGCGGTTCATCTTGGCGATGAACTTCACCGGGATTTCCTTGGGGCAAACAGCTTCGCATTCGTAGTGGTTGGAGCAGGCACCAAAGCCTTCCGCATCCATTTGCGCCACCATATTGCGTGCGCGCATCGCCCGCTCGGGTTGGCCTTGTGGCAAATGGGCGAGGTGGCCGATTTTTGCGGCAACAAACAACATGGCGGAGCCGTTGGGGCAGCTGGCCACGCAGGCACCGCAGCCAATGCAGGCCGCCGCATCCATAGCGGCATCGCTGTCGGGCTTGGGGATGGGCAAGTTGTTGGCGTCTTGAGCGCCCCCTGCATTGATGGAGATAAAGCCACCAGCCTGAATGATGCGATCGAAGGCAGAGCGATCCACCACTAAATCTCGAATCACTGGAAAGGCTCGCGAACGCCATGGCTCGATGTGAATGGCGTCGCCGTCTTGGAAGCTGCGCATATGCAGCTGGCAAGTGGTGGTGCCGGAATCGGGGCCATGCGCCACCCCATTAATCATGAGTGAGCAGGTGCCGCAAATACCTTCACGGCAATCATGATCAAATGCGATGGGTTCTTTGCCTTCCGCAATAAGCTGCTCGTTGAGCATGTCGAGCATTTCGAGGAAAGACATGTCGGCCGAGACGCCATCGACGACATAGGTTTCCATCCCGCCTTTGGAAGTTGCGTTTTTCTGACGCCAAACGTGGAGAGTGATTTTCATCGGTGGCTCCTATTTGTAGCTGCGGGTGGTAAGTTTTACGTTTTCAAATTCGAGCTTTTCTTTCGACAGATCAGGTTTTTGCCCTTCGCCTTTGTACTCCCAAACCGCAGCATAAGCAAACTCATCGTCATGGCGCAGAGCTTCGCCTTCTTCGGTTTGGTGTTCTTCGCGGAAATGACCACCGCAAGATTCCTCACGGTTCAGGGCATCGAGGCACATGGTTTCGGCGAAATCAAAGAACTCGGCAACGCGCCCGGCCTTTTCTAATTCGGGGTTAAATTCATTGGCCTCTCCGGGGATGCGCACATCTTGCCAGAACTCTTCGCGCAGGCGTGGAATTTCAGAAAGGGCTTTTTCCAAACCCTCGCGGGTGCGGCCCATGCCGCAGTGGTTCCACAACAACAATCCCAACTTCTTATGGAAAGAGTCGACCGATTGTTTGCCTTGGATGCTCATCAATTTTTGCAAACGATCGCGTACGCCTTTTTCAGCCTCGTCAAAGGCCGGGTGATCCGTTTTTACTTTATCTTTGGCTTGGAGGCTTCCATGGCGCGCGAGGTAGTCGCCAACGGTGTAGGGGGCGACAAAATAACCATCGGCTAAACCCTGCATCAGGGCGGAAGCACCCAGGCGGTTGGCGCCGTGGTCGGAGAAATTGGCCTCACCGAGGGCAAAGAGGCCGGGTACCGTCGTCATTAGGTTGTAGTCGACCCACAATCCACCCATCGTGTAGTGCACGGCGGGGAAAATGCGCATGGGCACTTTGTATGGATTCTCGGCGGTAATCTTCTCGTACATTTGGAACAAGTTTCCATAACGAGCGCGGATGACATCTTCTCCCAAGCGCTCGATGGCGTCTTTGAAATCCAAATAAACGGCAAGCTTGGTGGCGCCAACGCCAAATCCAGCGTCGCAACGTTCTTTGGCCGCGCGGGAGGCTACATCGCGGGGCACCAAGTTGCCAAAGCTAGGGTAGCGGCGCTCTAGATAGTAATCACGCTCGTCCTCGGGGATGTCGTTGGGGGCGCGATTATCGCCTGCTTTTTTCGGTACCCACACGCGGCCATCGTTGCGCAGAGATTCCGACATCAAAGTGAGTTTCGATTGATGCTCGGAACTCACCGGAATGCAGGTGGGGTGGATTTGCGTGAAGCAGGGATTGGCGAAGCCAGCACCACGTTTGTGGGCGCGCATAGCCGCCGTCACATTGGAGCCCATGGCGTTGGTCGACAAGTAAAACACATTGCCGTAGCCACCGCTGCAAATTAGCACCGCATCGCCAGCATGACGGGTGATTTCGCCAGTAATCAAGTTACGCACAATGATTCCGCGGGCATGGCCGTCAACCACGACCACATCCAACATTTCCGAGCGCACATGCATGGTGACCGAACCCCTGGCAACTTGCCGCTGCAAGGATTGATAAGCACCTAACAAGAGTTGTTGCCCAGTTTGGCCGCGTGCGTAAAAGGTGCGGCTGACTTGAGCACCACCAAAAGAGCGGTTGTCGAGCAAGCCACCGTATTCCCGAGCAAAGGGAACGCCCTGAGCCACGCACTGATCGATGATGTTGTTGGACACTTCGGCGAGGCGATAAACATTGGCTTCGCGGGCGCGATAATCCCCGCCTTTAATCGTGTCGTAGAACAAACGCCAAATTGAATCTCCATCGTTGGGGTAGTTTTTCGCGGCATTGATGCCACCTTGGGCGGCGATGGAGTGGGCGCGACGTGAACTGTCTTGAAAACAGAAACAATCCACGTTGTAGCCAAGCTCACCTAGAGAGGCGGCTGCAGCCCCGCCAGCCAAACCCGAGCCAATCACAATAATGCGGAACTTGCGTTTGTTGGCCGGATTGACCAGCTTCATGTCGAAGCGGTGTTTGGTCCACTTTTCTTCGAGGGGGCCGGAAGGAATCTTGGGATCGAGTTGGAATGCCATGTCCGGAACCTCCTAGGAAATCAAACCAATGAAGATGGCCAGGGGCATCGACACATTGCCGATGAAAATGATGGAAGCAAAAATCGGTCCGATTTTGTCGACCGTGCTGGCGTTGGATTCTTTGCGCACACCTAAGGTTTGCAGCAAAGAACTGACACCATGACTTAAGTGCACACAAAGCACCAACATGGCGAGAATGTAGATTGCAGTGGTGGGCAAGTGTTGAAAGCCACCAACCACCATGCCATAAACATCGTGGCGACCTTCGGCGTCATGCAATTCTCCCACGCCTGCCATATCAATAGTGTGGGTGGTGAAATGCAAAATGTGATAAACAACAAACAGCAGCAGCAACACACCGGAAACCATCATCGTGCGGGCGGCAAAACTCGTTGCCAAATCCTTGCGTTGGTGATAATCCACAGGACGCGCCGCTTTAGACATGCGAGTGACGCGGAAAGCCGCGCCGATATGCAGCAGCAAGATGGTTAGCAAGCCAAAGCGAATCACCCACAAAATCGGCCCCAGGCCCTGCAATGTTTCTGCATAGTGGTTCAGCTTCTCGGGGCCCAGGAAAACTTGTAGGTTTCCGAGCATGTGACCGACGACGAACAGAGACAGGAGGATGCCGGTGATCGCCATCAGCACCTTGGCCCCGATGGAGGACTTCATGGTGGTGCCTAAGCTCATTTCGGGGCGGATGATAGCACTGCGCGGCTGTAGAGGTTAGCGTTTGGTGGTGAGGCTCCCATCCCCGAGGACTACTTTCATTGTCAATCCCGGCGCCGCTGGCGGACGTACCGGGCGACGGTGGCAGAAAATGGAGCCACCCATGCGTGCGTGGCTGCCCACTGCCGAGGTGCAATTCACCCAAGGTCCAAAGGATGCGATACAACTAGCTTCCGCGGCGGCCGAGCGCGGCCAACAACGCATCATTGCTGTCGGTGGCGATGGCACCTTGCACGAAGTGGTTCAAGGCTTGATGCAAGTGTCCCCAGAGTTGCGCCAAACCACGGCCTTGGGGATTTGGCCTGCTGGCAGTGGTGCCGATTTTGCGCGCGGCCTGGGCATGCCGCAGGAAATCGCTGCGCTTGGCCCCTTGTTTCGCGATGGGGTGCCTGCGCCGGTGGATTTGGGGCAAGTTCATTGTGTGAATGCCGCCGGAAAAGAAATATGTCGGTTTTTTATCAATGCTGCCGACTTCGGCATTGGAGCCAAAATCGTGGAGAACCGGAATCGTGGGCGGAAGTGGTTCCCTGGATCGCCTACCTATCTATGGCAAACCGTGCGTACCTTGCTAAGTTTTCGCAACCCCACCGTGCGTTTGTCGATGGATGATGGCCCTGTAGAGCAAAGGCGCATCAAGTCGGTGGTTGTTGCCAACGGTTCCTATTTTGGTGGTGGCATGTGCATTGCTCCTGACGCCCAGCCTCATGATGGCCAGCTTGATTGGGTGCGACTTGGTGATCTTGGTCGCTTCGAGGCCATGCGTCGCCTCGGTGAAACCTATTCTGGGCAACGCATCACCCACCCCGACATTGCCTATGGCCGTTGCCGACAATTAATTGCCAGCTCGGCGGAAAATGTTTCGATTGAAGCGGATGGCGAGTTGGTTGGTTTTTTGCCAGCCACCTTTCAAATCCTCCCACAAGCTTTGCAGTTGCTGTGGCCTAATGCCCACCACCAGCCGGGTTGACGAAGAGGAAGTTATTAATTGCGGCGGCAATCACGCCCATGATGGAGACTCCGGCAATGATGCCTGAGGCCACCGGCACCAAGTAGTCGTCGGATGTTTTTTTGTTTTTCTTGGTCCACAGATAAGCACCCACTGCACCAAGCAGCATCGACAAGGGGTATTGGAAAGGCAAAATGAACCCCAAGCCAAGCCCGGTAGCCGAAGGCAACCATGGACGCCAAGCCTTGGGCGCAAATCGCTCGGCTAGCACCATCAAGGCTCCCAGTCCGAGACCAACAAAAATGGCCTCGCGGTGCATAGGATGCATGTTGCCAATTCCTTTGGCGAACACATCGGCCACCGCTTTCCAGGCCACGGCGGCAGGGGCGGGAAAATCGGGTGCATGCACGCCATCACCCAAAAGTTTAGTAGCGTCGGGGACAAGGATTTTGAAACCCACGACGGTGGCAATCGTGCCGGTGAAAATGCCTGCAAACTGGGCGAGGAACTGGCGACGTGGATTGGCTCCTAACAAATAACCCGACTTCAAATCGTTTAACAAGTCGGCGCTGGAGCTTGCGGCACCCGCGGTAATGCCGGCCGTCATCAAGTTGGCGGTAGCGAATGTGGAACTATGACTTGGCAGCAACACGCCGTAAGTCAGCTGCATGATTTTTCCCATCGCGCCAGTGGGAGTGATGTCAGATTCTCCGGTTGCGCGGCAAGCGACCAAAGCTAAAACAAAAGTCATCACCACGGCGAGTGCACCCAAGTGATAGGGCACTGCAAACTGCGACCCGGCTACCCAGACCACCCCTGCGCCGGCGAAGAACATGCCCCATAAAAACCAGGAGCCGGGCACTTCTACACCAGCGGTTACATCGGTTTCGTTATCGTTTTTTGCGCCCAAGCCACGGAAGGCACTACCAATGGTTTTCCACTGGAAAGCAAAAGACAACAACCCCGAGGCCACCATGATGGGGGCGCCCAACCACAAACCGATTTCTTTCCAAGCTTTGCCAGGCTTGGTGACGGCAGCAACTAAGTCTCCATCCAAATTCAGTGCCAGATTGAGTTGGGCCATCGGGCCAATCCAATAAGCGAGCGAGAGGCCGCCCAAGGTCATCCAAATCGCGATGCGCAAGCCAACCAAAGCGCCTGCAGCAATCATCACTGGGTTGTGATCCATGACAATAGTCCAGTCGGATGGCTTGGCATCCAGGGTTTTGCCATCGACAACCACCGTGCCACGCCCGGGGAGAAAATCGAATAGGTTGGAACTGCCGGGAAATAAGGCGCGGTAAAAAGTGCGGCCCATGGCGTCGGCAAGGGTGCGGGCTTTGTCGACCACCAAGTGGGCGTCGATGAGAAGTGGCACCGCAGCACCAAACAAGCCCGACCACAGCAGAGCCTTGGCTTTACGCGTGGCTTCCGTGCCGTCGGCATAGAGAGACTGCAAGGTGCTGGCGGCGGCCAAGCCGGAAGGGAATTTCAGCTTCTCGTGGTTGATCATGTTGCGCTTCATTGGAATCGCTAACACCACACCCAAGATGGCCAGGAAAAATGTCCAGGCAAGGAGCACCCAAGTGGGAAGTTGAACGCCGCCGGGATTGTCTTCGGTGGCAGAGATCATGAGCAACGCGGCAATGGCGGAAACAAACGTGCCGCCCGTGGAGTAGCCTGCGGCCGAGGCTGTGGACTGCATGCAGTTGTTTTCCAGAATGGTCATCTGGGTGCGTGCCCAGCCAACTTTCAATAAACCTTGCCAAATGGAATAGGACAAAATGCAGGCCGTAATCGCAACTCCCAGGTGCCACCCCGTTTTTAATCCAATATAGAGGTTGGTGAAGGCGAGGAAGAAGCCCAACACGGAACCCATCAGAATGGCACGCAGGGTGAGCTGGGGAGCGTCGTCCCCTTGGTAGGCGCGGGCATACCACTCCTCTTCTTCCATCTCGGCAACTTCGCCAGGCAAAATGGAGAGTGGGGCGCATTGCGCAACTTCGTCGGTGGTGGAGGGAGCTTTTTGAAAGAAGGCCATGGTGAGATTCAGGCGTGGTCGACCAGGATTCGAAGCATAGCAAGGCCGCTGGGAGGGATAGAATCTCCCAATGGCGGAATCGACCTCTCCCTCCACCTCGAAAACGGCCTTCGTGTTGGCCAGTATTGCTGGCTTGTCGGTCTCTGGCCTCTTCTATGCCTGGTTTTACCCGGCCAAACAAGGGTGGGAATACTTCGATTTCAAATACCTGATGGTGTGGTGCGGGGGATTGCTTGCCCTTGGTGGCTTTGTCCCGGCTGGCATGTTGTGGGCCGCTTGGCGACGTCGGGATTGGTCGGCTACTGGTTGGTCCACAGGCCTGGCCGTTGGCCTTGGCGGTTTGCTTGGCGCTTTGGCCGAGCCCAGCTTGCCCCACTCTCTACTTTGGGTTGGTTTTCCAAGCACATTGCTCTTGCTTTCGCTTCCGATTCCACTGCCCCCGCATAAAATTTTACGCAGCATCGCCGCCTTCGGCCTACTGGCAGTGGCCATGTTGCTTGGCGGGTTTGGCCGCCCCGCCCTGCATGGTAAAAAAGCCTTTTCCGTCGATCAACGCCCTCCGCTGCCAGCCGCCGCCCCTTCGGCCGATGCCTCTGAGCATCCCGATGTGCTGTTGATTTCTGTGGACACCTTGCGTGCCGACACTATTTTGGAATCTGGCGTGCCCACTCCAAACTTGGACGCTTTGCGCAGCCACGCATTGGTTGCTCCCTACGCCCATGCCGCCACCCCCTCCACCTTGCCCAGTCATGTGTCGATGATGCTGGGGGTGAGTCCGTTCAAGCATGGCACCTATACCAATCTTGGGTTGATGCCGACGAGTGGCTTTCCCACTTTGGCCGAAACCTTTCATCAAGCGGGTTATCGTACGGTGGGAACCGCAGCCAATGGTTTGTTGCATGCCTATACCGGCTTCGATCGTGGTTTCGAAGTGCTTTACAATGTAGCACCCAACCACGCGCGCTCTGGTTCGGTGAAAAAAGTGGCCGGCTCGGCGCGGCGCCTGGTTTGGTATGGCTTGGTGTTCTCCGAAGTGCAGGCCATGGGCTTTTCGCGTTTTCTAGCAAGCCGCCGCTTTCCTTTGGAAGACGGCACTGTGGTGGAAGAAAATGCCATTTATACCGATCAAATTCGGCAATTGGCATTGGCCTACCTGGATGACTTGTATGCTGCACCCACCCCCTATTTTTATTTCCTGCACTTTATGGCTCCCCATGCTCCCTATGGCGCTTCTGCCGAGTTTCGTGGCCAATTAACTGCAGGCAGGCAGCTCCCACTGGCCTATGCCGATTTTGCTAGTGGTAGCACCCTCTTTACCAATCGCGTGGGTCAAGATTTGCACGATGGCAAGCCCGAAGCCCAAATCGGCCTGGATTATCTGCATGATTTGTATCGCGAAGAGGTGATGATGGTGGATGCGGCGTTGGGTGAAGTGTTTGCGCGCATTCAAAAATCTGGACGGCCGACAGTGATTTTGTTTACTTCGGATCACGGCGAACACTTCGGTGAAAACGGTGCTATGACTCACGGTAGTACTGTCTATGCGCCGGTGTTGCGGGTGCCTTTTGTGTTGGCTTTGCCGGATGGGCACGCCGGTTCCTTTGCCGACATTCCGCGCTTGGTCGACATACCCCTTACTTTGTTGCGCGCTGCTGGTTTCCCGGTTCAACATTTTGGCGAGGGCCGCAATCTACTTGACCCAGCTTTACAGCCCAGCCCTTTTGCCGGAGTCCATGAAGATAAGTTTGCGGTTATCGATGGCGGGTGGAAGTTGTTGTTGAAGTGGGATGCATCCCAAGGCAGCGCATCCTCTTTAGAAGCCTTTGCTTTGTATCAGGTGAAGGAGGATGTTGCCGAGGCCGAGAATTTGCTCAACGATTCTCGCTATGCTTCCCAGCAAGCGCGCTTGTTGGACTTAGCGCAAGCGCAACTTGCTACCGCCAGCCAACGTCATTTGCGCAGCTTTGATGCTGTTGAACTCGCCAACCTAAATCAGTTGGGCTATGTATTCGACGAAGAGGGCAATGCTTTGCCTGAATAACCTATTCCTCTTGGAAAGGCTCCGGGGCTTTCATCGACAAAGAGAGCAGAAACAATCCGCTAAACAAAACGGCTTGCACCAAGACTGCTAGGAGCTCCATCCAATCTTGCCCTCCACTGCGCAGATGATAGGTGCCCCACCAAAAGGCCAAGGCAATTGGTGCAAGGGCGATAGAAACCCAGCGGTGCCCCATCAGGTTAAAGCTATGGCGCGGATTTTGGGACGCCGCTGTAACCACATGGTTGTAAAGAAAAATGCCAATCATGGAGGCTACGCCAATGGTCGTAAACAGCAACCACATGGTTTGCGGATGGTAGGTGTCCCATAGCAAAGTGCGGGTTTGCCAAGCGTCGACTCCCACGATTTTTTCAAAGTAGGGGAGCAAGTCGTTTTTTGGAATGGCGGCAATGGTGTTGGCATCCAAACCATTGTGTTCCACCAAGTAACGGCGGGCTAAGACCACTTTGTCGCCGCCATTTTGGTAAAGATTGCCGGCAAGGATGGAGCCTACCGACCAGCCGATGCCAACCGTGAAGTTGACATAGCCCATGTATAAGCCTTCCTTGCCAGGAGGGGCAATGCCAGCTAGATAACGCATCTTGGTGGGGCTGGCCGTCATTTCCCCAATCGAGAAGAAGGCGATTGCGGCCAAAGTCCACCAACCATCCGCCGATATGCTGAAAGCAAAAATGGCGGTGGCGGAAATCCCAATGCCAACAATGATGGCATGCAGTGATTTGAACTTGCCGGTGATGTAGCCCACGCCAAAGGCGCAGAAAATAATGAGCAGCGCATTGGCGTTAATCATCCAAGCTTGGGTGATATTGCCGCCATTGACGGTTGGCACCGAGGATTCTCCAAACCAGCCAATCAGCACTTGAGCCAAACTCCGCGAATCCACCCAGTCATCGATGAAGTTGGGAAGGATGTCGAAGAGTTGATAAAACATCAGCCAAAAGCCAGCAAAGGCGATCGTGAAAAAGAACAAGCGAGGTTCAAGAAGGCCGCGGAAGGCATTGGCCAGCACTTTCAAAGAACCATCTTTATTGTCGGCACCATGGTGATCCGGTTCTTTGAAAATGAAGAGAGGGATAAAGTTGAGGCAAATCGCCGCCGTGTTAATAAGAAAGACCTCGCGCCAGGGCATGGCTTCCATA
This sequence comes from Planctomycetota bacterium, assembly GCA_024275135.1. Classification (GTDB taxonomy): domain Bacteria; phylum Planctomycetota; class UBA1135; order UBA1135; family UBA1135. The sequence continues at coordinate 21,487 of JAJRZS010000045.1, read as the reverse complement.
TAGCCGGCAACGAGGGGGCCGAAGAAGCCACCCACATTGACCATGGCGTAGAACATGGCCCAACCCACCGACTCCTTGCCTTTGGGCATTTGGTGGGCAATCAAGCCTTGCAAGCCTGGCTTAAACACGGCGGTGCCGGTTGCCAGCAACATTGCGCCAGCGAAGAACAAGGCATAAGTGTGGTCGATGCCCAAGGCGCGTGCTTCTGTCAGTGGCATGCCAGCCAACCATTCTGCAATTAATATGCAGTAGCCCATCAACATATAACCACAAATCTTCAGCACAGTGGCCACGGCAATATTGCTCTTATAGCCAAAGCGGTCGGCGAAACCACCGGTAAATATGGGGACAAAACTTTGCACCAGCGCCCAAACCGCATAAACCGTGCCTTTTTGAATATGGTCGAATTCCGGGCCGCCGAGCTCCACGGCTTTCACCATTAACACGGGCAGCACCACGCGCACCCCGTAGTAGGCGAAACGCTCGACCAGTTCCATCCAGTTCGCAACCCAGTAAATAAATCCGAAGCGGGTGGGGCGCGAGCTCGGCGCAGTGGTGATTTCTCGACTCATGACCGAAACACCCTAGCAGAGCCCCGGCGGCGCGACCTTATCCTAGGACCATGGAATCTGCCGCGACCTCCCTCGATTTGGACGCCGTCCAAGCTCATGTTGCCCGCACCTGGGATGAAGAAATCGTGCCCAAGCTGGTGCAGTACATTGCGATTCCCAACAAATCCCCGCTGTTCGACAAGGAATGGGAAGCGCATGGCTATATGGAGCAAGCTGTTCAACTGATTGCCAATTGGTGTCAACAGCGAGCCATCGCGGGCTTGCAGCTTGAGATTCTCCGCCATGAAAACCGGACCCCGCTGATTTTCATGGACATCCCTGCCTTTGGTGCAGCCCAGGGCGACGACACCGTGTTGCTTTATGGTCATCTGGACAAGCAGCCCGAGATGACTGGTTGGCGCGAAGATTTGGGACCATGGAAGCCGGTACTGGAAGGCGACAAACTTTATGGGCGAGGTGGAGCCGACGATGGCTATGCCGCCTTTGCTTCTCTGACTGCGATTGAAGCGGTGCAAAAATTTGGCGGCTCACACAAACGCTGTGTGGTTGTCATCGAGGCCTGTGAAGAAAGTGGCTCCCCGGATTTGCCACATTACATTGAGCATCTTGCCAGTCGGTTAGGGCAAGTCAGTTTGGTGGTTTGTTTAGATTCAGGGGCCGGCGATTTTCAACGTCTATGGAGCACGACTTCCTTGCGTGGCATGATTGCCGGCGATTTGTGCGTGGATATTTTGCAGGAAGGGGTCCATTCGGGAGACGCTAGTGGCATTGTGCCCTCCTCCTTTCGCATCCTCCGCCTTTTGTTGGATCGCCTAGAAGACGCGACCTCGGGTCGGCTTTTAGCCCCAGAGTTGTATGTGGACATTCCCGAGCAACGTCAAGCACAGGCGGCTTTGTGCGCGGAAATTTTGGGGGACACCATTTTCAACACTTACACTTTTGTCGACAGCGCGCAACCGATGGCTAGCGACCTTACCGAGTTGGTGTTGAATCGGACTTGGCGTCCCACTTTGTCGGTAACGGGTGCTGGTGGTTTCCCTGCCCTCGCCGATGCTGGCAATGTTCTGCGTCCATGGAGTGCGCTCAAGCTTTCCTTCCGCTTGCCGCCAACGGCCGATTGTGAACAATGCGAAGCGGCCATCCGCAAGTTGGTGGAAGAAGATATCCCCTATGGTGCCAAAGTGAGTTTCATTGCTGAAAAAGGTGCCAACGGCTGGAATGCTCCGGAGCTTGCGCCGTGGCTGGAGAAGTCGGTAGACGAGGCTTCGTTGCGCTTCTTCGATCATCCTGCCGGTTACATGGGAGAGGGCGGATCGATTCCCTTTATGGGCATGTTGGGAGAACAGTTTCCGCAAGCGCAGTTTTTAATCACTGGCGTGCTTGGCCCGGAATCCAATGCCCATGGGCCAAATGAGTTTTTGCATATCCCGATGGGCAAAGGCCTCACTAGCTGCGTGGCCAAGGTCTTGCATGACCACGCAGCAGTTTAGAGCGAAAGTTTAGAGCTGCGCGTAGCGGGCAACTTCTACCAGTTGCTCGGCGCGCTTGGCGACTGGGCTTGCACCGTACTTTGCCACAAAGTCTTGTAGCTTCTTCACCAGTTTGTCGGAGCCGCCGTTTTCATACAGAGCCGATTCCAATTTGGCCAAACTCTTGGCGGCGGAGAAATCGGCTTTGTATTTTTCGCTGGCCAACTCGGTTTGCAGGGCGGTTACTTTTTGTGCCATTTCTGGATTGCCCTTGGTGCCTTTGACCAACTTGCCAACCATTTCTTTGGCGCGAAGAGGATAGCCATTTTCCAAGAACCACTGAGCGCGTGCGAGTTCACCGTCTAGTCGGCTTTGGGTTGCTTGGAGCGAAGCTTCGGCCGCAGCAACCACGGCGTCGGTATCTTTGGAGCCAGGTTTGGCCAACACTTTTTGCGCTGTGGTATGAGCCTTGGCGAAGTTGCCCTTGGCCAGCTCAGAATACACCTTGGCCACTTTGGAAGGGACATCCTCCGGCGCGGCATTTCGTTGTTTCACCAGGCTTTCAATGGTCTCCACCATCTTGCTGTGCAGGGAGGAAGACATCCCTTTGAGCACCACCTTGCCCTCGGCATCGAGTAGGGCAAAGGATGGAAGCCCTTTGCTGTCGATGCTGAACAGATAATCGCTGGTCCAGATTGCTTGATTGCCAAGCCAGCCATATTTGGCAGCCATGCCAATCGACTTGTCATAGCCAGAATTTTGCGATTCCACAAAGATGACTTGAAGATCGTCACCATATTCTTTTTGCAGTTTGACGGCCGCCGGCACGGACGAGCCAATGCAACCCGGTCAGTGGGTGCCCCAATATTCCACCAGCACCGGCTTGCCGCGGAAATCCGCAGCTTCTTTGGCGCCCATGGTGTTGTAGCTTTGACTGCCTAGTTGAAAATTCGGGACATCCCCTTCTTGGGCATAGCCCTGGGCCGAAGCGGCCGGGGAAGAAGAAAACACAGCCGCTGTGGCGGCCAGGGAGAAGATGAGGGTGCGCATACCCTTAATATAGGTTGAAACGGCCAATTGTTAGACAATCTTTGGCCATTTCCTTGGTTGAACAGAGAGCCGAGCTGACAGCCACCCCCGCAGAGTGCGGAATTTTCCACGCGTTTTCCCCATGGATTCCACCAATTGCCAACAGGGGTAGTTGGCTGACGCAGAGGGCCGCCACCAGGGCATTGGGGCCTAGGCCCTGGGAATAGCCTTTGGTGGGGCTGGGAAAAACCGGCCCAAAACCCAAATAATCGGCAGCGGAGCCCTGAGCAGCTTCGACCTGCTCTAGATTATGGGTGCTGAGGCCAATCAGCTTGTCAGGCCCCAATAAACGGCGCGCTTCGTCCACCGGGAAGTCGTCCTGGCCCAAATGAACACCATCGGCATCCAGAGCAAGCGCCACTTCCACCGAGTCGTTGATAAGAATGGGGACGTTTTGCTGGCGGCCTATCGCGAGCACCTTTTGCCCCCAGTGATAAAGCTCGGTGGGGCTCATGTCTTTTTCCCGCACTTGCACCAAATCGACGCCGGCAGCGAGGGCCTCCCTTAGGGTTTGCAGAGGATCCGCTCTACAGAGCTCCTGCGTGAGCAGCAGGCACAGGCGGAAGGGGGAGGGTTGCATGGGCGCGGCCAATTATGCCGGTGTGGGGCGGTGGCCACGGCCCAGGGAAATCAAAAATTCGAGAATGGGGAGGGCGGCGAAGCCTTAGCCCACCCACTTATTCCCGCCTCGACGCGATTCCTTCGCCTGCTTGAGTTCTCGCAGGAAGGCGCGCTTGTCGGCTGCGCTAAACAGCCGCACCTTGGCCCCACAATCAATACAGAAACTGGCTTCCAGACTTTGTAGGTAACGTACGTAGTCGTGGCAACGGGGACAGTACTTGGTGTCCTTGAAGAAGTCGCTTTGTGGCATGGCTGAGGTGAGGGGTGAAGGAAAGATCGGCCCGCAGGCACATATAAACGTAGCTTCCCCGTTGGTTTCGTGACGGAGAAATTGCGGAAAATTCCTAGAAACCATAGGCTTTTTAAGGATAGTGCAAATATGCAATCTCCCCCCATACTCAACCTAAGCCTTTGCAGCAAAGGGAGTTACCTCTCAATCGCGAATTCCAATTCTTCCCGGACAAATCGGTCCGTTTCTGTTGTTAAGACTTTGTGGAGAACGCCAAGTTCCCCAATTTCTCCAAGTGCCCAGGCGGCATGAGCTCGAACCAAGGGGTTGGGTAGAAAAACAGCCTTTTCTAGGGCAGAAACCCCTCTTTTTAGGTTGCCGAGAACGATGCAGGCGTTGCGTTGAAGGGCGGCGAGGCCGGGGCGGCGAAGCGGAGAACCTGTGAATAGCTTGTGGAAATCCTGCTCATTGAGGTGGAGAAGGTCCTCTAGGCGCAGCTGGGAGAAGACGGGAAGGATGGGCCAGTTGTCGGCGGGGGTGGGGGGTTGGGAGCCGAAGGGGCAAACTTCCTGGCAAATATCGCAGCCAAAGACCCAATCGCCGATTTTGCTTCGCAAGGCGCGGGGGATGGGGCCGCGGGTTTCGATGGTGAGGTAGGAAATGCAACGGCGAGGATCGAGGGAGTAAGCAGCAGAAAAAGCCGCAGTCGGGCAGGCGTCGAGGCAGCGGGTGCAACTGCCACAGCTGGCCTGGCGGGCGGGAGGGGGCGACCAAGAAGGCAACTCCCAATCCAGCAGCAATTCCCCTAATAAAACCCAAGATCCCAACTCGGCATGGAGCAGCAAGGTGTTTTTGCCGCGCCAGCCTAAACCACTGCGGATGGCCCACTCACGCTCAAGGACGGGGGCCGCGTCGACAACGGCCCGGCTGCGTTGGGCCAGGCCAGATTGACGCAAGCGCTTGCCGAGGCGTTCGAGTTTCTTGCCGAGCACATTGTGGTAGTCGCGACCCAGCGCATATTGCGCCACCCGTCCGCCGTCGCGGAACCCACCCGAACCGCGGTAATAAGGGAGTGCAAACAAGGCGGCACCTCGGGCCCAGGCTTTCCATTGGCGTAAATCCGCCCCGAGTTCCCCAGCTTTTTGCAGATACTCCATTTCTCCAGCCCGCCCTTCTTGCAGCCACTGTTGCATGCGTTGCTCGATTTCCGGCTCCAAGGGCGTGGCGGGGAGGGTGCCGCGCAACATCAAACCCACTTCCTGCGCCATTTGGTGCAAGGGCAGGAGTTCCTCGGGCGGTGTGTCGCCAACCATGGGGGCATTATCGCTGGATTCTTGGCAGGTGCCTGCAACCGCAACTCGACATTTGGGGTCACAATGGGGTCATGTGGGGATTTCTACTTCTTCTACCCTGGTTGGCGCAAACGCCAGCTTCTTCTCCGCCAACTGCAGAGCCACAGCCTTGGATGACGGTGGCGATTCCCCACCCGAGCAAAACCTTATCCACTTTCCTGGGGAGCAAGCTGTGGCAACATTTTTCCGCATCCCCTTTGCAAGAACAGTGGAAAACATTGCCCGCTTATGCTGGTTTTAGCATGGGGCGCGATGCCGTGCTCGCTGCTTCGGGTGGTGATTTACAGATGTTTGTCGATAGCTTGGCTGGTGAAGGAATGGATTTTGTTTTGCTTTCCGCCACTGCCGATGCTCCAGCATGGGCTTTGCGTTGTTGGGGCACCGATGGCGGTTTAGTGGCAGACGGTTTGTTGCCCTTATTGCAATTTGCTGGTGTGCCACGCAAGAAAATTGCGAACGAGCATTGGTCCGTGCCCTTAGATGACATTTGGGTGCAGCGAGATGGCGACAACTTTCTGTTTTCCAGTTCCAACTTCCAATCGGATTGGCTTGACGAAGCTTGGAGGCAAGTACCCGCCGCTGATGCTGAGGATGTGGCCGATTTGCATGTTTGGATTGCTGGCGAATTGCTGCGCGCCGACGGCTACCCAGATTTCCCAGAAGATGCCGGCGAATCCTACATTCTGGGCGATGTCCATGAAGTTTTACGACGTTGCCCTTGGTTGCGGATGGATCTTTCCTTAAGCGGCGATTCTTTGGAACTGCATTCCTATGCTCCCGTTGCTGAAAGTTTTCGGGAGGAGTTTGCGCCCTTTTTTCCCCCACCCCACGAAGTGAGTCTTCCGCAATTGAACGACGAATTCTTTGCTTGGGTGGCGGCGCGTGATTTAGCGCAGTGGTGGGCGGGGCGTCATCGCTTTTTGAGTGAACGTGGGCTCAACGAAACGGTACAAAGCGATAGCGATCTTGCATTGTTGTTCGGTCGCGACCCAGGTTCGGAGGTTTTTGCCTACCTAGAGCCCGAAATTCGCCTGCTGGGGGCGGCATTGCCGGCAGAAGAATATGCCAATTTGAGTGTGGAATATCCTGGCGGAGCCATGGGTTTTCGTTTTACTGCCGATGCGCCCAAGGATTTGGGTGAAGCTTTCGCCAATGCCTACCTTGCTGCGGTGACCTTTACCAATTTTGAACAAAACGGGATGGGTGAGACAGCTTTGCAGATGGACATGCAAAGCCTCCCGCAAGGACGCATTTACTCTGCGCATTACCCGGATCCTGCCGAAGGGCAGAAAGCCCCCGCGCGGAACAATCTTTCGCCCAGCCTTTTTGTGAGTACCGATGGAGAGGTTTGGATTTCCAGTTCCTTAGGATTGTTGAAAGAAATTGTGGAGGCTCCGCGTCGTAAGGTTATGGCGTCGGGTACTTGGATCCAGTTCCAAATGAAAAATCTGCTACCGATTGCAGAGCGCTCGCGTAGTACTCTCGTGGCTCATCGCATGTTAGAGCAGGGTGGCGATTTGGCCGAAGCCCAAGCTTTTGTAGGCCAAGTCTTCGATGCCATGTCCTGGGTGGAGCAAGTGCAGCTGCGCCTAGCTCTTCAAGATCAGCGAATGGAATCTCAACTCCAAATCACTTTCGCTCCCTAAGGAAGATGGCGGATTTGCGCGTACAAAGGCCCGAGCAGGCGTTTGAACCTTACGACCCAACCCTGGGTCATGGCCCTTGGGGCGTGCGCCAAGTTGCGCATTTGTTGTCGCGAGCGGTTGGTGGGGCAAAACCCGGACAAGTTGATACCTTGCTTCACGCTGGGCCTTTCAAATCTTTGGATTTCGTCTTTCAACCCGACCAAGAAGTTTTGGAAGCGGCTTGGATGGGCATTGGTGAACCTCTGGCCGCCGCTCAGGATAGGGAAAAGTTGGCCGCATGGTGGCTCATGAAGCTCGTCCAAGATGATCGGGTAACTGGAAGTCGCTTGGCTTTGTTTTGGCACAACCACTTCGCTACGGCTTGGAGCAAAGTAAAGAACGGCGAAATGATGTTTCGCCAGCATGTGTTGTTCTTGGAAAAGGGTGCGGGTTTGTTTGCGGATTTATTACACGGAATTGTTCGCGACCCAGCCATGCTCAGGTTTTTGGATAACGACTCTAATCGTCGAGGTTTGCCCAACGAAAACCTGGCTCGTGAATTATTCGAGTTGTTTTCTTTGGGGGTTGGGCATTACACCGAGCACGATATTCGAGAAGCGGCACGTGCACTCACTGGCCGCACCGTGCGCAAGGGGGTCTATGAGTTTGTTGCTTTGCACCACGATTCCAAGGCAAAAACAGTTTTTGGCCAAGAAATCCACGATGGAGATGATTTGGTTCAGCTTCTTTTGTCTCAATCCGCTTGTCCTCGTTTTCTAATCCAAAAGTTTTGGCGGTTTTATGTGGCGGAAGAAATACAACCAGCTTGGCTGGATTATCTTGCAGAAAAATGGCGCGAAAATGCGCTAGACGTCACCTGGTTATTGCGCACCCTATTGGGCAGTCGCATCTTCCACGACGCACGCATGGTGGGCGCTTTGGTGAAATCACCGGTGGACTTTGTCATTGGCACCATGCGTGCCCTAGGTGGCCGACCGGATCCACGCATGTTGGAACAAGCGTCGGCGCGGATGGGGCAAGCTCTGTTGGAGCCACCTGGAGTTCAAGGTTGGAAAGGTGGGGATGCATGGATTCACACAGCTTCTTGGCTCGAGCGCACCAAGTTTGCCGCCGATGTTGCTGCCGGCAAACATGAATACTTGCGCAAATCCCCTTTGGATCAATTGTTCCCTCCATCTCGTCGCTCCTCTGCTGCTACAGCACTCGAAGATTTGTTGAGGGCCTTGTTGCCGGTTGGGCTTCTACCTTCCCGTCAACGCTCTTTACTTGCTACTCTGGAGTCCATCCAAGTTTCCACTCCCGACCAGCGCTTTCAAAAGATGGCATACGCCATTCTTTGTCTACCGGAATACCACATGTCATGAATCCAAGTCGTCGCGAATTCTTGCGCCTTTCCGCCCTTGCCGGAGCTGGTTTGTATTTGTGCCCCCGAGCCTTGACTGCATCCAGGAACACCAGCAAAGATCGTCGTTTGGTGTTGCTGTTTTTGGAAGGTGGAAACGATGGTTTGAACACCGTGGTTCCTTATGCCGATGATCTCTATCATCGCGCGCGGCCTAAGTTGGGTTTGGATAAAAGCGCGTTGATTCCTTTGGAAAATGATTTAGGTTTGCACCCGCAGTTGCAAGCCTGGCAGTCCCTGTGGGAAGAGGGGCAATTAGCTATCTTGCAAAATGTGGGTTACCCAGAGCCCAACCTTTCCCATTTTATCTCCCGAGATATTTGGCATAGTGGGTGGCGACACACTGCAAATCCTGAAACGGGCTGGGTGGGGCGAGCTTTTGCGCGCATAAAAGAATCCTCCTTGCCGCCCATTGCGCTGGGTTCCGCAGAAGCCCCTTTGCTGTTGAAAGACGCTGTGTCTTCCGGCTTTACCCTCATTGCCTTGTCGGATTTGCAATTGGAGTCGCCTCCCCATTTGCCTGTAGATACGGCTGCAACCGGGTCTCTTGCGCGCATGCATGCCGCTGCAGACAACGCCTATCAAACAGCGGCTTATCTGCGTTCTGCTGCGGAAGGCGTTCCCGCCGGCACGGGTTATCCCGATTCTTCCTTAGCCGATCGCCTGCGTTTAGCGGCCCGCTTTGTGCGTGCGGAAAACGGTCCCCCGGTTTGTTGGATGCGCTTTGGAGGCTTCGACACTCATGCAATGCAAGATGGCACGCATCGCGCCTTGCTTCAGCAATTAGCCGACGCCAGCGCAGCCTTCTTGCGTGACTTAGCGCGCGATGGTAGTCACGAAAAAGTACTGTTGTTGATTTATAGTGAGTTTGGTCGGCGCGTTGCCGAAAATGGTTCTGCAGGTACGGATCATGGTGCGGCGGCGCCTATGTTTGCTCTTGGCGGCGGAGTGCGCGGCGGTTTGCATGGCACCGCTCCTAACCTCTCCCAACTTGTCGACGGCAACTTGTCGATGCAGTTGGATTTTCGTGCGGTCTTCAGCGAAGCCTTGCGCGACTGGCTTGGCTGGCCCACCAAGAATCTATTTGACGATTCCTTCGCCGCCGGGAGCGCTGGCTTAGGCTTTCTCTCTTAGCCTCGCTTCTCGATTTGTTAGAAGTTCCACTCGGGGCGGAGCTGGCTGGGAAAGGCCGGACGAAGGCAATAAAGCTGGCCTGAATGAGGGCTGCAGCTGGTTCCATTAAGGTGGTAGATCGCTTTTTCAACCTTGCATTGCGAGGTTGCCAATCTACCACCTATGGAATTCCGCCAAAAACGACAGATTCTTCATCCTCCCAGGAGAATCTGCCTACTACTGAATGGTTTCTGCAAGAATGTTTTTGCTGGCTTGGCCGAAGGTAACTGCTTGAAACCAAACCGAAAGGCCGGTGGTGCCAGCGGGAATCAGCAAATCCCAGCTGCCATAGCCCGTTGCGTCAGCCACCAAACTGGCCACAGGGCCCGGGTTTTGCAAGCCCAGCGTGGTTTGCAATTGGGGAACAGAGGTGGAACCCAGGCCAGCAAGGCTATAGGCCAACCACACCTGCGCGTTGGGTCCGGCGCCATGCACGTCAAACTTGAAGTTGTCGTTGGCAACAAGGGGGCCGTTGGTTAGGCGCAGATGGAAAGGAGGATCCAAGGTATAGACATAAGCACCGCCATCCGCAGTCACTCCTGGGGTGAAGGTGCCAGAGGCGCCAAAAGCGGCTTGGTTTGCGCTTACGGTACAAGAGATTGGGAAATAGCCACCGCTGGGCAAGGTGGCCGGGGAGAAACCGGGTTCTACCACCCACTCGCGGCCGTCGTGGCGCAGAACATGGACTCCTTCCGAGGAAGAAACCACGGCCAAATTGCCATCAAGGCTGGGGTTGGCGCCAAAGCCGAAGGTGGTGCCCAACAAAGGCGAATCGATGATCTGCTCTAGCCCCCAAGCTCCGCTGGAGGCACTGAACATAAACACCCGTCCGGCGTCGAAAAGGCCGTCGATGGCAGTATTTGGCGCTCCGGCCAAAATCCGTGCGCCATCAAAAGCTATGTGGTGGCCAAAACCACGGGCATCCACGTTCGGGGGGGGGCTGAGGGAGGTGGTGCGTTGCCAGCTCCCCATCACTTTTTCATAGATGTAAACCGCCGTGGTGTCGCTGATCGCCAGTTGCCCGTTGTTGGCAAATACCGCCTCCGTTCCGAAGTCGGCGAACGCGACGGGGGGCTGGAGGAGAGCGGTTTCCGTCCATGTGCCTCCGGAGTACTCGAAAATAGTAACCTGGGCATCCACGTTCCAACTCATTGGGGTGACGACGGCCGCAACATTGGGGCCCAGCGCAACTTCTCTACCGGTGGCAGAATCCCAATAGGCCGTGGAGGGCACAAGCTCCTGCTCCATGGACCAAACGCCATTGGTGCGCCGGAACACCCAGGCGCGCCCGGTGCCACTATAGGAACTTGACGGAAAATCCGGAGCGCCCAACAAGGCGACTTCCCCAGAAAGGGCCACGTCGTAGCCCATTTCATCGTGAACTTCGGGAACAGGGGCGGTGAGCCAGGCCTCTTCCACCCAAGTGCCATTGACTTTGCGGAAGAGATAACCCGAGCCGGCATAATTCAAGTTGTTGACGGGTTTGTCGCGGGAGCCAACCAGGAGAAGGTTGCCGTCCATGGCAACGGAGTTGCCAAAAGCAGCGTAACGCGATGGGTTCGATGGGAGGATTTCCTGCTGCAGGGTTTGGGCAGCAAGTGGGGCATGAAGGAGAATGGCAACTAAAAGCATGACATTACTGGGATGTGGGACGGGGGCGATGTCATTTTATCCCCATTTCAACCCCCACCTGGAAAAAAACCGACATTTTTTTAAGTCATAGGCGGGATAGAAAAAGCCTGCCCAGGGTTTGGGTGGTTTTCCCCCCGACCTTGCCCCGAGCAAGCTCCACTCCTTATCCCATTGGGGCCTGATGGCCCCGGACAGTCCTTCTTTGCAACTTGCGTGCCAGGTCTCCGCGCACAGTTGGCCGTTCTGGATGCGCGGCCTTGGTGCTGACGGTGCAGAAGTGCGCGGCGGCTTGCATGGCCCGGCTCCTAACCTCTCCCAACTTGTCGACGGCAACTTGTCGATGCAGGTGATTCACGGGTTGGATGGAGTGGTCGGTTGGGAAAAATATGAAGATTTTTTCAATTGCGGCTTGGTGATAAAATTTTCCATTATACTTTTCCACGATCTGGATTGCTGCTTGATGATCCTTGCCTGATCCCCAAGAAACCAATGAAAGCACCCTCCTTCCTCCCCCTTTTTCGCCTCTCATCCCTCCTTCTTGCCCTTGGCAGTAGTGCGCAGGCACAAACTTCCTCCCCACCGCGCTTCCTCGGAGTGGAAACCCGCCCGGCATTTTCCGGTACCCCGAATCTTTTCGATGTGGATCCGCTCACGGGCAGTTTCAGCAATCCTCGCCCATTGATCGGCGGTGCGTCAATCCAATTTGGCCTGGCAATGTCTGCGTCCGGCGAGCTCTATGGCATCGATGCAGATTCCCTTGGAGTAAGGCGTTTCTTCCAGATTGATCGTTCCACAGGCGCCTTGACCATCATCGCCAATCTCAATTCCTACTTTTTTGAAGGAGACCTCGCTTTTGACCCGACCTCTGGGATTTTGTATTTCATTAACTACTATCCCGGTGGCAATGCTGGCTTGCAGCTCGTAACCATCGATCCTGCGAACGGTAGTTTTGCTGTGGTTGGGGACACGGGCATTGTGGGAGACTTCTCCGCAATGGCTTTTGATGCCCAAGGTCGCATGTGGGTTGTGAATACCGCTAACCAGTATCTTCTTGAAATCGACAAAAATACAGCTGCAGTTCTCTCCAGTATTCCTTTGGTTCTGCCAACAGGTTTGAATCTTGCCGATGTCGGCTCCATGGGTTTTGATCCCTACACCGGCACGCTGTATTACGCGGACGGTCAATATATGGGGGTGGGCAGCCGCTCTCTTTATACGGTTGACACCGCCTCGGGCGTGATGACCCTGGTTGCGCAACTCGGTTCCCCGGTCTACGCGAATGGTCTTTCCGGCATGGTGTTTCCTACAGTGGATGTTGTTTCCTTCACGGCTATCGCTTCATCAGTCAACGCGGGATCCACTCTTACCTTGAATTGGGATCATGGTCCTAGTGGCGTCCAATATGGTATTTTCGCAAGTTTGAGCGCAACGGGGTCAACCGTTTTAGGGCAGGTATTTGACCTCGATATTCTGCATGTCACCATGTTGTCTACAGGAATCACGAATTCCTCAACTGGCAGTTACACCACTCCTCCCATTCCTCTTTCCTTGCAGGGAAGCACCGTGTTCTTCGAGATGGCCTTCCGCGATCTCAACACGAATCGGGCCTACGACAGCCAGTTGGTTACCGTCTCCGTCCTTTAAGACGAAAGATCTTCCCTCATTCCTTTGGGCGTTGGTTTTGTTGTCGCCGCTTGCGGCTCAGTTCCCGCCCGATCTTCACTTCCATAATGAAGTTGCAGCTCCCTTGGCTAGTGATCATCCAATCCTGGCGAAGCTGCTGATTTCAACAACGATGGTTTGGAAGATTCGCGGTTCTCAATTCTGGTAGCACAGGAGGGCTGGGGGAAGTCTCTATCCAATCAATTAGGGTGTTGGCCTGGGGTTGTGCCAGGCGACCATCCGTTCTCTGAAAAGGAATTGCCTTAGGGTTTGCCACGGCCGACTTCGATGGAGACGGAGGTTTAGAATGGCTGTTAAGGGGGGCGACCACTCCATCGACTCCGAGATCACCGTCGTCTGTCTCTGCTGATCCCTCGTTACCCCTCCCAGGCTGCTATGGCCGAGAACCCGGACCGGTTCCTTCGGGTCGAACGGGCCGACCTAGCCGTTTCGGCTGCAAACGATGGTCCTGTCGAGGCAGAGCCGCCGTTGTCCCCTGTAGATCCGGAACCGATTGAGCCTGCCGCCCTGGAGGGTATCCGCCCAGGGAAGTGGGATCTCCTCGTTATGGAAGAGGACGATCGGTTTCGGCGGGAAGACTCGATCCGGACGACCTTCCGGACTACCCGAGGGACTTCGGAAGCGGTACGGGCCGTCTCCACCGGCCTGCGCAAATGCCACTTTGAGAAAAACGACAAATGCTGTCACGTCGGGCGGTCGAGGAACGGTCTTATATCATGACCACCACTTACCCCAAGTCTCTCTCGCTCCTTCTGATAGGCGCTGCCCTTGCTACGGGCTCCGTCGTTTATGGAGCGCTCCAGGCCCCACCGGCTCCGGCCCCAGTCCCGTGGACCGTTGACGACGACGAGAACGAGGATGTTCTGATCGACCGTACGGAGAAATCGACCTCTACAGACTTTACGGTTACGAATCAGGGAGCCGATAAAAGTATCACGATTAGGATCAGGAATGCCGCAGGTGGTATCGTGGGGGAGCCCAAGATCCTCAATGCTCCCGACTCCTTTTCCGGTACCATCCCGCCGGGTGGTGCGGTCACGATCGAGGACCGCAACGATTCTGACCAAGATGGGGCTATCGGTACCTACACCATCGATTAGGAACGACTACGTGCAGAGCCTCGTTCGCCCAAATCATGGCGCGTAGGAGCAGGCTTTGGTCGGCTCCACTCATCCTGGTGCTGGCCGTGTTGCTGGCGCTGGGGCTCCTTTGGTATGCGGATGACGTCCGGAACCGAGCGGTGGACGACGATGGTCGAGTTCCCGCTGCCGAAGCGCAGGGGGCCTTCGGCAGTGACCCGAGGGGCATGGCGCCGATCAGGTTCGAGGATGAACCCGAATCCGATGCCGGACCGGCGGCATCGCAGGACGGGTGGAGTGACCTGAGGCTGGTGCGAGTTGGTGAGTCGGCAGGGACGGTCGAAGGTCGCATCCGGTTCGAGGACGGAGAGACCCAGCCATGGTGCCTCGAAGACGGTCAACTCGGCGTTGGATTGCGGGTGCCTCGTCGTACGGGTGTGGTCGAGACCGAGGATGGCTGGGTCGCGGTGCCGAGTGGGATCCAGGGCGATTCTCAGGAGGTCGTCGGCATCTTCCCCGCCACGCGCTACCGATTCGTCTTTCGCCGAGGGAGCCTTCCGCTCGGGGGCGGTGAGGTCACCATCCTCGTCGGACGGGACTTCGCGTGGTCGGGGCGAACGGACGTGCGAGGAGAGCTCGAGACGCCCCCTCTGCTCCCCGGCGCCGTGCACGTGTTGTTCCAGGACGCTGGACTCTGGGCGAGCTGGTCCGCCCCTTCCGCATACGGACCCCGCGAACGAGAGATCGTACTCCGCGTCGATTCGGTTCGGGAAGAGGGAAGAGTCGTCTTCCTGGACGCGGCCACGACCCTGCCGGTGGAGGGAGTGCGGTTGAGATGGAGCGGCATGGTGCCTCTCGGGCCGCCGTCCGGGCCCGATGGAGCGCTGCGAGTTCCCCCAAGGAACTCGGAGATCGACGTCTTGGAAGCCGTGGCCGATTCCTATTCGCCGTCGGTCATCAGCCTCGAGGAGGAATCACCGCCTTTCTACCTTTCCCGAGTACAGTCGTTCCGCATTCGCGTGGAATCGGAAAGCGGCGAGAGCGTGGTTGGCGCGCGGTGCTATGCGGTCCCACGAGCCACGGGCTGGGATCTCAGGGCCCTTGCCGAAATGGACTATAGCGAGTCCGGCCAGGACGGCATGTGCGAGGTTCGTGGTGATCCCGAGCGCGACGTGCTGGTGGTCTACCACGAGGACTTCGGAGGAGGAACGTTCGATCTTCGTTCAGCGAACGGACCAGGAGGAGATCCTCCCACGGTGGTTCTGAAGAGATCTCCGTTGGAGCTGGAGTCTTCCGGCTGGTCGCCCTCCAAGGACCAGGTCGAGGCCACGACGGTCTTTGGCGATCGACCGGAGATCCTCTGGGAAAGGGAGGGCAAGATCGTGATCCCGGATGCGTTCGTGCTGGAAAGGATCGATCTGCGGGGGGATGGGTTCGTGGCGTCCATTCGAAGGTCTCCCAAGTTGATGCGCGCGAAGCTCGATTTCGATGGTCTGACGGAACAGGGCATGTCCGGAACGCTCTCGGTCGAGCCCATCGCCGCCGTCCCGGTGCGTGGGAGGACCGTCGATCTCCAGGGCCGAGCCAGACCGTGGTCCGTCTTCCAGCTCGAACCGATACGGTTTCGCCGTGTTCGTCGGAACTTGGAACTCCATCCCGGATACCAAGGGTACGAGCCCAGCACGTTGGCGGGATGGGTCTACGACGGCTCCGGCCCCGCGGCTACCGTGTGCAGCGATGGCAAAGGCGAGTTCGACATTTCCTCCATGCCACCTGGGGAATACGAGGTCCGATTCCGAGATCCCGATGGCGGTGGCTACTCCGTCCCGTTCGGATTGGAAGGATATCAGTCGAGCGTCTTCCTGAACGGAACGGACGAGTTGATGGTGCGCTTTCCGAACTCGGATTACCTGGATCTGGACGTGCTCGACGCCGTATCAGGTCGGCCCGTCGGCGACCCCGCTTTGGAGATCACGTACGACTCGTTCCTCGGTGGCGGTCTCCGGGTGATGCGTCGCCAATCCTTTAGTGCGGGGGTCAGGACATGGGTTTCCTGGCAGCCTGGCGTGAAGATGCGGATCTGTGCAACCGGCTACGAGCCCATGCCCATCGGTCAGGACATGTTCGGCGAGCGTAGGACCATTCGGCTCCAGCCGTTCGAGGAAATGATCCTCGATTTCGGCCGTCTGTCCGAACCGGATCCCGGATACCAGGTCGTCTTCCTCCGGCCTCCAGCCGACGACGGTTTCCGCGAGGCCCTTGGTTCACGGAGAATCGAGGTCGGGGGCGATGCGACGGTGGAGGTGGCCGCCCCCTTCCCCGGCTGTATCCTCTCCATTCGGAGAATCCACTTGGATACCGGCGACGACCCCGTCCTGGCCGAGACGGAATTCGTTCCTGGAGGGCGTTTCGTGATCGAGTGAAGCCTCGAGATGTATCGGAGGCTGCAGGGTTGTGGGTGAGAAATCGCCGTGCTTGCGCAACCTGGTGGGCGGCACTACATCCTCGACTATCGACTACTCGGGCCGTCTCCAGCGGCCTAAGCGGTTTTCGGTTTATTCCCCTCGCAAATGCGTTTTTCCCTTGGCAAAAAGCCTGCCCAGGGTGTGGGTGGTTTTCCCCCCGACCTTGCCCCGAGCAGGCTTCACTCCTTATCCCATTGAGGCCTGATGGCCCCGGACAGCCCTTCTTCGCAACTTGCGTGCCAAGGGTTGCTGCCGAGCTCAAGGGGCAGGATGTGCGCACCTTGAACTTTGGGTGCGAAAAAGCACTTTTCAGGGCCAGGATTCCCCAACAATCCCTAGGAAGAAGTTAAGAAACGATAGAATAGGGGGTTCGGGGCCGCGACCATCCTGGTTGGAAACCTGAAAACAAGCCATGAGCATCGACTTTGAGGAGCAATTCGGCGTTAACGCCGGTTATGTGGAGTCTCTATTTGAGCAGTGGAAGCAAAATCCCGCGTCGGTAGACGGCGAATGGGGGCAGTGGTTTGCCCAGGCGGAGCCGGGAGTGAATGCGAAAAACCCTGTGGCTGAAAAAAGTGCTATTCCGGTGGAAGTCCCCGCAGTGGATGAGGTCGACGCTGAGCCCCTGCGTGGGATTCCCGCGCGCATCGCCGCAAATATGAACGAAAGTTTGGCTGTGCCGACGGCCACTTCGGTGCGCACGATTCCGGTGAAGGTGCTAGACGAAAACCGGCGCATTATCAACGCCCATATGCGCGACCGCGCCTTGGGCAAAGCTTCCTACACTCATTTTATTGCCTTTGCCATGGTCAAGGCAGTGGCAGAGATGCCGAATGTGCAGTCCTACTATTTAGAAAAGGACGGCAAAGCTTGGCGCATGGTGCCGCGCAAAGTCAATCTGGGAATTGCCATTGATGTTGGCAAAGATGGCAAACGTAGTTTGGTGGTGCCCAATATCAAGGATGCAGGATCCATGCACTTCAAACAGTTCTATGACGCTTATCAAGATGTGGTAGCGCGTGGGCGTGCGGGAAGGCTGACGGCCGCGGATTTTGCTGGCACCACCTTCAGTCTTACCAACCCCGGGGGCTTTGGCACTGAGGCCAGCGTGCCGCGATTGATGCAGGGCCAAGGATTGATCTTGGCCACGGGCTCGATCGGTGTTCCGGTGCAGGCGCGTAGCATGAGCCCGTCGATGTTGGCAGAGATTGCCATGAGTCCGGTGATGACCGTGACCAGCACCTATGACCACCGCACCGTTCAAGGCGCAGAATCTGGTTTGTTATTGCGGCGCATTGAAGAACTTTTGGGTGGTGCCGACAATTTCTGGGAGGATATTTTCTCCGTATTGAGGGTACCATGGAGTCCAGCTCAGCTCGACGAAGATCACCACCTGCCGCGGCACGACGATACGGCTTCTCAGCAGGCCAAAGTTTGGCAATTGATTAGCGCTTATCGCTCGCGAGGATGCCAACTTGCCGATTTGGATCCATTGGAATATCGGCCGGATATGTTGCCGTCTTTGGATCCCACCTGGTATGGCTTCACCATTTGGGATTTGGACCGCGAATTCCTTACCGACGGCATGTGCGGTAAGGCATCCATGACCTTACGCGAAATTTTGGAAGTGCTGCGAGAAACATACTGTCGCCGCTGGACTTTGGAATACATGCATATCGTGGATCGCGTGCGCAAACACTGGCTGCGCGCGCGCGTGGAAGAGCGGCGCAATGAAGACGAGTTCGATTTAGAGCATCGTAAACGTATTTTGCAACGGTTAGTGAAGGCTGAAAACTTTGAGCAGTTTTTGCATACTCGCTACCCCGGCAACAAACGCTTTTCCTTAGAAGGTGCCGACACGCTGATTCCGGCCCTTGCCGAAATCATCGACCGTGCCGCGGATGGCGGAGTGAAGCGCGTGGTGATTGGCATGGCACATCGTGGGCGGTTGAACGTTTTGGCCAACATCCTCAACAAATCCTACCGTAAGATTTTTGGCGAGTTTGAAGGCGTGTTGTTGCCCGACCAAGCCGAAGGTTCTGGCGATGTGAAATACCATCTCGGGCAACGCGGCCATCACATCACTCCAGACGGGCGTGAAATCGAAATCATTTTGGCCGCCAACCCGAGTCACTTGGAGGCAGTAGACCCAGTCGTCTGCGGCGAAGTGCGGGCCTATCAGGATTTGGATGGAGATTTCGATCGCAAACAAACCTTGGGAATTTTGATCCACGGCGACGCCGCTTTCACTGGTCAAGGTGTGGTTGCGGAAACCTTGCAGATGTCTGAATTGCCCGCCTTCCATACCGGCGGCACGATTCACTTGGTGGTCAATAACCAAATCGGTTTTACCGCAGGACCACGCGATTTATATAGCACCTACTACTGCACCGACATTGCCAAAGCTGTGCAAGCTCCAGTATTACATGCCAATGGTGATGCGCCCGAGGCGGTGATGCGATCCACCCATGTGGCGGTGGATTACCAGCGTGAGTTTGGTGCGGATGTGGTGATCGACATGGTTTGCTACCGCCGACGCGGCCACAATGAAGGCGATGAGCCGATGTACACGCAGCCGTTGTTGTATCAGCGGATTGCGAACCACCCAACCGTGCGTTCTTTCTACACATCCTTGCTCAATCGCCGTGGCATGATGACGCCAGAAGAATGTGCGGCTGTGGGCGAAGAGTTCGACGCCGAGTTGCGAGCGGCACTCGAAGCTTCACGTGAAGAAGCGCAAAGTTTGAATGGTGATGAGGTCGCGGAGCATGCCGTTCCCGACCGGCCTTGGTGCGACGAGGATTTTGCAACACCAGATCCGGTGACACCCCCGCAGCAAAGCGCCGAAGCTTTGCGCTCCTTCATCGAGCGCACCAACGCTATGCCTGAAGGCCATGTAGTGCACCCCAACTTGCTTCGTCAATTAAAGCGGCGCGAAGAAATGGTGCGTGGCGACCGTGATTTAGACTGGGGCTGTGCAGAAACTTTGGCTTGGGCTTCGTTGATTGATGCCGGTATTGGCGTGCGTCTAACCGGCCAAGATGCTGGTCGTGGCACTTTTTCTCATCGTCATGCTGTCATTCGCGACCAACGCACAGCCAAAGATTATGTGCCATTGGCGCATTTGCGCGAAGATGTCCATGTGGAGTTTCATGACTCATTGTTGAGCGAAGAAGCCGCCTTAGGTTTTGAATATGGCTACGCATTAGCCGACCATCGCGACATGGTGGTTTGGGAGGCGCAGTTTGGAGATTTCGCCAATGGTGCACAGATCCCCATCGACCAGTTTTTGGTGTCTGGAGCTGCTAAATGGGGAGAGCGCGTGGCATTAACTTTGTTGTTGCCTCATGGTTATGACGGCCAAGGTCCCGAGCATTCCAATGCGCGCCCGGAGCGTTTCTTGCAGCTGGCGGCTGAAGGTAATTTAACCGTGGCGAATTGCTCCACGGCAGCGCAATACTTTCATCTACTGCGCCGTCAAGGTCATATTTTGCATGCGGCGGCAGCTCATGATTTGGCGCGCCGGCCGTTGGTGGTGTTTACGCCCAAGTCTTTGCTTCGCGATCCCCGAGCTGCAAGCCCCATCGAGGATTTTTCATCCGCTGGTTTTTCCAAAGTGCTGGTGGATCGCGGTGAACAAAAGCCTCGGCGCTTGGTGTTTTGCAGTGGTAAGGTGGCCCATGATTTACTGGACCACCGCAAGCAGGAAAACATCGAAGACGTTTGGGTGGTTCGCTTAGAGCAGCTTTATCCTTTCCCGCGCGTAGAGATTGAGACTTTGTTGCAAGAGGCACCGAACGCAGAATGGCTTTGGTGTCAGGAAGAGCCGCGCAATATGGGGCCATGGTCCTTTATGCTGCAGCGATTCCGCGATTTGCATTGGAAACTGCGGTACGTAGGGAGGGCTGCGGCGGCGAGTCCTGCCACAGGAAGCTACATGCGGCACCATGCGGAGCAAGCAGCACTGGTTGCTGCGGCATTTGCCCCCTTGCGCGACTAAGCTCGTTCAAGGTTACAATCGCGCCTTGGATCTCCCCGGACACCCACCATGAGCCGCGAAACGAAAAAAGTGCACCCGAAAAAACTGGGGCAATTGGCAGCGACTGCCATTTGCGGCAACGACATCACCTCGTCGTGTTTGTATGTTTCTGCCTTGGCGGTAATCTATGCCGGGCGTTTAGCGCCCTTGGCTTTGTTGATTGTGGCCGCGGTGCTTTTTTTGTATCGGGGGATCTATGCGGAAGTGGTGGGCGCTTTGCCATTCAACGGTGGTGCATATAACGCGCTGTTGAATACCACTAGCAAATACAAAGCTTCCATTGCAGCCTGCCTCACTTTGCTTTCCTATATGGCGACAGCGGTGATTTCCGCCAGCGAGGCCATGCATTATTTGCAAGAGCTGTGGACAGGCTTGCCGGTGCGTGAAGCCACCATTGTGCTTCTTGGCTTTTTCTGTTTTTTAACAATTCTCGGCATTACAGATTCCGCACGTGTTGCCATCGGTATTTTTATTGTGCACTTGGGGTCTCTAGCCTTGTTAATTGCTTTTGGTCTTTTTCATGTTCTTCACGATGGTTTTGACGTATTTACCGCCAACATGCAAACACCTTCCCCGCAAGGCTTTGGCATGGCGCTTTTCTTTGGATTTTCTGCGGCCATGTTGGGCATTTCTGGCTTTGAAAGTTCCGCCAACTTTGTGGAGGAGCAAGAGGATGGTGTCTTCCCCAAAACTTTGCGCAATATGTGGGTTGCGGTTTCCATCCTCAACCCAACCATCGCTCTGTTGGCACTTACGATTATTCCGATTGGCGATGTGGAAAGTGTGCAAGAGTCTTTGTTGGCAACCATGGCTGGCGATTCTGCGGGCTCCTGGTTGGCGGGCCTCATTTCAGTAGACGCCGTTTTAGTGCTGAGCGGAGCGGTGCTCACCAGTTTTGTTGGCGTGAATGGTTTAGTTTACCGCATGACCTTAGATCGCTGCTTGCCGCAATTTTTGTTGAAGAGCAACCGCCGAGGGAGCAACCACCGCATTCTGATCGGCTTCTTCTTGATGGCTGTTTCGGTTCTTTTGATTA
>JAJRZS010000044.1 GCA_024275135.1 Planctomycetota bacterium | reverse complement strand
GGTCTCTACTTCTTCGTCAGTGAGCCCATGTTTAGGTTTGACCACGGTTTCCGCGGCAACTCCACTGCGCTCTTCCATGGCGCGCACATGGAGCACACCGTCGGCGTCCAGACTGAAGCGCACCCCAATCTGCGGCAAGCCTGCGGGTTGGGGAGGGATGCCACGCAAGACAAATTCACCCAAAGTGCGATTGTCCTTCGCCAGTTCGCGCTCTCCTTGCACAATGGTGAACTTCACAGCGGTTTGGCCATCGACGAAAGTGGTGAAGCCTTCGGTGGCTTGGGCCGGGATGGATGTGTTGCGCTGGATGAGTTTGGAAACGGTGCCTTCGGCAGTAACGATGCCGAGAGAAAGGGGAGTTACGTCAAGTAATAAGGCATTGCGTACCGAACCGCCCAAGACACCAGCCTGAATCGCCGCTCCCAAAGCCACCACTTGATCGGGGTGGAGTTCGTCATTGGCGGGTTTGCCAAAAAACTGAGCGACCGCCGCTTTCACTAAGGGCACCCGCGTGGAACCACCAACCAGGAGGACATGGGAAATGTCATCTGGGGTCAGCTTGGCATCTTGCAAAGCGCGCGCACAACCGTCCAAGGTGCGTTGAATCAAGGGGCTAATCCAAGATTGGAAGGTGCGCCAATCGATGCTGCGGCGGTAGGCGATGCCGGAGCTGGGATCGTGATAAGCGAATTCGGCTTCCTCAGCGGCTGACAGTTTCTTTTTGGTGTTTTCTGCAATCAAGCGCAGAGCCATTCGCGCCGCAGGGTCGGCAAGGACATCAATTCCCGACTGTTGCTGAATTTCTGCGGCGCAATGCACCAAAATGGCACGGTCAAAGTCATCGCCGCCTAAATGGGTATCGCCGGAGGTGGAGAGCACACGAAACACGCCCTCTTGGAGCTCCAGCACGCTGACATCGAAAGTGCCACCTCCCAAATCGTATACCACGACCCGACTTGCATCTTTTTTGTCCAAGCCATAAGCCAAGGCAGCGGCCGTGGGTTCCGACACCATGCGCATGACTTCCAGGCCGGCAAGCTGGGCGGCGCGTCGTGTGGCTTGACGCTGCGCGTCATCAAAATAAGCGGGCACTGTGATGACCACTTTGTTTAAGCGCTCGGCAGGAAGCTGGAGTTGTTGCATGGCGCGGTCGCGGCAAGCAGCTAAGATCTGGGCGCTAACTTCTTGGGGAGTGATCAAGCGTTCCCCCAAATCGATCTTCACCATCGCTCGGTTTTCGGCTTCCACCAAGTGGTAGGGCAAAGTGGCGGCAATGGGCGCGAGGTCGTCAAGGCCGCGGCCAATCAGGCGTTTGGCGGAAAAAATGGTTCGCTTGGGGTCGAGGCGCGCGCGTTCCAAAGCGGCCCGCCCAACAACAGGGGCTCCGTCTTTGGGGTAGCTCACCACCGAAGGAATCAGCGGATCACCGTCTTCACCGCAAAGTACCCGGCTTTCTCCATGCTGGAAAACAGCAACCAAACTATGCGTGGTGCCAAGATCGATGCCGAGGATGGGGTCGGACTCGGCAGCGGTATCTTGGCCAAGGATGGGGAGTTCAATCATGGTGATGTTGGGTTGCTTCTTGCAAGCTGTCTAGAGTGCGTTGCAGATAAATAGCTTCTGTGAGCAGGGCACGTAGAGGGGCAACTGTACCCGGGCAATAGTCGGCCTTTTGCCAGGCGCGAAAACCGTCCCTCAACTTTTCCACCCGCTGATCAATCTCCTGCTGTAGTTGTTGGCAGAACACGTGCAATTGCTCTGGATTATCGCCTTTCTCATGCTCCGCTGCTTTCTCCTTCCACTCCATCATCTCCATCAAAAATTCTGGTGAGGAGGTGTGGTCGCTGCCCTCGCCCAAGGGGAAGCCAGCTAAGGAGAGTAGAATCTCGGCCCTTTGCAGAGGATCGCGAAGTTGGGCGTAAGCCTCGTTGAGTTCCGCCATTTTGGCTTCAGCGCGTTGGCGCTCCTGCTCCGAGGCCAAGGCAAAGCGATCGGGATGCCAATCCAGGCTTGCCTTAATCAGGGCGCCGCGCAAAACGCAGTCGTCCAGGTCGAACCCTCGGGGTAGGTTCAGCAAGAGGAAGGGATCGTGCACGAGAACCGCGCCGGCGATGGATTAAACGGAAAAGGATTCTCCGCAGCCGCAAGTGCCAGTGGCATTGGGGTTGATGAATTGAAATCCTTTACCTTGCAAACCACTCGTGTAGTCTAGGGTGGTTCCACTCAAGTAGAGCAAGGATTTTGGATCGCAAAACAAGCGAACGCCATCGAAGTCGAACACTTCATCGCCGTCGGCCGGTGCCTGGTCGAAGTTGAGGGTGTAAGTGAATCCCGAGCAGCCACCACCCTTGATGCCGACGCGCACCCCAGCGGTTTCCGGCAAATCATTTTCTGCAATCAAGCGTTTGACTTCCTCGATGGCAGCGGCGGTCATGACAATGCGCTTATCTTGAGTGTTCGATTCGCTCACGACTTCTCCTCCTGTTTCTTTTGGTAATCGGCCAATGCTTGCTTAATTGCATCTTCGGCTAAAACAGAGCAGTGGATTTTTACCGGCGGCAGCGCCAGCTCTTCCACAATATCGACATTGCGAATTTCCGTAGCTTCTTCGATGGTGCGGCCTTTCAGCCACTCGGTAGCCAGGCTTGAAGAAGCGATGGCGGAGCCGCAGCCAAAGGTTTTGAACTTGGCATCTTTGATGACGCCATCCTCTACTTGGATCTGCAGCTTCATGACGTCTCCGCATTCAGGAGCGCCGACGATGCCGGTACCGACGTTGTCGGCATCTTTGTCGAGAGAGCCAACGTTGCGTGGGTTCTCGTAGTGATCGATGACTTTTTCGCTGTAAACCATGTTTTTAACCGGCTGGAAGGATTAGTGACCACTCCATTGCACGTTGGAAAGATCGATACCTTCCATCGCCATTTCGTAGAGTGGAGACATCTCGCGCAGTTTTTTCACTGTGGAGATGGTGAGTGCTGCGGCATGATCGATTTCATCCGCAGTGGTGAAGCGTCCCACGCTGAAGCGAATGGAACTATGAGCGAGCTCATCGCCGACGCCAAGTGCACGCAAAACATAAGACGGCTCAAGGCTGGCAGAAGTACAAGCCGATCCGGAACTCACGGCAATGCCATGCATGCCCATCAACATGGATTCGCCTTCCACAAACTCAAAGCTTAGATTGAGGTTGCAGGCAAGGCGATGTTCCGGGTCGCCGTTGATATGCACATGGCTAAGCTTGTCCATGAGTTGTTGTTGCAGGCGGTCGCGCAAAGCGGCAACTTTTCGCTGTTCTTCTTCGCGGTTTTGCAGGCACAGTTCGAGGGCTTTGCCAAAACCGACAATACCAGGCACATTCAAAGTGCCCGAACGCATACCGCGCTCATGTCCGCCGCCATGAAGAATGGGTTCGATGCGCACGCGTGGATTGCGTCGCCTTACATAGAGGAATCCGCAGCCCTTTGGACCATAAAGTTTGTGCGCCGAAGCCGACAACAAATCAATATGCATGGCCTCAACATCAATGGCTTCCTTGCCCAGGGTTTGGGTGGCGTCGGTGTGGAAGAGGACGTTTTTTTCGCGGCAAATGGCGCCAATTTCAGCAATCGGGTGCAGGGTGCCAATTTCGTTGTTGCCATGCATGATGCTTACCAGCACGGTGTCATCGCGAATCGCAGCGCGCAATTCCTCTAAATCGAGGTGGCCCTTGCTGTTAACCCCAAGGGTGGTCAACTCCCAGCCTTCTTTGACCAGGTACTGCATCGGATCCAACACCGCTTTATGCTCGGTTGCACAGGTAATCAGGTGCCGACCTTTGGGCTGATACATCCGGGCAACACCGAGGATGGCTAAGTTGTTGGACTCGGTAGAGCCGGAGGTGAAAACTAAGCTACGAGAAGTGGTGCCAATTCCTTGTGCCAGAACTTCGCGGGCATGCTCGACGGCCTTTTCCGCATCCCAACCAAAGGCGTGGTTACGCGAGGCGGCGTTGCCGAAATGCTTGCGGTAATAGGGGAGCATGGCGTCTAAAACCTGAGGATCTACCGGCGTGGTGGCTTGGTAGTCGAGGTAGACCAAAGTTTCAGGGTGATTGTGTGTCATCAGACGAGGAAGGAATCCTTAAGTTCCGAGGAAGTGGGGGTGCCGGCAAGTTCGGCCAGACTGTAGGTGTCGAGCACTGATTTGATGCGCTCGGCAATGATGTGAATGCCGCTTTGGATGGTGCAGGAGGGAGAGAGATCACAGCGCCCACCATCGGCACATTCGGCCACCTTGACTGGGCCCTCCAAAATCTCGACTACCCGGGCGAGGCTGAGTTCCGATGGGGCCTGGGACAAGCGATAGCCACCGCCAGGGCCGCGCGTGGCTTCGACGATTTCTGCGCGGGACAAATCTTTCAGAACTTCGGCTAGAAGGCGGCGGGGCACTCCAAGGCCAGCAACAATGGAGCGCACACTGGTGTAGGTTGAGCCAGCCTGGGCCATGAAGGCCAGGGCCATCAAGCCGTACTCCGAGCGTTTGGTGAGGCGCAACACAACCACAATATAGCATGCTTTTAGTGCTCTTTCAATCTCCTGATCGTCTGCATAGGCAAAGGTCTTTAGGCCGCAGCCAAAAAATGGAGAAAAACCGTGGATTAAGCCCTTTTTCTACCCTCTTTGTCGGCGGCAACTCGTCGCATAATGGCCAAAAAGGCCTCGGGAAGAGCATGGGGTCTGGGGTTTTCGCGGGTGAGACAGGCCAATTCCACCTCTCCAGTTGCACATAATCTCTGGGATTCTTGCTCAAATACCTCAAAGGCGTAGCGGATGGTGGTGCGCGACCAGGCGGCGATGGTGGTGCGGACAACGGCAACCTCGTCAAAGCGCAAGCTATCCCGGTAGCGGCAATGGGCTTCGGTTACTGGCAACATCAGCCCCAAAACCTCCTCCATATCCCGGTAAGAAAAGCCTTGAGAGCGGGCCCATTCCGTGCGCCCCATTTCAAATAAATCCAGATAACGACTGTAGTACAGCACCCCCATCTGATCGACATCACGGTACAAAATGCGGTAGGTGGAGTCTTGGCAAACCATAAAAGGATTGTAAGCGTGGCGCGGCGACCGCACATCTGAGACAATCCCCGCTCCATGCCTGATTCTCTGGCCCCTGAAGCAACGACCCGCGAGCGCATTCTCGCTGCGGTGGGGTTTACGATTCTCATCCCTGGCCTAGGACATTGGTTGCAGGGACGTCGTGGCTGGGGTGTTTTTTGGTTTGCGCTCTGTCAAATTACCCTGGTGACCGGCTTCCTCCTGGCAGGTTTCAGCCAACTCGACTTCGGGCGCACTTTTGGCCTGGGGGAGACCAACCTCATTTACTTTCTTATTCCAGAGGGGGGCAACTTTTTGGTTACCCAGTTGGTTGCCCGTGTTTATGAGAGTTTGGAATACGGTGGCAATTATCCCGACGCCTTTCCGTTGCGGAATCTTGGCTATGTGTTGTCGGGGATGTCCGGGGTTCTTGCCATGTTTGCCGCCGCCCATGCAGCAGGGCAATGTTTGGCGTCGGCCCAACCTCTCCCAGGGCAAACACCAGCCAAGCTGAATCCTGGCAAAGCCGCCTTGCTCACTTTGGCTCTGCCTGGGCTGGGGCATTGGCGCAGTGGGCGCAAATTCAAAGCGGTGCTCATGGGTGGCAGCATTTTGGCCCTTTTCTTTCTTGGTATGGCTCTTGGTGACTTTGCCGATTTCAATCGCATGCGCCATCCCTACTACTGGGTTGGGCAAATGTTGATGGGAGCTCCAGGTTGGTTGACCTCCCTCGCCTGTAGCGGCGTTCGTTTTCATGCTGTATTGCCTTATCAAGATGCCGGTTTATTGTTCACCACTTCCGCAGGATTTTTCAACGTGATTGCCGCCCTCGATGCTTATCACCGAGCGGAGGAAGATTGGCTTCGCAGTTTGCCCAAGCACAAGGAGACACCATGACTTCCCCCTGGGTGATGTTTTTGCTTTTACTCGTGTTCAGCTTCGTGTTGGCAGTGGTTTTAAGTTGTTATCGGGAGGATGACCAAGCTGCAATATGGCGTGGCATCTTACGCCGTGGCATTACCTTTTGCGTTTCCGT
>JAJRZS010000043.1 GCA_024275135.1 Planctomycetota bacterium | reverse complement strand
TTGTCAGTTATCCAAAATGCTCACGCCGACGGCACTGGGAGCGCAGGCGTCTCGCCTGCATCGTTGCAAATGGCGCTTTCAAATGCCCGCTTCGGCGATGTAAAAAGCCGCCGCGTCTTGAATCTAACAAAGCAGAACTAATTCTACTTAGTTAAATCTCTTGCATGATGGGCGAAAGGGGTGTAGAGGTGGGTTGTCCACCTACTTGGGCTTCTGAAAATCTTTGCGCAACGAGCCAAATTTTGGCAGTTCGCATTTAAAAAAAATGAGCATACCCCCGTCGGGGATGTGGGGCGATCTTTCATGGAGTTCTGCCAGGATTATTCGAATCATTTCGTCATGCCGGGAATGAACAGCGTTAAACACGCCGTTCATTACATCTCCGGCTTGCTGGGGACGCAGCGGCGCAAAAATATCGAGACGATAGAGAACGACGTCTCCGATAGTGATTATCAGGGGATGGAGCAGTTCGTCAGCAGCTCTCCCTGGTCCCATCGAGAAGTCATGGACCATGTGGCACGGGATGCCGACCGGCTCTTGGGCGACCCTGAGCAAGCGGGGTTCTACATCGATGAATCAAGTTTTCTGAAGAAAGGCAAAGCATCCGTCGGGGTGAAGCGTCAATGGTCCGGGAGGATCGGGAAGGTTGAAAACTGCCAGGTCGGGGTCTTCGGCTGCCTGGGCAATGCGGAGAGGTATGTTGTCACCGATTTCCAATTGTTTCTGCCAAAGGAATGGGCGGATGACTCAGCTCGTTGCGCAAAGGCCAAGATACCCTTGGAGAAGCAAATCTACCGCCCAAAATGGAAGATTGCCCTCGAGATGGTCAGGCACGCAAGGAGCACCGGACTGCGGTTTGGCTTCGTTGGGTGCGACAGCCTCTACGGAGCTAACGCACTGTTTACCAACGCCTTGGAGGACATGGGTGAGCGTTTCATGGGGGACGTCAACAAGTCGAAGCGCGTTTGGTTGAGCGAGCCGAAGATGGAGGTACCCGCGCAAAGAAAAGGGGGAGGAAGGCCGCGCAAACACGCGCGCATCGATCCCGGGAATACTGCCCAAGAGACGACTGTGGAGCGCATTGTTGAAGGTTTGGACGACGAGAATTTTGAGGAGGTGCGTTTTCGCCAGGGAGCAAAGGGAGGGGTGTGCGGGCGCTTTTGGATGACGCAAATCTGGCATTGGGAGAAAGGGGAAGACGCCGCGAGGAAGCGTATTTTACTTGTGCGGCGGGATGCTGATGGAGCATTGAAATACAGTCTGACAAATTTGCCGGAAGGCCAGCCGCTGGAATATTACGCGAGAATACAGGGCCAGCGCTACTGGATTGAGCACGCCTTCCACGAGGCCAAAAGCCAACTTGGGATGGCGCAGTATCAAGTGCGGGTATGGAAAGGGTGGCATCACCATATGACGCTGGTGTGCATGGCGTTGCTCTTCGTCGAGCAGTATAAAGCAGAGATCGAGCACGAGGTTCCGCTGCTGACAGCGAGGGATATCACCGAGTTGCTGGCATTTTACCTGCCGCGCCGAAACAAAACCGAAGCGGAAGTGTGTGAGCAGATTTGGAACCGTCACCGAAAGCGGCAAGAAGATCTGGAGCGTCGAAAACACCACAAAACCGGCATTTCCTAGATTTAACTAAGTAGAATTAATCAAGGCGCATCTCGCGTTGCGGATTCTCATAGCCCCACCGCTCCACCACTCGGGGGCGCGGGATCTGCCAGTCTCCGTTCCAATGCTTGAGGAACTTCGCCCACGTGTAGCTCTTTCGCTGACTCCGGCGGTT
>JAJRZS010000006.1 GCA_024275135.1 Planctomycetota bacterium | reverse complement strand
GTGAAGGTCGTCAGTGTAACTGATCAGAACCCGGGAGCCATTTCCAACAAGAGGGGACGGCCAACGTCGCTCGCTCGGAGTGTAACTGATCAGAACCCGGGAGCCATTTCCAACTAGCCGTCGCGGCCAGGAAGGAAACGAACGAGTGTAACTGATCAGAACCCGGGAGCCATTTCCAACGACCCGTATGAGAATCTTGCGAGATGCGAAACAACGCGTCGGCCAACTCTCTTGAAGCTGCAAACCAGAGAGCAGCGCTTAGCTGGGCGGGCAGCCGCTTTGGGGAGGCCACAAATCGACAGGTCTGTTATAGTGCAAAGGTTCCAATTCCGGAATCTATTTTGAATCCAAGCAAAGAACCGTGAAAAAGAAAGACCGAAGCGACAAGTTTGTAGAAAAGCGCACCACCGATGGGTTTTTCGGTATGACGATGATTGGTTACGATGGAAAAAAATATTCTACCATTGACGAACTGTACAAGGCCGATCAAGAGTGGCTGAAGAAACATCCAAAGCCAAAAAAAGAGCCGTAGGACCGTCTTCGGCCTCCATGCAAAGCGGCTTCTGGGGCAGCGCAGCAGAATCAAAAACTTAGGGAAAGCCCAACAAAGAGGCCAAGTGGTTCGATGAGCTGCACATCTCCTCCCTGCGCATCTTCCCGAATTTTTGTAAATAGGGGGATTTTTGCCTGCACAGTCACCGTAATCCCACCGGTAACTTCCCAGGTCATCGTGGGTTGCGCTGAGATTTGCAGCCGACCGGTATTGGG
The DNA here is from genome assembly GCA_024275135.1 of Planctomycetota bacterium. Classification (GTDB taxonomy): domain Bacteria; phylum Planctomycetota; class UBA1135; order UBA1135; family UBA1135. Next base: position 29,506 of record JAJRZS010000006.1, on the reverse strand, counting down.
CACGGGAAAACTGCCGGAAAAGGAGCCGCCGGGCCCGACTAAATCCTCTCCTCGAAATTGATCTCGCCCAGAATATTGGACTTGGCCAAACGCACCGAAAAACATTCCTTGCTTGCCAAAGTTCCAGGCCGGTCCGCCGGAAAGGGTGACCCGAGGCGCGGTGCGATATCCATAGCGGTTGCTGTATAGAGGAACTTGGGCGGAAAACCCACCCCAATACGCTCGAGACAACGTCCTTCTCAGGAGTAGCTCGCCACCAAACCATGGGTCGATGGTTCCGGTTCCCAACTGTAAGTGGCTATGCTCCGGTACCAGGATTCCCAGTCTGGCCGACTCGTCGTGATCGAGATACGACGCAGCCGTGACTTTGCTCAAGGCCCCGGTTGGCAAACTCAAGCCCAAAGAAAAGGCCGCCTGCATTCTGGTTTGACTTTTCAGGAAATGCTTTAGTCCGAGCTGGATGTCCCCGCTTCCTGCCTTCGTCTGGTTTCGATGATGTTCGTCTTCCTTATCCACCCGCAACATCAGATTTTGATAGGGCAACACTGCAAAGACTTCCGTACGATTCGTCCATGCGTAACGAGGCTTCAACTCGTATCTCTGCAGGTAAAAATTGGCGTCGCCATGCTCTGCTGCCTCAGGGCTGATTTGCCCCAATTCCGACAGAGAAACAATGCGGCTGCCATGAACTAGCCGGGTTAAAGGGTGTTCCTGAAAGGAAACGTCCAGCCGCCAGGATCCCTCCGCTAGTGGCGTGTCGTAGCGAGAACTTCCTCCTTGGCTCTCTCCCACGGAGAGAGAAGGGCTAGCTCAGCCCCCTCATTGTGCGAACAGAGAGGGGCTAAGCCAAAGGAAGACGAGAATGGTACGGAGGCGCATGTTCTTATTTTGACCCTGAACTGTGGTTTAAGGTCAAGCCATTTTCCAGCGTTATGCTGGTGTCATGTCAACAAAACCACAGAAGGAGCTTTTCACCATAGGGGAGCTGGCAAAAAAATCCGGGCTCAAAGTAAGCACCCTACGCTTTTATGAGCGCAAGGGTTTGCTGCCACTTGCACGGCGAAATGCTGCCAACTACCGACTGTTCAGCGGAGATGCACTTTCCCAAATCCTTTTTGTCCGCCGCGCCCAAAGTCTTGGTTTTTCTTTAGCGGAAATTCGCGAACTCCTTGGTTGGCGACAAGCGGAAAGGGATTGTTGCGCTCAAGTGCGCGCACATGCGGAAAAAACCGCAATGGAGATGAGAGAGAAAATTTCCTTCCTTTCTGAAATGCACAATTCTCTTCTATCCTTAATCCGTCAGTGTCCTGGGCAAGGCCGTTCAACCTCTTGCCCAATCCTCGGCGCAATGGAAACCAGCCCCCTGCCCTAGGCGGGCAATTCCGCTAGATGTCCAGATTCTCAATTTCATGCGCGTGATTAGCGATGTATTCGCGGCGCGGCGCGGTTTCATCCCCCATCAACATGGAGAAGGTGCGGTCGGCCTCGAAGGCATCTTCCAGCACAATCCGCTTCATGTGGCGGGTGGTTGGATCCATCGTCGATTCCCACAATTGCTCGGGATTCATCTCTCCCAAACCTTTGTAGCGCTGCACTTCGATGCCCTTCATGCCTTGCTCGCGGAACATTTCCACCACTTCGCTCAGCGTGTTCGCCGTGCGCACCTCTTTTTGATCCTCGAATTGGAACAAGGGTGCTGGCGCATTCGTAAAGGAAACCCCCATCTCGCGTAGCGATTGGAATGCAGCCTGTACCGCCGGCTTCTCTGTGAAGTGAAAGACTAAAGTGTCGGCTTCGTCACGGGGAATTTTTGCATCAGCGCCATACCATACCTTGGGTTCGCCCAAACTTTGCAAATAGGCCTCCAAATTGGCGTGCTTCCAGAAAAAGTTTTCGGTGCCGGTTTCCACATCAACAGCAAGGGCCACCGGCAAATCCCCGTCGGCATCGGCAGCAGCCAAATATTCCTCGGCGCTAACGCCCCGCCGCTTGCCCTTCATCCCCGACAAGGGTCGCTCAATTTGTTGTAACAAGCGCAGAGCTTGCTCGGCTTGGTCTTCCTCCACGCGCACGCCGCCCGGCATGGTGAGGGTGATGCCTTGAACCGAGTGGTTCATCAGGCCTTCGCGCAACTCATCTTCATCATGGATGTAGCGAAACGATTTGGATCCTTTCTTTTGTACGCGGAACAAGGGCGGACAGGCCACATAAACTTTGCCGGCCTCTATCAGCTCTTTCATTTGGCGGAAGAAGAAGGTGAGGATAAGAGTGCGAATATGCGAACCATCCACATCGGCATCGGTCATGATGATGACCTTTCCATAACGACATTTTTCCGGATTAAAATCGTCGCCAACGCCGGCTCCAATCGCTTGAATCATCGTCTGTAGTTCTTGATTGGCCAAAATGCGGTTGGCATTGTTTTTTTCCACGTTGAGGATTTTTCCTTTCAGCGGAAGAATTGCTTGGAATCGACGGTCGCGTCCTGTTTTTGCCGACCCACCTGCGGAATCTCCTTCCACAATGTACAGCTCGGTTTCACTGGTGTCGCGGGATTGGCAATCGGCCAACTTGCCCGGCAAGGAGCCCGAACTCAAGGCCCCTTTGCGACGCACCAGGTCGCGTTGTTTGCGCGCAGCATCACGAGCATCGCGAGCCAACAAGGCTTTGCGCACGACTTGACGCCCCGCCTCGGGGTGTTCCTCCAAGTAGGTGCCCAAACAATCATTGACCACGGTTTCCACAATGGAGGTGGCTTCTCGAGACCCCAGTTTGCCTTTGGTTTGGCCTACAAATTGAGGATCGGGAATTTTGATGGAAACCACGGCATACAGACCAGCTTTGTAATCATCGCCGGTAGGCATTTCCCCCTTCTTTAGCAAATCGTTGGTTTTCAAAAAGCTATTGAGGGTACGCGTTAAGGCCGCACGGAAACCTGACAAATGGGTGCCGCCATCCGCAGTGCGAATGTTGTTGGCAAAGGAATACACCCCTTCATGCCAATCATTGGTGTAACGCAAGGCAACCTCAACACCATAAGGCTTGCCTTCATACTCCACGTCTTTTTGAAAGTGAATGACCTCGGTAAGGTTTTCTTTGCCTTCGGTGAGATCTTTGATGTAGGAAACCAATCCTTCGGGATAGTGAAATTCTTCTTTCTGACCACTGATGTGATCCTCCAAGGTCATCTTCAAACCCGAAGTACCCATCAAGTAGGCCATCTCGCGCATGCGTTTGCGCACCGTGTCCCAATCAAAACCCTGATGCTGGAACATCTCAGAATCGGGCATGAACGTAACACGTGTTCCTTGGCACTCAGTGGCACCCAACTCTTTCAGGTCGGCGGTTTTTTGCCCTCGCGAAAACTCTATTTGATAGTGAATCCCATTCTTAAAAATCTCCACCACCGTGCGCTCAGAAAGAGCATTCACTACGGAAATACCCACACCATGCAAACCACCGGAAACCGCATAAGCTTTGTCGTCGAACTTTCCGCCTGCATGCAGTTTGCTCATCACCAACTCCACGGCCGGCACCCCTTCCTCGGGGTGAATATCTACTGGGATGCCCCGACCATCATCGGTTACAGTGGCCGATCCATCCTCATTCAACACCACCTCAACATGGCTACAAAATCCGGCAAGAGCTTCGTCGACGGAGTTGTCGACAATCTCCCAAAGCAGATGATGATAACCACCAAAATCGGTGTCGCCGATGTACATCGCTGGGCGCTTGCGCACCCCTTCCAGATCTTTTAAGAACTGAATGGACCCAGAATCGTATTGTGTATTTTTGTCTTGACTCATCGTTAGTTGCGACGGAACTCGATGCCACGAACAATTAAGTGGGTGGCATTCCCAGAAAGTTGAATGTGTTGATTTAACAGTTGGATAAATTCGCTCATACGGTAGCCCTTAAGCTCTTCTAATAACGGCGAGGATTCCACGGCCACAATCAATTTGCCGTTACGAAACGAAACGGCGCGTGCACGGCCAATGAACTCGGGGGGGACGATGCAATCCCAAGACTCGAATACCACTTGATATTCTGCCCCGCGCGAAAGCCCAAACTTTTGGAAAACTTGGTTGACCAAATCCCCAATCGGAACAGCTTCCGCATTTGTGCGTCGCAGCGACTTCAAACCAGAGAACTCAGTGGCATCACAACGTAAGAGAAATCGTCGCCAAGCAAAAACTTGGCCGGACGGGAAGCATCGTCGATTTGCAATTCAATTTGCTCGCTATGGGCCGACTTCAATCCCTCCAACAAAAACGCTGGGTTGAAGGCCATCTTTAGGCCATCTCCGCTGTACTCCACCTCAAAATTGGCCGAGGCGCGACCCCGACCCTCATGCTCGGAAGCAACCTCCATGTTGTTGGAGCTCAAAGCCAAACGCACCACCGCAGCAGAATCTTGAGTGAGATGGCTGGCCAACCGCAACTTCTTGGTGAAGGATTCCCGGTGCGCCCTCACCACATGTTTGCCGGCAGCGGGAATCACATTGCCGTAATTGGGATATTCTCCGGTAAGCACACGACCGAAGGACTCGAGATTTCCCAGACGGAAACCAACGAGATTGCCTAAAAACCAAATGCTGATGGTGTCCCCCTCTTCATCTTGACCAAAGCGATAAATTTGATCCAAGACTTTAGGCAACAACACCGCGCGCGATTTTCCGCCTTTGCCACCGGTGGTTGGACGATGAATGCAGGCAAGGCGACGGCCATCGGTGCCGACCATAGTGGCTTGTCCATCCGCAAGCTCAAACAAAACCCCCTCGGTAGCAAAACGCGTATCTTGCACCCGGGATGTGGCAAAGCGCGTGGAATTGACCATGACCAGGAAATCTCCCTTGTCCATGGCCACATCGGGATCGCCCTCCAAGGCCGGTACCAAAGGAAAACTTTCGGAACGCTCTTCGGCTCCACGCCCCGCGCTGCTTTCAAAAGTAACCAAGTCGCAGACGTCTTCTCCGGCCTGTAGCTCCACGCCACCCTTATCGTTCAAAGTTAAGGTAACGGTATCCGACTCCACATCTTTGATGATGTCGACCAATTCGCGGCCCGGAATCACCGCCCAACCGGGCTGATCCACCTGAACAAAATCCACCCGATAGCGCACAGCCATATCCAAATCGTTGGTCATCAACTGCAAGCTGTTGTTGGTGGCTTCAATCAGGATGCCCCCGTAAACGGGATTGGTGGGTTTGCGATCAATACCCATTTCTACGCGCTGGAGGGCATTGCGGAAGGCAAGTCGGTCGATGAGGAATTTCATGGGCGGGGAGCTACTCTTCTAATTGCTTATGAATTAAGAATTAGTCTTCGTATTATACGGCGTCGCAAGCTGTGGAGAAAGGGGGAAGAAGAAGACGTAAGTGCATTGTTTGAAGTTGGTTAGGAAACTCTGTTTGGGATTTGTTGGGGCCTGGAAGAAGCGGACAAGCGGGGGAATTTTGTGGAGAACGTGAAGGCTTCTTCACAGGGGGGCGGAGTGGGTAGGAGGCCTTGTGAAAACTGTGGAAAAATGAGGAAAAAATCCACGTGTTTTTCGCGACTTTTCCACAAGTTTTCCTCGGAAAAAGCAAAAACTCCCGGGCGAGGAAACCCGGGAGTTGGAGGTCGGCAAGCATGATTAGGAATGTCCGTTGCGAATTTTTCGTTCGAGTTCCACCAGCAGAGAGGCGAAATCCCCATCGACCCGGCGACGTTTTTCCATTTTTTCTACTGCATAAACCACGGTGCTGTGATCGCGACCACCAAAATGGCCACCAATTTCCTCAAGGGATAAATCGGTGATGCCGCGCGCTAAATACATGGCGACCTGGCGTGGAAACACAATCGATTGGGTTCGTCGCTTTGATTGCAAATCGGCCAGACGCACGGAAAAGTGTTGGAGCACGATCTCGAGGATGTCGTCCATACGCAGGATGCGCTGCATCTTGGCTGTGCGCTCGGAACCCAATGCCTGGCGAGCAAGCGGTAGGCTGACAGGGATGCCGTTGAGCTGAGCAAGCGCGTGCAAATGCGTTAAGGTGCCCTCCAACTCCCGCACATTTTGATCCACATGCTCGGCAATGAAATGGGCGATGTCTTTGGGCAACTCAATGCCCATGCGGTCGGCCTTGCGCTGCAAAATGGCAACGCGTGTTTCAAAGCATGGAGTTTCGATTTCGGCCACCAAACCCCACTTAAATCGGCTCACGAGGCGTTCCTGAAGATCGGGGATTTCGCCAGGAGGTGCATCAGAAGACAAAACGATTTGCTTGTGAGCGCCTTGAAGCGTGTTGAAGGTGTGGAAAAACTCCTCTTGGGTGCGCTGTTTTTTTGATAACAGCTGGATGTCGTCGACAATGAGGACATCGACATTCCGATATCGCTCCCGGAAGTGGGTGATGCTGCCTTGTTTCAGCGAACCGACGAAGTGGTTAATGAATTCTTCGCAGGAAAGAAAGGCGATACGGGCTTGGGGATTCGTGCGGCGGATGCGATGAGCGATGGAATGCATCAAGTGCGTTTTACCCAAGCCGACGGAGCCATGAAGAAAGAGGGGATTGAAGGCTTCCCCTGGGCGCTCAGCAACACCATGGGCCGCCGCATTGGCAAAGCGATTGCATGGGCCAACCACAAAAGTATCGAAGGTGTATTCGCGATTGAGCAAGAGAGTGGGGTTAGGCTCTTCGTCGAGCACAGCTGTGCCATTATGTGCGGCGGGACCTTCGGCGTTTTGTTGATGATTCTGAGTTTGGCTCGGCTGGCCGGCGGGTAATTCTTCCACTAGAGCTTCGTCGGCAATGAGGTCTTCCAAATCCACCTCGACCACCTTGATGTCACAACGCGTGACCGAAAGCACCCGGCGCAAGGCGGGAAGATGGCGCTCGACAATGCGCTCGTGGTGGAGCGATGTAGGCACCGCGATTTCCGCATAATCCGGGGTGATGACCAGGAGTTCGGCTCCGCGAAGCCAGCCGTCCACCTCGACGGCACCCAATTCGGCCTCGAGCTCAACGAGAGCCTTGGACCAGAGGAGCTTGGGATCAGGAAGAAGGGGGTGCTGCAAGGGATTCAGGGGTCGGCCGACCTAAAGTCTTTGAAAACAAGCGATTAGGGGGTTTCCGACCGAGGAGCACCCAATTTAGAAGATGACTGTGGATAAACGGAAAAAGTTTTCAACAGTTGCTGCAAGCCCAAAAGAGCAAAGACTTAGCGTTTTGCAACTTCGTAGAGCCTCAGAAGCAACTTCCCAAGGCGCTGGGCGGCCTCTTGAGTCTCCTCAGGCCGACTTTGGGGGCCAAAACTGATGCGTAAAGAGGCCCGCGCAAGGTCTTTGTCCATGCCGCAGGCTAAAAGCACGGGCGAGGCCAGGGCGGCGCCAGAAGAGCAAGCCGCGCCCGCAGAAAGATCGAGACCATCGGCGTCGCAGGCAGGCAGCAGGAGGCGGCCATCCAAATTGGGAAACGATAAATGCAGGGTGTTGCTAAGCCCACGCGAGGAACAATGGTTCTCTTGGAATTCCAAACCGAGTTGACGCAAGGTTTGCAAAAACATGTTGCAACAGGCCTTGGCCGAACGGCGATAGCTTTCCAAACCCTCTAGGGCAAGGCGCAAAGCATGGGCAAAGCTTGCGGCAAGTGCAGGGGATTCGGTGCCCGAGCGCAGGCCACGCTGCTGGCCCCCTCCCACGGCAATAGGATCAAGGATGGCGTCTTCAGCCAAGCGCAACACACCAACACCCTTGGGGGCACCCAATTTATGACCAGAAAGAGAAAGGGAAGTGCTTTGCCAGAGCGCATCGAAAAAAGGTTCTTTACCAGCGCCTTGTACGGCATCGCAATGCCACAAGATGGGGTGGGCGCATTGGGAAGCAATGGCTTCGATTGGTTGGAGCACGCCGGTTTCATTGTTGGCCCATTGCGCAACCAGTAGACAACCCTCTGTCTTCACCGCTTGCACAAAGTCGTCGGCGGAAAAGGCGGCATTGGCATCTAGCGGCAAAAGTTGAAGTGGAAAGCCCTCTTGCTGCAAAAGCCGCAAGGGCGCAAGCGCCGAAGGATGCTCCGCGCGGGAGGCGATGAGGGGAATTGGCTCCCCCAACATGCGGCGCATTCCTCGCGCCAGGCCGAGAATGGCTAGATTGTTTGCCTCGGTAGCGCCGCTGGTGAACAAAATATTTCTTGGCACAGAATGCAAGAGGTCGGCGACTTCGGCGCGTGCATCTTCCAATACGGCTTGGGCATGCCGCCCGCTACGGTGGGTTGCTGAAGGATTGGCGGGCGCATCGCGACTCACGCGCACAAAGGTTTCCAAAACCTCTGGGCGAACAGCTATGCCGGCATTGGCATCAAGAGAGATTCTGTCCAGCTTCGATTTCCTTCTCTCGAGGTCTTTCGTTTTCGAGCTCCGTTGGTTCCGAAGTCGTTACGGCTAGTCCCATACGCGAAGCCAGCTCGGTTGCGATTTCCGAAAACTGAATGGCCGCGTTGCAATCGGGAGCATATTCGAAAATCGTTTGTCCGTGGCTGGGCGCTTCTGCAAGGCGCACATTCACGCGCACATGTGTGTCAAAAACCAAGTCGCCGAAATGGTTGCGCAATTCTTCCACCACCTCGCGGGATAAATTGCGTTGGCCGCTGTACAAACCAACCAAGACCCCAATCAATTCGATGGCCGGATTCAGGCGTCGCTTCACTCGCTCCAAGACATCCAACAATTGAGCCATACCCTGAAGGGCGAAAAACTCTGCCTGCAGCGGCACCAACACCGAGTTGGAGGCAACCAAGGCGTTTAGCGAAAGCGTGCCTAGGGAGGGTGGACAATCCAAGATCACCACGTCGGGCGCCAATTCGCTCCGCGCCAACTCACCAAGAGCCAAGCGCAACAAACCTTCGCGCCCAATCTCGCTGGCGAGCTCGCTTTCGACCCCGGTAAGGTCGAGGTTGGTGGGTGCAATCCAGAGATTGGCCAAGCTCGTGGGCTGCAAAACATCGGCAAAGGAATGACCCTGGGTGAGCAGGGTATACATCGACGGATCCCCTGGTTCGGGCATGCGGTCAAAACTAATCGACAAATGAGCCTGCGGGTCCAGGTCGACCAGCAAAACGCGATAGCCACGCAGAGCGAGCGCGGCACCAAGGTTGGCGCAGGATGTGGTTTTGCCAACCCCCCCCTTTTGGTTGATGATGGAAAGGACTTTCACCCCCTCAGAATACCGTGGCCTATTGGGTGTGCAGGAGCTTTTGGCCCCCTTCACAACATAAAAAGCTTGTAAGAAGGGAGCTTGGTTGGCGCACATCGAGCTGAAAGGACGCCATCGCTGTGCATAGGCTGAGATGGGTTTCTTGGGCTTGACCGTGGGGCCGCAGGGCCTGGGCGAGAGCGTGGAGGCGAGCACGACGAATGCCGCTCCGGTTGCGGCCACAACGATCGGCGCGTTCCGCAAAGTCGTCCAGTTCTTGGCGCAGATTGCGACGCAAGCGCACCCACGCTCCAACCAAGCTGGGGTCGACGTCGGCCGCTAGGGGCTTGAGCTGTTGCAGGGCCTCTTCCGCACCTTGGCGCAATTCTTGCAACTTCTCGCCGAGTTCTCCGGCAGGGACGGGCACCAAGCTTTTGAGACAAGCTTCTTCCCCGGCCAAAACCAACTCCTCGCTCAGGCGCAATTCTCTCATGGTCTGAAAGTGGCGCGCGCTGGCCCAAGTGATTCCGCTCAGAGGCCAGGACGCCCCGGCGCTGGGGGCACCGCGACGAATGACCTCGATTTCCAAATCAGGAAAGAGCCGTTGCCACAATTCCTTGGCCGCTTCCAGTGGGCTTTGCAGTGGAGGGGGCAATAGAAAATCGATGGCCTGCTCCAATTCTGCTGTGGGCGGCATGGTGTCGCAAAGGGCATTGCGAAAAGCGATGCGAGAGCCATGGCCGAGTTTGCCATGGTCGGGCACCTCCAAAAACACCACATCACCATGGGCGTTTTGCACCGGAAAGCGCAAGTCATCCGCGCCGAAAAGGTTTTCGTCCAAGACAAGGAAAGGCCGCTGAGAAAGGCGGCCAGCACGAAATTCGGCAAAATCGACGAACAAACGGTTGAAAAGTTTTAGCCGGCCTCCGCCGAAGCCCGGTGAGGTGACGCGCTGGAGCTGGCAGCCCATGGGCCTAGGCGGATGTTGCGGCGTAGGGGGCTAGGGCCGCCTTCATTTCCAGCACAGCCGCTTCCGTGCGCGCTTCCCAGGAGGGCAAATGCTGTAAATCGTCACGCTCAAAAGCGAACAGGATAGAACGGCTGGCGTTGACCACCGCTCCCAGGCCGTCGTCAGCGAAGGCGGGAGCCAAACCCTCCGGCCCCCCACCCTGGAAGCCGAAACCGGGCAACAGCAAAGGGGTATGGGGCATCAACTGGCGGAAGTGCCCCAACTCTTCCGGTCGGGTGGCGCCCACCACCGCGCCCAAGGCCGACCAACCATTTTCCCCGCAGCGGGTGGCGCCCCAATCAGCCACTTTTGCCGCCACCACCTCAGCCAAACTGGGAGAGCCATGATCCTGAAAACAGCCAGCACCGGGGTTGGAGGTTTTGACCAGAAAAAACAAGCCCGTCTGGCTGCGGTCGGCAGCGTCCAGAAAGGGCTGGCAGGCGTCTTCACCCAGATAGGGGTTGATGGTGAGGGCGTCTGCTGCGGGAAAGGCGTTATTCCACCCCCCCTCAAGGTAAGAGAGCGCATAAGCCTCGGAGGTGGAGCCAATGTCGCCGCGCTTGGCGTCGAGCAAGACCAGCAGCCCCAAATCCTTGGCGTATTGGATGGCATCGGCGAGGGCCTCAATGCCGGCTGCGCCCAGCTGTTCAAAAAAAGCACTTTGTGGCTTGATGATGGCAACATGAGGAGCCAGCAAATCGAGTAAGGCTCGGTGATAATCGACGAGAGTTGCGGCCGCTTGGCTTACGCCTTGTTCGGCCTGCTGGCGGAAGGGTTCTGGCAAGCGGTTGAGGCGCGGATCGAGACCCACCATCGCTGGCGTGCCCTTGGCTTGGATGGCGGCGAAAAGGCGGTCGGGGAACTTCATGGGCTGGCGGCAAAACTATACAGAGAGCGCGGGCGGCTCAGGGAGAAATCGTTGCAAGATGTTGTCGAGCAGCAACAAGCCTTGGTTGGTACAGCGCAGGAGATGATCGTTGCCCGAGGGCAAGAGCTCCAACAATCCCTGCCCGATTAACTGTTGCAACAAGCTTTTGTGCTCCGCCAGTAGATCCAAACCCGAAATGCGCTTGGCGCGCGCCACGGACACCCCCTCTTCAGGCAGTCGCAGCCCCATCATTAGAATGTCGAAGAGAACGGTTTGGGCCCTGCATGCTTCTTCTTCCGCTACCGGATCATTGCCCGCCAACATGGCTTGTGAGTATTCTTCGGGCAGAGCGAGGTTGCGTCGGCGCTTGCCGTTGTGCCAACTCGAAGCGCCAGCGCCCAAGCCAACATAATCAAGAAATCGCCAGTAAGCCAAGTTGTGGCGCGCCGCCTCCTGTTCCTTGGCGAAGGCACTCACCTCATAAGCGAAATAGCCAGCATCGCCCAGAATCTGGCGTGTGTGCAAAAACAAACGCAAACATTGGTCGACATCTTCCGCTTGCCAGCGGCCAGCCTCCTTTAAGCGCGTCAGCGCAGTGCCGGGTTCATAGCTTAATTCGTAACAGGAGATATGCTCGGGCTGGAGTGAAAGCACTTGTTGAAGTGTTTGCTCCCAGGCTTTCAGCGTTTGTCCTGGGTAGGCAAAAATCAAATCCACATTGATGCGTGCAATCCCGGCGGAGCGAGCGGCGGCAAAAGCACGAAAACAATCTTCAGCCGAATGAACGCGGTCATATGCGCGCAACACCTCTTGGTCGAATGATTGGAAGCCAAGAGAAATGCGGTTGACCCCGGCCTCTGCCGCCGCCTGTGCAGTCGGCGTATCCAAAGATTCTGGGTTCGCCTCCATGGTGACTTCGTTGGCGCTGTCGCGAAATTGAGAGATGTCATGGAGGCCGTTGAATAATTTTTGAAGCAACGCTGGTTCTAGCAAGCTTGGGGTGCCGCCGCCGAAGAAGACGGTTTGAGGCCTCAAGTTTTGTGCACGCAGTTCTGCTTCGGCCAAGATGGCGTGGACCTGATGCTCCATATCCTGCCCGCGATGGGCGTATGAATTAAAGTCGCAGTAGCGGCACTTGGCGACGCAATAAGGGAAATGCAGGTAGAGGGAAACCCCGTCTTCCTGCAGCGCAACGGAAGGGACGGCTTTACTGCGCTTTTCTCGTGCCGCCGGTTTTGCCAACGCTTCCTGCGCGCCGTCCGGAGGCGGGCAAGATTTGTTCGGGCGGGGCTCCTTCGACAACATAAGCGTGGAGTTTGCGCAAGGTATGGCGCTCTATTTGACGCACCCGCTCTCGCGAAACCCCAAGTTTCTTGGAAACGGCTTCGAGGGTTGCGGGCTGATCATTATCCAGACCATAACGCATGCGCAAGACCGCGGCTTCCAGCGGGTCGATAAGCTCAAGGATATCGCGGAGAGTGCGCAAGGCATCCTCATGCATGACAATCTCATCCGGCGACTTGCGGTCACGATTGTGATCGAGATGCTGGCCGGTGACCGAGTGGATGCCCTCAGAGCCAAGAGTGGGCGGCGCTTCTTGGCTGCGCAGGGTTTGTTGAACCACGCGCGTGTTTTTTTCAGAGAGCCCAATCTTCTTGGCGATTTCGCGTGGCGAAGGCTGGTGACCTAAAGCCTGCTTCATCTCCGAAGAAACCCGATTCCATTTGGTGAGGATCTCGACCATGTAGGAAGGGACGCGTACGGTTTTGACCGAGTTGATGAGGGCACGACGAATCGTCTGTTGAATCCACCAAGTGGCGTAGGTGGAGAGGCGAAAGCCGGCTTCGGGGTCGAACTTTTCTACCCCTTTCAGCAAACCGATGTTGCCCTCAGCAATCAAGTCGGGCAGAGACAAACCGCGGTTGCGAAACCGCTTGGCGACCGAAACGACGAGGCGCAGGTTGGCGCGAATCATATGTTCGCGGGCAACGGGATCCCCTTCTCGAACTTTGCGTCCGAGTTCTTTCTCCTCTTCGGCAGAAAGCAACGGAACTTCGTCGATTTCACGAAGGTAAGTCTCTAGGCAGCGGTCGGATGCGATGGTTTTATTCCTTCTGGGCGATGGTGGAACCCGACATGGGTGGGCACCATGTCTATGACTTTTTCGGCTGGATGAATGTTCCTCTTTAGATTTGGGAACCTTTTACTTCAGGGCACCACGCAGCAAAGACGAAGGTAAAAAGGGTTCTCGGTTTTCATGAACGTTCCTCCCCCTCCCCCCTGGTCCAAGGCTGAGCCGCGTCGGCTGTGGATGCGGGAAGAAGAATTTGCGCCCTGGTTGAGCCGGGCTGGCGGGAGCATGGTGGTGGCGGCCAAGCTTTTGCTGCAGGACGAACCCAGCCAATGGGTTGAGCGCCGGCTTTCCTTTTTGGCGGAGGAGGCCTCCACCGTCGAGCGGTTTTTGGACGGCCATGGGGCGCGGGAAAACCAATGTTTCTACCCCATTCGCAAGGGGGTGGCTTGCACGCTTTGGTTGAGCCGAGCCTTGGCCAGTTTGGTGCACTTGCGCGGAAGACTGCAGGTTTACCCGACTGCGGATTCCACCTGGACCGAGGAGCAGCTGCCGAGATGCTTGGCAGCAACCGTGGACGAGCTGGGCTTCATTCTGATAAAGGTGCTGCAACATCTTGAAGAACAATGGGTTAAGGCCGGTTGCGAGTGGTCCGGACGGCCCCCGCAAGGTAGCCAAGAGGAGCGTCCCCCGAGTCGGGTTTTGGTTGCGAACCGGAGTGGCGCAGAAATCCAGCCTGAAGGGCGGGAAGATTCTTTGGCTGCGCGTTTGGCTAGCCGCTACCTAAGGATTTTGCAGTCTTGGAGTGAAGACGCGAGCACCATACCTGAGGGCGCCGAGGCCCAGAAGAGCTTTGTTGAATCCTTTTGTCGTGAGCGCATCACTCGTGCCTTTCAAACCCGAGTACACAGCTGGCAGAGCGATTATGACTCTCAAATCCGGGGCAGCCTTGACGAGCAATGTCACCCGGAATGGGGATGCTTGCGCGGAGCCATGAGCCAAGCCCTCCACTTGCTCGAGGCGACCACGGCTCTGGCCCACCTATTCGAACGGCATCGGCCCGGAATGGAGTTTGATCCAGACGGAGAGCTTGGGAGTTTTTTGGAGGACCCTCCCTTTTTGCAAGCCTTCCTTAAGGGGTGCGTTGCCCCAGCCAGGCGTTGCCTGAAGGTTGCCGAAGGGTGCGCAGAAAAGATTCTTCAAAGTTTAACCGAAAGGACTTACAAAGACCTTGAGGTTCCCAAGGGGGTCCAACTTCACGCTCGCCCCCTGTCTCTTATTGTGGCCACCGTTCTTCATTATGGCCTACCAGTTACCATGGGCATTGAGGGCGAAGAAGCTCAAGCCGACAGCTTAATTCGCCTCTTACTCCTTGCAGGATCCCATCCCGACGCCCGAACGGTTCGTTTCGAGGGTGATAGCCGAGTTTTGTCCGACCTCGAAGCCCTGTTTGCAGGGAGGCTTGGCGAAGACGGTGTGGACAAGCTGTCCTCCCAGCTCCACTACCTGAAAAAGTAAGGGAAACCCGGCGGGCTTGGAATCGTCGTCTTTTGTGGGTACCCTAAGCCCTCATCATGGCGACTTCTGGAAAACGACTCGGCAAAGGCATTGGCTCCCTTCTCTCCAACCGGCATGGCTCGGAGGAAATTGGCGGCGATGGCAAACTTTGGATTGCTCTCGACCAAATGAGTCCCAACGAGGAGCAGCCTCGCATCGCTGTGGACAAGGGGGTTGAGCGCCTAGCCGAGTCTTTGCGGCAGCATGGGATGATGCAGCCCATTGTGGTCACCCACAAGCCAGGGGGAGGCTACCAAATCCTCGCCGGAGAGCGCCGCTGGAGGGCGGCAAGGCTGGCAGGCCTCAGCAGCGTCCCCGTTGTGATTCGCGAAGGCACCCTGTCCGGCGAAGAGCGCCTCGAACTGGCTCTTATCGAAAATGTGCAGAGAGAAGACCTGGATCCCATCGAAAAGGCTACGGCATGCGCCCGCCTGATGAAGGAATACGGGCTCACCCAGGAAGATGTCGCCCAAAAATTGGGGTTTCAGCGCTCAACGGTTGCCAACATGGTTCGCTTGCTGGAGCTTCCGGAGGAGATTCAGGCTGATGTTTCACGTGAAACAATCAGCTCGGGACACGCCCGTGCCCTGCTAAAACTCCAAGGCACACCGCTTCAAGCGCAGGCCTGGAAGGAAATCCGCGACGGGGGCCTTTCGGTCCGCCAGGCCGAAGCCCTTTGCTCCCAGGTTGCGAAGAAACAGAGGCCACCAAAGCATGCGCCGCGGGCAAGGAAACCAGCTTGGGCAGAGGAATACCAAGAAAAACTCTCCCGACGCCTTGGGTTGCGAGCGGAGTTAAAGCTGCTCAGCCGAGGTGGCGCCAAGCTAGTGCTTCATTTCGCCGAAATCGACGAATTAGGCCAGTTTGGCCAGGAGCTGGGCCTAGTTTCTGAGGCCGAAGAACTCCTGGAGTCTTAAGGGGGTTCTCTCCTTGGGCAGGCCTTTGGCGCGGTGGCCTAGAGGATGGAGGCTTCGGCAATACGTAGCTTCGGCTCTCCGCCGCCATCGAGGAGGCCTTGGAGAGCCTCAAGCCCCTCGACGACCTGGCCAAAGACCGTAGTGGCTCCGTCCATGGCCATGTTGTCCGCCAGGAGGAGGTTGAGGGCGCCGACCATTTGCTTGCCGGGCTCCCCAGGTAGCGGCGTGGTGGAGAGGGCCCCGGCGAGGTGAAATAGGCCAAAATGCCTCTCCACGGTCAGGGGTTGATCCTCCTCAGAACCAAAGCCGCTCCAATTGAGCCCTGCCGGGGACGGTGTGACCTCGAGATCGTTTAAGCGTCCTGCTTCCACGGCCGCCAGGAAAGTGGCGCAGGCGTTCGGGGCCTGGTCTTCGTAAAGGCCGATGGTTATTTCATAAACTCCGTCAGACGCATCGTTTAGGACAACCTTAACCTTGGAGCCCTGAGGCTCGGGGTTGGTCCAGGATTTTTGATCGCGGGCGTTGAATTCCTCCATCCTTTTAAGCAAAAGCTCGGCAATTGTGGTGACCTCGCCAGATTCCGATAGGGTCTTCCAGGCATCCGCTTCTTTGCTGGCGGCATAGGCCTCCAGTTTAGGTTGCACAATCTGAACTGCATCGGCATCACCCCGCAGAATGGCCGTATTGGCTGCGGCGAAAAGCACCCACGGATAAATAATGGGCTCTTCCTCGGCTTGGGCTAGGTCGGGACCGAGTTTCGTTTCGAAATCCGCAGCCAGCTCACTCGTGATGTTGGCGAAGAGGCCCCATGCCTTTGCCTGTTTGGCAAACTTCAGAGTGGGGGCAAAATATTGATATCCCTGCAGGCCAACCACCAAAACCACCAAAGTAAGGAGGAAAAGGCGGTTTTTTTTCAGCCAATCAAACAGGGGGGTGTCTTCGAAGGAGAGAACCATTTTGCGCTAAGTTCTTTTGTGGCAGTTGGTTATGAATCCCCACCTAGAAGTGCGGTGGGTTGCGGCAGGGGAGGCCGAGGATTGGAGGGGAAATCCTACCTGATACCAGGGCGTGGGGGCATCGGATTTTAGCGTTGAGTTCGGAAAGGAATTGCCCCAGCGTTTTATTACCTCGACCGTAAACTAGGTACCCAAGGGTTCTTCTCCCGCTCATGAAAACACTCCCATCGCTTTTTCTCGCGCTCGGTAGCGCGCTTTTCTTCCTCAACCCCCTGGCCCTCGCCCAAACCACAGCACAGGTTCCTGTTGGTGGCTTGGCTACAGATTTGCCTGCCGACACACTGATTTATGTGGAGGTTCCAGACATCCCAGCTCTACGCCAGGGCATTCACCAATCCAACCTAGGGCAGATTTACTCGGATCCCGAGTTGCAAGGTTTCTTGGCCGAGAGCTTGGGCCTGCTCGACGAAAAGTGGGAGCAAATCCGGGGTATGGCCGCCGGCATGGGGGTGCCTGATGAATTGTTGCGTTGGGATGCTCTGCAGTCCTTGGAAATGGGCTTTGCTTTCCGCGGCAATCCCAACCTCGAAAACCCCTTTATGGGCACCCCCCAGATGTATGGGGAGCTGCGGCTCGGTTTGGCCGAAGGTCTTGGCGATACGGTTTTTCACCTGCTGTCCACTTATGGAGAGGAGGCAGGAATGGAATTGATTGGCAACGAAGAGGGCGACATCCTCGCCATGGATTTGCGTGGTGCGCAAGTGGAAGTATCCCAACATGGGGATAGTCTTCATCTCACAATTTTGCTTGGCGAAAAAGGAGCAGGCAGCTTGGCCGCCAATCCTGGTTTTCAGCAAGCGCATGTCCGCACGGTAACTTCCAGTTCGGTTGTTTTTGGATACATCCAGCTGCAGCCAATGGTGAAGACCATGCTGAAAGGCCTGAGCTTCGAACAACCGGCGTTCAAACAAGCAATAGACAATCTTTATCAACGCTTTTTGTCGCCCATCGATTCCATCGCCTTCGCTTCTGGTTGGGAAGATGGTGCCACGATAACCAATTTCCGCGTAGGTTTGGATCCTGCAAAAAAATCCATCTACGCATGTGGTTCCGCCAACCAGGAGTATTTGCAATATGTTCCTGCCGACGCAACCAGCTTCTTTGTCAAAACATCACCCAACCTAACACCCTATGTGTTGGCAACCTTAGATGATTTTGGTGCGGTGAATGTAGGCAGTGAAGAACAGCCTATGTTGTTAAAAGACGCTTTGGCGATGGAAATGCCGGAGTTGCAAACCTGGCTTTTCGGAGCCAAACGCTCGGAGTTCGAAGCGGGCTTGGCAGGATTCGGTGGAGAATCCTTCGGCTATGGCACGACCATGGGTATGCAGTCGGAAGAGTTGGTGTTTATGAAGCTTCGGGATCCAGCAGCGGTTTCCAATTTGCTAACCCAACTGCTTCCGCGTTTACGCAACTTGCTGGACGAAAACGATGCGCCCGTGCGCTTGGAAATGAAGCGGGTGAAAATGCAGGTGAAGCAGGACGATGGCTCGATGAAAACCGAAGCCGGGCCTGCCTACTACATGCTCGACTTTGCCTTCCTCGACGATGTGCCGCCCCAGGCTGCGGCCTTTGTTGGTTCTTTGAAACCCACGATTGGCGTTACCAAAGATGGTTGGATGGTATTTTCCATGTCGAAACAGCCCGTTCGCCGCGCTTTGATGAAGGGGTTGGAAATGCCCGAAGAGAACATTCGAGGCAACGAAGAGGTTGCAGCCTTCTTGGCTACCGTCCCAGAAAAAGCATCTTCCATTGCCTGGAGCGACCCCCGCCCGGTGGTGGACGCTCTAGCTGGCATGGCCATTGGCTTTATGCCGATGGTTCTTAACATGGCAGGTAACGAGGTCGATTTGCCTTTTGATGTCGATAAAATTCCCCCGGCAGAATTGTTTAGTCGTTACTTGCGCCCGTCCGAAACCATTGCGTGGGCAAATGAAGAGGAATCTATGTTCCGCAACATGGGCAGCTTTGGGCTGGCGGACATGTTTACCATCACGGGTGCGCTCGTCGCGGTTGGCCCTCCTGGCGCTATGTGGTTTAGAGTGGTATCACCACCCCAGCTGCAAATGGTTGAACCACCACCACCAGATCCTTCCGACGAGGAAGAAAGCTTTTAGTTTTTGCGTCAATACCAACGGAATCTACTAGCGCTCCTAACAATTCTGTTAGGGGCGCTGCTCTTGTTGACGCCACTTCCTGCCCAGCAAGATAGTGATGTTATGCAAGGGCAAACCGAACACTTCCACTGGCAGGCACCAAGGGCTAGCATTGCTCGTACGCGCCCGCTCACCGAAACAGTGGAAAAAGAGCTGGTGGCAATTCAAAAATGGCTCGGCTTTGACTCTGCAGAGCACGGCCAGTTGATTTGGCTAGAAAACAAAGAAGAGTTGCAGGCCTTATTGGATTTTCCGGTTCCGTCCTGGTTTGCTGCAGTCACCCAACCCCAGCAAAACAGAATCTTGATGGTGGTTGGTGCGAGCGCGGGCCAAGAACAGTTGCACAAAACATTGCGCCATGAGCTCGTGCATTGGGGGATGCAGTCGGTGGGGGAGCAAGGTTGGGCTGCCCTGCCGGCTTGGGCCCATGAGGGAATCGCCGAGTTATGGGCAGGTCAACGGCAACTCAGTGGCATGGAAGTGTCCCTGGCCTGGCCCGCATTTCGCAATGAATTGCCCCATCTCGGAGATTTTGCCACCGGCTTCGGCCGAGAACCTTATCGCGCGGCCCAAGGTTATGCTCTTGCCCATGCCTTTTTCTCTCGCCTGCAGCGGAAATACGGCAAAGACATCGTTGCTCAGCTGTTGGCGGAACTGCAAAAAGGCACTCGCTTTGATCGCGCGCTGATTCAGGTTACCGGCCTAAGCCTGGTGGAGCATGAAAACCAACTGCGCGAGGAATTGGGCTCTCTGAGCCGCCTTTTGGCAGATTTTTACCCCCAGTTTTTTCTGGTCATAACCTTGTTGCTTTTGGTTGGTTTTCCCTTTGCCATGCGACGGCGTAAATTGCGGCATCAGGCCTTTGCCGAAAAATGGGCGCAAGAGGGTGAATTTCTTCACCTCAAAGGTGAGGGGACGGAGGATAATCCGCATCTCTCGAAGTGACCACCTCTCCTCTAGTGGCCCCTCTTTCTTCTCGCCGTCGTCGCTGGAAACGGCGTTTTACCAACCATCTCGCTCGTTGGTTTGGGCTTTGGCTGTATCGAGCCCTTGCCCGCACCTGGCGTATCCAGTTTGTGAACCTGGATATGCGCGAGGCTTTGCACCGGGCCAACACCCCGCCCGTGATTCCTTTTTGGCATCAACAAATCCCTGCCGCCATAGCCTCCCATCGCGGCTATCCGGTGCATGTCCTCATCAGCCAAAACCGAGATGGTGCCATGATTGCGGATTTTGCTCTACGCCTGGGGTTTCAAGCCGTGCGCGGCTCTTCCTCCAAGGGGGCCAAGGGGGCGGTGCGGAAGATGTTAGAACTGGCGAAAGGGCCTGATGCTCTGGGGTTTACCCCGGACGGACCACGCGGGCCTCTGCATTCCGTTGCGCCCGGAGTCATTTTTGTTGCCGCCACTTCGCGCCGCCCAATTTTGGCGGTGGGGTTTGCCGCTTCCCGCTACTGGCAGGCGAAATCTTGGGATCGCATGGTGATTCCAAAGCCCTTTGCCCGCATCGCTGTGGCCTACGACGATTCTATGGGCATTCCATGCATCGAGGCCACGCAAGCCGGAGTGGAGCAAGAGAAACTTTGCGCCCACTTAAAGAAGGTGATGGATTCTGCAGAAGCCGCCGCCAAGGCATCACTCCAACCCAAGCCAAGGCTTCACCTATGAGTCCATCCGCTTCTACCCAAGTGTTTCAACTGAGCAGGCAGGAAGGCCAACGGCTGGCACAAGCCTTGCGACAAGCCCAGTTTGAATTTCGCCCCTTGCAACATGCAGAGTTCCAAGCCCGGGGCGAAGGTGTGGTGGTGAGCTTGTATAAAAGTGGAAAGCTGGTGGTGCAAGGTAAAGACGCTGCTGCCTTTCAAGTCCGTTTTTTACCGTCAGCACCAGCAGCCAAGGCGAAGGAATCCAGCAAAGAAAAATCCTCCCTACCTCAATTTGCACAAAGTTTAGGCTCCGACGAGGCGGGAAAGGGGGACACCTTTGGTTCCCTGGTTGTTGCTGCAGTTGCATTGCCTGCGGATAAAGTGGAGATTTTGCAGGCGTCGAAGGTTGCCGATTCCAAGGCTCTGGAAGATCAAACAGTGCGAGCGCTTGCACCCTGGCTACAAGGGCAACTCGATTGGGAGGTTTGCAGCTTGCTGCCAGACGAATACAACCAACGCTGGCAACAAGCTGGTCGTAACGTGAACAAGCTCTTGTGCCAGCTCCATGTGCAATGTTTGGAGCGCTTACAGCAACGCTCTGGTTTTACTTTGGCCGTAGTCGATCGTTTTGCTCCGTCCTGCCCCGTGCAAAAAAGATTTACCCAAAGCAATCCGCAACTCAAAGTGGTTGAAATTCCACGTGCCGAAGCGCACCTTGCGGTTGCTGCCGCTTCGGTTTTGGCACGCCATCAATTTCTTTGCGATATGGACCAGCTTTCAAGCCTGTGGGCGCTCACTCTTCCTCGCGGTTCGGGGCAACCGGTTGGCCCGGCCTTGCGCCGTTTCGTCCAAATTCATGGCGTGGAAAAACTTGGTGCCGTCGCCAAGCTCCATTTCAAAAACGTGCAAAACTTTTTGGCGCAGAATTAACATGAAATCGCATCCGAAAAAAGCTCATGGGGGAGCCGACCGTTCCTTCGAAGCCCTCAACATTCGTATTCTCACGGTTTCCGATAGTCGCAACTTGGACACCGACCGCTCGGGCGCCTTGTTGGAAGAACTTTGCACGCAGGCAGGGCATCACGTTGGGAAGC
This sequence comes from Planctomycetota bacterium, assembly GCA_024275135.1. Taxonomy (GTDB): domain Bacteria; phylum Planctomycetota; class UBA1135; order UBA1135; family UBA1135. The sequence continues at coordinate 7,999 of JAJRZS010000006.1, read as the reverse complement.
GGGAAGTGGTAAGGGATGAAATCGAAACCATTCGAGGTACGGTGGTGCGCTGGTGTGCCGAACCTCAGCTTGATGTGGTGTTGATTACTGGCGGTACAGGCGTGACTGCGCGCGACCAAACACCCGAAGCTGTGGTGCCCTTATTTGAGAAACACCTTCCTGGCTTTGGAGAGCTTTTCCGTCACCTCAGTTACGATGAAATCGGTACCGCTTGTGTGCAGTCCCGAGCCGATGCCGGTTTAATTCAGAAAACACTCGTGTTTCTGATGCCCGGCTCTACTGGGGCTTGCCGTTTGGCTGCCGAGGCCATCATCTTGCCGCAATTGGATGCGACCACGCGGCCTTGTTCCTTTGCTGAACTGCGCGACTCGTTCTAGTCGACAGTCGTCTCAGGCTTGCTCGGCGATTCTCCTTCCTCCGCGGAATGCGGTTTTTCATCGGCGGCGATGGGGCGATCAGCCTTCGCCTTGGCAGGCTCTTCTTCCTTGGCAGGGCCAGCAAAGGGATCAAGCTCGCGTTGCAGATCTTCCGGGCGAAAGGAGATGGCCTCGGTTTCTCGACGAATGTCGCGAATGGCTTCGTCCAACCCCGATTCGCGTTTCAAATCATTGATGGAGCGCCGCAAGCGAAACCAAACCTTGCCCACTTCACGCAGCACTTCCGGCAGGCGGCCGCCAAAAAGTAGCAGGCCAACCAAAGCGGCGAGCATGAGCTCGGAGGAACCGATGAAGGCGAACATTACTGGAACCTTAGTCTAGCGAGGTCGCGGCTGCCGTAACTATCAGCGAAGAAGCGTGGGCTCACATTAAAGTAAATTCCGCTTTCCCCGGTCGCCTGAGAGCGCTGGTAGCCAAATTCAAAGAGAAAATCATGACCATAGCGCTGGGCCGCCCAAGCCGATCGAAGACCTGCTTGGCCATCAAAGTTTTCCGACTGACGGTAACCAATCGCCCACTCCTCACTGAATCGAATACCGCCAAAAAGCGAACCAATGGCGACGTCGCGGCTCGTTCGATTGACCTCGTAGTAATCGATTCCGTAATACATACTAGAATCAGGGCGCATGGTCATGCGGGTGAAAATTTCTTCCGTCTCGGCGCGCTCAAAGTCATGGCGCAAACGAGCATCCCAGCGCAAACCATTAATCGCCCCTGTGTATTCCCCGGGGGTCCAAGTGATACGCAATTCAGCAGGACCAATGCCGGCAGCTTGCGGGCCACGGGAGAAGGGGGCAACATCAGAAGCCAGAAGACTGCTGGCGTCGGTGTACCAGGGCAACAATAGGTTTACATCAAGCCACGGAGTATTGCTGTCCGGTGCATAAAAAAATTGCCGCAGTGAAAATTCAAGCACCTCGCCGTCGTCCAGCAAATCATAGCCATCGAAGTCGATAAGCGCCCCGGAAGGAGCGCGGTTGGCAGTGCGGGAGCGGAAGCGCAGCTGCGGTAAAACCAAATGTCGCCAACCGTCGTCAAATCGCTTCTCCAAGACCGTGCCCGATTCCACAAAAGCTTCCGTGTACAGTTGTTCGTCTTGGGTGGCAAAAGCAGTGTCATCTTGCCAAATCGCCCCTTCCACGCGAATGCCGGGACGCAAAAAGAAGCCTCCAGGATGCATCGGCAAGGCTGCTTCTGTCCAAAACCGCCCGCGGTCGCGCACGATGGTTGGTAGCGAGGAGAAACTACGCCCACGGCTGGCGGTGAGTTGGCGGTCGCGCAATTGCAGACGACCCACCTCCGCGCCCCAACTAAGGTTCCATGGGCTTTCTCCGTCGCTGCCACCCAATGCGCCCAGTGGAACCGCACCAAAAGAGGAAGAGTAATGCTCAAAACCAACTTTCGGCATCACATCAAGGCTTTGTGGGGCGGGGCCAGGGGGATTGCCCAAGCCTTCAATCGGGGTGAAGCCAACGTCGTCCAAGCGATAAACACCGAGGGCAGAAAAATAGGATTCATCTCCGTTATGACGTAAATAGATTTTGGACTCGGCGTTTTCGTTGTTCATCCAATCATCCTGAAAAAATTCCGGATCTACCAGCGAGTCGGAGGTTAAGGCAAGGTCTGCGTCGAGCCACCAACGGGAATCCAGAAACCAGCGGTTATACCAGCGGATACGGCTGCGAGTATCCGAGCTGCGGCCCAGGCTCTTGCGCAAACTATGACGATCGCGGCCCTGGTCCTCTAGATAAAAGGCCTCCAAGCGTCCGCGATAATTTTTTGTTTCAGCAGTCATTTGAAATTCGAGCGGAAAGCCGCGGTCGGTGCTGATCGTCGGCTCCAAAACCCAATCTAAAACGCCACGATCCTGATCGAAGCTATAGCCACCGCCAAAGCGCGGAGTGATGGCATTGCCAAGACGTTTGCCTGAGCGAAAAACGATGCCTCGGAAGCCAAGAAAGTTGCTTCCGGGAGAAAAATCCGGCGTGGGAACGGGCAAGAGAGAAAGCCCACCGAGTTGCAGCCAGCCTCCCTTGGGGTGCCAAACAAACCCACCCTTAGTTTGGGGCTCGGCAGCCAGGGTGTCGAAGAAAACACTGTAGTGAGGGGGCCGCTCCAGGCAAGTGGTGACGGAGGTTTTGTTGGCGGCAAGGGTGCCGTCGGGGTTTTCAGTGAGCTCAGCGGCGGTCAAGCGCATGGGCCAACCATTGGGGCCACCTGAACCCGGCGGCAAATCCAACACGGCGGAAAGTGCCAAGCTTCGCCCTTCTGCCGGCCAATCTTGAAGGCGATCGCAGCGCAGTTCCAAATCCTCTGCATAAATTTCCACATGGCCTTCGAGTCGAATTTCTCGAATTAATCGGTCGTCTTCTGGTAGGCCAAGCGCGGACAAAACCCGTCGGCTCCACAAACCGGCAAAAAGGTGAGGGGAGTCGGCTGCAGACACGGAAGGTTTTGGTGCATCTTCCAACCCGAGGTAGGCACGGTAGGATGCTGCGTCGAACCAAATGGTGACGCGATCGGCGCGCACTTCCAAACCTGGAGACTGCAAATGCAGCTCCTCAATGCGGTAAACCATGGTGTCGCCCTCTTCTTTGGAATCAATACTCCTTGTGTGCATTTGTGTGGGAACAGGATCGCCGGCGGGGGGCGCGGCGGGTTCCTGGGCACTGAGGAGAGCCAAGCAAAGGGCGGGCAGCATCAGGGTGTTTCGAAGCGTGCGCCTTGAGACTCAAAGCGGCCGGATTCTAAGAAGAAGCGCATCCAATCGCCGACAGCCGTGCGACCATCTTCCATGCGCAAGGTGGCGGGTAGGTTCGGGGCACCAATGCAAGTGATGGTACCGACGCGGGTGTCAATCTCGAGATGTGGGCCCGTTGCTTGCAGGCCTTGGCCGCTAAGTTTTGCCTCGTCGACCAAAAGCAGGAAATCACCCTCACCCGGGTAGCGAGTCCAGTCCATGCGGCGGGCGGCGCCGGTACCAAAGTCGGCAGAAAAATGCGCTTTGCCCTCAGCCCAACCTTTTTGGCTGCTCACTTCAATGGTTTTCGCCCAAAGTTGCGAGGGTGCGGTGGCATCTATTTCTTGCACGGAAAGGTAAGCTTGATTTTGGAGGTGGAGCCAACCATTCTCGCTGTAAGTAAGCTCCAAGGCTTGCAAAGAGAAGGGGCGCCCGTCTTCCAAAGTGCCGGCTAGTTGCACCATGTTGGGGGAACCATCAGCAGCGCGGCCGACGGCTTTCATTTCTAAACCTTGGCCGGGAATCCACACCGCGTTGGAAGCGGAACCCTGAAGTGCGCCGGAGCATTCCACATTTTCGCGAAGTTCCCAAGACCGATGCTCTGCATGCTGCAAGATTTGTCGGGCGCGCACCTCGACCCACTCTCCAGCGAGATGGAGACTGGCGGCGGGGACGCGAAGAATGGGCTCGAGTTCTACGGTTACTTCGCGGCCATCCCAACTGAGGCGACCACATTCCAACTCCACGGGGATGGCATCCATCCTGGCTTGGCCATGCACGCGCAGCCCTTGACTGGAATCGCCCATCAGGCGGAAGGCGCGGGCCCCGGTTTGTTCCAGCACTTCTCCGCTGAGGGTGCGATCGAGATGTTGCACTTGCAGTTGTCCGTGGGCATCGGTGCGGCGCACGGGGGGATCGCTGGCCGAGCGCCCGCCTTGCAGACGGGAATCCAGATGCCGGCCAGAAGCGATAAGCGGGGCACCATCAAATTCAGCGCGCAGAGAAAACCCAGCGTCGGTAAAGACCCGGCCGCGCTCATCGAAGTGGATTTCCGGGCTGCGAATCCATTCGATTTGGCCTTGTTGCGGATGGATTTCGGCGTTTCCTTGCAACATCCACTGCCCTTGGCGATCGGTTTCTAACAACTCACCCAAGGCCAAGCCTTCATCCCCGAGTGCCATCACCGAGCCGCCCACCTGCCACATCTGCGGCCCTAGCTCCGCCCAATCTCCGGTGAGCATGCCGCGCGCATGTTTGGCCATGATGTTGTCGACCAAGCGCACGGTTTCAGTTGCTGGATCATAAACTGCCATGCCGTCGGCCGAAGCCCATTCAAAAGAACCGTCTTGAGGGCGTACCTCCACTGGTCCATGAACTGTAAGTTGCTGCAACGCACCTTCTTCACTCCACTGCACTTCGGAGTCTCCGCCCTGCATTTGCAACACCGAGCCTTGCCAGTCTGTTGGCCCCATGGCATAGGCCGAGTCGGGTCGCCAGCTTCCATCGCCGGCGGGAAGCAAATGCAGAACCATATCGCGGGTCAGCAAAGTGCCTGGCATTGACGAGTTTTGAGGAAAGATGGTGGAGACTTCCTCAACAGCATGAAACTCCAACTGATAACCGCCGTCTGCGCTGGGGAAGAAGGAGCCTGGGCCATCACAAGAGCCCTGAAACACCGCTCCGCCGCGGCTTCGAATCGACCAACGTAGCGCGCCGTTGCGCGGCTGGAATTCGACGCGAGACGTCGCAGGATCAAAAAAGATGTCGGCGCCTTCCAGCCGCAAGTCACCCGAGGTTAAGGCAAAGGGTCCGCGGCCGAAAACTTGGTTGCTGACAGGGTCGAGGTCGGCATGTTGGGTGGCGATGCTTAGGGCGCGGCCCTGGTGAAAGTTGGGCATGGAATAGGTTGGGCTTTCCAACTGCCAAAGCCGCTCCATGTCAAAAGCGAAGCGCCGCTGGTTTTTTTCCAGGGGAATCCAAGCGCTTGGTGCTTCCACGGAAAAGTCCGTATGCTTGGCAATCTCTGGATGCGTACTATCGAGGGAATGAATTTTTGCTTCGAGTAGCTGCATGCCCCCGCGCTGGGGAACGGGATTGGTGCCCACCACTTGGTAACTTGGAATGGCGATGGTGCGGCCGTCGGCTTGGGGATAGCGGTTTTCCGCTTCCATCTCGACATGGCCTTGGAAAGATATTTCTGTCCACCCTAATCCGCGCAATCGTTGACGAAAACCAGGAGGGGGTGTTTCTTGGCTTTTGCTAATGGCTGCGGATTCGGTGGCATGGCGTTGCAAATCAATAGCAACGAGCAAGACCGTGAGGATGGCTCCTCCCGTGCCGAGGTAGCGAAGGCCGCGGTTCAAGGAATTTGGACGTTGCTGCGAGCGGCGAGGAACAGGTTGCAAACTTCGCGCAAGGCACCATGACCGGCGTTCGCGCGCGTAATCCAGTCGGCGCGTTGTCGCACCTCACGCACCGCAGAGGGTGGCGCAAAACAAAGACCTGCTTGACGAAACATGGCTAGGTCGGGGAGGTCGTCGCCGATGCAAGCCACTTGCTCTGGCTTGAGGTTGCGGGCGGCCATTAGTTCCTGAATCAAAGGACCTTTATCTAAAGAGCCTAAATGAATTTCTTCAATGCCTAAGCGTTGGGCGCGATGGCGTACGGCGGGATTGTTGCGGCCACTAATGACGGCCACTTCTACACCAGAGCGCAGCAAACGAACAATGCCGAGGCCATCATGGACACAAAAAGTGGCGCTTTCCGTGCCGTCGGCATGGACGGTGATGCGGCCGTCGGTCCACACCCCATCCACGTCGGAAACGAATAAGCGGATAGGAGCGGCGCGCTGGAGCAAGATTTCGGGGAAGGTCATAGTTGAACCTCCAGTAAATCCTGCACATCGACGAGGCCGACAACGCGTGTGGTGTTGGTGGCCACGACCGGCATTTGGTCGACATGTGCGTCTTTGAAGAGGCGCAAGACTTCGCCAACCAAGGTCTGTTCTTCTACAAATTTAGGATGAACGCCCATATGTTGATCGATGGCATCGTCCAGCGGCAAGGGTGAGGTATCGGCGAGGCGTCGCAAATCGCCATCCGTGAAGATGCCAAGCAATTGCGTTTGCTCATCGACGACCAAAGCAGCGCCGGGGCGACCTGGGGTGCGTGTCATCACCCCCAGGGCATCACGCACACTTTGGCCACTCTTAATTAAGGGTAGTTGGCTTCCTGAACGCATCATCTCGCCAACCTTCATCAATGACTTACCCAAAGAGCCGGCGGGATGGAAGCGGGCAAACTCCTCGCGGGTGAAGTCGCGGCTTTCCAATACCGCCATAGCCAGGGCGTCGCCCAAAGCCAGCATTTTGGTTGTGCTTACGGTGGGGGCCAGGCCGAGCGGGCAGGCTTCCGGCGCTTCTCCCAACTCCAACACCCAGTCGGCATGTTGGCCCAGCGGAGACTCTGTGGTGGTGCACATGGCCAGAACCTTGGCGCCGATGGCTTTGACCGCGGGCAGCAGCAGCACGATTTCGCGCGTGGCCCCGCTTTTGGACAGTGCGAGCAATAAATCTTCCGGCCGCAGACGGCCGAGATCGCCATGCAAAGCCTCGCCTGGGTGCAGAAACAGGCTGGGCGTGCCAGTGCTGGCCAAGGTGGCGGAGATTTTGCGGCCGATAATCCCCGCTTTGCCCATTCCGCTGACCACAATCCGGCCTTGGCAAGCCAAAACGGCGTCGCAAGCGGCGGCAAAGGAAGGCCCTAGCTGCTGAGCAAGCTGTTGCAGGGCATCGGCTTCGAGCCGTAGCACCTCAAGGCCACGGGAAAGCGCCCGGGATGTATCGAAAACCATCGGCATGTGCGAGGATGGGTGGGAAAGCCCCCCACCGCGCCTTATTGTAGGGGACGAGGGGGCATGGGAGAATGTCCCCAGTCTTATGGATGCATTTACGCTCACCGGGTCCATCGCCATTGTGGTGTTTGGCATTACCACGCACGAAGCCGCGCATGCTTGGGTGGCCGACCGTTTGGGCGACCCAACCGCGCGGCTAATGGGGCGTATCACGCTTAACCCATTGCCCCATATAGACTTATTCATGACCATCCTACTGCCACTGTTCCTTCTCATGACCGCAGGATTTGCCATTGGTGGGGCCAAGCCAGTGCCGGTGCAGACCCACCGCATGCGGAACCCACTCCAGGGCATGGCGCTGGTGGCCATCGCCGGGCCGCTTAGCAATTTCCTACAAGCCCTCTTCTGGGCAGGCTTGCTTAGTTTTTTCCTTCATGCCGGCGTGTGGGATATGGAATCCAAGGGCATCGACATTTTGCTCATTGGCGTCATCGTGAACGTGGTGTTGATGGTTTTCAACCTCGTTCCGATTCCGCCCTTGGATGGCAGCCGCGTGGTGCTCTACTTTTTGCGCGGCGAGGCTCGGCGCAGTTACGCCCAGTTGGAGCGCTATGGCTTCCTCATCATCTTGGGCCTTTTCTTCCTTGCCCGCGACAGTTTTTGGCGCGTCCTCGAAGCAGGAATCAATCCGGTGTTGGAGTTTTTGTTTTGGATAACTTCGATGCCGGAAGCCTTTCAAGCCCAACATTTGGTTGCATAATCCATAGCGATGATTGAGCCGGTCGACCCTTCCCTACTTCCGCCTTCGCGGCTGCATCCACCCTCGCAGCCGGATGCGGATGCGGTTGCGGATGCGGAAGAATCTGTGGAGGTGCCTAGTTTCCAGGTTTGTTTAGACCGCGTGTTTTTTGGTCCACTGGATTTGTTGCTGCAATTGGTGCGCGACAAAGAGTTGGAAATCCATGTAGTT
>JAJRZS010000042.1 GCA_024275135.1 Planctomycetota bacterium | reverse complement strand
CCGAATGACGGTACTGGTCGTGTTGATGGGCCGCGTGCAGAGACTGGTGACATGGTCCGCGCATTCCGCGGAAACTCTTTTATTGAAGCTCCTCTGGTGAAACGCCCCTAGAGGAAAGGCTTCCCCGTTAGGGGGGATGCTGAGGGGAGGCCCATGCAGTGGGTCTCCCCTTTTTTGCGTAAGAAGAGGCGCAGTTAGAATCTTGGAGTGCATCCCATCCGTTGGAACTCCCCCGGCCTAGACTTGCGCTCTCTCTATTCAACCGCTCAAGGCTGGGTTTGGACGGCTTGTGCATTGCTCGGTGTAGGGGTTGATTTTTGGCTGGTGTATCAGGGGCTGGCCTTTTCTTGGGTGCGCGCTCTGTTGCCGATGGTGGCTTTGGTTTTCCTCGAAGAACAGATGCGCAAACATCCACAGGGCCATTGGTTTCAGCATCAACCTCATGGCGGCTGGGTTTGCTGGTTTAAACGTGGTTTGGTATGGGGTGGTGTGCTCTTGAGTGTTGTATTGGGGGTGGCGTGGTTGGCCCCTGACTTGGTTGTTAAAACCTTTCCTGCTGTGGAATGGAGTCAAGCGCTGTGGCTCATTTTTCCCACCTGTGTGCTCGCTCCACTATTGGAAGAAGGGGTTTATCGTTTGTATTTGTGCACCGCTTTAGCCACCAAATGGTCCCCATTTCTAGTTGTTTTTTCCAGTGGTGCTTTGTTTTCTCTTCTCCATTTGCTTTATGGATCCTGGAATCCGGCTAATTGTTTCGCTGGTTTCCTGCTTGCCTGGGTTTACTGTCAGAGTGCAAGCTATTGGGTTCCGGTGCTTTGGCATGCTGCTGGAAATTTGCTGGTTTTGGCTCTGGAAGTTGGTTTCATTCCTCGCCTTGTAGGATGAGCAGAAAGCCTTAGCGTTGGTACAATCTTGCTCTCGATTCCGGAAAATACCGGGAACAAAGGAGCATGATGAGCGACTCTTGGCCACCGTCTGAAATCCGGCTCAACCCCGGGAAACGGGTCCTTTTCCTTACGAAGGATTTGGACTTATTGCGAAAACAGCTCTATGAGGGCTTGGATTTGCGCATGGAAGATTTGCGTGTTGAAGATTTACTCGACGATATCAACACCGATGTCATGACTCCAGCTTGGGTGTGCTTTCGTCACCGCCCGGAAGATATTGCGGAGGATGCCTATGCTGGTTTGCTCGACGAAAACGGCGAGCGGGTGTTCCGCTCTCGCGCACTTGCCGACGGCAATTTTGAGGCCATCGTTTCTGGTTTTCGAAAGGGCACTGGATCCAGTCGGGAAACCGCAGCTCAATGCGAGCGTTGGAGCGGTATTCGCTATGTTTTTGCCGCCAGCTTTGCTCCCATTCATGAGCGCAACAACATCAATCTTGGCCAATTGATGGGTGACCATGCTTTGCTGCAAAAGCTGCAATCCGGTGAATCTTTGCCACTGTCAGCCTTCACCGAGCGTTACGATCCAGTTACCCGTATTATTTTGGAGCAGGGTGGCTTGTTTGCATTTTCCAAAAAAGTAGCGGAGGGGGCGATTCAGTTGCCCGCCAACACCACTACCCAACGTGGCATGACGATGGCGGAAAAAATGATTGCCGCCAAAATGCTCAACCCGGGGGCGGCGGGCGCCTATGTACAACCTGGGGATGCGGTATTAGCGAAGGTGGATGGCGGTTACAGCCATGAATTTACTACGGCTCAGGTGCATGAGTTTTTACGCGCCGAGTATGGGGATGATTACCAAGTGCAGAATCCTGAAAAACTGGCTGTGTTTGAAGACCATCTCCTCTATGCCGACGGAGTGGCTCGTTTTGCTCCCTTTGTCTCTCAAATCCAATCCTTACGCGATTTGCAAAAGGTTTTTCAACAACATACTGGGGTGCGCGACTTTTCTGCTAAAAACGGTGTGAGTCCGGGGATCTGCCACCAAATAGCGCGTGAAGAGATCATTGATCCTGGCGATTTCATTCAGGCCACTGATTCTCACACATGTATGGGTGGTGGCTCTAATGCACTTACTTATGGCGTGGGTGCTACCGAGTATGCCGCCCTCATTCATGCTGGGTTTACTTTTGTTAAAGTTCCGGAATCAATTCGCTTTGATTTGGTTGGCGAGTTAACGCCAGGTTGCACTGCCAAGGATGTGATTTTGTACATTCTAGATACTTACGCCAAGGCAGAAGACACACTCAATCGGTCAATGGAGTTCGGTGGTCCGGGTTTGGCCAGCTTGTCGGTGGATGAACGGGCCACCCTTTGCAATATGGCTACGGAATGTACAGCCCGCACCGGGATTTGCGAAGGTGATGAGCAGCTTGCTGCTTGGTTGGAGGAACGGCGATCCGGAAAAACCGCTGCTGAAATTGCTCAATCTTTCGTCATGCCCGATGCCGATGCGGTTTATGCAGGAGGGCGGCATACTTTGGATTTGAGCAAGATTCGGCCGCGGGTAGCCACTCCCGGCGATCCAACCTATGGTCAAGAAATTTCCAATTTGGGCAGAATCAACATCGACATTGCCTATGGTGGTTCCTGCACTGCGGGGAAGGTTGAAGATTTCCGGTTCTATGCCTCTGTTTGTGCCGAAGCTAAAGAAGCAGGGCTTAAAGTTGCAGAAGGAACGCAATTTTTCATCCAGTTTGGTTCCAAGTCGGTGCAAGAATACGCTCGCAACCAAGGCTGGGTTTCCTTGTTTGAAAGTGTTGGTGTAACTTTAATTGAACCTGGTTGTGGTGCCTGTATTGGTTGTGGGCCTGGGGTTTCGGAAACACCAAACCAAGTTACCGTGAGTGCAATCAATCGCAACTTTGCCGGGCGCAGCGGTCCTGGGCAGTTGTATTTGGCTAGCCCATTAACGGTTGCGGCTTCTGCCTTTACTGGTTGGATTACCGCCTATCAAAAAGGGATGTTCCTTTCCACTCCGGCAGGGGCGGAGGCTTGACGCTAAAAGAGTTAAATCGCATAGCGCCTTTGTACCGACGCTATCGTCGGAATTATGTGTTTGGAGCTGCGGCCTTAATTGGCGCCGTGGTGTTGCGGATTTCGGTGCCTTATTTGTTGGGGCATACGGTCGACGTGTTGCGAGAAGCAGCCAGTAATCCTCATTCCACTGGGGTAGATGCATCCAATCTAGCCAGTTTAGCCCTGAAGGGTGGGGGCATGATTGTTTTGGTTGCCCTTGCCGGAGCAGTTTTGCGCACCTTGAGCCGGCTGTTTGTGTTGGGCAATAGTCGCCGCGCTGTCCACGATTTACGCGACCAAATTCTTCGCCATCTGGTAGTCCTTT
>JAJRZS010000005.1 GCA_024275135.1 Planctomycetota bacterium | reverse complement strand
CGGGATTGGGGCAAAACGGGGGGCGAAACTTCATGGTCTTTCTCAAGTCGCTAGGCAGCGACATGGAGAAGACGGAGAAGGTGTTGTTTCGTTACCCGCTTTCTAGGATTCTTGCCCACCCAAGTGGGCCAGGTTCCTACACTTATTGCATCATGTCGGATCTTGTCCTTGGCCTCAATCAATACACCCACTCCGCAGCGGCGTGCATCCTGAACCAAGAAGGCCAAATCTTATTCGCAGGAGAAAAAGAGCGTCTCTCCAGGAAAAAACACGACGGCGGTGATGTCGCAGAATTGGTCGAACATGCACTGCGCACAATTAACGCAACCCCAAAAGACCTAGCTTTGGTGGTGGCTAACAACCATCTATTCCGCATTGACCGCTTTCACCAAACGGTCGAATGGGATACCGCCCTCTACTCCTATCGCTCCACTTACGTCTCCCCCTTCAACCTCCTTCCCGGAGTACCCCGACTCGAACTTTCCCACCACCTAGCCCATGCCTGGTCGGTTTTGCCGTTAACCCCCTTCGATTCCGGCCTCATCGTCGTCATGGATGGCATGGGATCAACTTTGCATGAAATGCAACTGCCAGGAGACGGCTACCACAGCGAACTCGAACTCCCCCAGGCCCCTTCTTTTTCCTCCTATCCAAAAGGCTTGGAGGATGGCCATCCACCCATTCCGGCCTTTGGCTGGCGCGAAGGAGAAACCGTTTACCAGTTTGAAGGCCTCAACCTAAAACGGCTCTGCAAGCGCTGGATCGCCGAACATACCCCTACTTTGTTGCACAACTACGGCTTTGAAAATATGGAGTCCTTGGGCGCAATCTATTCCCGGGTCGCAAGCCACATTTTTGGCGACTGGAATGCCTGTGGCAAAGTCATGGGGCTTGCTCCCTGGGCCGAACGATGGCATCCACAGGGCCAACACCAAACTCTCTTCGATGGCCCCTTGGAAAACCTGCGAGTCCATTGGCCAAGACTCCGCCACCAACCTCACCCAAACGCTTGGGCTGAAAAAGCCAACCACCCTAGCTATGCGCGCCTGGCCAAAGATGTACAAACGGATTTGGAAGTGGTGGTCCTCGATTTTCTCCAACGCCAACAACAAGCAAGCCAAGCGAAAAACCTTGCCTTTGTCGGTGGCGTTGCACTAAACAGCACCCTCAATGGCCGCATCCATCGGGAAGCCAACTTTGAGCAAGTCTTCATCCCACCCTACCCCGGTGATCAAGGGCTTGCCGTCGGCTGCGCATATTTTGGACATCATTACTTGGCGCAACAACGCAATGCGCAATGGCAACCACCCCGCCAACCGATGATTCCCTTTGCCGGCGCCCCACCACAAACGGAGGACTATCAAACTGCTATCCAAGAATATGGTCCTTGGTTAGAAGCGGCTGACCTCGGCCAACATTCTCTACTCGAAGTTGTCGCCGACGCTCTGGCTGACAACCAAATTGTCGCTTGGTTTTCGGGGTCCGCAGAGTTTGGCCCACGCGCTCTCGGCAATCGCTCCATCCTTGCCGACCCCCGGGACGTCAACAACATTCAGCGCATCAACTTGGCAATCAAAAAACGCGAAGCCTTCCGTCCCTTTGCCCCCACCGTGTTAGCTGAACATGCCGACACCTGGTTTCCACAAGCGCATGCCTCCCCGTATATGTCGTTGACGGTAGCGGCCAATCCCAAACTCGCCAGCAAAATCCCCGCTGTGGTGCATGTCGACAAGACTTCCCGTGTTCAAACTTTGGATCGCCATTTCCACCCTCGCTACTACGACCTTATCCAGGAATTCTTTCAACGCACCCAAATTCCGATGGTGCTCAACACCTCCTTCAATATTGAAGGCGAGCCCATCGTCGAAACGCCCAGCGAAGCAGCGTGGAGTTTTCTGCAATCGAATCTCGACCTCTGCGTCCTTGGCCATCAACTCTTCCGCCGCCGCAGCTTTCCCAACCCTCTTACCGGCTCCCTAATTCCACACGCTTTTGATGGTTTTACTGCTGAAGTCGTCTCCAACGCCGAGGGGGAACCCGTCAGCACCCGAGTTCTCGCCCGTGGACGCACCTTCGATCTCGAACCCTTGGAACTAGGTTTGCTCGAAGCCGCCGACGGCAGCGCCAACGTACAAGAAATTCTTCTCTTTTTTGAGCAGAATTGGGAAGTCAACCACCCTACTTGCATCGCCGCCTTAGAACGATTATTCGGTTTCTGTTTACTCTCTTTTTCACCAGCAGAAAACAAGTAGAATAGGGGCTTCCTCCTTGGGAGCTAGCCATGAGTGAAGAAACAAAAATTCAGATTACCGCCGAGCCTCAGTCGATTCCAAGCAATTGCTTGTTCCGTGTCGACCGCAATCTTTATGTCGGCACGCTCTACGTGAGCAATCGGGAGTGGGCAGCTACCTGGGCACCGCTGGCCGCCGCTTTGTTCGACGCACTGGAGGATCTCAAAGGCGTCCGCATTTCTGGCACCGAAGTCCTCATTAGCATGAAGGAACCCCCGCAGGATTGGCGCAGTGTCGCACGCGCAGGCGGTTCCGCCATTCGTGCTTTCCTCGAGCAAAGCAGCGAAGTCATCAAACCCGGTGCTGTCGACGCTTTGGAAGGGCATGATTTGATGCGCCACAAAGCACAAGTCGTCATCGATGACACCCTCAACCCCGGTCTCGCCTCCCACGGTGGTTGGGTCGAGATCCAGGCCAGCGACGGCAACAATCTCTACATCTCGATGGGCGGCGGCTGTCAAGGTTGCGGCTCAGCTGGCATGACCATGAAACAGGGCGTGGAAGTCGCTATCCGCAACGCGGTTCCAGAAGTCGAAGGGATTCACGATGCCACCGACCACGCCGCTGGGGTCAATCCCTACATGTAGGCCAACTCCCGCCTAAACTAAAGGAGTCATGCGTGTACTCCTTCTCCTGTTGAGCAGCCTTTTCCTGCTGCAAGAACCAGCCACTCGTCCAGGCTACGACGACACCCCGGTTTTGCCCGGCCAGAAATGGCGGGTGCATGATCGCAACCGTCCCTATCCACCCGTCGTCCGCCCGGGTGCCCAATCCAACCAAGCTCCCAGCGACGCGGTCGTGCTTTTTGATGGCAGCAACTTGGACGCCTGGACCACCCCCGAAGGCCAAGCCCCTACCTGGCAAATCATCGACGGTGTGACGCAAGTGGCCGGTAGCGCCAGCATCCAGACCAAAGCCCAGTTCGGAGATTGCCAATTGCATGTGGAATGGGCCACCCCACCCCAGCGCAAAGGTCGTTCCCAAGGCATGGGCAATAGTGGGGTTTATGTCATGGGGCTGTATGAAATCCAGGTACTCGACACCTGGAACAACACCAGTTATGCCGACGGCACCGCCGCCGCCCTCTACGGCCAATATCCCCCCTTGGTCAACGCCTGTCGCCCATCCGGCGAATGGCAAAGTTATGACATCTTGTTTCGTCGGGCTCGCTTTGACGCCAACGGCAACAAACTCGAATCAGCACGCATGACCGTATTTCACAATGGGGTTCTCGTGCACTGGAATCGAGCCTTATTAGGACCTACCGTTCATCGCACCCTGCCACCCAAAGACCCCGCCATTCCAGCGGGGCCTTTGTTGTTGCAGAACCACGGTGACCCCGTGCGTTACCGCAATTTGTGGATTCGCGATTTAGAGTCTACAGAGTGACGGTTAAGGGGTTGGTCAAAATCCCAGCCCCACCACCTAACAGTTCTGCGCCATGAAGATAGGCCGTGGCACCTGCTAAGCCAGCAGGCAGGTTGACACTGAGCATGGCATGGCCGTTGGCGTCGGCGACCATGGGCGGCAATTGAAAGAAGGGCGGAGACAACGAAAGCGTGCCCATGCTGACATCGAAAGGACCGTTGCCAGCCGTGGAGTAACCAATAATCAATGTGGCTCCTGGGTTGGCGCCATTGAAATGAATGGTGCCCAATTGCCCAGCTGTAAAGTTGGTAACACTTAACACGCGAGGGCTCATCACATGAATCGAACCGACCATGCCAAAGATTTGATGGGGATCGCAGCGATAGGTATACAAATCGTTTGGCACAGGGTTGGCGGCAACAAAGGCAGCATCAAATGTGACCGAGTAGGTATGGGGAGCCACCACGGGGTTGCCCGACAAAAAAGCGTTGGAGTCGGCATGCACATTGTGCGACATGGAGCCATTCCACACCCAAGTAATGGTATCGCCCATATTGATGTGCATGTCCTTAGGCGAAAATTCCAACCGGCCATTGGGGGCCACTTGCACGGTGTGGTTGTTCTGGGCGGAAGCCACGGAGGAGAGAAGGAGCCCCGCAAACAGGAGGCCGCCAAAACGCAGGAGAGAGGTAGTACGCATGGTTGAGGTCCAAAAGGAGTACCCAATAATAAACCGAAATCGAAAGAATTGGGCTCTTTCTGCTGGAAATTGCGCCTTTTCAGTCGAAACTAGGAATTCGCTACACTCCTCGGGTGCGAATGAACCCCTTTTTCCTCCCCTCGAAAGCCTTGTTGCAGCACACTCACGGCCTGCGCCAATCCTTCCGACCACGCAATCTCCAAGCCCTTGTCCATGCCATTGCAAACTCCTGATTTTCCGGGTCTGAAAGACGGCAAACACCAAACCGCCTCCCACTTGCACTAGGCCCAGTCCTCCCATCGCGCCCTTTCCGCGCCGATACAATCTTCGTTTCAACATGGCTCCAAACCAACCAGAGATTCCTCTTCAGCATCTCGACGAAGTGGTGATTCGCTTTGCGGGCGACTCCGGCGACGGCATGCAGTTGACAGGGAATCAGTTCACAGAAACTAGCGCGCTGTTCGGCAACGACCTCGCCACCTTCCCCGATTATCCTGCTGAAATTCGCGCCCCAGTCGGAACTTTGTTTGGAGTTTCTGGCTTTCAGGTGCGGTTCGCCGCCAAAGACATTCACACACCCGGGGACCGCCCGGATGTTTTGGTGGCGATGAATCCGGCTGCGCTGAAGGTCAACCTTGGCGAACTCAAAGAAGGTGGATTGTTAATTGTGAACCGCGGCAACTTTAGCCCGCGGGATTTGGCGAAAGCACACTACGACCACAATCCTCTTGACGACGAAAAGCTAGCGGAAAATTATCAGCTGGTTGCCATCGACCTCAATGAAGCCACTCTCAAAGCGGTGGAAAGCACAGGGCTCAGCAACAAAGATGCCTTGCGTTGTAAAAACCTTCTCGCTTTGGGCATGCTTTATTACGCCTATGGACGACCACTTGCTCATACTGAGGATTGGCTGAAAAAGAAATTCGCCTCCAAGCCTCAGATTTTAGAGGCCAACTTGCTGGCGTTGCGCGCCGGGGCTGCCATTGCCGAGAACTCGGAATTGTTCAAGGTGGTGTATCAGGTCAATCCAGCACCTCTTCCTACAGGCACCTACCGAAACATTGGCGGCAACCAGGGTTTGGCTATGGGTTTGGTTGCTGGTTGCCAGCTCGCCAAACTGCCGCTGTTTTACGGCTCTTATCCCATCACCCCCGCCTCCGATGTGCTGCATGCCCTGGCCCGATACAAAAACTACGGAGTCACCACATTCCAAGCCGAGGACGAAATCGCCGCCATTTGTTCCGCCATTGGCGCCAGCTACGCCGGTTCCTTGGGCATGACCGGCACCTCCGGCCCAGGGCTTGCTCTCAAAGCTGAGGCCTTGGGCTTGGCAGTAATGGTGGAACTGCCACTGATTGTGGTGGATGTTCAACGCGCCGGCCCTAGTACTGGCATGCCAACGAAGACGGAGCAGGCTGATTTGCTGCAAGCTTTATTTGGCCGCAACTCCGAGGCACCCTTGCCTGTATTGGCCACTTCCACACCAGCAGATTGTTTTGCCACGGCCTTAGAAGCTGTGCGCATCGCCACCACATACATGACCCCCGTGGTCTTGTTGTCGGATGGCTACATTGGCAATGGTTCCGAACCCTTCCGCGTCCCGGCTATTGAAACATTGCCGTCCTTCCCTGTGAGGTTCCATACCGAAAGAGAAGGCTTCCTCCCCTATCAGCGTGATGACCAAAGCTTGGCTCGCCCTTGGGTCATCCCCGGCACACCTGGTCTTGAACATCGCATTGGCGGCCTAGAAAAGGAAGATGGCACCGGCAATGTTTCTTACGATCCTGCTAACCACGAACGCATGGTGATGTTGCGCGAAGAAAAGGTTGCACGCATTGCCGAAAGTTATCCCCCGCTTGAAGTTTATGGTGAGCAACAAGGCGAGGTTTTGGTTTTGGGCTGGGGTTCCACTTATGGCGCCATTCGCGGGGCGGTCAACCGCTGCCAAGATGCCAACTTGTCGGTGGGCATGCTGCATTTGCGCCATATCTGGCCTTTGCCAAAGGATTTGGGCGACATCCTGCAACGCTTCAAAAAAATCATGATCCCCGAGCTAAATCGTAACCAACTTTGTCGCCTGATTCGTTCGGAATACCTGGTCGACGCTGTTTCTATCCCCTTGGTGCAGGGCCGTCCTTTCACTTCCACGGAACTACTCGGACACATCCAGGATTTGCACGCATGAACCCCGCCACAAGCTACAAGAAAAAAGATTTTGTCTCCAACCAGGAAGTGCGTTGGTGCCCAGGCTGCGGGGATTATGCCATCCTCAATGCGGTCCAACAATGCTTTGCCTCCTTTGGTGTGCCCAAAGAACAGTTTGTGGTGATTTCTGGAATCGGCTGTTCCAGTCGCTTCCCCTACTATATGGACACTTACGGCTTCCACACCATCCACGGTCGTGCCCCAGCCTTAGCCAGTGGAGTGAAGATTGCCAATCCTGATTTGCATGTGTGGGTGATCACCGGCGACGGCGATGCCATGTCCATTGGCGGCAATCATCTGATTCACGCCATGCGCCGCAACTTGAATATTAAAATCTTGTTGTTCAACAACCGCATTTATGGCCTCACCAAGGGTCAGTATTCGCCAACTACGGTGCCAGGCAAGAAAACCTCCTCGTCTCCTTTTGGATCCTTGGATGCGCCATTTAATCCCATCACCGTAGCCTTGGGTGCTGGCGCAAGTTTCGTTGCGCGCACGGTGGACACACAAATCAAACATATGAAAGGGATTTTGCAAGCCGCCCACGAACACAAAGGCTTTGCTTTTGTGGAGATTTTGCAAAACTGTGTCATCTTCAATGATGGCGCGCATGCGCAAATTACCGACAAAGAGGTGCGGGATGCGCGGCAAGTTGATTTGCGTCCTGGCCAACCTCTGGTTTATGGTAAAGAATTGGAAATGGGATTGCGTTTTGACGGGGAGCAACTTCTTCCATGCAAACCGGAAGAAGCCTCGATTTGGCAAGCCAACAGCCCTACCGGTGCTCGCGCATTTCAAATCTGTCAAAACACCGAAGACGGTTCCATTCCGGTGCCGATTGGTTTATTCCGACAGGTAGAGCGCCCTTGTTTGGAAGATGCGATTCACCAACAGGTGAAAGAAGTTACGCAAAATCTGGGCCAAGGTGATTTGGAAAGCCTCCTCCGCTCCGGCGAAACCTGGGATGTTTCATGACAGCCTAAGAACTTAAGGCCTGGGCCAGAATCTTCACGTCGGCAGCGAAAGATTCTTCGGGCAGGGGGCCAAAGGAAAAGCGCATAAAGGAAGCAAGGGGAGATTCTTTGCCCCGCCTTGCCATATCGCAATCACTGCCTTTGAGAATTGCGGCTCCAGCAGAAAATAATTTTTGATTCAAGGCCTCCGCAGTGAGGCCTTCGGGCAGTCGGCACCAGTGATAAAAGCCACCTTCGCCAGAATAAAGCTCCAAGCCAAGCTGAAGAAAAGCCTCGCCATAGCGTTGACGCTGCATCCCATAGTACCCTGGTACCGCTCGACGTGCAGCTTCCACTCGCTCTGGCTGCAATAAGGCGAGTGCGTAGCGCTGAGAAAGTTGCGAGACGCCCCCCATGGCAAAGGAAGAGAAATTGCTAAGCACTTCAATGTGATGACGCGCTGCAACCACCCACCCCACGCGGATTCCTGGCGCTTGCAATCCCTTCGTTGCCGCGCCGACAACAAAGACTTGGCTTTGGTCGATGTCATCCACATACTGCAGAGCACTTACCGGCGGTTGATGAAACATTTCATAGGCTTCATCAATTAAAAGCCCCGTGTTCCCGGTGGCTGCCTTTACAAACGCCTGCAAGGATGAGCCACCGCGAGTGATTCCGGTGGGATTGCAGGGGTTACTGAGCATCAAAAGCTGACGCCTTGTTTGCTGGCCAAGATAATCTGCCAAAGTAGCACAAAAACCATTTTCTACATGACTCGGCACCAAACTGTAGTTGCGTTGCAGCAAATTCAGCATGTCGTAATAAGGAGTGTATTCCGTTTCGGCAATGCGTACTTCGATATCGGATTGCAAAAACAATAAGGTGGCGACTAGCGCTGGACGTCCACCGGCAAACACCATGATATTTTCTGGGGCTACGGAAGCGCCGTAATATCGGCAGTAATAATCGGCAATGGCTGCTCTTAAGGCCGGCAAGCCATAGGCCTTGGGATACATCAGGTCTGCGCCTTCGACTTGCACTTGAGTTGGCATGGCTGGCCCACCTGGCAACCGATCGGTACGCGGAAATCCTTGGCTCCAGGGATGAGTGCCAGCCTCTCCCATGTAAACACCGAAAGATTCCAAAAATGCGTAGAGGGTTTGGTAAATGCCCATGGGGGGCACATACCGCAAAAACGAACCAGGGGCTTCAGGGCTGTTGGACATGGAGAATTCTCAAGTTCGGGCCGCATCATAGCGAATCCTAAGGCCTTCGTTTTTGCCGTCGCAAAGCAGCAGCTACGATTTGACGAGTGAAGCCGACATGACCAGCTGGATCGAAGGACAAACACAAATCGGCACTGCCATAATCTTCAGGTTTGTAATAGATGCCACAGTTTGGGTTCATCTCCAACATATAAGGAGTTCCCTCGGCATCCACGCGCACATCACAGCGCCCATAACTGGTTCCATCCAAAGCCAAGAAAAAGCGTGCTGCATCTTGGCGTAATCGATTTTCCAATCGTTTATCTTGCACCGGGATGGCTTTCAATCCCTCAAAATCCACCCATTTCAAATCCTCATGCTTAAACTCTTCCCCGTCCGGGAACTGATATTGAATTGGCACAAAGGTAGTTGGGCGCCGAAAGTTGCATGGATTTTCTGCCACCAATACCGTGCATTCCACGCCCTCGATATACTCTTCAACCAAGGCGGCCCCATGCCGTGACAACATTTTTCGAACTTGGCGCAACAAGCCAGCCTCACTCTGCACTTTAGAGTGCCGACTTAAATCCACACTGGCATAACTATTGAAATGTTTGACAAACATCGGGAAGCGAAGTTTGCGCAAAACTTTTTCCACATCTTCCTCTTTGCGTACTACGACACTAGCTGGGCAGGCAATGCCTAGTTTTTTACATACCCGTTTCATTTTCTGTCGAGATGGTTCAAAAAATCTGCTATCAGCACCGGTAAAGGCAACGCCATGCTTTTCCAGAGTGCGCACAACCTCAATCCCTGGATCTTCCTGGGTTAAGGCTCCATCGCAGAGGTTGAAAAACAAATCGAAGCCCTCGGCAATCAGAGCTTTCACCTTCGCCACGGAAGAATACTTATCGGGCAAATAAGCCAGCGTCCAATCGTCTTCGGGAAGATAGGGGCGCGGATCGCAGGGCCAATCCTCGGCTGGATAATCATCCGCATCCAAATCTTGATTCGTCAGTAGGCAAATTTTCAACGGGACTTTCGGTTTTCTGGATGCGCGTGGTTAGGATAGAGACATGATACAAAAAAACATGGTTCAACAAAATTTTGGCATTACCCGCATCGGAATCTTCATGGATGGCGGCTACTTCAGCCATGTCAGCAATTTTTATCGGTTTCACCATGAAACACGCAGCTATCTATCTTTGCCCGGACTCAAGGAATATATTCGCCACCAAGTCACTCAGCTTGAGGAGCAAGATATTTCGCGCTGTCAAATTGTCGATGCGCATTATTTTCGGGGTCGCCTCTCGGCACGCGAATGTTTGGAGCGCAACACTTTATATGGCGAGCGCGTTTTCGAAGATGCTTTGCTTTACGCTGGATTTGAAAGCCACCACCAACCAGTCTCCCAGGGCAAGGAGCGGGGGATTGATGTGATGTTCGCACTGGAGGCCTTTGATTGCGCTTCTCGAAAGGGGCTGGATGTTTGCGTTCTGATTGCAGGTGATGGTGATTTTATTCCCTTGGTGCGCAAACTCCACGGCCTCGGCACTCGGGTTATGGTTGTGGGCTTCAATGTGCAGGCTGTTGGCGTAGACGGCAGCCCCGTCACCACCCGCTGCTCCTTCCATCTTATGCAGGAAGCGACTTACCCGCTCATGCTCAGCGAAGAGATTGCACGCACTCCACTTGCGGAGGACCCTCTCCTTGCCAGTTTGTTTCTGCCCAAGCACCACGAAGAACCTGCGGCCGACATCAACGACTTTACGCCCCCTCAGGCCGTGGAATGTGCGCCCTCGGCCCATCGCTGGAGTGGACATATTTGCCACTTGGATGATTCTTATGGCTTTCTACTGCGCGATGGCGACGAAAAGCGTTTCTTCTTCTTCAAAACCGACTTAATGGACTTGCGCTACGAAGACCTGCACGACGGTCAAGCCGTTAGTTTTGTGCCTGCAGAGAATGAACGAGGGCCCTGTGCTAAACGTATTTGCAAGGCCTAGGTACAAAGACGAGGTAGCTAAAACCATTTTAATGCCTTGTTGCAGCTAACTCTTATTGGGCGGCCCGAAGGGTTCCGACGGAATGGCGGCCCCGAGAGGATTCGACGCGGGAGCGCGGGGAGCGAAGCAGACCAACCTCCCGCTTCTTCTTCCGGGGAGGAATGCGGCGGCGGCCCGAAGGGTTCCGACGGCATGGCGTCCCCGAGAGGATTCGAACCTCTGACCCCCGGTTTAGGAAACCGATGCTCTATCCAACTGAGCTACGGGGACTTGCTACAGCGGACAAATCATACCTCCCTACCCCGAAAGAACAACCAAAGAAGGGTTTGCCTAATGAGTTATGGCACCACCGTCACCGGCACTGCGGCAGAACTGAGTCCAGCTTGACTGCCGTGAAAAGAAACGGCGGCTAGGTACAAAGTGGAACCAAAGAAGGGAAGGGATACCGATGACGGCACCACTCCTTGCACCATGCCATCCCCTTCGTTATCCAAGATGCCGCGGAAGGCACTGGGCGGGCTTTGCAAAGTCCACAGAAATGTTGCGTCCATGCCCAGAGGCAAATCCAATCCATGAAAAGTGGTGGTGGCATTTGCCGAGGTGGAGGCAAGAATGGCGAAGGATTTACCAGCCTCGGTGGAGGGAAAATCCACCCTCAATCGCAAAACGCTGGGGCGGCTTGCCAACAATTCACCAGACAAGCGATAAAGATAAGGGTGGAAAGAAAACCATGGATACTACCAGAAGTGGACCCAATCGGTTCACCGACAAAAATTTCTGGAATTCCATCTCCAGTCCGATCATAGGATGCAAGAGAAAAACCAAATCCTCCACTAAAAAACTGAGTAGGATCCGACAAAGTCCAAAGATAATGGCCATCCTTTCCTGACAAAATGCGCACTTCTTGATCACCACCAAAAAAGGAAAGGGTGGTACCAACATCCACATATCCGTCCTGGTTCAAATCACCTAAAGCCTCAACCATGTAGCCCATCAAATTTTGGGGGCAGGCCAATACACCTGACGCACCGCCATTATGATGAAAATTGTTAGTGATTTATAGGCCGTGGCTGGGCTTATTCCATCCCCAGTGCCACTCACCGAAGACATGGAATCGACATAAATGTTGGTTTGGGCCCCAAATAGACTAGGAAGGAAGACAAAAAGGGCTAGGAAGGAAGGAATTTCATGTTGTGGGAGTTCATGGGAGAACAGAATGTTGTTTTGCCCTCGCGGACATACCTAGGCTAGCTAAAATTTTCTTTCCATTGCATATTTTTGGTTGTTTATTGCAAACACCAATCCATTGCGCCGAGCACCCCCGTTATTCCTCCACTTCCAAAACCAAACGAAAACCAGTTTCCAAGGAAGTCTCATGGGGGCGGATACCCAAACCCGAAGTTGGTTTGGCTGGGATAGAGCCACCCTGGGCCCAACTCCCCCCGCCGGCATAGCGCTCGGTGTGGTTGGCATCCCACCATGCATCTATCCATTCCAAGGCGCTGCCAGAAGTGTCAAAAACCCCGAACACCGATTCATCTACTGGATAGCTTAGGACTGGCTCCGGCGCGGGTAAGGGCCGAGAAAAACAGCAGTTTGACCAGTTGGGTCGGAATCGGGGGCCGTAGGGATAATCCCAATTGGCTGTGCCCTTGGCCGCAATGCGAAACTCCTTCAAACTTGGCAAACGAAAAGCATAAGGCAACCCCGCAGCCTTGGCCTCCCGACTCATCCATTCCGCATAAGCCACGGCATCGTACCAACTAATGCCAAAGACCGGCCATTCTAAGGGGCAATCGGAGGGTAAGGAAAACAGTCCGCTGACATCGCGCGGCCAGGAGCCTCCTTGGCTGGCGTTGCGAAAGGTGCGCGGAAAAAACTGCGGCTCGGCCGAGGAGGCCAAAAGATTTTGCACATAGGCGGAGTTCAAAAACTGAAGATATTCCCCAGAAGTAACTTCCCGTTCCTGAATCCAATAATCGTCGTGCTGCCAAAACGGACCAGGAAGGATGTGGCGATAACCCACTGGTGTGGTGCCTTCCGCAACAAAATGAGCCTCATAAGAGGCATCTTGCCCTGCTACCAGACGCAAAGGCAAAAGCAGATCCTCACAGCCCTCCCGACGCAAGCGAAGCAAGGAAGGTCCAGGTTGCAACACCAAATCCACCGAGGACTGGGAATAGTGTTGCCAAGATTCTGCAGTGCTAAGGAGGGGAATCGTCGTCGTGCGCACCACAGTGGCTGGCAAGGAAAGGGGCAACACCTCACCCTCACGCCAAACTTTGCCCTCGCTTCGCCCTTGCGCCAACAAGTCGGCTGGCAAACCCAAGACAATACCCAAAGACTGGAATGAGGGCGCAGAAACCGAATACGACCCCGCATGATTGGCAAACAAAAATTGCCTCTGCTGGGGAATTATTTGCTTGGGGTCGCCATCAGCACTCCGATTCTTCCTTATTTGCTCAATGGAAAACTCATCCCGGACTGCAACATCATCCACTGCCAACAATCGATCCCCCACCCCTATCTCTGCATTGCCTTGAAGAACCAAAACGCTGCCTTCAATTGGCCAGCCACCAACCTGAAAAATCAAATCGCCCTTTTCCACGGGTGCTGCTGCCTGCTCCACACGCAAGCACCATTGACCAGGAGCCACCGCACTCCCTGAGCCTTGGCGAGCAACGGGCACCATGCGATGATCACCAGCCTCCTTAACTTGGGATTGCTCGAAAAAAGAAAACTCAGCAACTGCAAATGGACCAGGAGGGCTCACCGTTAGCGAGAGCTTAGCCATAGGTTGCAACCGTTGCAAAGTGGCCTCACTCTCGTCAAAACGGTCCGCTTGCGCCCGATAAAAACGACTGCTTACTAAATCACCACGGGTTTTGCTTTCTAAAAAACGCGTGAGATAGATTTCAGCGCGCATACTATCGAGCTGTTCCAGCTTGGGATTGGCTTTCTCTACCTGATCCAGAAAATCCAAAACGCTATTAAACAACCGTTCCCGCTTCAACTCGGCTTGTTGCACCAATTCCTCTGCATGATCCAGCTGCTTCAGCTCCTCCGCCCGCAAAAAAGAAGACTCCATGGCATTGCGCAATGCATTTCGTTGCTCCCTCTTCGCACGTAAACTCACGCGTAAATCCTCAAACTCTGCAAACCGCTCCCGCGCCTCGGCCAGCAAAGCATCCGCCTGTTGTAATCGTAGGTTTTTCTGTTCAATTCCCTGCCAGGTTACGAAGACTGCCAAAAAAACCAGCGATAACAAAGCAGTAATGGAAGCAGCTGCACTCGCGCGATGCTGGTGGGCCCAATAGCGAAAGCGCCGCAACAAGGAAGGCGGCTGCGCTGCAATTGGTCGAAACTCCAATAAGGCCTGAAGGTCTTCCGCAAAGGCAGCCGCTGTGGGATAGCGATGTTGCGCCTGCTTGTCCATGGCATGGTGCACCACCACCGCCAAGTCGCGAGGAATCCCCGGACGATGGCTGCGGAGGCTTGGGGGTTCTTTGGTTAAAATTTGATGGAAGAGTTGGTCTAAATCCTTGGCTTGAAATGGAAGCACCCCGCTTACGCAACGATACAGAGTAGTTCCCAAGGAATAAATATCCGCGGCTGGAGAGAGAAGAGGGTAGCCTCGAATTTGTTCGGGAGCAGCAAACGATGGAGAACCAAGGAAGGACTGAGTTAAATCTTGCCTTTTATCCTGCCCATCAAAGGCCAACCCAAAATCAACCAAAACTGCACGCCCCTCGGGAGTAATCCGAATGTTGGAAGGTTTCACATCGCGATGCAAAATTCCTTCTTGATGGACTGCCTCCAAGGCACGGGCAATCTCCATCGACCAACGCACAGCCTGCACCGTAGACACCCCGCCTGCCTGCGGCTTCTCCTTTAAGACATCCGCCAAACTTTGGCCAGGGATAAACTCCATCACCAAATAATGCGCGCCATCGTCAATACCAAAATCAAAAACCGTGACCACATGCGGGTGCCGGAGACGTGCCAAAGATTTTGCTTCGCGGTGAAAGCGCAAGGAACTTTCACTTGAAACAAAGGCCGATGCATGCAGAATCTTTAACGCTACCTGGCGACCCAAAGATTCCTGCTCGGCTAAAAACACCTCGCCCATGCCGCCGCGGCCAAGACTCCGCAACAGTTTGTAATCTTTGATTTTTTCTCGCGGAAGATTGCCGTGCGAGGAATTAGAAGCCGAGGCTGTTGGCACGAAATGAGCAACCGAATGCAAGGCCTTAAGCTTTTCCAGCAATTCGGCATCCTCACAAGCATGGCTCGCCAAAAATTCGTCTGGGTTAAGGTCGACCCCCGCCAACAAATGATCAAGATAGACATCGTAGAGCTGTTCAAGCTGTTCCGAATCGCTCATAAGCCCAACTCTCCTTCCACGATGAGCCGATAGACATCGCGAAACCGTTTCTGCGCACGACGGCTGGCTTGGGCCGTGGCATCGTAAGCGGTTCCTAATCGGCTGGCTTGCTCCGACAGGGGTATTTTATGCGCAGCCCAAGTGACGAGTTGACGATCACGCTCCAGCAGCAAATCCATAGCTTTGGCCGCCGTCACCAATTGCTCGCGGCGCACGGCAAATTGAGAAGGCGAAGTTTGGCTCGCACGCGGCTCCCACATTCCAACAGAACTTGTATCAGAACGACTCATTTCAAAACGGAGAACACGACTAGAGCGACGCTTTAAGGCCATCCAATAGCGGGTACGATCGATGAGAAAATTGCGCGCTAACCGGAAAATCCAAGCCCGCACCGCAGCTTCTCCACCTTCTTGCCAGTCGGGTTCCGATTCCAGGGCTTGTGTCCAAATACCTTGCAGCAAATCCTCCGCAGCTTCATATCGCAACACGGCAGGACTGGCATGGCGTCGACAAAACCCAAGCAACTCGGCCTGATGCGCAATCAGGAAATCCGCAAACCGGGAGGATGGCATTACGCCATCCTACACGGTTGGAAGGAGGTTGGTGTAGTTAGTTGAAATGGACCACGGCAAGGTTGGAAACCGAGCAGTTGGCTAAATCCACAGCTTGCACATAACCGGTGGCTCCGGCTAAGGAGGTTGGAACAAACATTTGCACGGTGGCCATGCCTTGGGCGTCGGCAACGGCAGATCCCAGAACGGTAATGGGGTTCAGCAATTGGGTGGTCACTCCAGCACAGCCAGGAAGAGCGGCGCCAACAGCGGCTTGGCGCGAACTGGCCACAAACCAGATTGTGGAGCCTGGGGTGGCATTGCATGCCTGAAAATCGTTGCTAACTCCAGCAATACCCGGCGTAGCTTGCAAGGCCCAAAAGGTGCTGATTTCCACCACGCCATACCAATCACCCCAGCCATAAGGAGCGTTGTCGAAATCATTCCACTCACCGCCATACCAGCCCCACATACAGCCGTAATCTTCCGCCCCATTCAAATCATTGGGCTCCGACCAATGCCAGTATTGATAAACAAAGGGTTCACCACTGGACCACTCAAAGGTACCTTCCACGTTGATGTCGTTGAGGCCTATCCAAATATTGCCGGTGGAAGCTGCTTCGAAAGTCGTCCATACCCAGGTGTTTTCTGCGGCATCGTTAATGGTGGCCAAATGGCCGCCCAGGCTCACTGCAGCGCTTTCGGCTTGGGTCCAGGACGAAGGCTGCAACAGCACATAAGCATGGCCATTGGCCGGATTACAGGCTTCTTGCACAAAGCCTTGCCCCTGTTGAGCTTGGGCCAAGCATGGCCACAAGCCGAAAAAAATGACGACCAGGTATTGCTTCATGGGGCTGCCAACGCAAACCAAACTTGTATTTGACAACGAATTTGGACAATTCCCTCATTCTTCCGCGAGCAAGACCTCAGCCACATGAATGCCTTGCCCAGAGGCATCCGTCCAGGCTGCAAACACCCCTTCTGCGGTGGAAATCAAGCGCAAAAAGCCGTCCTTTCGACCTCCGCTGGCCTTGGCAATGCGTAACGGGGGGCCAGGAGCTCCGCGCTGCGGCATGGCCCTGACCATCCAATAGGCCTGTTCCCCTTCCTTTTGTAGCCAGCTCACCAGTATCGGCCCAGTTTCGGGGAAGGCGACGGAAACTCGGCCCAAGCAACCCTTGCCGCCCGCAACCACTCGCGCAAAACCAAAGCGTTTGCCAGCGTTATGAGAGAAAAGCAATTTCACCTGGGGAAAACCATGAGACACCTCGGTGAAATAAGCCAAGCAAACCTTATTCCCCTTGCGAGCCAAGGCGGGGCCATTCACCGGACACCCCTTTGGCCGCCATCCTTCCAGCCCCACCCGCACCGGTGGACTCCAACTCTGCAGCTCCCCCGGGACCCCTCGAACGACAAAAATATCCCGCTCTTCTTTCTCGTTCCGATTGCGATAAGCCACCAAGACCTTGCCGCTATCGAAACGCACCGCCGCGGTACCACAGCAATCGCACACCAAATCATCTAGAACCCATTCTGCGCCCAAATCCCCACGCTCATCCACGGTAACGGCACGCAAAGCAGTGGGTGGTCCTTCGGCGCCACTTTGCAGCCAAGTTGCAAAGAACTGACCAGCGCCGAGTGCCACCCAAGACACAAAGCCATGCTCCACACCATCCTGATCTTCATGCAAAGATTGAAACGATCCCCAACCCTGGCCGGCAGTTTGATATTGCATCTGCACACCGTAGCCAGCTTTACTTTGGGCCAGCCAACTCAACACAGCCGCACCCGTTACATCCTCCTTGTACTGCGGAAAATCTGCCCAGTTCACCAACCATCCCGAACCCGAGGCCAGAACTGTTTTTGGACTCCACCCCGTATCCGAACGCTTCACCAGGACAAACTGCATCGCACCTTGCGCCTGTCCAGGCTCCAGCCAACCTACGCACAATTGTTGTTGACCATCCACTGCTAGAACCGGATAACGCCCTGTGGCAGATAAATTTTCAGCCAACATCTTCACTTCGAGCTTAAGGCTGGGCGCCGAATCGGCAGAGGCGGTTTCAGAATCGGGAGCTTGCAACACCCCGCAAGGAAAAGCCAAGAGAAGGACTGCGCAGACCATAAGGCTAGTCTAGAATCGCCGTCAAGTCGTTGCCCCCTCTCCGACGCCCCTTTTCCATCATGGTTTTCAACAGCATTGTTTTTCTGCTGTTTTTCCCATCGGTTTTTGTTGGCAACACACTACTGGCTCGCTGGCCCGTAGTGCGGAAATCCTTTCTACTGGCAGCAAGCTACTTCTTTTACGCCCAATGGGACTATCGTTTCTTGTTCCTCATTTGGCTTAGCACCCTGGTGGACTGGTTTGTGGGCTCGGCCCTCGGTCGCGAACAGCGCCCCCATGCCCGCAAGTATTGGTTGTGGTTCAGTCTCGGCGTCAACTTCGGTCTACTCGCCACTTTCAAATACCTCGGCTTTTTTGTCGACAGCGCCAATGCCTTGCTGGAAACCATCGGTCTTCACGGCAACTTGCCCAGTCTGCGCCTCATTCTTCCGGTCGGTATCTCCTTCTACACTTTCCAAACCCTGTCTTACACACTGGATATTTATTTCCGTAAAGCCAAGCCCCATCACTCCGCACTTGACTTCGCCTTGTTTGTTGGCTTCTTCCCCCAATTGGTTGCTGGCCCAATTGTGAGAGCACGCGACTTCCTTCCCCAGCTGGCAAAAAACCCTCTGCCCAAGCGCGAAGACTTATCCTTGGGTGTTTACCATGTGCTATCGGGATTGTTTAAGAAAGTGGTGATTGCCGACCTTCTCGGCCACGATCTGGCGCAACCCTTTTATTCCCAACCCGACCATTTCGGATTCTTTGGAGCTATGTCTGGCATTTATGGCTTTGCCTTCCAACTTTTTGGCGACTTCGCTGGTTATTCGCAAATGGCAACCGGCTTTGCCCTCATGCTGGGTTTCCGTCTACCCGAGAACTTCCGGAATCCCTTTATGGCTCGTAACAATTTGGAAATTTGGAGGCGCTGGCATATCACCCTGCTGACCTGGATGCGCGATTACATTTACATTCCCCTCGGCGGCAGCCGTGGCAGTAAGGCCCAAACCAATCGCAACATCCTGTTGACCAACTTATTCAGCGGGATTTGGCATGGTGCTGGCTGGAATTTCCTGCTTTGGGGTCTGGTCGATGGCATTACGATTTGTCTTTCGCGTGCCTACCAACAGATGCGCAAGACCGCCGGTTTTTTACCCACCCCACAGGACCCAAGCTGGATGATTTGGAGTCAACGCTTTCTTACCTTTCATATTTGGTTGCTCGCCATGCCTATTTTTCGTACCCGAAACCTCGAACATTTATCCCAGGTTGGTCGCTCCCTAACTCGCTTGCATCCCACCTCCACAGCCGCCGCCATTCCTTCTCGTGGCCTTTTATTGCTCGCCTTGGCCCTTGCGATGACCATCATCTCCGAATACCAAGGCCCCCGCATTCGACGGTTTTGGCTGCAGCTTGCCCCCGAGCTTCAAGGCATGGCATGTGCAAGCCTGCTCGGCCTTTGTGGTTTACTTACCACCGAAGGCTCTCCCTTTATCTATTTTCAATTCTGATGCGTCCGGCCCTACTTTTTTTCCTGCGTTTTTCGATTGGAGTTTTCCTCCTTTTTGCAGCGGCCAATCTTTGCGCCCAGCACTTCCATTTCCGTTGGCATCAGGTTCCCAATCACGGCTATTTACAAGTAGTTCACGATTTCCAACAAAACGATTCTCCAGCCGACCTAGTTTTTTTTGGCACTTCTGCCATGCGCAATGCGATTGTGCCCCTAGTGGTAAAAGAACATCTCCAACAACAACTCAAACGACCTGTAGAAGTTTGGAATCTGGCTTTACCCGGCGCCACACCAGAGATTGCTCGATTCTACGTCGACCATATCTTCAAGGATCATCCGCCACGCATTTTCGTCATTGAAGCGGCCCCTTTTCTGTGGGACGCCGACCGAAAAAATCATCCCGATTCCGAAGTCTACTGGCGGTGGTTTGCAAGTTGGTCGGATTTGTTGTGCCGCTTTAGAACCATGCGGCGACAAGACTTGCCCGATGCCATTCATGGACGCGCCTGGGGCGCAGAAGCCTTATGGCTGCAGAGTGGATTATTAGGCCATCACTTCTCCACTGGCCCCCATCCGGCACAGCCATGGGGTGGAGTTTACGCGCCAGAGGATCTACAGAAACAACCACAAAAACTTTCGGTCCAAAAGCAACCTGGGATGCGCGAGGGATTGCGCGTCGGATCTTATGCTCTCAGCGATGTTTGGCGGCAAGATCTTCAACATATTGCAGAGGTTTGCGCTCGCGAAAACACCCAACTTATTCTGTTGCATCCACCTTTTTATCCAGCTTTAAGACCTTTATTTGCAGAGGGAGCTTATGAAACCTACTTAGATTGGATGCAAGAAAATGCAAATCAACTGCAAGTACCTTTTCTCAACTTACAAAGCACCATTCGTTTGCAGCCTAGCATGTATCGAGACTTCATCCACTACGCCCCCACTGGTGCAAACTGGTTTTCACAATATGTCTGTAACCTCCTCCTGCCCTATCTAAACCAGCCCTAAACTGGTTGTAAAGCTGCAGCGTGAAGCTCTTCATAAGCTACAACCGCATCCGCGTAAAGCGGCTTTAGTTCAGTGGCCAGGGCTTCGGTTTTGGGTACGGCCTTGCGCCAGCCTGTTGATTGTTCCACCTTGGAATACCAGGCTTGGGCCCACACTCCATAGCAAGGATGACGACCCGCCTCCCACTGCATCATTGCCTCCTCGAAAGGGAGCCCAAAGTATTGACATATTCTTCGCAACATGGGCCCGGGTTGAGCAAGAAGTTCCATCGAATCCACAACCGCCAACGGACGCTGATGGGCCTGTAAAAAACGAAACAACTCCACTTGCCGGCCATAGCCCAAATCCATGGCTTCAAGCTTCCCCAAATCCTTGAGCAAAGAAGGCATCATCTCCCGCGGATGCCGGATTAAAAACAAGTGCACCATGTCCGGATGCAAAGTGAACTCCAATTCCACCCCTCCTTCCAAGTGATGCGCCATATGTTTGACAAACTGCACAGGCTTGGAGCAAGGCCCCAACAAGACTTCCGACACCACCTGCCGCCAATCCGCAGACTGGGCTTGCAACACTTCCTCACGCATGGGGTGTTGGCGCCCAGTTGCCTGTAAATAATGGGCATAAAGTGGCTCGTCAACCCCCTCGGTATCAGTCCGTTGCACAAAACTACGCAACATTGCGGTCGACACCGTGCGCGGACAGGACCACATGGCAAGGCGCATCACGGACATCTGCCTAATCCTCGCCCTTTTTGCTGGCAGCGACTTTCTTACTTACCTTTTTCTTCGCTACTTTTTTCTTTGCCACCTTTTTCTTGGTTGCTTTTTTTTTGCGCGGCCCGCCCTCTCGCGGCTTGAATTCAAAGCCATGGCGACCATTGGGCTTGCGCACGAGACGGGCTGTGAAGTTGCGACCTTTCCGCGACACAAAATCTTCAATCCACTCGGTATGGCCAACTTCGGGATCAAAGTACGGTAGCAAATCCACCCGTCGCATTTCCCGTTTACACACCGTGCGTGGCATTTTGATACCACCGGGCTCCGAGGATTCGAAATGGGTGGGCGTTTCGATAATCATGCCCTTGCCCAAAGGACAAGGTACGAAAGGAGTGGGGTCGACTGGATAAGAAATCAGCTCGGGAGCGACCGCCCCGCTATCGTCGGAGCCTTTGAAATCCTTCACCGGTTCAAACACCAACTTCCACTCATCGTCCACCAAAATGCGTCCGGCATAAGTTTCACCGCGCATGCTGACAAAGCCCTCAATCGGGCCTGAATCTTTTTCCAACAATAGTTTTTTCACTACCGGGCGATTGAGATAGCGGCCGCGGAATTCTTTCCAGATGGTATAGCCACAGGCATCCGGCTCAACCGCTTCCATCGACAATTCCTCCTTCAAGGAATCCGCAGGCACTACCGCCTGCAAAAGAGGCAAGAACTCTTGCTCTACCTCTTCCACCAAACGATCTTCGGCAATGCTGAAATGCAAATAGGCATTAGTGCGTTTCACATCGGGCTCCACCGACACCACTGCGGGCAAAGATTGCACATGCTCTTGCAATGCAGCAACCACATCCTTAAGCCCCACCTTGGCCTCTTTGCCTAAACTCTTGATGGTGACTTTGTACTGAGTGCCCTTCGCCTTGCGTGTACAACGATAGCCTTTAAGGCCCTCGCACATGGGAAAGCCGTCCTTCGGACAAACCCCCACCGGCTCCTCCTCGGCATACAAATCGTCGTAGGAAAAACTACGCAGCTTCTCCACCAACTCGGTAACCGAATGACGGATTTCTTGCATGTAGTCCTCACGTTTGCGCTGGCCATTTTCCACCTGATAAAGGTGCGATTCCATCTCTGCCGTTTGCGAGGCTTTGGCCAAATCATCGGCATGCAACCGCTCCAAAAAATCGACCAAAGTGATGCCCTTAGCCGAAGGGCGCAAAGTTTTGCCACTGCGCAAGACATAGCCTTTGGCAATGAGGGCTTCAATAATGTCGGCGCGAGTTGCAGGAGTGCCTAAGCCCTTCTCCTTCATCATCTGCACCGCCTCGTCATCGTCGATTTCATCCCAAGCGTCCAAATCCTGGTCGGAAGCGGCTTCCATAGCTTTCAACAATCCAGCCTCGGTGTAGCGCTTGGGCGGACGGGTTGCATCTTCGTCGAGCTGGATTTCTTGCACCCGACCGGAAGCCACTTCTCCAGGCGGCACGCCTAGCTCTCCCAACTGCTCCGACGCCTTGGGACGACGATCGACCAGCTGCCAACCAGGCTCCACCATGCGACTGGCTTCTGTGTAGAAACAATATTCTTGTGCAGCATTTGCATCCCTTGCCGCTACTTGCACCTTGGTTTCACGCACCACCTTTTGCCAACGGCTGGGAGTGAGGAAGGAAGCAACAAAACGACGCATCACCAATTCAAAAACGCGGGCATCGTCGCCACCCAAAGGAGAATCAGGGATTTTGCCGGTGGGAATGATGGCAAAGTGATCACTCACTCCAGCATCATTGAAGTTACGCTTGGTGTTGTTCAGCCCTTTGCTGAGCAACAACTGAGCGGCTTCGGGGATGGCGGCATGACGCCCTTCCTCGCTGAAAGCAGCCTCCATCGACCCTGAGGCTAAGGTTTGCAAAACCTCTTCTACATGGGAGCGATAATCTTCGGGCAGACAATTGGAGTCGGTACGTGGATAAGTGAGCACCTTATGACTTTCATACAATCGTTGTGCTGCTTGCAGGGTTCGTCGCGCCGACAAACCATAGCGGCTGTTGCATTCTTTTTGCAAAGAGGTGAGCGAATGCAAGGGCGGAACCGCGCGTTTGCTGGCCGTTACCTTCTCCACCACCGAAGTGGGTTGTTGGCGACAGGCCTCGGCAATCGCTTTGGCGTCGGCCTCGCTCCAAAGTTTTTCTACATCCTTCCCCGAACGCGCGCTCCGGTACTGGCCCTCATAAACCAAGCCTTGGGCTTCAAACTCACCTTTGATGCGCCAAAAGGGAACCGGCACATGCGCTAACACCCGAATCTCGCGATGCACTAACAAAGCCAAAGTGGGCGTTTGCACCCTTCCTGCTGACCATACTCCTCGCTCCCGACGCCCCTTCAAGCGCTTGGTGATGCCACGGGTGGCATTGATTCCAATCAACCAATCCGCTTCGGCGCGGCAATAAGCGGCCGCACTGAGTCCTTCAAATTCTTCTCCGGCGCGAAGTGCCGCAAAAGCCTCACGAATGGAAGCTGGGGTCATGGATTGCAACCACAAGCGCTGGATGGGTACATCCAAACCCAAGTACTCCGCAATTTCGCGGAAAATCAACTCGCCTTCGCGCGCAGCATCGCAAGCGTTGACTAAAGACTCGATGTCGCCACGCTTGGCCAGTTTCTTCAACAAACGCAACTGGCTGGATTGTCCTTTGCGCGGTCGGCGCAAGAAGGGATCCGGCAATACGGGGAGGTTGGCCAAGGACCAATTTTTCAGCTCAGGATCGTAATCTTCGGGCTCTGAGAGCTCCAAAAGGTGACCAACAGCCCAGGAAATCAGGATATCGGGGCTTTCCCAATAGCCGTCTTGCTGTTGAAAGGTACCGGGAAGTGCGCGCGCCAAATCGGTGGCCACGCTTGGTTTTTCGGCGATGATGAGTTGCATTTGGCGTATTGCCCTTTCCGGCTTACCCGGAGACTGAGGAAACGAGGCCCGCTTGAAGAGGGCGTCGAGAGAACAGATTCCCGAAAGATTAGCGTGCCCAGGAGGACGCAACAAAGGCACCTCGGATGGAGAGCAGCCAATTCACGCAGAATGAAAATTCTTTCGGCACTCGGCTCAGGAAGTTTAGAGAAAAAGTAGAAAAATGGGGAGGCGAAACGGGATTTTCCCTTTTTAATCCTAGAAATTTCCCTATCACAAGGTCTAAAGAACGAAGTTGCTTTCTGCCGATAGAGCTGCGGAGTCCCGCCATGAAACAACGCCTTCCCCTGTTTGAGACCCTAGCTGCGGTTTTTGCCGTTGCGGCGGTTGCCTTTCTCACTGCTCTGCCGGCCGCCAGTGACGCCGGCCAGAAAAATGGTGCCCTGGTAGACGGCCTCTCCGTGCTGCGCACCGCAGTCTTTCGCTTCTCCATGGATCACCAAGCCCAGGGCAGCCCTCTGATGCCCGGTCGCAACGACCAAGATTTTGCCGCCCAACTCTGTGAGCGCAGCCGAGCTGATGGCACCACTCAGAGTCTGGGAGATTTTGAAGACCGCTACCTGGGTCCCTACCTCGAAGAAATTCCGGTGAATCCCGTCAACGGCAAAAACACGGTCCGAGTCATGCCGGAGGGCTACACCACCCCCGTGCTCAATGGCTCGGCGGGTTGGGTTTATGTCCCCGACACCGGCAAGATTTACGCTGACCTACCGGGTACCGACGACCGCGGTGAGGCCTTCCTCAGCTACTGAGCTTGGTCAGAAACTTCGTTACGATAATCGTGATGACAATCTGTGCAGCTAGCGCGCAAGTCGCGATAAGACTGTTCTAGCAAATCGACTTTGCGGTTTTGCGCTGCAGATTGCAGGGCGCGAGCAAAAGAAAGCGCCTCGTCCATGCCGCGCGATAACACGGGATCTTGCCCTTGTTCGACAGAAAGATTGCCGGCACATCCTTCTAATTCTTGCACCAAAATTTCTGCTTCATGCAACAAGCTAAGGTCGGGATGTTGTTCAGGGCTTTGCCATCCCGCTCGGCGCAAGTCTTTCACGTTGTCCCAGGTGCGATCCAATTGCGCCATGCCCGCAGCGAAATCGTCGACCTTGGCCACCGCCACCAACTCCGGCAGCTCCTTGCCTGGACGAGGTGGGCTCCATGCTGCTACATCCCGCCACAAGCCGGGGTAATCATGACTGGTGCCCGCAATCTTTAAGACCTCAAGCGCCACTTCACCACTGCATCCTGTTTCTGCACGTAGAGCAATCGCCGCTGCCGCAGGCCCCCGATGCTTGCCATGGTGGCAATGAAAGTAAACTGGGGCCTCCACCGTCGCCATGAGATGGGCAAAGGCATCGCCTTGCTGTTCGGAAATCCCATCGTAACCAATGGGAATATGCACATAACGCAAGCCCGCTTGTTCTGCTAAGGCCACATCGGGGCGGGCACTATCCACGCAAACCACGGTCTTCACCCCAAGTGCGGCCAGGGTAGCGAAGGCGTTCGCACCATGGGGTTGTGCGCCCGAAAAAACATTGGGGCTTAGTTGCAGCAGCCTGGCCAGAGGCTCCTTGTTGAGAGCGACAGGGGCAGCGAAGGCTTGGCCCACATCGGCAACAGGATGGCTGCCTAAAGCAGCCCCTTTTTGAGCTGGCAAGACCTCGACCGCAGCCTTCTGCGAACAGGATGCAGCAAGCAGGATGGGGATGGCGTAAAGAAGGCGCATGGAATCTTTTGGGCAAATGGCATGCCAGGCGAGGCCCCAGGATACCGGCCCCACAGGTTCCCTGCAGGGAACATGATTTAAGCGGAGAGGCTCTTAAAAAGGCGCATCGCCGACCCCGACTCCAAGGCATCCACAGCGCGGCCAAAGCAGGAAGCAAATTCCACGTCGGGCTCGGCCAAACTAATCATCAGCGCAGCCCCCAGGGAAGCGGCACAGGATTCCGGGCCGGGGCTTGCCAAAAGAGCCTGGAAGGTGGCAATACTCGCCGCTTCCAGCGGGTCTTCATGCTGGGCTCGGGGTTCTGAATCTTCGAATAAAGCGTAGTCGGCGGGGTGGATACGCACCGGGGCCTTCACCCCATCAATAAGGCGTAAGCCGCGGGTGGTCTCTACCACCGAGAGGTCGGCTGAACCTTCCACCCCTTGCACCACCAAGGCATGACGATGGCCAAGGCTTTCCAGGGCGTCCCCCGCCATGCCCAATACTGGGCCTGGCAAAGCCGCGGCCAAGACTTCGCAACCATCGGGAATCAATAATTTGGTGACCACATCGGGGACACCACGGATGCCGGTTTCGTCTTCGATGCGCTGCAGGCGTTGCCAACCAGAATCCGCCAAAGTGGGTTGCCAACAAGCCAATCCATGTTCGGCTAATAGTTTTTCCGAATGTTGCGCATCCCCCAACAAGGGGCCCACCATGCGTTGCCAAACTTCGCCAGGAGTCACTCCACCCCCAATCAAACTGGGCGCGCTTTGCAGCAGTACCGGAATCCCGGCAGCAGCGGCAGCGGCGGCGGAAGCCAACACCATCGGTGGGCTATGCCGTTTGCCATGGCGGCTCGTAGCCACCACCACGCAGCGAGGAGGCAAAGACGGAAACTGCAAACGCGCACGAGCGGCGCGGGCGGCGCCCACCAGTTCTTCGGCCGTGGTCCCCTTTACGCGCATGGTGGCTAAGAACATGGCGATTTGCGCATCGGTGCCCTCGCCCGCCAGCAACATAGAAAACAACTTATGAGCAGCCTCTTCGGAAAGGTTGTAAACCCGCCCACCACTGACGGCACCTGAAATGCGGCGCAGCAGAGGACGGATGCCGTCGCTCGACATCACAGCAGGCGCTCCTCCCGCAACTTGGCCAACACGCGTACAACATGGCCCTTCACCCGCAGGTTGTCCCACAGCTGGCAAACTTTGCCCGACGGATCGATGAGGAAGGTAGAGCGCACCAAACTAAGGTATCGACGACCACTGGTTTTGCGTTCGCGAAACACCCCATAACGAATGGCAAGTTTGGCATCGCGGTCGCGGAGCAAGGGAAAACTGAGTTTGCAAACATGGCGAAACTCGGCATGACGCTCATGCTCCTCGGCATTAACCCCAAACACCACCGCCCCTAGTTGTTGGAAATCGGGGAGGGCCTTTTGAAAATCACACACCTCCTGGCAACAAGTGGGCGACAGGGAACGAGGAAAGAAAAACAGCACCACCCAGCGACCGCGGTGCTCGGTGAGTCGGACGGTTTGTCCCTGGTCCGAGGGCAGGGTGAAAGCGGGGGCGCGCTTCCCGGGGGCAAGGATTGGGTTACTCAAGGACTTCGCCACTCTACGGGAAGAGGGCAAGTCGATTATGGCTTGCCCCCCAAGTTCTGCCAAGAGTTTGTCCTACTCCTCTTCGGGAGCGTCGATGGCACGTTGAATTTCTTCCACCACTTCCTCTAGGGAATCCGCAGAACGCGGACGAATATGGGCAAAGTAAGGAGCTTTCATTTTGTCATAGACGACCTTGCCATCCACCACCGCCCACTGCACAAAGGTGCGGTAATGGAAGAGATCGCCATCGCAAAGAATGATGTCGGCATCCTTGCCCGGCTCCAGCGAACCCAAGCGATGGTCTACCCCCAAAATCTTGGCCGCGTCCAAGGTTAGAGCACGTAAAGCCGCTTGTTGGGGCAGGCCTCCACGGATGGCAAATGCCGCTTCCATCGGCAAGGTGAGAAGGTCGCGCCCGGCCAAGCCACCGGTAGAAATCCAGCGCTCATTGGGCAAAATGGCAAAGCTCACTCCATGCTCCCACAGAATACGTGCATTTTCGATGGACCATCCACTTGGATGGTTCACCGTTTCGTCGGCCCAACTCTTGGCGCGCGGAGTTATGACCCACTGCGCGCCGACTCGCCCTAAACGTCCAGCACAAGCCCAGGCTTCGCGCCCACCCACAATCACCGCTTGCATGGGGTATTCCTCAAGCAAATCGCAAGTCGCCAACAAATCTTTGAGGGAGTTGGCACTAAAACGGGCAACGGCTTCACCACGCAACAAATCCAGATATTCCTTTTTGAAGCCTTTGGCTTCGGGCTCGGGATCCTCGAAATCGGGCTCCAGTTCCTTGCTCAAGGCCCATTGCCGGTGGGCGCGCAGATAATCGCGCACACGTCCCAATTCTTCCCGCAACTTACGGCGACCGGTGGGCGAAGTGGTGGAATAGCTCAGCTTGACCCAATGAGTTTCACCAACGAAGACCCCATCCAAAGTGCCATGCTTGAGCTTGGCCAAAGCACCACCCGTTTGCACCAAAGTAAGCCCCCCGGCTAAACCCAAATCCACATTGAGGGCGAAGGGGTCATATTCATCGCGCAGGTTTTGGCCGCGACCACGCACCACACCCGAGCTGTCGACGGCAATCAATCCGGGATAGGCCTGCATACCCCTTGCATCAATGCGGCGCGCACCCTTGGGAATGGAGACGCGTTTGCCAAGTTTCAAAATCCGCCCGTCTTTGCAAAGAATGGTACCACGCGGAATCAAACCCTCGGTGACCGTGTGAATGTCCGCACCAAGAATGACCAAATAAGGGCTGTTGGGATCCACGGCATTCGGATCGTCCTCGACAACTTCCTCCTCGGTAGGCAAGGGGTTTTCATCAACCACTTCGGGGTTTGGCGGGTCCTGGGCATGGGCTTTTGGCGTGGCGACGAAGCAAAAGCCTAACCACAACAAGGCCAACAGAAACTGCAATCGATTTTGACTCATGACTGATCCTCCGCCTCCGCTTTGGCGCGGTCGTAAACCACTACACCATCCACCAACACCCTATCGGCTTGGCTCATCGGATTGAGAGGGTCTCCATTCCAAATCACAAAAGTGGCAGGCGACCCAACTTTCAGTGGGCCTAAAACTTCTTCCTGCCCCATCGACATGGCTGGCTCCAAACTCATTCCGCGCAGGGCCATTTGGCGATCCAGACCATTCGCCACCACCTCGGCGACAGCAAAACGGTAACTTTTCACTGCCGACCACGAATCACTGGACGGTGACAAAATCATTTTGCTCACCCCAGCCTTTGCCAACTCAGCAGGAAGATTGGCGCGCACCCGGGTATAGGGCAAAAAGCTAATCCGCGCCGGCACATCCACCCTCAACTCGGTAGCGGCAATGGCGTCGGCAACTTGGTAAATATTTTGGCTGGTTCCATGCCATAATACGATTTCATATGGCAATTCACGCTCGCCTAATAAATCCTGCCAATGCAACCAGTCGGCACCAGAAGACAGCCACACCTGAGCCACCCGCTGTTGACGAATCCACTCTACAAAGGGAGCGATGTTGGGGTCCACAGGCGGCGGGGTGAATTCTTCCGGAGGCGCTTGTTCTTGGCCATCCTTGTCTTTTTGCTCGTCCTCGCCTTGCGCTACTGCAGGCGGGATAGTGCCGTCCTCCGTCTGCTCTTTTTTCTTTTCCTCTTCGGCTTTTTCCTTTTGCTTTGCCTCCCAATCCGCCCGCGCTTTTTCCCAATCCTTGCGCGCTTGGTTTTCTTTCTCAATCGCTTTGTCGGCGACAGCCAAGCTGTCGCGAATCAAGCGCTTGGCCGAGGACGAATTGGAAACCGTGATTTTGAGATGCAGATCCGCGACCAAGGGATCGGGGGTTTCCACTTGTCCGTCCACGCGCAAAACCGAAGTGCGCCCGGGCACTCCCCGGCCAGGAGGGTCGACGCCCACCAGCACCACGCCTTCTTTGAGCAAATCTTTCTCCCAACCTTCTTCTAGCCAAAGCGAATCTACGGCACGATATTTGGCATTGCGCCCACTGCCGCGCCGGTCGCGAACCAGAAAGTTAGCGTGGCTCAAGGCAAAGGGCGGCATCGCGATTTTGCCACTGCCACGATAATCATGCATGGTGGCATGCTCGGGAATGACCACCGCTTTTCCCATGCGCTCAATCACGCCATTGCGCACCAGTATGGTGACGTTTTCCAGCGCCTCGCCATCCAAAGTTTCCACTTTGTCAAAGCGATAGACCACAGCGCGCCCGACAGGATCGCGCGGGGCATCCTGTAGCATGGCGCAGGGTGTCGGGAGAAGAAGAAGCAGAGAAGCAAGCATGCGTTTGTAATCAGTAAAGCTGACCTTCGCGGATGTCGTAGCAGACCTCGCCTTCGATAAGGACGAGCTCTACTGCAGCACGGGGGTCTAGAGGTTGACCGTGGCTGACCACGATGTCGGCGCGTAGACCTGGCACCAGGCGGCCTACTTGTTCGTCAATCATGACTTGACGCGCGGGATTCACATTTAGCGATTCCAGGGCAATCCAAGTCGAGCAACCCAGCCGCTCGGCTAAAGTTGCTTGATAACAAAATTCTTCCTGGGGGATGACCCCGGCATCGGTTTGGATGGAAATATTGGTATTGCCTGCGCTTTCATAAGCCTCCACCAGACCGCGAAACTGAGAGTTGCGACTAACATTAAAATCGAAATTGCGCGGCCCCAAGTTGAGCGGAGCCTGAACTTCGGCAATGGCTTTGGCGGCCATGAAGCCATTGAAAGATCCATGGCTCACCACCACCGGTACCCCCGCCTCCAACTGAAACATGCGCACCGTGCCATAGGTATCACGAGCGCCTGCAGTATGCACCAAGAAGGGGTACTTCTTTTGGAAAATGCCGGCGATGCTGGCAACATCGGGGTGCTGTTGCAGAGAATCCTCGGCCGCCACTTTTTTCGCCCGCGCCAAGTACCAACGCAGCATCCACCACATGCCCATGCGAGTGCCACCCAAATCGCCTCGGCGCTCCGGGTTGTAGCCTTGAGCCACTTTCACGGTACCCGGGAAACGAAACACCACGTCGTCTACCG
The DNA here is from genome assembly GCA_024275135.1 of Planctomycetota bacterium. Lineage (GTDB taxonomy): Bacteria > Planctomycetota > UBA1135 > UBA1135 > UBA1135. Next base: position 15,058 of record JAJRZS010000005.1, on the reverse strand, counting down.
AGTTGGAAGCCTTCAACTGCACCAAAGTGCCAGCACCCGAGAGATTGGTGCCAGAGCCTGGAATGGCATTGACCATGGTGACCCCGCCCGCTCGTCCCATGCGATGCAATGGATTGTTGGGGACGATGGTGTCGAGGGTGCGCAACTCGGGATTGTCGGGATGCACCATATCGTTGATGTCTTCCCAGCCACCGGTATGGGTATGCGAATGAATGTCGATACCTCCGGGCCAGGCAAAAGAATCAGGATAACGGCGCTGCTCCCAGCCCGTAGGCAGCGGGAGTTCCCTTTGTTTGCCAATCGCTTGAATGCGGCCTTCGGCATCAATCAAAATCCGAGCATTGTGGATGACCCGATGCTGTTCCATGGTCAGCGCCACTCCAACATCCAACACCAAGCCGGGTGGCTCGGTGGACGAAGGCGTTGCGTTTTGCAACAGCAGCAGACTCAGGGCAAGCAACATCAGAACCGTCGGCGCTCCTCCTCAACGTCATAAACTTTTTCCCCACGCACCCAAACTCTCAGCACCGAGCTACGCGGGTCGACAGGATTGCCCGTCCACACCACCAAGTCGGCGTCCAAGCCGGGGGCCAAACGCCCTGCAATATCGTCCATCAGCAAAGCCTTGGCCGGATTGATGGTGATTCCGCGCAAGGCGGATGCGCCATCTCCAGCCCCCAGGCGCACGCCCATGGCCGCTTGGTACGGTAGCTGCTCTTGCGGGAGTACTGGAGCATCGGTGTTGTAGCCCAACAACAGACCTTCGGCCGTGTCCCAGCCAGCAGCACAACCCATAATGCGGGAAGTGGAGCGATCAAACCAAAGTTGGCGCGGACCATTCATGACTGGTACCCCCAAATCCGCAGCAATCGGGGCCAACTTGTAGGCGTCGAAAGTGCCGTGATCAATGAAGGAACGCAAACCCAATTCCTGCACTTGCATGCTGATGGTTTCGAGCACCACTTGGTAAATCTGCGTGTGCACACTCACCGGCACTTCGCCATTGCGCAAAGCATCGAAGTATTGGAAGCGCGGATTGAATTCGGCGTCGCCATTGGCAAAATCCTCGGCCCATTGCAGCCCTTTTTTCAAAGTGTCGCGCGTATTCCAGTTCATCATGGCTCGCCGCACACCCCAGGAATAGCGTTCTGGGTTGCCAGATTGGGCCACTTTCAAGGAACCTGGGTTGCGCACCACCATTTCGTCCGGTGTTTTGCCGGAGGTTTTCACCAACATGCCGAAGCCTCCCATGTTGGAGCCCGACCCCGGAATGAACAAGGCCGAGGTGACTCCACCAGCGACCGCGTCTTGGAGAAACGGGTTTTGCGGCTCCAGCACCTCATAGGTGTGGAGTTCGGGGTTAGTGAGAAAGACGGTGTCGTTGAGGTCGCGCAAGGAGCCCGGAATATGACTATGTGGCTCAACTAGACCGGGCACCAACCAGACATCTCCTAAATTCTCGGCTGCCGACAAATCACCTTGGTAATCGGCCGCCGGGCCAACCCAAGTGATTTTCCCCTCCTCGACCACCACCACGCCTTGGTTGATCATGCCTGCTTCGTCAGCGGTAAACACTTTCGCCGCACGCAAAACCATGGAGTCGGCCGCATGCTGCGCCCACAAAGAGGAGGCAAGAAGCAGTGGGAGCATCATGGCTGCGGCACCTCCCGGCCATTGACGAAAACAAAACGAACATGAGAACGGAGGTCGAAGGGTGGGCCAGAAAATACCACCAAATCGCCATCCAGACCGGAGCGTACGCGGCCAATGCGGTCAGCCACCCCCAACATGTCGGCAGCTTCGGCAGTGAGACCAGCCAATGCTTGCTCGGCGCCCAAGCCATAGCGCGTGGCCATCGTTAACAGATGGGGCAAAAAGCGAGCGCCCAAAGTGCTGTCGGATTGGAAGGCTACAGGGATGCCAGCAGCGCGAAGTTTTGCAGCCGGCACGACATCCACTTGTTGTTGGCGCTGGGTTACAGCTGCAGAAACCACCACTCCAACCCCTTGAGTTTGCAAGCGCGTGGACAACTCCACGGCATCGTCGGCATACATCAGCTGCACAGGTAGTTGATACTGCTGAAAGGCATCCAACACATGCTCGATTTCATCCTTACGCGAAGCGGCCACCACGGCACGGGCGCGGCCATCGAACAACGCGCGCATGCCTTCCAGATTCCAATCTTTGTCTGGTTCCGCGGGGCCATCCTCTTTCTTCCGCCGCTTCTTGGAAATCGGCGCCGCCCCCTCCTCTTCCACTTCGATGCGGGCCATGGTGAATTCGGCAGAGCCAAAACCTGCTAACTCAATTTTGACCGACATGCTATCGGGAGCATCCAAAGTGCCGTCGATATTGACGTTGCCCATTTGCGTGGGAATCTCAAAATGCACAGCGTTGTTTTCAAAGCTACCTTCTAGCTCCAATTCATCGCCAGGGAATTCCGCTGCGCTAAAGATGCCCGTGAGTTCTTTGCCTTCATGGTGCAAGCGCGCCTGCAAAGTGACCGGTTCGGGAAGCATCTCATGTTCCAAGGTGCCCTCCCACAATCCATTGATAGGATCCACGGGCTTTTCTTCCTCGACCTCTTCTTCCGTAGACGCTTCCTCCTCTTCTTCTACCACTTCTTCTTCTACTTTCGCCGCGGATCCTTGCGCCAAACGCAGACGCAATTCCTTTTCCCGCTGCAGGCGCTCAGTAGCTGATTTGGTTTGATGTTCTTTTTCCCACTCGGCCCGCTCTTTGCGGTATTTCTCCCATTTGTCGAAGTAGGCCTTGCCCTTCTTCAACTGGTTTTCCAACGCACTGCGGTTGGCTGCGTGATCGGAAGCGCGCGCGTCAAAGAAAACCACATAACGGTCTGCCAGGAAAGCATGATCCAAAGCCGCGGTTTTCACAATCGATGCGCGTGCACCTTGGCTCGACAAACGACGCGGCCCCAACACCATGGAGGTGACGCCCGATTGGGCAATGGGTCGCCATAAATCGGAGAAGAAAGAACCGTCGGCCAAGCGACCAAGATCAATTCGCGAAGAAACCGAACGCACCCCCTGCAAACCCAAATAACCGCGGGCGTCGATAAAGCCAGGAGTGATGTGGGCCTGGCTGCCCGCATCCACCAAGCGTGCGCCGGCTGGATGCGGCACCACATGACCAGCAGCCACAATCTTGCCGTTTTCCAGCAAGACTTCCACACCTCCCTCTAGCGGAGGGCCATCCCCGGTCCACAAAGTGCCGGCACGCACCACCACCGCGTCGCCATGCAGGGCTTCGATTTGGTTGCGATTCCAGACTTCATCACCTTCAATAAACACCCGCTGCACGCTAGCAGCCGGATCCAATGGCAAGCCATCCAAAACCACGAAGTCGGCATCCAAGCCGGGTGCAAGTTTGCCCACCCTGCGCTCCACTCCCAAGACCTTGGCTGGCACGGTGGTGATACCAGCAATGGCCTCTTCTTCACTTAAACCATAACCCGTGGCGGCGGCGGCGGCCTCCAACAACCAAGTCCAACGGCCGTGGTGACTCACTTGCAAAGCAATCGGCGCCAGCGGAGCCAAAGTCGCCAGCATGTCCGCCGGGGGAAACTCCCAATTCAAATCCAATTCCGGCATGGACGCAAACAAAGGCACCGCAAACAGCAAAGTAGCGTGGTGCTGTTGCAGTACGGCCGCAAGTTGATCGCGATCGGCCTGCGTCAAACCCTGCAAAACGGGTTGCCGTTCCCAAGACTGAGCCAACTGCAAAGCCACCATGGCTTGGTCGGCATCATCCACCACCAAACGCAAAGCGGCATCGCTACGCAGAAAATCCCGCAGCCCCTGAGCATTGGGATTGCGCTCCCCTCGCTGCAAAGCCTCTTCATGGGCTTGGCGTAGGGCCAACAAGGCTCCCGGCCGCGCATTGGGAGCTTGTGCCTGAGCTGGCAGCAGAGGGTTTTCTGTGGTTGGCGGAATTGGCGGGCGAAAATAATCCGGTGGATTCCAAGCCTCGGTGGTGAGATTCACCCGCAAATCGCCTGCGGCCGCCAACACGCGATGCGCGCCACCGGCTTTGACGACGGCACCACGCCCGCCGATTAAACGACGGCGATCGGGGGAAAGATAAAACGTGGTGATGCCATGCTCGAGGATTTTGCTAGTGTCCATCCATGGATCAAAGGCATCGGCAGCTTTTAAATGCGCAGCCAAAGAGCGATCGCCTTGCCCCGAACCCCCCGTTACCGTGCTGTCGGCTGCAACCAAACCAGGCATCAGGGAGACGTCCCCTAATTCCACCACTGGGATTAGGGGCGGTAAGTCGTCGGCCTCAACCACGCCGGCAACTTTGCCCGCCTGCACTACCAGATAGGCATCAGACAAAGCATCCTTCGCCGTTGCGGTGTAAATATATGCCGCATGGTAGGCCGTGGCCGCCCCCTGTTCTTGCAGTAGCAATTTAGGCACGGGTGGGGGCGCGGCATCCTCACCGGACAGAGCAGCCAACCAAGCAAGGCTGCCAGCCAGAGCTATCAAAGAAAAGAGACGTGGTCTCACTTTAAGCGTCCCTCCTCCAAGCGCTGCAAACGCTCGTCTTGGCTGCGATCGTAAACTTGCACCCCGCGCACCCAAACCTCGAGCACATGGGCATCCAGCCGCAGGGGATCTCCATCCAAAACGATGAAGGTGCCGTCAGCACCCACTTGGAAATCACCCATCTCTTCGGCCAAGCCCCAAAATTTTGCCGGGCGGGAAGTGACGGCTGCGTAAGCAATCTCCGGGGCCACACCTTCGCGCACACACATCGCTGCTTGATAAGAAAGCCGGTTAGGCCCCATCCGCCCTTCCACCGAACTCAAAGCGAATTCCACACCAGCGTCGGCGAAGACCTTAGGTGCAAAGGTGCGGATTTCTTTCCAGGTGAGAGGGTCGCGCTCGACATGCCACAAATCCCCGCGCAAGACCACCGGACGCCCCATTTCCGCTAACTCGGCTGCCGCTTTCCACCCTGCGGCGGACACTTCAAACACCGTGTTCGCCAACAGTTTGTGTTCTTCCAGCCAGGCATGCGCATGGTGCACATCACTGGCCGTTGGCGCCCAAACCCACAATCGTTCTTCTCCATTCAAAATGCGCACCAAACCCCGTTGCGCATCGTCTAAATCTTCTTCCGAGATTTTTTCTTTGCCAGGAAAATCTTCACCAAAGCGCACGAAGCCAGGGGCGCTATCCCAAGCATCGCCGTCCGCAGTTTCTTCTTCCTCTTCTTCCCCTGCCTTTAAGCGATCCGCTTTCCCCGCTTCTTCTTCCAGCAACTGCCGTCCCAAACGATGCAAATCACGATCTAACTTTTGCAGGGTTTCCCGCAACTCAGCAAGTTGTGCACTCCGGCTCCATCCCCGTTTGGGGCCAATCGCCATCTTCATGCCCAAACCGTCGTCCAAGGTCATTTGTTCCACGGTCATGCCAGTGGGCGCAACCACCCGCCCATGACCACCGATGACAGTGTTATTGCCAGGCAAAATGCCAATCGCCACCGTGCCAGCGCGCAACTTATCTTCGAAGTAGAAAGACACCGGGTCGATGGAATCTTTTACATCCAAAAACGGGGCGACGGCCACATTTTCATTGGCGCGATCCATGCCCGAAGAGCTACTGGCTTCATAAAAACCCGGGAAGAGGACCGCGTCGGGGTATTCATGCAAAAGCACGTCGAAAGGCACTTCGATCTCGTCTCGACCTAGAGCTGTGATGCGACCATTTTCCACCACCAACGTTCCGCTAGGAACAACCGAACCATCGGCTTTGATGATTTTTCCGGCGTGGACGGCAATGGAACCACTCTGCCCAAAGGCTGGAGCAAGGAGGAGCAAGGATGCAAAAAAGATTTGTGGAGTACGCACGAACTATTCCTGGGGACGGTTGTCGACCACGATGCGGCCATCGAGAATCACAAGTAAGGGGCGGGAATCAGAATCCAAGGGTGGGCCCGACCACAAAACCAAGTCCGCGTCGTAACCGGATTTGATTTGGCCGAGGCGTTGCCCCATGCCGCACAATTGTGCCGCCTGGGAGGTAATGGCTGCGAGAGCACTGGCTTGGTCCATGCCCCAGCGCACGGCGTTGCGGGCTTGGTAAATCAAGCTGGCTTCCGTAAGCGGTTGATCGTGAGCTTCGGCAGACCCCATGGCTAGAGTAACCCCAGCTTTTTGCAATAGAACCGGCAGCGCTGGGGTGGAGCCACCACCTTCGGAAAAGCGCCCACCGTTCAAGCCGCTAGCAGCACCGTAGCGTGGCGCCAACACCACCAGCCAGTCGAGAAGGCGATCGCTTACCGGCACCAAACCGCTGTCTTCCATGCCGCTTTCCAAACCTTCGATGTCGTGTAAATCTTCGCAACAAACTGCAGGAGGATGCGCAAGTTGTTTGAGTTTGGCCGCCGAGGGGCCACGGGCAATGGCGCGTTGACTGGAGTCGTAAGCCGGCCCGGTAATCACGGCAACACCCGCAGCGGCCAAATTAGGCGCAGCATCTTGGCTTTCGGTGCCTTCTTCAATAGTGAGGCGAGGCCAACCAAACTCTTTTTGCAAACGTAACGCAGTTTGCACATCGTGGCTTCTTCGCGCTTGCACTCGCACGGGAATCTTGCCCTCAAGCACGTCGGCCAGCACCTCCAAATCGGGGTCGTAAGCAACCGTGCCTTGATGCCGCGCGGCCAAGTAATCTTTGGCTCGATAAAACTCGCGACGCACCACCCAAACCGTTCCCATGCGTGTATTTGGGCGACGAGCTCGGAAGTTGCGGGTAAAGCGGCCGTTGGGGGTAAAGTTGCCCCAGGAAGCATCGTTGCCAAGAGTAATTTTGAGGGCCGCCTCCGGATTGAGAATCCGCGCTGCGCTTTGCTCTTCGGCAAACAAATCAGCCGCAGTGCCACCGCCAGTTTTCACCACAGCACCCAAACCACCAATCACGTTCAAACTGTCGGGCGACAAAAAAGCCGCCGTCACCCCTTGCGACAGGGCATGCCGAAAAGCCGGATCGCCCACGCGCAGGGTATGGGCCAAACGCAAGGACGGTGTGGATTCTCGGGATTCTTCCACACTCTGACCACTCACCCCCATATAAGAAAAGGCATCAATCAAGCCAGGCGTCAATTCCGCGCCTGAGATATGGAGCGCACCTGTAGAGGTTGCTCCTTCCTCGACGGAAACGATTTTTCCATTCTCCAGCTGAATGATAGCGTTTTTCAACACCTGGCCGTCGCCGACATGAAGCCGGTCAACTTGCAGAGTGAGGGAAGATTGCTGTGCCAAGCACAACATGCTGTACAAACTCAGTGCGCTTAAAATCATGGTTGAGCCTCCCCAAGTGGGGCGCGAAAAACAGTTTGTCCGCCCACCATCACCGACACCACCTGGGCGGTAGCATCTAAAGGGTGTGCAGACCACAGCACCAAATCGGCTCGCGCGCCAACCTGAATACTGCCAATTTCTTTTTCCATTCCTAACAGTTTTGCTGGATTGAATGTCACGGTAGCCCAAGCGCCTGCAGCATCACCAGTCAGGCGACTCCAGGCCATGGCGGAAGTGCGCAAAGAATCCCAAGCTTGGTTGCCAGCGCGGGTGCCGAAAGCCACTTGCGTTCCCTGTTTTGCCAAACGTCGCCAAGTTTCGGCGCGGCGGGCGAAAGCGCCCAAGCCCATCGTTGGTAGACCCACGATTTGCTGGGGAAATTGGCCCCCATAAGACCCGACCTCCCCCATCAAAATAGGCACCACTTGCAGCCCCTTGGTTGCAGCCAAATCCTGCACCCCACGAGTCCCTTCCGCATTTTCGAGATACATCCAAAGGGAGGGTCCAAAATCATCACTTTTGGCGGTGGCAAAGGCTTGCTCCAGCAATTCCAAACCACCGGCCAAGGAACTTGGCCCCACGCGATCATCGTGGATGGCCGACTGCACCAAGGAGCCGACCAAAGCCGTGTCTTTCAGCAGGATTCTTTGCTCCAAGGATTCCCCGGCCGCCGACACCAAAACCCCACGACCAGCCAAAACATTGGTGGGGTCGGGGGTGATATGCACGGCAGTGACCCCACGCGCCAACAAACTTTCCCAAACCGGCGACGCCAACTGCAGTCCATCCGCAGCGCGCAGTTGTGGGGTGAGCTGGCGAGATTGCTCGGTGAGCAGACGTTCGGCCCCCCGGCCGCTGAAAGCATCCACCATACCTGGGGCCAACACCCCCTGTAGCGGAACGCGTAGACCGGAAACTTGCACCGAAACGCCGATTTCGAGAATGCGACCATCTCGAATTGCCACCCCCACATGCTCTTGCAAGGTACCGTCAGCCAGCAAAACGGCATCGGGCTGCAAAATCACCGTGTTTTGCTGCCAACATGGAGCTGTGGCTAGCAGCCCAATCAAAAAGGTACTCAGTGCAAACATGGTTATTTGGGTTTGTGGGCTTTGAACGGGGCGGAAGCATCAAAGGGCGAACGCCCCTCAAACAAAATCATGGTGGCGCTTTTGCCGGCTGTTAACGCACCATATTGTTTCAAGCCCAAAAGCTTGGCGGGCACGGAAGTGAGGGATGCCCAGACATCGCCTTCCTCACCGCCGGCAGCGAGAATCTCACCGGCACGAATCGGCAGCATGAATTCCATGCCTTCAACCCCACCGCTGGCAATGGCCACCTCCACTTTGGCTTTGCGCAAGGCCAAATAGCGTCGGGCAAAACTGCGCTTGGGTTCGGGCTGGGCGTGATGGTCGGGGACCAGGGGCAGGATGACCGGGATTTCTGCTGCTGCCAGATCCTTGGCCACATAATCTGCCTCGTAAGCACCAAGCAGAATGAGGTCGAGTTGAAACTCCTCCTTTAACGCCATCATGGCGCGGATGTCCGCAAGGCGGTTGGCCACCACCCGCACGGGCATCGCCCCATCCAAGGCTTTCAACAACAAATCGCGTGCCGCATTGCTTTGCGGCTCGGCAGGGCGACGCGGACGTTTGGGTGGCTGTGGTTTTTTCGCGGCGTCGTCCTTATCCTCCGCCATCGCCTCGCCCTCTTGTTCTTTCTTCTTCTGCTCTTGTACAAACTTGTCGAGCTTTTCTTGGTATTTGGCGAGGTCTTTTTCGTACTTCGCCATCGCCTCATCGAAATCATCCCAAGAATCGCGCCAATCTTGGGCTTCGACAAAGGCGTTGCGCAATTCTTCGGCTTGAAAAACACGCTCAATGCCAGGGGTGGCCGCCGAACCGACGGCAAAATCCAGAGCATGTTGCCCACTATCTAGAGGTAAATCCAAAGCCGTGAACTCGGCGGCAACACCAACGCCCTGGCGCAAACCGCGCATGCCACCAGGAATATAAACCGCAGCGATTCCGGCTTCCCGCGCGGCCAAAACTTGGGCCTGCAACACCACATCCTCCTGCGGGGCCTGCACCGGTAGAGAATCGGCCACCTCGCGGGTGGGGCCCGCTTTGCGATCGGCGCCATAGCCCGCAGGGGAAAATTTCGTCCAGGCATCCACCATCCCCGCAGCCAGGGTGCCGTGAACCCGAATCAGCTTGGCCTTGCCCATCGACTTGCCGAACATGTTTTTCGACTCCACGCGCTGATCCTGCTGGCTAATCCAATCGATTTTGCCGTTGCTGATTTGGACAAAGGCGGGAGCTAGGCGAGTTTCGGCATCAATCCAAGCGGCGTCGGCCTGGATGACGTAGGTGCGGTGATAACCCGTCTCCTGGGCATGGGCTGGGGCCAGAAGAAGGGTGAGGAGGCTGCCTAGGGCAGCTAAGGTGCTTCGCAACTTCAAGAGATTCTCCGGGAGAAAACGGGCTTAGGCTTCCGTCTACCAGAATACGCACCAGTCGGCCCGAAGTCAGGAGATTTTCTACACTATCTTGGTGCATTCCCCCGCCACGGAAACGGTGATCCATCCCACCGCCATCGTCTTGCCTGGCGCCGAACTAGGCGTGGGCGTCCAAATCGGCCCCTATTGCGTGCTTGAGCCTGGGGTGGTCCTCGGCGATTTCTGCCAACTTGGACCCCATGTTCATCTGTTAGGACGGACAGAATTGGGCGCGCGCTGTCGGCTGCGTGCCGGGGTGGTGCTTGGTGGCGAACCCCAGGACGACAAGTACCAAGGCGCGCGTAGCTTGGTGCAAATTGGCAACGACTGCCAATTTCACGAACATGCCACCGTCCATCGTCCGACAGAAGCAGGGGAAGTGACCCGGCTCGGCCAACGCGTGCGGATGATGGCTGGCAGCCATGTCGGACATAACTGTGTTGTTGGTGACGACGTAGTTCTGGTCAATGGCAGCGCACTGGGTGGCCACGCCCAAGTTGGTGAAAAATGCATCCTTTCGGGGAATAGTGCGGTTCATCAGTTTACCCGCGTGGGCCGCCTGACCATGGTCGCCGGCGGCAGCATGGTCACCCGCGACGCACCGCCCTTTTCCATCGTCACCGGTGCGCATCCCGTCCGCTGGCGTGGGTTGAATCGAGTCGGCTTGGAACGCGCGGGCTTTTCTAGTGATCGGCGCGACGCTTTGCGGAAATCCCTGCGCCAACTTTTCTCCGCTTCCTCGGTGCTGGATTGCGCCCAATCCCTCGCCACGGCTGAAGACTCCGCCGTTCGCGAACTCGCACAATTTGTGCTGGCTTCCCCGCGCGGCCTTTGCGCTGGCCCCAAAAAACGATGACCAACCAACCACAAGAAACCATCGATACTTTGCTCTCTGAAGAGCGAAGCTTTGCTCCACCCGCCGAGTTTCAAGCCCAAGCAAACGCCCAATCTGCCGAAATCTACACGCAGGCCGAACAAGACTGGCAAGGATGGTGGGCGAGTTGGGCCGAGCAATTGCAATGGGACAAGAAATGGGAGCAAGTCCTCGATTGGCAAGCCCCCTACGCCAAATGGTTTGTTGGCGGCAAGCTCAACGCCAGCGTGCAATGTCTGGATCGTCATGTTCAAGCGGGCCTCGGCAATCGGGTCGCGTTTTACTTTGAGGGCGAGCCGGGCGATCAACGCACGCTTAGCTATGCCGAAATGCTGGAAGGTGTTTGCCAGGTTGCCAACGGGTTAAAGAGTTTGGGCGTCGGGAAAGGGGATCGGGTCACTCTTTATATGCCCATGGTTCCGGAGCTGGCCATGACCGTGCTAGCCTGCGCCCGCATCGGTGCCATTTTTTCTGTGGTCTTCGCCGGCTTTAGCCCCACCTCCTTGAAAGACCGCATTCAAGACCAAAGTGCCAAATTGGTCGTTTGTGCCGATGGTTGTTGGCGGCGCGGCAAAGTGTTGGACTTAAAATCTGTGGTGCAACAGGCCGTTAAGGAGTGCACCAGCGTGGAAAAAGTCTTGCTGTGGAGCCGTGGTCAGGGATTGCGCAGTGAGTCGGCACCCATTCCGCAGGAAGTGGCGTGGGAAGATGTGGTCGGCCCCCAGCCAACGACTTGTCCGCCGGAATCCATGGATGCGGAGGATCCGTTGTTCATTCTTTATACCAGTGGTACCACGGGAAAACCCAAGGGCATCGTCCATACCACCGGCGGCTATCTCACGGGTGCGCTGGCCACCAGCAAGTTGGTGTTTGATTTGAAACCAGAAACCGATGTTTATTGGTGCACCGCCGACATTGGTTGGATTACCGGTCACAGCTACATCGTGTTTGGCCCCATGGCCAATGGCGTTAGCCAAGTGATGTATGAGGGAGCTCCCAATCATCCTGCTCCCGACCGCTTCTGGCAGTTGGTGGAAACCTATCGAGTTTCCGTGTTTTACACTGCGCCCACGGCCATCCGCGCCTTCATGAAATGGGGCGACGAGCATCCGTCCAAGCATGACTTGTCCTCACTGCGCTTATTGGGCACTGTGGGCGAACCCATCAATCCAGAAGCCTGGATGTGGTACCAAAAACAGATTGGTGGCGAGCGCTGTCCTATTGTTGATACTTGGTGGCAAACCGAAACCGGTGGCATCATGATTACTCCCCTACCTGGTATCACGGCCACAGTTCCAGGCTCGGCGACGACGCCCTTCCCCGGAATCGAGACCAAGTTGTTGCGAGAGGATGGAAGTGAGGTAGAAGGAGCCGGCGGTGGCTACTTGGTGCTCACGCGTCCTTGGCCAAGCATGTTGCGGGGCATTTGGGGAGATGCCAAACGCTACGAAGAAACCTATTGGTCGCGCTTTCCAGGCAAATATTTTGCTGGCGACGGAGCCAAGCGCGATGCCCATGGCAATTTGTGGATTCTCGGCCGCGTTGACGACGTGATGAATGTGTCGGGTCACCGGCTAAGTACGATGGAAATCGAATCCTCGTTAGTGGCCCATCCCGCGGTTGCCGAGGCGGCGGTCATTGGCATCGCCCATGAGCTAAAGGGGCAAGCTCCGGTTGGTTTTGTCATTCTGCGCGGTGGTTACGACCAAACCCAGCAGCTGGCCGAAGAGTTGCGTCAATTTGTTGCCACGGAAATTGGCGGTTTGGCTCGACCGGAGAACATCATCTTCACTCCAGAGTTGCCGAAGACCCGCAGCGGCAAGATTATGCGCCGCCTGCTGCGTGATGTTGCCGAAGGCAAGGCGGTGGGCGATGTCACCACTCTTGCCGACCCCACGGTGTTGCAGGGTTTGCAAAAGGAATACGAAGACAAAGAAAAATGCTAGGATGTGGCCCGCGGGCAAAATGTCGTCCGCTGTTCCATCCCAATTCGCTTGTGTTTGATAACCGGGGAAGGAGGTGCAAATCCTCCACGGGTCCGCCACCGTGAACGCACTCAGTGCGCAGTCGGAGCACCGGTATTGAGCCAGCATCACCCTGAATCCGGGCGAGACCCCGGAAGGAGATAGCCATGCCAAAAACATGTTTGTTTGCAGCACTTTGTGCTGGTTTTTTCGCCGTACCTGCGGCAGCCCAAAGCTTCCAACAAGAGATTTCTCTCTTCGGTTTGGGCAATCCCCTCACCCCGGCTAAGCCTTTTGGCCTCAGCTACGAAGCGACCAGTGATCGGATTTATGTGGCCATTGCTGGAGATTTTCTTGGCAACAACAATGCGGTTGCTGTGATTGACCCCAGCACCGACACCGTCGTCAGTACGATTACGGTGGGGTTGTTTCCGGAAGACATCGCCTTTTCCTACAACTCGATGGGCGCCCTGCAATATGGTGCTGTTACCAATTCCAGTAGTGGTAGCGTCACCATTTGGGATGCCACCAATCAGGTGGTAGCAACCGTGCAGCTGCCCGATCCTTTTGGACTTGGCAGTTGCTTTCCCTTCGGCATTGTTGCTCATCAGGACAAATTTTGGGTGAGCACCCAAGACGGTTCTGGCAACGTCTACGCCATCGACATCCCCACTTTGAGTTTTGACGCCGCTGCTAGCTTTAATACGCAGTTTCTATCGGGAAGCCGACTCAAAGGCCAAGGGAATCAACTGTGGATTCCAACGACCGAGTATCTGCCATCCTTTACTGGCGCCAAAGGTGGGCTGTATCGGCATGACCTTGCTGGCATCCAAGGGGACGAAGCTTGGGTTGCCGAGCGCAGGGATCAATTTGTCGCCTATCCATCCGCTTCCGAAGTCGAAGTGTTGGCGGACGGCAGCGCCTACCTAACTGGTCTTGATTTTTCTGGCCATTTGTATCGGGTGGATGCCCAGGGAGAATTGGACCGCGCCATCGACCTGGAAGGAGTCGATGGATATGGCCTAGCTCTCAATCCAAACCAAGACATCTTGGCCATTGCCAGCCTTACCGCCAATGAATTGGTTCTGGTTGATGTACTGAACGATGAGTTGCTAAGCCATACTTCCGTACTGGGATTGGGCAGTGGTTATATGCAGCCCAATGACGTGGTGTTTGTCCATGGGAAAATCTACATGACGGTACAAAGCAATGAGGCGGTGTTGGTCTTCAATAACTTGCCAACCGTTTCTGCCCACAATGATTTTCGCGGTAGCCTGACCGTCAGTGACACCACCCCGAATCGAGGCGACACGGTCACCATAGACTTGAGTGGGTTCAGTGGACAGAGAGTTGCTTTGATGACGAGCACCAACAGCTCCCCCACCCTCTACCAGGGCGTTTCTTTCCAAATTGGCCCGCAGTTGGTGCAGCGTCTGGTTTCTGCTACGGGTAACGCTCAGGCCACTCTCAACCTGCCTCTAAACGCGGCCTTGGAAGGCAAGCAATTTTTCCTCCAGGGCTATGTTACGGATGGGGTGTCTGATTTCACCACTGCACCGAAGGTGTTGGTGATTCAGTAATTCAAAATGGGCCGGACGCTGTTATCCTCTGCCACATGCCCAAAGGTTCCGCGTCCGGTCTCCTTCTCTTCCTGTGTTTTGCTTTTTGCGGGTGGAGCTGTAACTTTATTCCGCCTTATTCCGGCATCAAAAAGCAAAACCTTGCTGGCTTCAACACTCTGAAGGTACGTGGTGCTGCCTATAGCAGCATTGATTCTGAGTTTATTGATGTAGCGAATCGACCCGCTACCAACTCCAGTAGTCAGGAGTTGGATCGTTTTAGCTCCTATGGCTTGGAGCTCGAACGGTTGATTGGCAACCAATATTCCGCCACCTTTAGCCTGGATTCTCGTGAGTATCATGAACGATCCTCCGGACCTCCGATTAAGGGCAAGCAAATCGCTGGGGGGTTGCGGCGCTATTTTGGCACCCGTGCCTTGACCGCCTTTGTCACTGCGCAGTTGCAATACAATTTCGGCTTGGAGTTGCAGCAGGAAGGGTGGGAATCGGATGGTTTCTTGGGGTGGGGTGTTGGAACTGGTTTGAATTGGGCTCTTTCGGAAAATTTTTCGGTGGAGACTTATTTGATGTATGAGGGAATGCCAGATGTGCCTTCGCATTTGGTTGGAGATAATGTGACGAGTTCTGGGTTTCAGCATAATCTTAGTGGGCTGGTGGGATATATTGCCCTTGGCTACCACTTTTAAACCTGGCCCACTTGGGTGGGCAAGAATCCTAGAAAGCGGGTAACGAAACAACACCTTCTCCGTCTTCTCCATGTCGCTGCCTAGCGACTTGAGAAAGACCATGAAGTTTCGCCCCCCGTTTTGCCCCAAT
>JAJRZS010000041.1 GCA_024275135.1 Planctomycetota bacterium | reverse complement strand
TATTGAAACCAGGGATACAAATTGCAGGTCAAGTATTTGTCGGCGAAGAGGATCCTGCTCCTCCCTTTGTCACCATTGATTTCAACAGCCTAGAGGGGTCTGGTTCCAACCACAGCATTTCGTGTAATGCACAAGGACGTTTTGAATCAAAAGTGTCCTTCCGTCCCAACCTCATGGTCGATGTCGTCGCACATGCCGCTGGTTTTGGTGAAATTACAAAACCGTGGTTCTGCCTGAACTGGAAGATTCTCCCAACCACCGCGTAGAAATTGAATTTCATTTTTCTGAAGGCGAGCGCATCGCTTGGGGAAAAGTTGTCGACCAACATGGCGCCTCAGTAGATAAGGTTCATGTGCTCAAAATGCCAATTCTGTCTTTGCCTGCAGATAGCCAGAGCTCGGCATCCTTTTCGTTTGTGGCCAAGGCCCGTCCAGCCACAGAAACCAATGCTCAAGGAGAATTTCAGATCAAGGGGCTCCATCCCACCCAAGCCTACAAGTTCGTGTTCTTCCACCCCCAATTCGGTTCAGCCCTGGGCTGGATGGATGTTGGCTTTCCAGGAGAACGCTACAACTTAGGCTCCATTGCCTTGGTTCCAGGTGGCAAAGTGTGGGGAAAACTCCTAGATCCTCAAGGCAATCCAATTCCCGCGAAGCGTATTGATACGGTGGCGCTATACAAAAAGTCTGCGGACAATCCGCCCGCCCCCGGGCTACCCAAAGTCGGCATTCACCGACTCGCCGCTTTCAGCCAAGAAGATGGTTCTTTTCTCTTTCAACCGTTTCCACCCGGAGATTTCTATCTGACCGTAGACGAAGAACTAAATGGCCCTTACCACATGGAAGCAGGAGGCGAAGTGGGTCCCTTGCAACTTTCTTGGTCGCCACCCAACCCTCCTTCCCTGATTCATTTACGGGTGGTTGGCTCTGATGGCAACACGATTCCCATGGCCTATGCCCAGCTCATACAGCTGAAAGAAGGCAGTGATTCTAAACAGCCACGTACACCAACTTCCTGGACATCGTCTACTGGCGATTCTTCCGGAAATTTGTTTTTGCGGGCAAAGTTTTCTGGACATACTTTGCTACGCGTTCGGGACTTTGGAGGAAATTATTTAGAGCAGGAAAAGTTTTTAGAGGTTTCAGAGGAGAAAATGGATCTAACCATTACCTTGGATCCAAATCCAAACCCAGCAGGCTCTTTACACGGCACTATTGTTTCGGCCAGCGGCACTGTACTCGAAAACTTGAGAGTTCAACTTATTCCCAATACTGGCTCACTCTCGTGCAACTGTTTCCAACTCACTGTCACCACCGATGCTGCTGGCTACTTCAGTTTTGGCTCGGTTTATCAGGCCAAGCACCGCCTTCTGATTTCCGACCCAAACAAACAGTTTCCACCGACAACCTACTATCCAGCCGAACCTGGAAATCCCCTGTGGATCGTGCTTCAATGAAAGGGTTGCTTGAATTTTGTGGGGAGTTTAGTCTGAGACAACGCGTGGCTTCCTCCTTATTACCCTCGGCTTCGGCCTAGGCCCCCACTGGCCCAAACACAAACGATCACCTACACATTGCAAGAGGTGTGGTTGGATCCCGATATTACCCGGCCCTGGGATCCTCCTCAGCAACTAACGGGTACTTTCTCCTGGACTTATGTTCCTGGTAATTTTGAAAACGGTACTCGATCTTTTTGACGGCCCCTATGAATCCCAGTCATGCCGTTCCTTTGGATTTGGCCCGTTCCCAGTTTATGATCGCAAACGGACCCATTTGGCAGGGGCATGTTCTCAGTGGCAGCCTTGTGCTGGCACCACACTTGGTCTCGACAACACCACGTCCCTGGGCACCATGCTGCAAGCAGATGCGCAAGGCCAAGTTTTCTTTCGTGCCAACTTTCCCGCCGGTGTTTGCGGCACAACTTTCTTGCAAGCCTCGGACCCCAGCAACTGCGGCACAAGTGAAGTCGTGACCTTGCTGTAACTCCGATTAATTGCAGATCTGTTCCTCTCACAACAAGAAAGCTGGCGTTTCCTTATTCCTGTGTGATTGGGGTAAGAATAATCTTGCGAAACTCAATTTCGGCGCCTTCTGATTGCAAGGCAATTGCACCAGGCCAATGGGCCACCCACTTGGCTTCGTTTTGCAAAACTCCATTGACCTCCAATCTAAGATAACCACCATGCATTGTGATTTTGTAATGATTCCATTCACCAAGAGGTTTTTCCGAGGTGGGTTGCATTTTCACCGTATTCCTGCCTCGGGTACGAGTTGGGTCGACCACCATAGGAAATTGATCAATATTCCATATATCACCCGCAAACCCCGACAACAACTGGGCCTCCACGCTTTGAGGCCAAACCTTATGCGGCTCCTGCACCCGCAACAGCACTCCGGAATTCCCCGGTCCTGTCTCCGGATTTCCACGCCAATCCAATTCCAACACAAAGTCGGTGTATTTATTCTCGGTATACAAGTAGCCAAGGGGGTTGCCAGTACAATGGAGAATGCCATCCTTGATGCTCCAAACAGGCTCCGCATCCTGAGGTGGAGTGGGAAAAACTTTCCACCCAACAAGCGAGTCGGAATCCAACAAAGATATAGCCTGCCCTAAAATTGGTTTTTGTTGCCAATCCTTAGACAAAAAGGCTGCAAGGTCCTTCAGGTCTTGGTTGGAAAGATGAAGACTCTCCGCAGGAGGCATAACCGATACGGCATGGTGCGTCCGCTCGGCAATTGCATCACGTGCAAACACCTGACGCGCACCAGACGAATCTTTCAGCACCACCGTGTCCCCATCGGCAAGTAAATTACCTGTGAATTTCTGACCATCCACCAAAGTGAAGGTCCAGGTGTCATATCCGAAGGCAATGGATGCACTGGGATGAATCATGGCCTCCAACAGACCTGTTTCACCAAGTTTTTCGTGAATTAAAGTGAGTTCCGGCCCGATATTCCCACCCAACCCATCAAAATAGTGGCAAGCATAACAGGTGCCCTTACCGCGAAAAATTTCTTGACCGCGATAGGGATTCCCTTGCATTTTGGAAAATTCCGATTCCGAGGAATACCCCAAGCTCTTCGGTCTAGATCCCGAAAAGGCGTGGTAAGCGAGCGCACGAATGGAAAGATCCTCATGCTCAAGCAGAAGAGGAACCAAGGAATCCAATATGTCCTTTGCAAACAAACCCTTTTCCGCTCTTTCCAGCAAAAAGAGAGCTCCCTCGGAACTCTTAAGAAGAGTTTTCACTGCATCCCAATCTCCGCTCACCGCAGCTTCACGCAGTTGGGATACTGCTTGGGAATCTCTTTTATTCTCCAAGCGAATCGAGAATCGCAAAGAAGTTGAGGTACCTTGGGAAGTTCCACCATCATCCGCCGCACATTGGCCACGCAAGCGCACAGCCCCAGGCGGAATTTGAAGAGCAATGCGAGAGGGTGCGTGGGTTCCGACGCCATGCGCGAATACTTTTCCAGAAACTTTTAATGGACCACCAACCGTGTTTTGGTCTTTATTAACAGACCCCCACCCTGCAGCAGATTCTATCCATACCGCATGCGACCATAGGTTTTCGCCTCTTTCATTTTCCAGGGAAAGGTTGATCCAATCAGCCCAGTCACAGGAATTTCCATCACCACCGTCTTCTACAACAAGCCACACCACCTCGGCGCGCTCTAAGTCAAGGTTAAAATCTTGAAGGGTACTATCCCGCAAAAGATCCGACTGCCAAACCACCTGAGACTTTTCATAATTACCAGGCAGCGACTGAGATAGTTGAAATTCACTCCAGTCATTTTCTGAACGATGGTGCACCCAATCACTGGCAATGTCTCGGAGATCCTCTGGCCCATTCAAAGCCAGTAGCAACATTGATTCGGCAGCGTTTTGCGAAGAGATAAAGGCAATGGCATCTAATGCCATCTTTCTGTTTTCTTTCGATCTGGAGGCATCCTTTGCAAAAGCAAGCAGCCAGGACAAACTACTTTCGGGATGCAACCGCCAAAGCAGCCTTAGTTTTTTTTCTTCCGGCCATTTCGTTTGCAAAACAGCATCTGCCAGTTGGGGCTCCATACTTTCTGCGGCCAAGCCTAAGCATTCCAAATAAACGCGATCCGCTACTGGGCCATAGTCGGCAAATTCCAGCCAAAGTTTTTCTTTACGGCTATCTTCCCAGTTACGCATGAAAGCCACTGCGCGTGCTCGAACATAGGGTGAGGGGTCTTGGGCTAGTTGAGAAAAAACCTCGAAAGAGGCACCGTTTCTCCAAAACCAAGCCCGACAAGCAGCAACTCTCATCCGTGGAGAAGGTTCTAAAGAAACGCGTTCCCAATCATCCTTTTGCGGAAGAGTTTTTGCCCATGCAAACCACGTCTTTGCTGCAGCATATTGCGGGTCTCGCATGGGTTTCTCCGCTTGTCCCTCTTCGCGAGAAATGCGCAAAATTCGCCCATAGGCTTTGGTGTCCCCCGCCTGGTGTCCCCCTACTCCTGGGTCGAACCAATCGGCGATATAAATCGAGCCATCCGGCGCAACGGCAACATCACTGGGCCGAAACCAGTGGCCGCGTTCCCCCGCCTGCTCAAAATTCGGTTGGATCAATACCCCCGGGGTTAAGTCGAGTGCTGCTCCCTGGATGACAGGAGTATGCGTGAAAACCAAAGATCTTCCGGCGTCTGCATCCAACACCACGCCAACGAGCTCAGGAAACATGGGGCCGTCATAAACCACAACCCCAGTAGGGCCGCCAGCGCCATTTGCGGTTCCAAGAGGGAAAACTCCTGGATCCTCTTGGTGCCAGTGAGCGCTGAGGGTGCTTTGACCTGGTTTTCGATCCGCAGTCCAAAAGCGGCTTCCGTCAGCACTGAAATATCCATAGTTGCCTCCCTCCACGATGGCAACGGTACGGCAACTTTGGTTTCCGTCATCATCGTTATCAGAAACAAAAATGGCACCATAAGCATCCGCAGCCGCTTCGTAATCGTTGCGGAAATTGTGGGCCAGGATTTGTAAGCCACTTCCACTTGGATGCATGCGTCCCACCAATCCACCAGTCCAGATATGACCGTCATCAGAGACAAGGCCAGGGTGGTTGTCGGCAAGGGTGGGGCCGCCACCGCGGTAACTCGATCCACTACGCAGATGAAATCCGTCCTTGTCGGTAACTAAATGCGGCCCCGCATTGCCAACAGCAAAAAGCAAATCGCCATCGGGAAGAGGGGCGAAGGAATGCAAGCCGTGATCGTGGTCATGGCCGCCGAATCCGGTGAGGAGGGTGGTTCTGGTGTCGGCAACCAAGTCGCCGTCCACATCCCGATACTCAAATAGATTGGGCGAACAACTCACCAGGACTCGGCCTTCATGAACATAAATACCGAGTGGTGCAGTTAAATCTTTATCTTGCACAAAAACCGTACTCTTATCAGCATGGCCATCGTGATTCGTATCTTCCAAGACAACGACGCGATCGCCTTTGGCAAAGTGCTTTCCCGGGTTCCTGCCATTCCACTGACGGTAGTTCACAGCTTCGGTAATCCACAATCGACCCTCTTCGTCGAACGCCATGGCCGTTGGGTTGTAAAGAAGCGGGGATTCCGCAAAAAGGGTCACCTGCATTCCCTCCCGAACCTCCATTTGCTGGTTTAGTTGGGAGGGTGAGGTTTGGAGACAAAAAAGGAGGAGGAACAACATGGTTTTTTTCCAGAGCCTACTGTGTGGAGGATAGTTTGCCAAGACCTTGTGAAAATTAGCTTTCCAGAAGGTAATTTATTTATTATACGTGGGTGTATTCTAGAAAATACCGCTAGAATGTACGCTCCCTTAAGATCATTCATGAAAGTACCTTCCCCCTCACCGCTTTCACCTCGGGCCTCATTAACTGGGCATCGTTCCAAGCTGCTTGGGCCCAACTGGGTCGAGAGAACCAAAAAAAATGTATTGCGGAACGCAGCCAATTATTCCGTCCCTATCTCCAAGAAGCAATTAGACGAACGGAACTTCAATTCTTTCTTCTAACTTGCGACGAAAATCTTTATGTTCACGCCGCCCTGGAAATTGCGAGTAGAAGAAGGTTGCCTTCCAATGAGAAATTTTTTCAAATTTTCCTGCAGTCTTGGATCTTGAAAAAGGTTCGGGAAGAGAAGTTACAAACCACTTGTGACTTTCGAGATCCGCTCAGCCCCTGGCATTCCTTCCGGATTAGAATAAACTGTTTGCGGAAGAGTTATCGCAAATACCTTCTTAGCTTTCTCCCCTATCTTTTCTCCCACTCTGCAACAATCGGAAAGAAAAGAACCAAACCATCCAATCATTGGTGCAGATTGTGGGATGAATTAGTTCAAGATATTCCAGAAGCTTGCATTCCTGATGCGTGGCTGGATGTGAGAAAAAGATCTTCACAAAAGTCCAATATTTCAACACCCCCTCCTGTCCAATCTCCGTTTTTAATTCCTTCAACAAAGAACTGGAAAGAACTTCTTGCCCAACCGCTCCATCGAGCTGCAGCCTATCTGGAATCGCAAACAAATGGGGTTTTGAAATTATCATTGCCTGAAGGAGTCGTTCCAAAATCAAAAGTTCTCTTTGCACAGCAGTTTGCTCACCGGTTGAGGCGTTTGGGAGGAATTCCGAAGACTGATTCAAAGCTTGAGGCCTGCATCAAATCCGTGCTTGAGTGGCAATCCGAAAGTCTGCAAGCCAAATCCAACTCCCTTGCTTTAGCCCAAGCTGCCGAATCCCTAGGTTTCGACCCAGTTCGCAGTGGATTACTCCAAAATTCAATCTTTTTAAGGTCGAACAAACTCGCTAACGCACAGCTTCTCCTTGCTCGAACTCTATCGCGTTGCACCCACCCAAAACAAATTGCCGATGTATTGGGTAACATGGCTGCCATTGTTTTCGCTCAAGGTGATCTAATTCAGGCCTTAGCCATAGCCAAAGAGGCCGTTGCTTACTCATCCGAAAGCCCAATTGCCTCTCACAACTATCGTGCCATTCTTGCCCATCTCCAAACTTCCGCTAACAACAATCGCCAAAACCATGCTTAAGTTTTTTTTCTTGGAAATCGCCTTGTGCTTTCTTGCTTTGTCGGGGTCATTATTCGCAATTCAACAAAATTCTAAAGCGAAGCATGTCCGTCAAGGTGCCACTTCTTCCTCTGTTGCGGAACAAGGCGGTAACATCGATCCAGTTACCGGATATTCCTTTCTTAGAAGGGGCAATCCAAAGGGTGGCTCAACGAACCGCTCCATCGTTACCAATCCGTAACGCGCCATGCGATTGCTCTATTACCTCGCGGCAGCTTTGGGGTTGCTTGCCGCTGGATTTTGGCTGTTTTCCCCCAAGCACTCCAGCCCGGAAATCTCAATCGAATTGGCAGCATCTACCGCTCCAAACCAAAGCGCACAGGGTCACCAGCCATTCCCTGATAAGGATGCCGCTTCTCTGCATCGTGCAACTCCACCTCGTTCACTTCGCATCCAAAGTCCAAACCAGCAGCCAATAAGGGCACATGTCTGGATTGTAGAACAAACGGAAGCTCTTGTTCAAAAACTCAAAAAGCAACAATCCTGTTTCAAGGACTTGTGGGAAGACTCCCTTGTCGTTCAAGGTTTCTCCGAGCAAGGGGCTTTTTACTATTCTCTCGATTCCAGCATTGAAAATTCACTTTTTGCAATAATTGAGGCAGAAGGTTTCGCCCCTGGATTAACTCTCATTGACAGGAGTGCACAGGAGCAAGTGATTACTTTATTAGAAATTGATCCTATTCAAGTCATGGTCATCGGTCCAGACTCGATGCCACTGGAAAATGCAAGGTGTTGGTTACGACCTGCAAACCCACCCTCCCCTCTGGATGAGGCCTCTTGGGAACATGCATTTGCCCTCTCCTGCTATGGAGCCATGCAGCTCACAAATGAAGAAGGCATTGCTACCTTTTCTTCCTGCTATCCTGGCCAAAACAATACCATCCAAGTTCTTCCCCTTACAGGACTCGCCGGAACCACTCTAACTTTCCTCCAGCCGGGAGATCGGGTTTTGGCTGAATGTGAGCAAGGTTTTTCTGTTCGAGGCCATGTTTTTGACAAAAAGAACCATCTCCCAGTCCCAGGCGCATCCGTTATTTTCTCCATCGAACATTCATGGGATTCTGAAACGGTGTTATCAAGCAAATCCCAAGAAGACGGAACCTATCGAGCAGAATCCTTACCCGCCAGAGCATCTGTTCTTTCCATCACGGCAATCGCGGACGGCTATGCGGATAATACAATTCGACTATTTCGCCCCGACCCTCATATCGTTGTCGAGAAAGACTTTTACCTTGCACCCGCCAAAACCTTAGAGCTAAAACTCCGAACAACCTGGGGGGACCCTATTGCCAACTCCTCCGTCCAACTACGGAGAGGACGGTATGCCTGGATGAGCAATCCCTTCAAAACCGACAACTATGGAACAGTACGCTTTCCCCCTATTCTTATGGAGGATTCTGCTTACGAGCTTCTAATCCTTGTCGAAAATCAATTTTGGGCTCAACCTGATCTTGTTGTAGCACCTGGACAACAAACCATTACCGTTCCAGGTTTGAGCCGAATTCTTTCCCTCGATCTCGACAGCAATTCATCTCCCAACTTCAAACCAGAAACCGCATCTTGGACAGCCCTTTCTTCGGAGAACCAAGGCTACTCTCAATGGAGTTTCCTACACCCCAGTCCTTTGCTACCCAGTGGGCCTGGTTTTCTTACACTCATGGGCCAGAGTGGTGAAGTATTTGAACTCTCAACAGTTTTAGACGAAGGCGTAATTGAGTATTTGACCATCGAGCCCAAACAAGCCTTCCTCCATTTTCAATGGGAAGGTCCAGGGAACGCCAAGTTCACAATCTCATCGCGAAGTGGAACACATCCCTACGAAGAGGAAGAGATTCTCCCTGGGGAAATTCATTTGCCACTTTGGCCAGGCATTTTTTCCTTCTCTTTACAACATGAGAATGGAGAGCGTCAATGGCTGGGCCTCGACCTCCGTAATGGTTCCCTCGACCTTGGCTCTATTGGCGGTAGCGACTCTGGAAAAGTGTTTGGAACCGTCACGGACATCCATGGGAACCAACTAGACGACATTATCTTACGACTTCTTTCCTGCGATCAGGCGGTTTCTTTTTCACAATCAAGCGATTCACTTGGGGAATTTGCTTTTTCCAATTTGCCTCCTGGAGATTATTTTCTTCTTGCTTCCGGAGGCAACGCCTATGGCAATCGAGTAGCAGAATGCCAACAAGAAATCATGGTACGCCCCGGAATGCCTGTTGGCCCCATATCTATTCAACTCCAAACGCAGACATCTCTTTTATTGCATGGAAAAATCTCACCTCCCCCTCCTTTTGGAACTTCTGCTTTTTTAACAAGCCAATCTCAAACTTGGCATGCCGACGTTTTACCAGATAACCAGTTTTTTCTTCCTCAGCCTAAGGCAAAAGGGTTTGTAGGCGTTGTTGCCCTTCACCAAGGGCTAATTTACCTGGTTAATCAAGAAATTCTGCCTGGCAGCAATGAGGTAAACCTGTCCAGCCAAGAGTCATCCCATCGCCTACGTCTAGTTGATGAATCAGGCGAATCCTTAAAGGAGGTCATCGTCTATGTTTATGTCAACCATGCGCAACTACCAGGTTTTGCAATTCCAAATGGAGAAGGCGAATTGTTCTTTCAAGCAAGAAAGGATGAATATGTCTCGGTGCAATTTCGTTTTCCTTCGGGGTTTGTAAAGGTTTACTCGTTGGACGAAATTCTGGAAACAGATCAATTGGTCATACCAAGCGACCCCCTTTGGCATACAATCTTCGTGGAAGACAAGAATAAATCACCTCTATCCCTGGCATCTGCACTTCGTTTTGGGGTTGGTGATGTCTACCAGGCCGATGGGCTGGGGAAGATTCATATACCGCAAACAGACGAGGAGCACCCATTCCTCATCGAAGCTCCATTGCATTTGGGTCTATGGGCAATCCCAGAAAACAATGAAACGATTTCCCTCACTCCTTTAGTTCCAGGATTAACTCTCACCATTAGTCAAGAGTTGATTCCCGCAAAAAGTGGCTCCCCTTCTCTTTTACTGCAGGTTCTCCATCTCCCTGAAAACTCGGTTTTTCCAAATTATCTGAAATTCCGCTTTGACCATTCCAGCATCGACTTGCCTCCTCTGCCTCCTGGACAAATTGAGCTAACCTTGCTCGATGAACATGAAATTCCACTTGCGAGTAAATCCTTTGAAATCCATCCCAATACTTCTTCCTTGATTTGGAATCCCACTAACTGAAAGAAACACATAAATGCTGAAATGGTTCCTGCCTGTTGTTCTTATTGGCGCGTTCCTAGTGGGAGTTTGGTGGGTTGGGTTTTCCTCCGCCCCGCGAACTCGCTGTTAGAAACACCCTCTTCCTCTTCCACTGAAGTTCCGCTCGCAGCGGAATTCCTTATCAACTCACCTTACAGGGCGAAAAGTATGTTCGCACCTTCTACAATGTCCGCATTACAAAGGAGGGTGTCGACCTTGAACCCATTTCCTACGGAGAATACTGTTAGGTATACGGCAGCATCACTAAGCTGGATGGCTCTCCTTTGCCGGACTTTGAAATTTTAGTGTTGGGAACGAGGCCGCCAGGAAGGAGTGCCTGCCTCTTACCATTCGAAGGTTTGCCCGCTTTCTGTAATTGTGATTTGTTTTTGAAATAGAGTGTTTCCTTCCTTATCCCGTAACTTCGCCAGATAAACACCGCGCGCCAAGTTTGGCAGCGAAACTCTTTGCTTAGGCGGTAAGTTTAGGAATTGAGGAGCAAACGCAGCCATCTCGGTTGGCAGTGTTACAGCCTCCAATTCCAATGAAACAACATGGTGCATGGACGACTCTACTTGCATGCGGGCATCCCCCAAATCTAAGCTAAACCCAGAAAGCAGTGGAAACAAAACCACCTCACGGTCTCCAATGCCGTCATCCCAAACATTCAAAAAGCCTCGAGCATGGAAGAGAAATGGATGTTGGCCATCAAAAGGCGGCAACTCTACGACACCCTGTGCATCTGTACGCAAAACGTCGCCCACACCGAAGCGCATAGCCAAAGCCATGCCAAGGGGGTGGCCGTCTTCGCTTCGAACCAAAACACGATCTCTGCCCCCTATTTTGGGAATGGTAATGGCATCAGTGGTCATAAGACTTTCAGCGGACCAAACAGAAGCTTCGCCTTGTGGAGTTTTGATCTGGACAACTCCTGGGAATCCAGATGGGAATCCTATTTCAAGTTCTCCTTCTGCGTCCGGAACGGCTCGAAAGGGCAAAACCTGGCCGTCAAGGAAAACCTGCAAATCCAAATCGGTGCGCGGCTCTCCCGATTCATCAACCATCTTCACGGTGTTCTTGGGCGGAGGCCATGAAACCTGCACATTATGCTCTCCGGGGCCAATTGTTTGGGCATTGAGCAATAGCGCTCCTCGCTTCAGGAGGGAAACTCCCACCCAAACGTCCGTTTGCGGGAGAGCAAATTGAAATGTTCCTAAGGCCGACAGATCTTTGCTTTCAACATGGGTTTGGCGTTGAATCCACGCTGTTCCACCGGCCGGGGAACGAGGAGTCACGACACCCTTCAGGCCATCCTCCATGGATAGGGTCATTTCATAAGGCCCCGCTTTTTCCTCATCTTGCAAAAAAACGGGGATGCGAGCATCCGGGAGCCTACCCCCATAAAGGTAATCTCCTGAAATCACCAGCTCATATTCCCCTGCGGGAACGGCGCCTATAGAAAAAAGTCCTCCCGCATCTGTACCGCCAAAATAAACACCCGGCCCACCAATTTCACGCAAATCGACAAAAACACCGGCAATAGGATGGTTCTTTTCATCCACCACCGAACCAAAAACAACTCCTGTATCTCCAGCCATTTCCAAGGAACCTAAATCGAGCCCTTCCCCAGGCACCTGCAAGGGTCCCAGGGTTCGAGTATTGGTACCGTCCTCAAGGGTTAAAGAAAAGGTTCCTGGCCAGCAAGCTAGCTCTACACTCCCCGGCTCTATGGAGAAGGTTATGGGGGTTCCGCCAAACGCATCGACTAGTGTCGCCTGTGCGGGAGATTCTCCCTTCCACTGAAACGTTATTTGGGTGGGATGAAAGAAGAAGTCGACTAAATTTTCACAGCCTTCTTGAAGAGAAATAGGCTGTCGGCTGTTCTTCCCGGAAGCGGTGGTCAACTCCAAAATTCCGGGGCCAGTGGCCAATAAAGGACTAACCTCACCATATTTCCATTGCACTTCGCCTGGGCACTCTTCCGCCAAGGAATGCCAACTGCATTCGGTAATTGCGTCCGCCGCCGAAATTTGTCCACGCACCGTAATCGATTGAATACGACAAAGATGGTCTACGATTAGTTCCTCGATCCCGGGAACCAAGTTGGATTCTGCGCGCATCCAAAATCCTTGTTCTACCTTGAGAATAGCTGCCAATGGCTTTCCCTTCGGCAACACAGGTGGAAACAAGACTACACCTTGTTCATCCGTAGTCAACGCAGGGCTTTCCCATCCATAACGGTGTTCGCGAAAACTGATTAGTGTATTGGGAACAGGCTCACCCCAAGAGGTAAGGAGCCTTAAGCGTACTGAACTGGCCTCTTCCAAAAAAATGTCGCGCTCTATGGCTTCGTCGATTTCTGGATTTGGAAGATAGAGGATTTGGGTTACATACCCCTCAGCGAAGGCATTTGCCATGACAAAAGGAACCTCTGCCGGAAGCCGCTCTGCAAAAAACTCACCTTGGTCATTGGTTTCCACCGTTAGCACGGCTTTCATCTCCATGCTTTCATTTTGAGCCGCAAAAACTACGGATCCTTGCAGTGGCTCGTTAGTTGCTTTGGAAAGGAGCCTTCCCACAAATGAAAATGCCTGCTTGCACACCAAGGTGGTTTCCGTACCGGGCTCGAGACCGACCAAAGTTCCTCCGGCAAAAACCTCGCTTGGGAAAACTTGAATTGTGTTCCAAGGTCCCGGGATGCAAGTAGGAAAAGTGGCAAGGCCTGTTGGATCCGTAACTACGGAAGTACCAAACCCCCTAGACTGCAACCCCTCAAGCCAATGTTTGGGAGGTGGTGGCTGGCTATGTCCGTCTGGGCGCAACCAACACTGAGCTCCGGGCAAGCCATGTCCTTGCGGATCGACAACATGCAATAGAATTGGATCGATTGGTTTGAGGAGAATCTCTTCTTCTTCCGGAGAGGAAGAAATCTTTACAACTTTTGGAGCATAACCTGGACAGGCAAGGAGGAGAGCATATTCCTTTACCGACTTCATTTTAGGTTGGGAAAATTGGATGATGCCTTTTTCGATGGCCCCACTTGCTGCTAAGGATGTATCCCATAGACTAAAAGCAAAGGAATGCTGTTCGGCAAGCTTTCTATCGAGATCCTCCGTATGAGCAATCACCCAATATTCACCATGCAGAAGTTCCAAGGAGGCCTCCGCTTTGACACTGTAATAATAGGTTGTTTCATGGCGCTTCAAACTCGTTTCCAGGGTGGAATCCGCTCCGGGCAAAGTCTCTGCATCATTTTGTAAATTATCTTTACCTGCAGGTTCTGCTTTAGAAAGCGAGTCTTGTGCCGCTGTTTGCAAACCCCGTAAATGCCCTTCGGGCTGGCCATGATCCTTGACCATCCATACCAAACCCATTAGGCCAAGAATGACAAGGCCAAAAACAACCCACCACCGAGAGTTCATGCTCGCTGTTTTTAGGGCCGAAGGGACCGTCGAGACCAATGATCCCAAGTGCCGGTAATGCCCCCATATCCATGCGGTGGAAGGTCCCCACCTTGATTTGGATGCAATTGGACATCTGCTGCGAAAACACCACTTGATTGCTGTGGGGTCTGGCCGGCAAGAAGATTGCCACCTAGCAGCAAAACTACAAACAAAAGGAGCTTAGGCACTTTGAGCATCTCCATGGAAGGACTGAGCAGAGCGAATTGCGATAGCGCATTCCTGAACAAATCGACGTTGGGGTTGGTAACTCAAAGCTTCTCGAATCCAATTCTGGGCCTCGGACATTCTACCAGCCAACAAGGCCTGAATAGCCATGTTGGCAAGCGCATCTGCAATTTTCTCGATGGAATCAGCTTTCTGTAATCCCTTTTGAAACTCCCACTTAGCTTGTTCGGAGTTCCCTCCACGGTCGTGGGTAGCGCCCAAAAGCATGTGAGATTTGAAGGCATCAAAACCTAACTCTGCACTTAATGAAACCAATTTTTTCGCGTCAAAACAGTTGACAAGGCGCTCGTCCCCAGACTGCAATTCCAGGATATATCCCGCAGCTTCATGAATTCTTGAATCCTCGCGCGGAATACCACCAAAGGAATCCAACGTCTTTTGAAAACCCTTTGAAAACTGAACTATAGACTTCGGTACTACGCCCTCAGGAAGTAATAGTTCGGACTGCCCCACAGTGCGACTTTCCACCAAGGCTGCGGCGCGATGAAAAGCAACAGCAATCTTTGAAGCAACGCTTCGTGAAGGAACAAGCAAATGTGGCCAAGCAACATCCTGAGACCGAATGGTTGAATAACTTGCTCTGTCAGCTATTTCGCACCATGCAGCCGGCAGGCATGATCTCGGAATGTCCTCCGTTAGTTCGATCCAAAGCCTTAGCCAGTGTTGGTTGGGGAAACGTTTCGAGGTCTGAACCAAATGCCGCGCTTTATTCACTGGCTGCAACGGGGCCAAAAAATACATGCGGAAACTGCGGCGCAAGGAGTTATGTCGTATTCGGAACTGATGCCAAGGGGCAAGAGGATCAAATAAAGAGCTCGACTTTTCCCTCAACTCCTCTTTTACCAGCCGCAAGGAAATGGAATCCAAGTGAATCCTCGCAATTTGAGGCGAGGATGGCAGCGATTGGCCTTCAATCTTTGCCAGAATTTTCATCATGAACGAAGCTTCGTCCACAAGGTAAAAAAACCTAGACGAAATCCCACGAAGCGCGTCTTCAAGCAATGGCTTCGTTAACTCAAATTTCGGTAAAAAACCACTACCTTGTTCTTGAAGGCGATCCCACGTACGACAAAAGTTGATCCAAATTTCCTCTGATTCGTAAGGGCGGGGGCGACTGAAAGGTTGATCCATTGGGGGCGGGACGAGCATCAGGTTGAAAGATAGTTCTCTTTTATTATGGTTTTCGCGAATTGTCAAGGCATGAACCTTGCAATTTTGAACGCACCAAGGTAGTAAGTAGCCACTTGATCAAAAAAGGAATTCGCCTTAGCATGACTATCTCTTTCAAAGTACTCAAAGCCCCCCATGACATGACAAAGCAGACATCAAGGGAATTCCACCTTATTAGGAAGTATTACTCTGAAGAAGAGGTTGTTGATGTGTTCAAGAACTCTGGTTTTTTTCTGAATTTTATGAAATTTCCTCCAATAAAAAACACCGTATTGTGCTTTTGGGTTCGCATCCTCCCAACTGAAGTAGTGTTTTATTGCTTCCATTCATCTGAAATCCAAGCTTTCTGGGGCGCAACGGAAAAAGTTATCAATTATCTTTCGCACAATCCTCATCCTGGCACAAACCGCCCTATCTTCAGCTTGATTGAGCGAATAAAGCACGGGGAAAAAAATTTTGCGGAAGATCAGTTCAACCGTGCATGCAAGGAAGCAGCGCCTAAAGTTCATCTTATTTTAGAATCCCTTGCAAAAGAATTTCGGAAGTTTTCCAACACGGAATGCTTGGTCAAAACAATACTAAAAGAACTGTGTTATGATTTTCCACGAAACATGGATAGGGATGAGCAACTTAGGGTTTTGCACTCTGTGTTGGAAAATTCAAACTGGAAATCTCTCCTCATCTTGCCCCCCGAGCCGGCATGCGAGGTATTAGGAAAGGAAATTTCCAATTCGCTCCCGGAATTCGAAGATGGCTACCCTCAACCTGGGTGGGTGTAAGGGGCTACTATTGTTTTTCTCGAATCGTAGCGCTAAAAACATCAAGCTACAACTTTTTGCATGCCCAAACCCGGTAGCGCCACTTAGGAAAATCGCCCCCTGGTCACATTTCGCATCTAGGCCTTCGAACAAACTCCGCTCACGAATGGAATAGCAGGCAGATCAGGTGCGTTTCTCTAACAGGCCCTCTTCCGTCAACCGCTGCAGCCTCAGATCGGCCTGTCGTTTGGTAACGCCAAGTTTTAGCATGATGTCATCCATCTCCTTGGGCTGGATTGTCAGATTCAGAATAATCGATCGAGCTGCAGAAAATAGATCCTCCACGGGACACCGTGAACGAGAAGTGGTAAAGGTGGTTTTGCTGTGGGCCAGAGCAAAGCACCCGGGGGATAAACGAGGTGCGATGGGCAGAAGCTACTAGTAGACCAATCTCCCGTATGTATTGGAGGAGTTCTTCGTTTATATGGCGGAGCCGACGACGGACACCCTCCACTCTCAAGAATTCTCCTGTCACCACAACCATGGAGAATTGGATGGGCGTTCAATTCCAAACGAGTCTTGATGCGTAGGGGACAGCTCGTCTCTGAGCATCTGGTCAGCGGCAGGGGTTAAAAGATTCGCATGCTTTGTTCAACAATGTCTTGCTTTCTTGTTGAATCTTGCCTAGAGCAACCCCCTCAAACCTTCGGCTCGGGAAACCAACATTCAAAATCAATAGGCCCACAATACCAATAGCGGATTTCTCCATAGGGGTTGGCGATTGGGGTGAACATAGCTCCATGTTCATTCACGTAGAAACGTCCACCCTTATGTCCCCTCAATTCTCGAATTGGGGAACAAGCTCTATCCAAGCGCCCCCCGCACCAAGCACTCGCGACAAAAATACCTTACGGGAAACGCCGGGCCGAACTTTAGGTTGCTCACCACCAGACAAGGCCGGTGTTTCGTAATAAATATCATTACCACCCGCCTTTAAAACATAGGCAATTCCCGGCCTCGGACCAACCCATTCATCACCAGGTTTCAACGACGAACCATCGCTATGAATTGGTGCTGTATACAAAGGTTTTCCCTCAAACTGAAAGGAAAGATCTCCTTCAAACATTCCCGCGTAAAAAACATGCACATTGGTGCCATCCTTTTCGCGATGCGGAACCGGCACAAGAATTTGACAGTATTCGTTAATGTAAAAAACGCCACCGACTCCTCCACCACGGGATTCTTTTATCGTGTTCACCTTGGCAACAAGATCGTCTTGATTACCATCCACAGCAAGAAACCTTTCTCCGGCAGAACATTGATACAACACGGTGACTTTCCACTCATCTTCAATATGTCGTAAGGAGTATTTTGCAGCACGGCTCACATTTTTTGGCCAAGGTCCGCGAAAAAGTTTTGGGTAAAGTTTTGGATTCATGGATCAAAAGGGTACTTCATCATCTAAGTCATCAAAAAAGTCAAAGTCATCATCGGCAACAAAGTCATCATCGGAATGTTCGCAAGATTCAACCCATTCCTTATCAAATGATATTTCCTTCATCAGGCCAACATAATGAGTTGTCCACTCTCCTGACATCCCCTGGCCTCACGAAAGCCATCTACCAGGCTGCTGTCCGCTCCAGCCAACATAAAATTGTGCTTTTCTCTTCCATAGTCAGTCACCATTTCCGCATAATTCACTAGGGATCCATTTGGTTTCAAAATAGCTTCCATGCCGAAAAAGGGAATGGGAACCGGATCTCCGGGAGAATATTGTCTAAACGATTCAGCCGATAATTCATGGTCTTTATGCAAGAAGCGCAAACAACAACGAACGTCGCTCAAGCGTCCAACGCACTTTCTTTTTCCAGTTTCATTTTCCCGAAGAGGCTTAATTACATGCCCCGTGGGGTAAATCTTGATGTGTCCGCCATCGTAATCTGCACATACACGATCGATTAAATCAAAAATAGCATCCTCCTCTTTGTCAGCTATCCAATTGGCACTTCCATAAGCGGAATCGCCACGCAAAATCAGCTGTCTACCTCGAATAGTAAGATCGGTATTGAAGCCACGGCGTGGAGAGTAAGGTCCTCTCCAAAAGGGTGCAGGGTAAAACGATTCAAACATGGGGGTTTGGAACGGGGAAGGTGGGAAGTAGATTCTAGCTTGAAAATTCTAATGGTGGCAATTTTTTTGATAGGGAATTATTTTTCCACCCAACTCCAGCCAATATTTGTGTTCGCCATCCCAAAAAACCTTGTAAATCTTGGAGGATTTGGATTGCTCCATTCGCCCTATCCAGTTCAACAATTCTTCTGCAGCGCGCCCTCGTTCGGCATCTTGTGCATGCTCAGTTTGCAGCGCGTAAACCTCTTGCCCCTTAGATAAACTTTTTGCAATTCTCCTCACTCCCCGGGACTGCCGAAGTCGCAGGGGAATTTTTTTCGTAACCGAGATTTTTGTTTCCTGTTTGGCTTTGGCAATTTTTTTTGACTTTCCAACATAAACCCACCCTCGGGTCGAGCCATGATTAGGCCGGAATGCAATGAGGTGCCCCGTGGTTGCAAGCTTCAACCTTCTCCCAGGGTTAATCTCCTTGATTTGCCTTCTCAGTTCATCCTCCAATTCGAAAAGGTTGTCTTCTTCATCCCGAAGATTACCGTCAAGATCGATACGAAAGCTTTTCCCATCAGGCCTTGCAGGCCAGGGGTCGCCCGGAACTATGGTCTCTAGGTCGGCATCTTCGGGGCGAGGAAGATAAGCGCGCGGCGCATCCTCAACTTCCTCTAAACCCTGTGGCCAAGTCTCTCCTGGTTTTGGTGTCCAATAAAAAAACCGATTGCGCTCAGCACCAACTATGTGATCCCAATCCGCTTGCTCATAAATTCGCTCGTCCTCTGTTTTCATGGCATAGAGAACATATACCGTTGCAAGTTTTCCGCCTTCCTTACGCCTTAACATACGACCAAGACTCTGAATTCTTTGCCGCACCGAACTTGATGAGGCGGCAATCACTCCAACATCGGCAGACGGTACGTTAAATCCTTCCACCAAACTGCGGGCACTGATAATGGCACGGGCAACACCAGCCCGAAACGCTTCTAAAGACTCTTCCCGCAGGCTGCTTGGTAGTTTGCTGTGCTCCAAAACGGCAGGGATCCTCAAATCCTTTGCCTGCTCGAAAAGCGCATCCACTTGATCTATCACCTCGTGAAAGGTAATGCACCGAGTGGAAGGGTCTGCATCCAGATGATGACTCAATATGCCCAACACCGCCTGGTTCCTTAACTTTGCGCGATAGAGAAGCCGCTTTCTCTCGGCGCTAAGTCCCACAAACCTAGCGGCAGAAGCGTCACCCTTGCGACTTGCTCTTGTTTGGCACCAAGCCAAAAACCCTTGTTTTGACCTACTCTTGTGATAGACAGCCTGCAACTCCTTACGCAAATCAGAAATTTTCCGACTAAGACGCTCATATTTTCCACCTTCATCCCCCGTAAGTGGGATCCCGATATGATGCACCTCAAAAGGAGCGAGCAATCCGGCCTCTAAAGCTTGGGCTAAAGTGAGTTCGTAAAAAATGGGCCCCAAGGCTTTCCCCGCAACACTTTCCGCGTAAGACTTATCGCCCCTTTCAGAATCATCCGTGCTTGATTCTGGGGTTGCCGACAAACCCAAAGTCATCGCTGGCTTTACCTCAAATACCTGTTGAGACTCCTTGGCATGCACTCGATGACACTCGTCAACCACCAAGAGTAAGTGAGAACTTATCTTTGCTTTCTTCACCAGGTTTGGCAATAATCGGCGAGCAGAGTTAAGCACTGCAACAACGACACGAACAGGATTTTCGAATTGGCATTCCTGTCCTCCGCCGAGCATGCCAATGCATGATTCGGGAAGGTTGCTTTTCCGCAAATCATCCACCCATTGGTGCATTAGAGGGATCGTGGGAACAACAATCACTAAACGTAGATCGGGGTCTATCTTGCGCTGTGCCTCCTGTGCCACTGCCAGTGCAAACCAAGTTTTCCCTCCACCCGTAGCAACTTTTACTGTCCCTCTTTTCTGTTTTAGCCAGTTATCGATAGCTTCTTTTTGCCAAGGAAAAAGCTCGGCCTTTGCAGGAAGCAATCGCCATTGTTTGGGTATAGAGGGGGGGCGCGAACCCTCCACACAGTCCTTTGCATTTCCTTCGTTGGGGACAACCACCGCCTCATCCGCATTTTTGCGTTCGGCAATAGACCGACAGGCCTGCAGCTGTAAAAGTTGGAGCTGATCCGCTGCTGTAAACGACATGGCTACAGGATACCGAACCTGGCTTATTCCTGGTAAGGACTTCAAATTCACAAGGTATCAAACTTTTTCTCAAATCTTGTCAGAGCAAGAAAGCACCCTTGCCACAAAACGCATTCCTGTATACCGAACTGCACCGACCCCAACAACAACAAGAATGAATTCATGAACAAAGTTGGAGATCTGCACAGAAAAGCCGATCTACAAAACTTCGAGAAACTCCGCAATCACACTAAGCTGCTCGCTCTCCTCGGGATCCAGGGAGATTGGTTTGTATTCAGGGTTCTCCGGCCGGAGTTCGATTCGCATGTGACGCCAGCCCTCTTCCGTTTCGACTTTTTCGCTGAAGTATCGCTTGACGGTGAAACGTTCTCCCGACTCCGGGTCGACCGAGCTCCGGAGTTGTACCAGGACGGTTTTGCCCTGGCGTGTGCCCTCCACGGGACTTCGGAACAGGCAATAGGAACCATCAGGGATCCGCGTCTCCATCGACTTGCCGACGACCTGGGCCACGAACATGCCAGGGGCAAGCTTGCGCCGGACATCGGGCTGCACCCAGCCATCTGGTTCAACCATTTGTTCCTCGCCAAAGCCCCCGGCGGCCGCCCGCAGGGAGAGGAGGGGAACGCAGGTCTTAAAACGCGAATCCTCGGTCGGCTCCACGAAGCGAAGCTGGCTCTCCTTCCGGCCGTCGATTTCCTCAGGCGGAGCGTGGAACCACTTGGTCTCGGAGCGAAGTGTTCGCCGAATCGAATCCTCCCGCAAGTACCCGGCAAGTCGGCGAAAGTGTCTCACCATGGCTCCTT
>JAJRZS010000040.1 GCA_024275135.1 Planctomycetota bacterium | reverse complement strand
CGGGGGATTACGGTGAAGACGCCGACGGTCACCCCAGCGATGGTGCTGGGAGTGATGCGGGAGAGGATTTCGGGGCCGGAAATCTTGGCTTGGAGGTGGCCCAAGAAGATGTCTTAGTGCCCAGCGAAGTAGGCCAGATTCGATTAGTTGTCAAATTCTGGGTCTGCGGGGACGTACACCACTTCCCCAGAAGGCAGCCGATACGCCGTCCCCAATTTCTCCCCGCCTTCCCCAGCCAAACTTCCTCCCGTAGGCTGCAGCCGCTCCAGGTGCTCCCCCGACTTAATAATCATTTCCATATCCTCAGCTCCTGGGTTTTTTACCAGCACCATATCCTCCTTACCCAACAACTCGGGCAATCCCAAGTAGGTAATCAGCGAAACCATAAAACCCAGGGCAAAAACAATGCCCAAATCAAATAGGTTGGCAAAACCCGTGAGCGGGTCTTCCTCGTCGTCGTCGATGCTGCGGCCCGTTCTCATGCCTGCCAACGCTGCAAAAGGAATTCAAGATCCGACAAATCTTTGGCATACCAGTGGCGGCGTACCAAATGAATGGTGAAACAAACAGCACCAACAAAGAGCCCCAACACCGTCGACGTAAACGCAATTACCAATTGATCGGAAAGAGCGTTTACATTGCCAGAAGAAAGCGCCATGAGACCAGGCCCAAGAGGAATAAGCGTGCCCGCCAAACCAAGCATAGGACCAATACGCACATACAAGTTGACTCGCGCCAAACGCCGTTGCATCCGCAACTGGTAGTCGTCGAGAAGCTTGTCAAAATCAGGATTTCCTTGCAAAACTTCTGGATTTAGCCCACATTGCCGGAAAGTTGCTGCCAAATGCTCTTGGCTTGGTTTGGCTTCGCGGTTGGCGATGAAATTTTGCAGCAAAGCAGCCCGCTGGTGATACCAGCGACGACGTCGCAAATATTCCCCCAACAATCCACCACACATGGCCACGGAGATGGCCACGCCTGATAACAGCAGCAAAATCACCGGCCAAAGTAGGGCCTGGGATAGCAGAGGGAGGAGGCTAAACATTAGGAGCGCAGGAAGCGTCGGGTGAATCCGATGAGGAAAAATCCTAGCAAGGCCCCGCCGGCAAGGAGGGGCAGGCGCCAATCAACGTCGGTACCGCTTTGCTGGGGTTGCGCTTTGGGTTGAGGCTTCTCCTTGGCCGCAAGTTCCATACCACGCACCCGATTTTTAACCGGTTTGCCCTGGCTGGCCGCAACTTTATCAAGATAAGCATTGGCCAAATCCAGGTTGCCAGCATCGTTGAGAAAACGAACCACTTCGTCCTCCAACTTGTGGTTGCCGCCGTCCACCAAACCTCCCGACAACCCATGCTCTACCACCGACTCCGCATACATGCGCGCAATCTCTTGCAGTCGCTCCGGGCTGGCCTGCCAGTACTCTTTGCGATTGGCCTCGAGCATGGTGGCGGCGATTTCTTGGAAGGCATGCGGGTTGTTTTCGGCAAACCACTGCTGCAAATCAAGTTGATAACGATCCTGCAAATACACCTCGTCGATTTGATCCCACATCGCTTGACCGACCGCACCAGAACGCACCGTTTCCCAACCAAAACTATTCTTCACTAGGGTGGACATCTGCCCGGCCCCGGCATAACCATTCTCCTTCATGCCCTCCACCCATTTTCGGTTGAGCAAAGTGGCATGAAACTCTTCCTGCATCACCCCGTCAAAATCTCGCAACTTCGGCTCTTCCCGAACGTCGTTAATCAATAAATCAGGTTGCTTACCATCAACCGTGGTAAGGGCAAGGCTGAGGCCGCCCGCATATTCATACACATGGTGGTTGGAAAGCGGGCTCATCATATTGGATGCCCAGTTGCGCAATACTAAGTCGGAACCCGACATTGCATGTTGGTAAAGCCCTTCCACCTTATCTCCCCAGATGTCACCGGTGTAAACATAAGACATCGTGTTTATGTACACATCAGCAACCTCCCTTTCCGAATCCCAAGAGCCCGACTTCGGCACCATGTACAAAATGCGCGTGCCATATTGCCCTGGCTTCTGTCCAAAAATCCGCGCCCGGGCCAACAACTCGGCTTGCTTGGGCGCAAAGCCTTCTTCCAATAGCTGCTGCTCTCGTTTCAAAGTGGCTTTGCGCACTTCGTTGTTTTCTTCATCCAGCTCGGCCACCATCCGTACCGCCCGATCGAAAAGACGAATCCGCGAGGGGAAGTTGTCGCGCATCGTGCCACTAATGGCAATGAACACATCCACTCGCTGGCGTTTCAGTTCTTCCTGCGGGATAATTTCCACGTCGGCTGCCAATCCATTTTCATCCCAAATTGGGCGTACACCCATTAGGTACAAGATCTCGGCCTCCATCACCCCGTAGTCGCGCATCGTTTCAAACGCATTGAGATCGAAAGCTACTTTGTGCAGCGGCCCACGCTCCAACAACTTGTCGCCCAATTCCACTCCAATCGCCCACGCTGTGGGGGTGGGAATCTCCTCGGGATTGAGCGCATACATATTGCGCCCGGTGGGCACCGCTGACGGATTGCGCAAAGGATCATTGCTGGGGCCAGGCGGCACAAAAGCTCCATCCAAAGCATGCAACACATTGTCGATTTCGTTGTGCGTGTCCAACAAACGACGTCGATATTCTTGCGCCTTGCCTTGCCAACTATCGGCATCCGCCGACTCTTCAGCCAACATCGCCGCCTCGACGTCCGCTTCGGCCTCCGCGCGACTTGGATAACTGCGGGAGAAGGCCGAGCCCAACATCGTGGTCACCATGGCCCGCAAGCGCTTGGGATCGGGTGGTTGGCCAAGAATATGCAAATGCATCGGCGCCACCCGATTGCGAATGCTCTCCACTTCTTCCAACATCTCGCGCGCCTCTTGTTGTTGGAAATCTTCATCTTTATCCGGTGTTGTCAAACCCTCCTTGCGCGCCAACTCCAGAATGCTATTGCGATAGCGACTTTGCACCACGCCCTCGTCCAAGTCGACATACTTTTGCAAATCGCTTTGCAGTTGCAACAGCTGCGGAGAAAGTCCGGCAGCCTCATAAGCAGGCACTTGGTGATCCACCAAAACTCCATAAGCCCGCCGCTTCGACAAAGTCGCTTCCGCCACGTTGTCTAAAATCCACGGCGTGATGTTGGGCAAGCGCCCAAGCACAATGTCGCCATAATCGGTGTTGCCAAGGCCCGTCCCACGCAGGGGCAACAACAACTCGGAGCCATGCGTGCCGAAGTGAATGATGGCGTCGACCTGGGCCTGTTCTTGCAGCCATAAATAAAGTGCAAGGTATTGATGCGGCGGGGGAATGTCGCGCGAGTGCAGTAGCTTGGGATCGTTTTCCGGGCCGCGTGCTGGTTGCGGCAGCAACACAACCCCACCTAAATCGATACGTGGAATCAGGAAAAAATCCTTTTCGTTTTCACGCCAGGTCATTTGCAAACCCGGCGCCGCGCCGTGATTGCTCACCACATCTTCTTGCACCATTGCCGGCAGGGCGCGGAACCACTTGCGATATGTTGACACTGGAAGCAAAACCGGATCACCCTCATCCACCAACTTGGTTTTGTCACCATCAGCCCAAACTCCGAAGTTGCGTCCGCGCTGAAACATCCATGCCAACAGCTCTTCCGCGTCCTGTGGCATCGGGTCGACTCGGTAGCCAGCAGCTTTCATCGCTACCAAGAGGCGGTACAAAGATTCCGGACCGTCCAGAAAGGCCCCACTTGGGCTGCCGCGTACCAAATCCGAACCGCCCAAATCTTTGTGGTAATACATCAAAGCAATGCGTTTTTCGGCATTCGTTTTGCGCCGCAGCTCCAGCCAAGCTAAGACCCGATCAGCCATGTGGCTAATGCGCTCGGGCTCGGGTTCATGCAGGCGATAACCACTAAGGTGGGCAGTCATGCCGCCGACAATTTGCGGGTCGGCAATGCCGTAGACCTCTTGCGAAATCAAATGCAGCCCCACATCGCCGGGCTCCAAGCCCAAAGGCGAATTGCGCCATTCTTCCAAGGTGGAGCGCAACATGGAAATCACCTTCATCTGGGGAATATCCAGCTCGGTGGCTCCGGCCAACAACATGGGCGAAGAATGACCGTCGTCCAAAAGGATTTGCGGGGACCATATGCGCAACATGTCGAGGAAAACATCTTGCTGGTCGGCAAACATCACCACCACTTGCAGCCCGCGTTTTTCTAATTCGCTTACAATCGCCCGATGCACTTTTACATCGTCGAGCAAAACAAAACTCCGTTGTGTGGCCAAAACCACATGGTCGCCGGTGGGGGCGTCAGGGCGTTGTGCTTGCCATTGCACAAAGTCTTCGATTTTGTCGAAAATATGGGGCGCATCCGGGTGCCAAATACCGGTATCGGGCACCACCATGGGCGGCAATACCGAGATGTCGTCGCCGAGATAATCATGCGCAAGAAAAGCGAACATGCGGCGATAATTTTCCGCACCGCCGTTGCGCCAATAACTTTGCAAAGTGGCATCGCGTTGCAATAAGCCCCGGCGCTCCAGACCTTTTTGCGTGTCGCGCTGGTCGAGGGCGAGGATGGGGATTTCGGGATGCGCCTCATGCATGGTGCGCAACGGTTCGATCAACGCAATTGCTGGCTCCGGGTGAATGTTGAGCACTAAAATCAAATCGGTATCGGCCAAATCCTCTGCCGAGAGTTTGCCGATGGCTTCGTCGTTGACAAACTGCACCGCAAAGTGAGCGGCGGGGCCAACGCGATCGAGTAGGGGTTGAGCGCGATCCCAAACTCCTAAAAATAAAGCCTTGTGGGTGGGGGTGTCTTGCGCCGGGCTAGGGCTTTGGGGGTAAAGAGTGGAGCCGAGGAAGCTCCAGCAGCACAACAAAAGAAGCGCGGGCAGGGGCAACCCAATACCCCTGCCCGCACAATCCATCTCCTTCATTACAGAAGGATATCGACGGCCGCCACGAAATTGATGCCAGGTGCGTCGATTCTGGAATCTTTCACGCGATACAGCCGGTCGCTGAGGTTTTCAACGGCGAGGGAAACAGAAACCCGATCATTCACTTTTACCCCGCCACGTAGGGTGAACACCGAGAATCCGGGAACCCGGGGCCCGGGAGCGAGGATGTCGGAGCTGCGATCTTGGGGGTTGGTTTTGAAGGCGGGGTCGCCTGCGCGAGAGGCGGCGATGTCGTCAAAACTGTCGACCATCCAGGCTTCGAAGCTCACCCACTTGGTGCGCTGGGCGGCATTGCGGGAATCTTCCCAACGTACACCGAGTAAAGCGTTGGTGGGGAACAAACGATCCGGAGGCCCACCAGTGGCTTGGTTGGTGCCGTCAATCCAGGAAGCATTGCCAAACAGCGAGAAGGCCCCGGATTTGGTGAGGAATTTGGTCCAGCGCGAAGCTAGGTAATGCGTGCCTTGCAGTTCCACACCTTTGATAGTGATTTTGTCCGCGGAGTTGGTCTTCAAGTAGACGTCTTCCTGCCCGCTTGGATCGCGCTGCCCATCGCCGTCGAGGTCGACGAAGGAGGAGCCATTGAAAGTGCCAGGTTCGGAAACGATGGCGTTGTCCAGCTCGGTGTAAAAGCCAGTAGCTTCCCAAGCGGTGTTGTGGTTTTGGCCGCGCATGCCGAGTTCGTAAGTCCAGGAAGATTCCGGATCTACATTGGGCGAGGGCATATTGAAGCCGTTGGTCCAAGGTCCAAAGCTGAACAGGTCGGACTTGTTGGGCGCACGGAAAGCGCGGCTGAGGTTGGTGAAGGCGGTGAGGTCTTCGGTGAGAAACCAGCTCATGCCGA
This sequence comes from Planctomycetota bacterium, assembly GCA_024275135.1. Lineage (GTDB taxonomy): Bacteria > Planctomycetota > UBA1135 > UBA1135 > UBA1135. Next base: position 7,164 of record JAJRZS010000040.1, on the reverse strand, counting down.
CACCACCCGTGAGCGCGGTGTTGGTATTTTCGAGTGCCAAATCAGCCATCGACAGTTCCCCGTTGTTGATGGCCGATTGGATGAGGGGATCCAATTCATTGAATGGGAGTGTGGAGAGTTTTAGGCGAGTGCGGTCGACGCGCAGACCTACATCGACTCGCCAATCTTCGGCCATGTACATTTCCATCAAGGCGAAACCAGCCATGTCGGTCCAGGTGGCATCGGGGTCGCGGGTGCCGCCTTGGGGGTTGCTTTTGGCCACGTCGTCGCCAATGGCGGTGAGGCCGTAAACCAAGCGCGACCCGGCACTACCGAAGCCCTTTTCCAACTGCACATCCAAACCCGTGGAGCGGTCGAGGGTGAGCGAGTCGCGGGTGGGGTCGTCGTTGATTTTCTGTTGGCGGTGATAGTAAGCGGTAACCGAAGCCGTGTCGGCGAAAGCAAGGTCGCGGGCGAAGTAGCGAGCCCCGTACAAATCTCGCTGGTTGCGGGTGACGCGGTCGGGTTTATCGAAACGCGTGCTGTCGGGGCGATCAAAACTTTGCACGAAGAACTGCACATCTTGCTTATCGCTGAGGCGGAAGCCAGATTCGATGTCGTAGTTCTTCTCATGCCAAGTGGTGGGGATTTGCAGCCCACCTTCGCGACCGGAAGTGACGTTGCCGATGTTGCGGCGGGTGGCGCCTAAAAAGGCATAGGCCTTTTCGCCGGAGACATAGCCTTCGACGCGGGCGGAAGCTTCGTGGTCGGCGCTAGCGAAGCGGGTATGCAAACGACCGCCGGTATCGAGGCCACCCTTGGAGTAGAGCGCCTCTTCGTTGGTGATGACGTTGATGACACCACCGATGGCGTCGGAGCCATAGAGCACCGAGCCGGGACCGCGCAAAACTTCAATGCGGTCGATGTCGAGGGCGTCGACCGTGCCAAGGAAACCATTGGGGCCGTTGAACAAGCTGGCGGTGTTGCGGCGGATGCCGTCGAACATGTAAATCACACGCTTGCCCATGAAGCCGCGGATGATGGGGGCGCCGCCGGAGTGGCCGGTACGTTGAATCCACATGCCCGGCTGCATGCGCAGGGCTTCAGCAGCGGTACGGGGGGCGTTTTCCCGCAAGCGCTGTTGGTCGATGACGGTGACCGAACGGGGGATTTCGAAGAGGTCTTCGGCAAGGCGGGTGGCAACCACCACGATCTCCTGCAAGGATGTGGGGATTTTTCGCTCTTGCTTTTGGAGCTCTTGGGTTGGCGAGGGTTCTTGCGGTTCCTGCGGAGCGGGCTCCTGCGGGAGAGCAAATGCCATGCTGGCAAGCAGACTGGTAACAATCATGGGTTCTGGGGTAAGGGAGCTAAGGAAGCCAGATAAACGGAATGAGGAGGCTGTGGTTCACGCAGATGCCAAATTTTTTTGGCTACAATCGGAAATCATGACTGCCATCACCTCCCCAGTTCGCCTGGTGCTCACCCCTGGCCCCCAACCCGGCCTTCGCGGCCCCGAGTTGCATTGCAAAAATTGGCAAATCGAAGGGGTGTTGCGCATGTTTTTGAACAACTTGCATGCCGATGTGGCGGAGCGCCCCGAGGATTTGGTGGTGTATGGAGGCACTGGCAAGGCGGCACGGGATTGGGATGCGGCGCAAAAAATTGTGGACGCTTTGCAGCGCCTGGAGATGGACGAAACATTACTCGTGCAGTCGGGCAAGCCGGTCGCCGTGTTTCGCACGCATGTAGGCGCCCCCAGGGTGTTGATTGCCAATTCCAACTTGGTAGGAAAATGGGCCGATTGGGGGCATTTCCGCGAATTGGAGCGTCAAGGTCTAATGATGTATGGGCAGATGACGGCGGGTTCCTGGATTTACATTGGCACTCAGGGCATTCTGCAAGGCACCTATGAAACTTTGGCGGCCCTCGCCAACCGCAGCCATGGCGGCACTTTGCGGGGCACGCTAACCGTTACTGCCGGTTGCGGCGGCATGGGTGGCGCCCAGCCCTTGGCCGTCACCATGAACGAGGGCACCTGCTTGATTGCCGACGTCGATGCGGCTCGCTTGGAGTTTCGCCGGCGCACGCGGTATCTGGACGAGGTGGTGGAGGGCCTGGATGCCGCCATCGATCGGGCCCTGGATGCGCGTGCAAAAAAAGAGGCGGTGTCAATTGGGGTGGCTTGCAATGCCACCGAGCTGTTGGCGCGGTTGATTGCGCGCGAGGTGGTGCCGGAAGTGCTTACCGATCAAACCTCGGCGCATGATCCTCTGGGGGGCTATGTGCCCGATGGCATGAGTTTGGCCGAGGCCGAGGCCCTACGCGTGGCCGATGCCGACGCCTACCAAAAGTGCAGTTTTGCCACCATGGGGCGTCATGTGCGCGCCATGCTGGAGTTGCAGCAGCGCGGTGCCGAAACCTTCGATTATGGCAACAACTTGCGTGCCTTTGCCAAGGAGGAGGCGGGGGTGGAAAACGCCTTTGATTTCCCGGGTTTTGTACCGGCTTATATTCGGCCTTTGTTTTGCGAAGGTATGGGACCGTTTCGTTGGGCGGCCTTAAGCGGCGATCCCGAAGACATCCGCAAAACCGATGAAGCCATTTTGCGTTTGTTCCCGCATAAAGAGAGTTTATGTCGGTGGATCAAGATGGCCTCGGAGCGGGTGGCTTTCCAAGGTTTGCCCAGCCGCATTTGCTGGCTGGGTTACGGCGAGCGTGAGGTGGCAGGCTTGGAATTTAACCGCATGGTGCGCGATGGAGAGTTAAGTGCGCCGATCGTGTTGGGGCGCGATCATTTGGATTGTGGTTCGGTGGCCAGCCCCAATCGCGAAACCGAAGCGATGAAAGATGGCACCGACGCGGTGGCGGATTGGCCGTTGTTGAATGGCATGTTGGCGGTGGCTTCCGGCGCCACTTGGGTTTCCATGCATCACGGCGGTGGTGTGGGCATTGGTTATTCTCAGCACTCGGGGCAGGTTTGCGTATGCGATGGCAGCAAAGAGATGGATGCGCGCTTGCGTGCGGTGCTCACCAACGATCCGGGCCTGGGTGTGGTGCGCCACGCTGATGCCGGTTACGAAGAAGCGCAAAACTGCGCCCGTGAACGCAAGGTGGATTGGGTGTAGGGGGGGTAGGAAGATGTCGTCTTTACCCGAGCCTTTGCATCCTCAAGACTTGCCGTGGCGGGAGCGAACGGGCTATCCGCCGCCTTTTGCTGAAGCCGTGGCAGGGCGGGCAAAAAAGGCGGTAAGCGATGCTTTGGGCATCACCCAGTTTGGTTGGCATCTGATTTCTTTGCAGCCTGGGGCGATGTCGGCCTTGCGCCATTGGCATCATCAGGAAGATGAAATGGTTTTTGTATTACGAGGTTGTGCGACTTTGGTGAAGGATTCCGGCGCACGCGAATTGCAAGCGGGTATGTTTGCCGGATTTCCCGCCGGCGTGGCAGATGGACATCATGTGGTGAATCGCAGCACCGAGGAGGTGGTGTTGATGGTGGTGGGCAGCCGTAAGGAAGAGGAAACGGCCGAATATCCGGATGACGATTTACGTGCGCACAAAACCAAAGACGGCTTCCGCTTCACCGATAAGGAAGGGCGGGAATATTGACGGTCTGTTTCTGTTAGCGCATCACCACGGTTTGCCCGTTTTTGCTTATGCTCGCTTCGGTGGTGGCAAGCAGAGCGCCGTTGGCATCGTAAGCGGTGAAGGTGAAATGAGCGGGATGAAAGGGAGGTAAAGAAACGGTAGTTTGGCCTGGGCGCACGGGCATTTCCGGCTGCCATAAGGAAACGATGGGGGAATTGGTTTGCCACTGCAGCTTGGTGGTGTTGGTGGGCACCTGCACTTGAATGTGATCCAGGCGTTGGGGTAGTACCGCAGTGGATTGATGCGGGTTTTCAAGCCAGCTAGGCATATACCCGGGGGCTGAAATAACCAGGGGGCGTTGGTAGTCGTCCGGGATGCGAGCAAACCCTTTGGCGTTGGATGGGATAACCACGGCACCGTCGACGGATTGCAAGACAGGCCAAGGAATCGGGCGCCCAGATTCATTGATGACCGCTAACTCGCTACCTTCTTCCGCCCTTGGAATGACAAGGGTTTGATGTTCTTCGAGCTCTGCCAGGGCGTAATTGCGTACCAGACCGGAGGGCGCTGCGACTTGGATAGACCAAGGTGCGACGCGGTCCACCTCTAGTTGCAGATGGCCATTGCTGTCGAGGGTGAGACGACGGGTACAGGGATGGCCAAACAATTGCAGACGCAACAGTAGGCTGTCCCAAGCCTGTTCTTGTTCGTCGACGAAGGAGATGTCGAGATGGCGGAAGGAAGCCGCAGGCATTTGATAGTTGCCGCTCCCGGCCGGAATCTCGATGGCTTGAGCGCGGGTTTGCCCATCTAAAATTTGTGCAACTCCCAGCCAGCCGTTTTGCGCTTGGGCGGCGAGATAGGTGGGGCCTTGACTGCGGATGGGGGCATGGGCGGAGGCGGAGGGGGTTGCCAAAATGGCGAAGGCATTGCAGCCCCAGGATAGGTCGGTTTCGACGGCCACTTGATGCGACTCTCCAACAGGGAGCTGGACCACCAAATCCTTTTCCGGTGCATCGGCAGTTAGGTTTAGGCTTTGCATCCAGGTGGTACCTTCTAATCCGTGGCTATCCGCAGTGTCGCACAAGAGGTAGTAGGCGCCCAAGGGAACATTTTGAAAGGAAAAAGCGCCGTCTTCTTCAGTGATGAAATTTTGCGAACTGAAACCGTTGGAGGAAGTGAGGTAGAGGTTGGCCCACTGCACTGGTTGGTTGTTGCTGTCTTTCACGATTCCGTGCACCAATCCATCATTTGCCGCTTCTATTTTTCCTAAATCCAAAACTTGCTTGCGGATGGATATCAAGGGAATCTCTCGTGTTTGCTCGGGCCAAATCACAACCATGCCAAAGTTGCCGCGCCATAATGGAATGGAAACAGGGCCGCTTAGGTTTTCTTGTGCAAAAACCAGCGCGTTGTTTTGATCAGTAATTTCCACGTAGGCGGGAGGGTCGGCGGGAAGCTCCATGCGCAAGGTTGCTGGTTGGCAAGAGAGTTCGACCGCACCGAGCCAACCAGGTGTTAAGGTTAGGTTTTGTTGAAAAGAGCGGCCGTCGGATAAGGTGATTTGCAGACTTCCTGCGCCCGAGGCCACTAGCAGGGGTTGTTCGTTGGAGGGCAGCCCGTCGACCGTACCCCAGCTTTGGCTCGATCGGCCCTGCCACCGCACATGCTTCACCGTGGCATCGCCGAGGAGGGCGTTGGCAATGCGGATGCCGGTAATCTTGGCCAGGTTGGGCAGAGTTATCGATACCGAATCCCCGCAGTGATAAAGATTGGGCAGGCGGAAATAGAGATTGTCGCCTATGCGTAAATTGAGCCACCAGTTGTCGTGTTTGGAGAAACAATTGGGCAAGATCACTTTGCCGTCGGCTTGCGTGTTGTAGCCATACATGTGATTGCGTTCACCTTCGGCCACAAACTTGATGCGGCCGTTAGCGATGGGGTGTCCCCAAGGGTCTTGGATCTGAATCGTCCCTCCGCATCCTTGTTCCAAGGCAAAGTCGAGGTGCACGGTGCTACCGGGGGCGGGGGATAGGATTTCCCTGGTTACGCTGGCATAGCCTTGGCCCAGAGCTTCAATGGAATAGGTTGGATAGCCGGTGGCAATTCCGGTTACTTTGTATTTTCCCTCTTCTTTCACGCGACCGCCTTCCATGATCCAGTACTGGTCGCCTCGATGGATGGTCACTTTCAGAAACACTTCCTGTTCGGGAGGTTTGCCGTTGGCCAAGACCGTGCCGGTAATCATGAATGCATCCGGGCAACGAATCTCAATAGGTTTTCCGGCTACCCCAGTAACCACTTGCGTTGCCCACAAATCTCCCGGTCGAACGAAGAGTTCATTCGCATCTTCGGGAAAGGTTGATGTTATGACAGCTTTCCCCTGGGCATCAGTAACGACTACATCTTGAAAAAACCGAGGGCGAAAACGATCGAGAAGTGGTGCTTTTTCGTTTTGGTCGAAGATGCCGCGCCAGCGGTACCACACTTCGGCATCTTGAATGGGTTGTCCATCTGCGGTGAGGACCGTCACCGCAATGGGTTTGGCAAGCTCCAACTGCAGAGTTTTTTCTTCATCGTCTGCAATGGGTTTCCAAGCATCTAGATAGGGAGCGTAGCCGGGGGCGGAAACAATAACGAAATCGGCTTGGTTGGCCTCGCTGGTGATGGCGAGGGTGGGGGCGCTTTCGGTTAGTTCGGCCTCTTGCAGGATGGAATCGTAGTAAAGAGCTTCTCCGATCCGAGCCATGGACGCCATGTAGTCGAGAAAGGTTTGGTTGGCTTCGATGAGTTGTACAAAGCCATAAACCGCTTCCCCTCCCGGGCCCTCTAGGCGCAATTGGCCGACGGTCGCTGCGCGTTCAAGCTCGGGGGCCTCTTGCTCATCGGCGGGAAGCGTAGGCGAAGTTACTTCCACGCTCGGGGCAGCTGGCGTTGGATCCTTGGCCTGGGTGGCGGATGCCGATGGTGAGGGAATAGGGTGGCTTGCCGGAGTTTCTGCGGCTTCCTTCTTGGAGACTGGGGAGTGCCAAGTTTGCCAAGCCCATCCAGCCAACGCCAAGCCTGCAATCAGCAGGCCTCCTATGCTTTTCCTCCCCATGGATCGTGCGGATTAGGGGCGGGAGGTGAAATTGCGGTTGGGCCGGTGATGACCGGATACAGAAAAAATGGTGTAGTCGAGGCCATTGCCTCTGGTTCTGGCAATAGCGTCGACGCCACCAACGCCGAGGGGGGTGTCGCCATGATCGACCGTAACGCGGTCTGGAGAAAGGGAGCGTGCAGTGGGAGAGGCAAAGAGGTGGGGCACCGTAAAGCCGAGTAGGGCAAGACAAAAAACGATGCGCAGTAAATGGCTAACCTTCATTGTTTTTCTCCAACTTATTACCAATGAGGATTTGGGTAAGAACATCCATAGCGCGCCGGGCAACACTACTCCAAGGATTCAGTTTCAGGGCTTGACGTAACATGGTTTCTGCATTGTGTAAGCCGTTGGCGCTCGCCAAATCCATGCCAGCAAGGTTGGCGAGGGCAAGGGCGACGTCTTTCCGGTTCTTGGCTTTGTTGAGCAATCGGGTATAAGCCAAGCGGGCTTCCTCT
>JAJRZS010000039.1 GCA_024275135.1 Planctomycetota bacterium | reverse complement strand
GTGACGCTCCTGGGGTCGTTCACGAAAAACTGTGGAACCTCATAGGCTTCATAGATGGGCTGGAGCTTTAGATTGACCAAGCCTTCTTGCGGATCGGTAACCACGGTGTCGTTGTGCACAGCCAACATGGATCGTTGATGCTTTTGCAACCAACACACCGCGCCTTCCAATTGCCAGGGTGTGGTATTGGCCGACAAAAAAGGCAAATGCCAGGTGATGTTGTCTTTGAGAATGACCTCGGAGGAAGCCGGTAAAGCGTCGGCGGCACCAGCCAAATCCATCACTCGCTCTACATCCTCCAGCACGCGCTCGGCTTGGGTGCGGACGATGGCAACTTTTGCGCGTTGGATGGGCACGAGTTCTTACTGCGGCTAAAAGTAAATCACGATTGCTGCCACCATGACGAAGCCAGCGCCAGCTAACATCATGGGTAAATCCATGGTGGCGATGCGCTCGGGGCGTTCACCCTTGCCGTGTCCATAGACTAGGTGCAAGTAGCGCAACACTCCGTAAAACACAAAGGGCAGGGTGAAAACCATGCCCGGCTCTCCCGCCCGAGAAATTAAATCGGGATTCCCAGCAGACAAGACTTTGGCTGGCAACAAAGTGTAGAGGGTGTAGGTGACCAAAGTGCTGGCGGCCATAACTCCAACCATCATGTCGGTGCCTTGGCCGGCATATTCGGCGAGGATGGGGCGTTGCGCAGTGGCCGCGCCGGCTTGAGGTTCGGTTTCTGCATAACTGGCGGCTTCTGCACGGCGTTTGCATAGCGCCAAAAACAACGCCAGTTGTACGGTACAGGCCACGAGCCAAGGAGAAAGAGGAGCCCCAACCGCCCAAACCCCACCTAAGACGCGCAGAGAGAAACCTGCAGCGATGGAAAACACATCGAGCAACACCACATGCTTGAGCCAGGGGGTGTACAGCGCTTGCAAAAGGAAATAGCCACCAAGGGCCCAGCGTGCTTGCCCCACTTGAGCCGCGATAGCCAGGCTGACAAGGGCAAGGAACAAGGCCAACCCCCAGGCCGGACCCACGCCGAAGGCGCCGCTGGCGATGGGGCGGTGGCGCTTGAGCGGATGCAAGCGGTCGCGTTCGCGGTCGAGGATGTCGTTGACCAAATAAACGGCGCTGGAGCCAAGGCAAAAGGCCAAAAAGGCAAGGCAGGCGGCGCCGACGCGGTTTTCGTCGGTGGCTCCGCCGCTGAAGGCGAGGCCGGCAAAGAGAACCACATTTTTAGTCCACTGGCGCGGGCGAAGGCTCTTGAACAGCGCGAGCATAGACTCAGGATAACGAGACTGAGGCGCTGTCGCCTTGAGGTATGGATTTGGCCTTGAGCGGCCGCCAGGCGCGGACGGCGCAGCGCCAACGCTCACTCGCGGATAAGGAGGGCGGGTGACGGAAAATATCGTTTTTGGGCTTGCGCACGCGTCGCAGCAGCATTTCCGAGCGCAACACCGCCGCACGCAAGCCCCGCTGCAGGCGATCGCCCACACGTTCGCAAACCGGCAATCCTTGCCGCAATAAATCCCGCGCCCAGGCGCATTCCATGAGCAAGAAACGATCCACGGCTGGGGTGCGCACCATCGCGAACAATTCTTCGGGTTCGAGTTGGGCCTCTTTGAGGTCGGACAAAGGAAGGTAAAGCTTGCCCGCAGCCAAATGCTTGGGCAAATCGGTGAGCAAGCGGGTGACGAAAAAACCGCAAGCCAAGCGCTCGGCGGGAGCAAGTGCTTCCGCATCCAATCGCTGTGCTAGGGCCAAAGTGCAGCGCGATAAAGTGGAGGCGCGGGGGTGTAAATAAGCCAACAACTCGCCGCGGGTGGCTGGTCGTTCGGGCAGGGGCGCGGGCATGCGGCGCAAGATGCGGCGCAGATCTTCATGCGGAATTTCGCCGTTGGAGGCCGAATTCCACAACGCCAGCAGCAAGGGACCACTGGGACGTCCGCGCAGCATGTCTTCAAAGGCGAGGGCGAAGGATTCGCCGCCTTGGGTGGCAGGTCCCAGGGCCACTGCTAGGATAGGATCCAGGCCACGCAATAAGCCGCGGGGCATCAATACCGGCCCCGGGTAGAGGTCGCCGGCGATGCGGCGCGCCTCGCGGGTGGCAAAACGTCTTGCATGTCCGTAATCCACAGGCAATCATTCTGGCATAGGGCAACCCAATGACCAAGTCTCCTTCTGCAAACTCCGCCGCTGCTGGAGAACCCCTGGAAGCCGCTTTGGCTGCCCACGACATCAAAAATTTGCTGGGCGCCGTCATTGGCCATGCGGATTTGCAGCTGCATGCGCTTAGCAAGGGAGGCAAAGAGGGGATGAATGCCAAGGATTTGCGGGCCAGCTTGAAGGCCATGCGTCTTTCCGCTTCGCATGCCCTCACCCTATGCGAAGAAATGTTGGCCTTGGCCGACGGCCGCCCTCCCCGCCTCAGCCCTATCAATTTAGCTAGCCTGGCGCGCGAAGCGGTGGAGATTTTCGACGCTTTGGCTGGGGATGCGGTGCAGGTGGAAGCGCATGGTGCCCAGTCTTTGTCGGTGTTGGGGCATCGCAGCGATTTGCAACGCACTTTGCTCAACCTCATGTGGAATGCTTTCGAAGCCATGGATGGGCAGGAGCGCAAGAAGATTATGGTGCGCTGGGGCACCGCCGACAGTGGCAGTTATGTGGAGGTGGTGGATGCTGGGCCAGGCTTGCCGACCGGCCACCTTGCCGATCTCACGCGCCCCTTCCAAAGCAATAAGGGGGCAGGCGGCCAAGTGCGTGGATTGGGTTTGCATGCGGCGGCGCGCATCATGCGTCGGCATGGAGGTCGCTTGCTTGGACAAAATCGGCAACAGGGCTCCGGCGCGGTTTTACGCATGCAGTTTGGCTTGGCTCCGGAATTGGATTTTGACGCTTCACCCGCGCAGCAAGGGGGCCGCAGATCGGCGGTTGAAGGGGAGTCCACATCCTCCCTCTAATAACTGCAGAGCTACCACGCGCCCAACTGCGGGGGCACAAGTGATGCCATGTCCGCCTAAGCCAGCGGCCCAGTAGAGGTGGGCATAATGGGGATCGGCGCCGAGGTGGAAGCCGGGTTGCTGGGGGAAAGTACGCATTCCGGCCCAAGCGTGGGCGGCGGTGAGGTTGTCCAGGCCGGGCAACCAACGCAAGGCCTTCTCCGCCACCAGGCCAAGGATTTCACGATCCAAAACCTCACCTTGCTGGGGCGAGACGGGGTGGTGGTCGCAGGCCGACATCAGCATGCCGCCGCTTTCCGGGCGGAAATAAAACTCGTCGGCCCCCAAGTTCCAGACCACGGGGCTGTGTGGGTGAATGCGAGAGTCGGCGCCGCTAACCACGAGATGGCGTCGGCGCACGTCGAAGCGGTGAGGGTTGGTAGGGGGCAACAAACGTCCGGCCCATCCGCCTTCCGCCAGAAGAACTTGCTGGGCGTAGAGGGGGCCGTCGGGAGTTTGAACGCCAAGCACTTCTTGCTCTTGGCAAAGCAAAGTGACGGGGCATCTCCAGCGGAAGTCGACGCCGGCGAGTTGGGCCAGATGGAGGAAGCCATGGAGGATGGCGTGGACATCGAAAATGCCTTCCTCGGGAAAAAACCAGGCTTTGGCTTCGCGTGGGGCAAGGTAGGGATGGGCTTTTTGCACCTGGTCCCAGGAAACTTCCTGTCCGCCTTCGGCGAAAGCCGGGTTTTCGATCCACTGTTGGGTGTGGTCGGCGTCGGCGCCTTGGGGGGCAGTGAGATAAACCCCTACCGGCTCGACCAAGGGATGGCTGCAAAACCCGGCGGGGGGGTGGCGATAAAAAGCCGCCGATTCGCGTGCGAGCGGATGCAACTGGGCATGGGGGATGGCCGTGCGTTGGATGGCGGCGTTGCGCCCGGTGGCGTGGGTGCCGGGTTGGGCGTCGGCCTCGACCAGGGTGACAGCGGTGCAACCGGCCTCTGCAAGTGCCCATGCGGTGGCTGCTCCAGCAATTCCACCTCCCACAATGATGACCTGACGTTGTTCCATCTGCCCCGTAGACACTATTCTAGGACTTCCATCATGCCACGCTCACCCTTCCTCCTCCTTGCTTGGGCATTTTTGCCCGTTTTCTCCCTTTCTTGGTCAAGCCCCTTGCAAGCCCAAGAAGATCCCTACGCCATTCCCATGGAAGATGAGGATGAGGGCGGCCTTACCCAGGAAGAGTTGGAAGCCAAAGCGGAAGTGATTTTGCCGCGGGTGGCGCAGATGCGCGGTTGGGCGTGGAAGAAACCGGTTCCCGTGGGCATTACCACCCCGGATGAGTTCATTGAATTTGCCAGCAAAAGTTTTGCCGAAGAATATGGGTCCGAGCGCTTGGCCGGCCTTACATCCAGCTATGTGTTGTTGGGTTTTATGGAGCCAGGTTTGGATTTTCAACAAACCATGCTCGATATGCTGCGCAGCCAAGTGGGTGGTTATTACGACCCCGACACCGCCAAGTTTTACATGATGTCCACCTTCAATAAGGGCAGCATGGCGGATTACATCATGGCCCATGAGTTGTGCCATGCCTTGGATGATCAATACTTTGATTTGAATGCTTTGTTTGACGCGGCCAAGGGCAATTCCGACCGCGAGTTTGCTGTGCGTTGTGTGGCCGAGGGAAGTGCCAGCTCTTTGGGCAATCTCTATTTGATGCGCGGCATTCAAGAACAATGGCTGGATTCCAGCGATTTGATGGATGCAGATATGGTGAGCGCGATGATGGGCTCCATGGAGCAAGTGCCGCCTTTCTTCGTGATCAGCTTGGCGCTGCCTTATATCGATGGCAACACCTTTGTTGTGCGCGAAACTTCAGCCAATGTGATGGCGATGATGATGAAAACTCCCGCCGACGCCGATTTGAAGCATATGTTTGCCCAACCACCCACTTCCAGCGAACAGATTTTGCATCCGGAAAAATATTGGGATGAAGCTTCCTTCGATCCGCCGTTGGAAGTGAAGCTGCCCGATGTGCATGCGCAACTTGGTGCAGGTTGGCGCTTGGCCGATACCGATGTTTTGGGCGAGTTGGGCTGCGCCATGCTCACGATGAAGAACGTGCCCACGGCCATGGTGGTTTCTGCCGGAGGCGCGCGCATGGTGGCCCCGGCTTCTGCTGGTTGGGGCGGGGATTTGTATCGTTGCTATGTGCATGAAGATGGGCGCGCGATGATGCATTGGAAAACGCTGTGGGATACCGAAGCGGATGCCGAAGAATTTGCTCAAGCCTTGCGTAGCCGCGGCATGGAGCGCGCGCCCCTGATGCGTCGTATCGATTTAGAAGGCAACCGAGTCGAAGTGTGGTTCGCTACCGATGACGCAGTAGCTGATTTGGAACTTCTCTGAG
>JAJRZS010000038.1 GCA_024275135.1 Planctomycetota bacterium | reverse complement strand
TGCGCAAACGACTGCTGCCCTCTGGCACCGTTGGCGGGCGCACCGCACGCACCAGATGACCACGTTTTTGCAATTGTTCCGCCGTGTCCATCGCGTCACGGGAGGAGCCAAGGATGATGGGCAAGATGGGAGATTCTCCACCACAAGCAATGCCATGGTCTTTCAACAGCCGACGCAGTTCTTGTGCGCGGGCAAAGGTTGTTTGGGTGCGTTCGGGTTCGGCTTGCACAATTTGTATGGCCCGTCGCAAGCCGCCCGCAAGCATGGGTGGCACCGCAGTGGTGAAGACGAAGCTGCGCCCATGATTAATCAAGGTTTGAATGACCAAGTTTGAAGCGCAGACAAAGGCACCGGCTAAACCAAGGGCTTTGCCGCCCGTGCACATGAAAGCTAAAATGCGTGAATTCTCGCAGCATGGTGGAGAAAACAAACCCGCAGAATGGGCCATGTCCAGAATGACATAAGCATCATGCTGCTGGCAGATCTGCAAAATTTCAGCAAGTGGGGCACGGTCTCCATCCATCGAATAAACGTCTTCGACCACGATGATGCGGCGGCGTGCGCTGTGGTGTATGACCAACAAAGCTTCCAACGCATCCATTTGATTATGGCCAAAGATTTCGACGCGAGCCCGACTAAGACGGGCGCCATCAATGAGAGAAGCGTGATTGAGGGCGTCGCAAAACAGGACATCGTTGCGGTCGGCAAAGGTGGTGAGTAAGGCCTGGTTTGCTTGCCAACCACTCGGGAATAAAAGAGCCGCCTCCGTACCCATCCAATGGGCTGCTTCGGCTTCGACTTGTTGATGAATGGCTAGGTTGCCATGAAGCAGGCGGGCCGCTGGAGCACCCACCCCGTATTGTTTTGCCGCATCGACCGCAGCCGTGAGCACGCGTGGATCTTGAGCAAGGCCCAAGTAATTGTTGGAACAAAAGTCCACACCCTGGTCCAAATTAAATTGGCGTTCAAGACCAGCCTCGCGCCAAGCCAGGGCCGCATCGCGCAATTGCTGATCGATAGATCTCACACTTCGACGACGGCGGTGGGGGAGTTGGTGGCGATGCCTTCGAGCCCCAGGCGTTGGAAAAGGGCGGCGTCGGCGTTTTGCTTGCGGTTGGGGGTGGTGAGCAATTGATCGCCCAAGAAAATGGAATTGGCGCCGGCGAGAAAACACAGGGCTTGCGTGGATTCTGCCATTGCAGCACGGCCGGCAGACAGCCGAACCATGGAGTGGGGCATCAAAATACGCGCGACAGCCACCGCACGCACCACCTGATCCCAATCAATTGGAGGCACCTCTGCCAGGGGAGTTCCGGCAACGGGTACCAAAGTGTTGATGGGGACGGATTCGGGCGCAGGGTTTTGGATTGCCAACTGATGGAGAAGGCCAATGCGATCGTCTTCGCTTTCGCCCATACCCAAAATGCCACCGCAACAAACCTTCATGCCCGCGTCGCGCACATGTTGAATGGTACGCAAACGATCTTCGTAGGTACGAGTGGTGATGACTTCTCCGTAGTATTCGGGGGAAGTGTCGAGATTGTGGTTGTAATAATCCAAGCCGGCGGTGCGCAGACGTTTGGCTTGCTGTTCATCTAACATGCCAAAAGTGCCGCAAGTTTCCAGCCCGAGCTCTTTGACTTGCTTCACCATTGCCAAGACTTGCTCGAAGTCTTGGTTGTTTTTAATGTTGCGCCAAGCAGCACCCATGCAGAAACGATCGGCGCCATTCTGTTGAGCTTGGCGCGCTGCGGCCACCACCTTGGCTGGCGACAACAAAGCTTCGCGTTCTAAATCGGTTTGGTGATGGGCCGATTGGGAGCAATAGCTACAATCCTCTGGACAGGCTCCCGTTTTGATGGAAATCAAGGTGGAGCATTGGATTTGGTGAGGGTCGTGATGCGCACGGTGCATGCGTGCAGCTTCAAACACCAAATCGAGGAGGGGACGGCGGTAAAGCTCGGCCACGTCATCGCGGCTTAGCAGAGTCGATTTCTCGGCGGACATGGCGCACTATTCTACAGGGGAGGTGCGCGGAAGCTGGCAACTTTGGCCCTTGCATAGGTACAAGGTTGGTTTGCCGTCGACGGCAGTGCGCCCGTGGAACAGGCTGCAGTCGCTGTTGGGCTTGGCGTGGGGAGAAAGCACCAAAAGCGTGTCGAAATATTGGCTTTCTTGCACTAAGACCCGCCGCCAGGCTTCGAGCGAATCCGCAGCGCCCGTGCCGACGACCACTGCCACCGCCGGTTCTTCCACCACCCAAGCATAAGAGCGCAAAGTGGTAGTAAAGCTGCGGGGGTTGCGCACAGCCAACTCCTGCACCGCCTGCATGCCACGGCGTGCGGGAGCACCCCAAGCTTCGTCTTGGGTGAAGGCATGCAGAATCAACAAATCTTTGAGCGCAATGCCATTGGCGGAGGGGGTGGCCCCATCCCAGGGTTGCTGCAGACGTTGAAGCAAATGGGGATCGCGGCCGTCGGTGTTAAAAAACACGCCACTGCTGTCGTCCCAAAAATCTTCCAACATATGCTGGGCCAAGTTTTCGGCGGTAAGCAACCAGGATTCCTCACCCGTGCTCATAAATAGAGAAAGCAAACCCTGAATCAGATAGGCGTAATCTTCCAACACGGCGGCATGTTGTGATTTGCCATGGCGCCAAGCACGCTGCAGGCGGCCATCCTCTAGACGCATGTGGTCGAGTAGAAACTGAGCCGCGGTTGCCGCGGCTTGGGTGTACCGCGGCTCTCCAAGTTGACGTCCGGCCATGGCCAAAGCGTCGATGGCCAAACCGTTCCAAGCGGTGAGTACCTTGTCGTCGGTAGCGGGGGGAACACGTTGGCTCCGAGCCGCAAACAAAGTGGCACGAACTTCTTCGGCCAAAGCGGATGCCCGTTGTTCCGGGATTCCTGTGTGGCGGGCTGCCATAATGGGGGTAGTTGCCGCGCGCAAAACGGAAGCGCCATGCTCAAAGTTTCCCTTTTCGGTTACGCCGAAAAGCTCTGCAGCAAAGGCGGCTTCGGGTTCCCCCAAAACTTCCCGCAGTTGGTCCGGCGTCCACACAAAAAACTTACCCTCTTCGCCTTCGGAGTCGGCGTCGGTGGAGCTGTAGAAAGCACCTTCAGGATCTCGCATTTCGCGCAATAGGTAGTCACAACTCTGGCGCGCGATATCGGCGAAGGCTGAGTCCTGGCTCAGACGATAAGCCTCCAAATAGGCGGGAATCAAGGTGCCTTGGTCGTAGAGCATTTTTTCAAAATGCGGAATCAACCAAGCGGCGTCGACGGAATAGCGGGCGAAGCCACCACCCAAGCGATCGTACATGCCTCCCGAGGCCATCTTGCGCAGGCTGAACAAAGCCATTTCTTGAGCTTTGGAAGCAGACTCGGTGCCGTGGAGGCGCACGGCAGCAGCTAGCAAAAAGCGCAGGTCTTCCGCATGCGGAAACTTGGGCGCTTGCCCAAAGCCACCGTTGCTTGCGTCGTAAGTGGCGGCCAAGGCTTGCACCCACTCGCTTTGCAAATGTGCCAGCTGGCTTGCATCAAGGCCTTCGGTTTCGGATTTAAGGGCGGGAAAACTCTGGCCCAAGGTGGCCGACAAGGAAACCGCAGCTTGCTCAATCTCTTGGCGTCGGTTTTGCCAGGCATCGGCCAAGAAATTCAGGATTTTGGCGAAGCCGGGGCGTCCGTAGCGATCTTCGGGTGGAAAATAAGTGCCGCCATAAAAAGGATGGAGGTCGGGGGTGAGCCAAACAGAGAGCGGCCAACCGCCCGAGCCGGTTAGTTTTTGCACCGCGCTCATGTAGATGTCGTCGAGATCGGGGCGCTCCTCGCGGTCGACTTTGATGCAAATGAAGGATTGGTTGAGGAGCGCTGCAATCTCTTCGTTCTCGAAGGATTCTCTCTCCATCACGTGACACCAATGGCAGGCGGAATAGCCGATGCTGAGGAAGATGGGTTTGTCTTCCTGTTTGGCCCGCTCGAGCGCCTCAGCTCCCCATGGATACCAGTCCACAGGGTTGTGCGCGTGCTGCAGGAGGTAGGGGCTGGTTTCCCCGGCAAGATGATTGGTGAAGGCGTGAGGAGCCACAGGAGCGGGTTCTTGGGCAGAGGGGGAGCAGGAGGCAAAGAGGCCGAGGAGAACGGGCGTCAGACTGACGGTCATGGCCTCCTCTTATAGGGGGTCAGCAGGAGGGTGACTTGCCAATCTGCCAAGAATCCGCCACAATGCCCTTCACATGGGCTGGTTCCAACGCCTCTTTTCGGGAGCGCCGGACCAAGACGGATTAAACCGCGGTCACCGCTCCCCGGACCAAGCCCGAGTTTCTGCCGAAGATTTAGTGCAAGAGCTCCGGGCTTTACACAAAGAAATCAAGCTTCTCCGAGAATCTCTCGGTGGAGGCGGTCGTGATGTGTTGCAAGAGAGCCAAGAAGGCTCGCGCAATCGTCGGGGCCGTAGCCGAGGCCGGGGTGGAGGCGGCCGTGAGCGAGAACGCGAGGGCGATCGTGACAGGGATTACGGGCGCAATCGTGGCCGTGGGCGCGAGAGTGGCCCACGTCGGTCTTTGCCACGCGTCATTCCGGACGACGCGCCGGTTGGCCCCTTGGTGGATTATCTGAAAACCCGCGGGGTGGTGGTGTATGAAGGTCAGGACGACCTCAACCGCAACGAGGCCTTTGAGCATCTTGCCCGCCACCTTGGCACCCACTTTGATTTGCTGGCGGAGTTTTATGAGAAGGTGAAACGCTGTGTGGCCACCGGCCGTGGGCAGCGGATTGATATCGACGGCTACACCCAAGCCCAACGTTCCGCCGCTGTGCAGTTTGGCACTTTGTTGCATCGCCACGGCATGCTCAAAGACTTCTACTACCACCGCTCACCCAAGCGCCAACTCCGCGTCATCCCCACCAAGGATGGGCAAATCGGTCAGTTTCTTACCGGAGGGTGGTTAGAGATTTACGTTAGCTCAGTGCTGGCGAAGCGGCTGAAAGCGGCGATGAGTCCGGCCAAGTTCCAGCTGCTTTACAACGTCAAAGGCATGTTGCCGGATGGGCGCGAGTTCGAAGCCGATTTGATGGCGGCGGTGGAAGACAAGTTCTTCTGGCTGGAGTGTAAAACCGGCAACTGGCAAGATTATTCGGCCCGATTCCGCGGCTTGGTTAAAATCTTTGGCGTGGATCGCACCAGTGGTGGATTGTTGCTGATTCGTCCGCCGGATGCGGCAACCCGCGCCCGCGCCACCGACATGCTCGACATGACTCTGCTGTCCTTGGCCGACGTGGATGATTTCATCTCCGTGTTCTTGGGCGAAGAGCCCACCGGCGACTCCCGCCGCTTGGCGCCAGCACCCTCTCTGGAAGGCATCCCCGAAGAAGAAAAGCCTCTGGCGGATGCACCTCCTGCACGCAAACTTGGTGCGGTGGCTTTGGATGATTTGCCGGATGCAGCGCCGGGTTTGCGTCGCCGTCGCCGCCGACGGGGTGGGCGCGGTCGTGGCCGTGGTGCCCGAAGTGCCACCGGAGCAGCAACGGCTTCCGCAGCCTCCGCGGCACCGGCTTCTGCGCAGAAAGGCGAAACCAAGGACGAGCCGAAGAAGGCGGAGCGGCCGAAGCAGGGCCGGTTGTTGGAACCTGTTCCTATGACGCGTTTGGACGACGAGGAAAAAGGGGCCAAGGATGCCTCCACCCCAGCGGTCAAGACGGATGCAGGCGAAGCGGAGGCTGCTGCGCCCGTGCGTCGCCGTCGCCGCCGTCGTTCTACTGCAGCACCTTCTCCTTTCGCCGAAACCAAGGCGGAAGAAGCCAAGCCGAGTTCCAAACCGGCAGCGGCAAAGGAGAAAGAGGAGCCGAAGGCAGAATCCAAGCCCGAAACCCAAGCTGTGGCGCAGCCTAAAAAGTCGCCCACCGGTGTGACCATCGCCCCAGATTTGGGTGCCATGATGGCGGGCAGTCAGAAAGATTCTGCCAAGTCGAAAGAATCCTAGGCTGCGGTAAGGACAAGGAGAAACGGACGGCGAGTTTTTCTCGCCGTCCGTTCTACATGGTGGTGGGAAGAACCGGATTTGAACCGGTGACACACGGATTTTCAGTCCGTTGCTCTACCAACTGAGCTATCCTCCCGGGCAGCCAATGCGCAGAGGGTGGGTTCAACGGCGATGCCGAAAAAGGGTTCCCGCACGCATGTGCGGGGGGAATCCTAGCATCCTTTGCGATGGGAAGAAAGTGCCTAGTTGGCGTCCTTAAGCTCTTCGGCTCGGGTGCCCTCAATGGGTAGAAACTCTCCGGGGATGCGCCAATGTTGTCCCGCTTGCGAGGTGATATGGCGAGCTTGTTCCACATCCACGGCAATCTGCGTGCGCAGGGCTTCCGTTGAGGAAAAAGCCTGTTCCGGGCGCAGGGCTTGCAGAAAAAAGACTTCCAAATCCCGTCCGTAAAGCCCGCCTTGCCAATTTAGCAGATGCACCTCCACGGCTTCCCCGGCTTGAGGAAAGGTGGGGCGCTGGCCGAGGTTGATGACGGCGGGCAAAAGTTGGCGATCCTCTTCTCCAGGAATGCGCACTAGACCGGCGTAGACACCCGGCGGTGGTTGAAGTTGATGGTGGAGGTCGAGGTTGGCCGTGGGAAATCCCAGATTGCGGCCCCTTTGGGTGCCAGGAACGACGGTGCCAAGCACGCTGACGGGACGGCCCAAGAGGCTGGCTGCCGTTTGCAAATCTCCTAGTTGCACCGCCTCACGAATGAAACTGCTGGAGATGGCGCGCCCGTGGTAGCACAGAGGAGGCACTTCGGTAATTGCGAACCCCAAGGCCTGGGAAAGCGGTTGCAGGCTTTGAGGATTGCCGTCGCGATTGCGGCCGAACTTCGAATCGAAGCCAAAGACCAACTCTCGTAAACCGAGGCCGTCGAGCAAAATCCGTCGGGTGAATTCTTCGGCAGTGAGCGCGCGCAGCTGTGGGGTGAAGGGCAACACCAGCGTGGCTTCCATGCCGGCGCGCCGAAACAAGAGCAAACGATGCTGGAGGCTGGTGATTGTGGCGGGTGCCCGTCCGAGCAAGACCGACTTTGGGTGGTCAGCGAAGGTGACCATCACCGGGTGCATTTGGGAGGCTTTGGCTCGGGAGAGGACTTCCCTCAGAACATGGAAATGGCCGAGATGCACACCATCGAACACGCCGACAGTGGCCACGCAACCTTCCTCGCGAAAGGGGGCGGGGAGGTCGGCTTCTCCGTTAAGAACCAGCAAGGCTTTCTTTGTAGGTTTGGACCAGTTCTTCCAGCTGCGGCTTGGCTTGGCTGCGACTGGCGGGGGTCATGCGGTCGATGAACAAAATGCCGTCCAGGTGATCGAGTTCATGTTGGAAAATGCGTGCTTCCCAGCCCTCCAGTTCCAGTTCGAATTCCTGGCCGCTTAAATCTTGCGCTTGCACCTTGACCTCTACGAAGCGCAACACTTGGCCCGTGATTTCGGGGAAAGACAAGCATCCCTCTTGCCCCTCCTCGCTTTGCTTGGACTTGTGAATGAGTTTGGGATTGCACAAAACCACTTCTTGTGCGGCATCTTCGGCCTTGCCACTGGGATTAAACACCAACAACTTTTGGTTGATGCCGACTTGAGGGGCCGCAAGGCCAACCCCTTGGGTGGCATACATGGTTTGAAACATGGCGCGCACGGTGTCGGCCAAGGTGGCGTCGAATTGGGTGACGGGCGAGTTTTTCCGACGTAGACGCGGATCCGGGTAAATGACGATGTCCATGAGGTTGCTTAGCCCTCTAGAATACCGTTGCGCCTCGAATCCGGCGTTCCCAACCCAAGCTGATGAATCTCAAAAAACACCTCGACCGCGCCGCTCAGGCCCTGGAGCGCGACCAAGCCGATTTTGCTGCCGAACTCTGTGACCAAGTGATGGATTTTGCTCCTGGCGATCGCCGGGCGGCGGAGTTGCTCACGCAAGCGGCGATGGCCTTGGGTGGTGGCAAATCGGGCTTGTTGCGCAAGCTGGGAGCGAGTCCGGCTGGATTGGCGGCCAGGTTCAGCAAGATCACCCGCAATCCAGATGCCGAAGCCCGTTCTTTGCGTCGCGCTTTTCTAAAGGATCCGGGCAATCCGGCTACGGGCCTGGCTTGGGCCGATGCGCTGGAGCGGGCGGGCTATGCCGGGGCGGCCCTTGGTGCCTTTGCTGGCTTGGCTAAGGCCAATGTGGAAGCTGCCAAGCGGGCGGGAAGTTTGGCTGCGGCTCAGGGCGAGGTGGATGCCGCTTTGGCTTTCTACCAGCAAGCCCTAGAGCACAACCCTCGCGATACCGAGGCCATGCGCGCCCGCAAGAATTTGGCCGCTGAACAGGCTTTGCAGAACCGCCAATATGGGGAGGACGGGCAAAGCGGCCTGGATTCCGAGGCTTTTCTGCGTGCCTCTCGTGGTGAAGACGAGGGTCAAGCTCCCAACTAAATGCCTATCCAGCGCTAGGCCTTGCGCATTAGGCGGGTTCTTCTACAATGTTCCGCCCGTTTTCGGGAAACCTGTACGTCATGCCGAATACCCCGTCTGCCAAAGCTTCTCTCAAGAAGAACCTCAAGCGCCGCGAGCACAACCGTGGGCGTCGTTCCACGATGCGGAATTGGATTAAGCGCACCTTAGAGGCTGTGGAGGAAGGCAATCTGGAGGCGGCAGAAAAGAATTTCGTCATGGCCACCAAGATGATTGACAAAAACGTCAAGTGGAATCAGATGCACCGCAACAATGCGGCGCGGAAGAAATCCCATCTGGCCAAGGCGGTCAATGCTTTGCGCTAAATGCTTGATGGCGTTTTCCTAAGCCCGACCTAATGTCGGGCTTTTTTATTGCACTTCGGCTTCTAAAGCTTCCAGAGCATCCATCCCGTCTTCGGTGGTGGCTGCCTTTTCCACAACGGCAGGCGCGGCGCTTACCTCTGGAGTTGGGGAAGCAGTGTTCGGGGAGAGCGTGGATTGGCCGGGTGGAGGAGGTGTTTCCCCGCCACAGCTGGTAAGAAAGATACAACCAAAGCTGAGAGGAAAAAGAAGGAAGAAGCGCATAGAAAAAGGATACCGGATGGAGATGGCTTGGGAAACTAACATTCCAAAGTTAACAGGAAGAAAAAATAAAACTGTTCCGTACTTGATGGAAAAACTTATGCTCGGTAGCATGACCTGACTTACTTCCCATAATTCCTTAGGTGGAAACGCGTAATGAATAGGCTTGTGTGCTGATGTGTGGGGGCAGATTGGGGTGGATTTGAAGAATGGATGGACGTTGACAACAGATTCCCGCGCCCTTCCGCTGCCGATACCTGCGTTTGATCAGAATGGTTTAGCTTGGGCGATGGGGCAAGCTGGAGAATTGACGATGTATTCAGCTCAGCACGATGCCTATGCGGCCGACTCCCATCCATTTGCAGACACAACCATTGGAGGTGATTCGTACGATTTGTCGGGCTACCAGATTTGGAGTAAGGAAGGTGATTCTGGCTCGGTCACTGAATCCCTTTTCTTAACCTCGAGTTATTCTTTCGACTTGACTGCAGGAGGATTAGGTTCGCCGGAGGGAGAGGCTTTCATTGATACCCACCTTGGTTTCGCGTCTACCAGAATTCCGAGTGGAACTGAGGTGAGTTTTTCTGTTTGTGGTTCAATAGAGCTCAGCGATAATTCGTTTAGGGGGCTCATATATTCAGCCCTGGTGAATTCCGGAGTTCCAGCGACTACAGATTCCAAAATCAATTTATCTGGTCAGATTTCGTTAAAGTAGAAAGAATGGTGGGGTAGAGTGAAGTCTGTACGAAAAAAACTCGTCGGGATACTTGGAATCGTATTCGCTCTTTTTTTGTTTTTTTTCCAAAGGTTGGCGAAACCGAGATCGGGCGGGATTCCGAGCTGGAAAGAAGCCAGCAACCCCTTGCGGACAAGGGTTCCTTAGAGTCCAGGGTTGAAAGGGAATCATCTGTGGTTCAACCTGAAGACGCCATAGAACAACAAAAATCCCAAATTAGTTTTCTAGACAAGAATGGAGTTCCTATTCCTGGGATTGAAGTGGCTTATTGGAGCAACAGAAAAATTGAGCTGACTACCTTGGAAGATGGCGTGTGGAAGCTTCCATCTGAGCGGAAAGTTGCCAGAGGCATTGCGTTTGCCCAGGGTTATTTGCCAGTTGGTTTTTTGCTGAAGCTGAATCGGG
Source organism: Planctomycetota bacterium (assembly GCA_024275135.1). Lineage (GTDB taxonomy): Bacteria > Planctomycetota > UBA1135 > UBA1135 > UBA1135. Next base: position 1,785 of record JAJRZS010000038.1, on the reverse strand, counting down.
CAGAGAAACTTTCCCTCTCTCTTCCCTATTCCGGAGCCTTGCAAATTAGCCTTGACCAGTTTCATCAAGGGGAACCGAGAATGGATTTTACATATGAGGTTGCTCCAGACATTTTTGGCTCCCTATCCAATGACGGCATACTGAAGATTCTTCCAGATAAGGACTTGAGTTTGGAAAACATTTGCCAGCGGCAAGATGCAAATAATTGGTTGCGAGGAATGTTCTTACAACAATTTTCCCCCAGGGATTTACAAGTACAGCCTCTATTCGCTTGGCCAAAATCCATGAGGTTAAACCCCATTAGACAGCGTGTGATAGAGTACTTGCCGGAGGGAATGAAAGTTCGCTGGCGAACCTCTCCAAGCACGCTTATTGAAAAATCATGGAAGTCCGGAGACGAAATGGCATCTTATAGCTTTGATGACGAAAATGGCGTCACTTATGCATTAGATGCAAATCCTGGTTTTGGGAATACGGGGACAATTACCATAACACGGCAAAAAACTACAAATATCGCCTTGGTGCAAAGGGAAGCTTGCACTATTCGGGGGGAGTGTTCCCTGCCCATGGGCTTTGGCGATAGCCCAAATTCTATTCACGGAGAAGCGCTTTTGCGAAGGATTGTCCGCCGGCCTAACGGAGAAATTGTTGGCAATCTTGGCTACGTAAAGCAAGATCTTAGAGAATCAGGGGAGTTTTCTTTTGAAGGCCTCTTGCCCGGTGAATATGCACTTTATGCAAAATTAGTTTATGAGCAGAAAATCTTCGTGTTTTTTTGGAGTGGAATTCTCGGAGATGGTGAAAGCCGGGATTTAGGAACTTTATACACTGCTTCAAAGAACGCGATCAAGATTCGTTTGGTTCCTCAAGATATGTTTGGCAATTTATTGGACCCGAAGGACATTTGGTCCGCAGATTATCCTCCGCAGCTCTTGTGCTATTTTCGATCTGCAGCCCCAAACTTTGCCTTAGGAGCGAATGGAAGTTTTACGGTATCGCCATTTTCCCCAGTAGAAGTCATAGGCTTACCTTCCGGCGAGTGGAGGTTTTCTTGTTTTGATATAGGACAACGTCAAAAGCCGGTTGATGAATCCTATAAGAATTTGCCTGTTGGCAGTCAGGTGGCGACTGTGGATTTCCCTCGAGTAAAGCAAGTGGACTTTTTGATTGGTGTGCTTCATGGCACACCTCTGCATTTAGACCGCTCTGGTTTTCCAAACGATCGGCACTGTCAATACAATTTGATTGTTGTGGATTCGGAATCAGGAAAGTTATTCGAGCAGCAGAGTATTGAGGTATTTCCTAAAGATGGTGGTGCAAAATCAATGGACTTGTTGGTGCCTCAGAGAGCACTATGGATTGCTTTGTATGAATTCCAAGGGAGTCTCCCCCACTCTTCTTCTACCGAGGGTCGATTCTTTCAGCAATTCTTTACGCCATTAGAATTGGCTTCACCTTCCATCAAGATTCAATTGTGGGGAGAGAAGGGGATCCGGGGGACCATTTCTAATTATTCTTTGCTTAAGGATCCGCCTCGTGGCGTAGGCATGAAAATCCTTGGTGTTGATAATCAGAAGTTCCCCAAAGCTCTTGAGGTATACTGCTTGCATGATGGCAATGGTGGGTTTTCCCTCCGTGGAATTCCCCAAAATGCAAATTTGGCACCCATGAATGAAGACGAGAAGATTTTCGTGGTTTCCCCTGGAAGTATCCTATTTGAATGTTCGCCTGCAGTCATTGCCAACCACTGAGTTCCGGTTCATGTATTTTGTTTGTAAATCCTAG
>JAJRZS010000037.1 GCA_024275135.1 Planctomycetota bacterium | reverse complement strand
CGGGGGATTACGGTGAAGACGCCGACGGTCACCCCAGCGATGGTGCTGGGAGTGATGCGGGAGAGGATTTCGGGGCCGGAAATCTTGGCTTGGAGGTGGCCCAAGAAGATGTCTTAGTGCCCAGCGAAGTAGGCCAGATTCAGTGGGTTGTGAATCCTCCGTCAACCGACAAATCCACCCCCGTAATCCACCTCGACCCTGGTTGGCACAAAAACAAAATCGCAGCGGCCACATCCTCCGGTGAGCCCAAACCCAAGGGATGTTTCCTCACCAACTCCGCATATCTCTCCTTCGGTAAAGCTTCGAGCCACTGCCGATTAATGTCCGTGACCACAAATCCCGGACACACACAATTCGCGCGAATGCCATCACCCGCATAATCAACGGCAAGGTTACGCGTGTATTCAATCACCGCAGCTTTGCTCGGGCCATACGCCGCGCGATCAGCCATACCAACCTGCCCAGCAATACTTCCAAGAGTCACAATGGCTCCACTTTTTTGCTCTTGCATATACGGAAGAACAGCTTGGCACGTACGGTGCGTGCCAGTGAGATTTACACGCAAGGTTTCGTCCCAATACTCGTCCCTCGTATCCGTCGCATTCGCACGCTGTGGATTAATGCCTGCATTGGCAACCAAAGCCTGAACCTGCCCACTCTGCCGAACAAACGCGGCAACCGCATCTTTCATCGCGCCAGGCGCCGCAACATCCAAATCGGCAATCGCAACGTCCCCCGCATTCGACAACAAGCTCGCCGTTTCCTCCAGCTTGGCCCACCGTCGACCAACGAGCAACAACTGCCAGCCATCATCGGCAAAAGCCAAAGCCGTAGCACGACCAATGCCGCTGCCAGCTCCGGTGATAACCACCGCCGGAGCGGATGAAGAAGAGGACTTAGTGTTCATTTCCCGAATCAATGTAGCCAAGCTCGCGCATGGATTCCAAATCCTTCGCCGAGGCAGGGCCTTGCTCAACTTCGCCAAAACTTTTTTCTGCCCAAGGCACAAGTAAAGACTTCAAACGTTGGAACTGCGGATGGTCGGGCGAAAACAAATTGTGCTCTTCGTGAGGGTCGTCCGCCAGGTTGTAAATTTGCCACGAAAGCTTTGGATCTTTATGCCCCGGCGCCCAAATCAATTTCCAATCACCCGAATAAACCGCACGAAATTTTCCAGCCGTATCATTGCTGGCACGCCCGCGAACCAATGAGAAGAAGTGAGAATGACCACTCTCCACAAAAACCGGAACCTCAGGCAAAGATTCGCCAAGCATGGCCGGGGCCAAGGAACGTCCATCCATGTGGGCCTTCATCGCTGGCGGCATGGGGATGCCAACCAAATCCAAAACCGTGGGCACAATATCAATATTGGAAACCCAATGGTTGTAACGACCAGCATGACGCGCCGGGTGTCCCTTGGGCGGCAAAATAGCTAAGGGAATTCGGCTGGCAGCGTTGTAAACATAGTCGCCGTGATCCCAATAAAAATTATGCTCCCCCAAACTCTCGCCGTGATCTGCGGTGAAAACAATCAACAGGTTGCCGTCCGTCGATTCCAACAAGCGCTCAACTAAGCGCCGAATCTGATCGTCGGTACTGCGCACATCGGCCGCGTAAAGTCGGCGCACATGGGCAACCACCTCTTCCGGCAAAGGATTGCGGTGCACAGCCACCGACTTCGGCAGATCAGGCGGATACGGACCCTGTCGCCACCTCTTGGTTTGCTTTCCATTTTGTTGTTGGGGCGGATGTTCAGGCGGAAATTGACCAAAATGCGTGGCGTAGCGGCCTTGATATTTTGGGTCAAAAGTTTGAATGATGGATGGGTCGGAGACATAAGGCATATGCGGATCGATGTAATGCGCCCACAAAAATAACGGCTGTTGAAAATCCGTTTGCGCTAGCTGCTCAAGCAGCACATCCGTGGTTGCCTGGGCGTCGCGCGTGTCTTTAGCATTAAGATAGGCGTCAAATCCGCGATTCAACTTTCGCTCCGGGCCAAGCATTTGATTAGTGACCACCGCCAAAGTGTGATACCCCTGCGCCTTAAGCACTTCCGTAATTGGCACTACCTCGTCTCGCAGCGCATGTCGCAAAACTCGTACTCCAGTGGTGTGCGGGTAGGATCCAGTCAGAAAGCTGGCCAAAGAAGGTGTGGTGCGCGGCACTGTGGCAACCGCCTTTGGAAAATGAAAAGCATCAGCAAGCAATGAATCTAAATAGGGAGAAGTTTCCCGGTCGTAGCCATTCATGCTCAAATAATCAGGCCGCAGTGTGTCTACCGAAAGAAACAAAATATGGGGTGGCTTCTTAGGTGCGGTGTCCGCCCGCGAACAGGATCCAAAAACCAAACTCAGCATCACCAGCGCGGCCACGGAAGAGCTAGCTCCCCATAACGCAAGGAATTTACGCAAGGGTTGGTGCAAGAACCGCGCTAAGCCACTCATGCAAAGGGCAGCAAGAAAACAAGTGGAGACCATGACCGGTAGATAGTAACGAGTCCAGTCTAGAGGAATCCACGCCGTGGTTTCGATGCACCAAACCGCGCAAAAGCAGAATAGAACCCACGGATAGGGCGAGGTCTGCCGCTGCCGAAGAGATTCCCAGGTTTGTTTCAGAAGTAAGACAAAACCACCAAGGATGACACCCACCCAGACCCATGTTGGCAACCAATTGGGACCGACATCTAACACTCCCCGCTGCCAAACAGCCTGCATGCGCGCACTTAAATCATTAAGGGCAATATGGGGAAGATGTTGCACTTGTCCCGCAATGAGATTGTCCCAGCGTTCGAAAACAAAATCAAGCTCTGCGCGCGGATCATGCCATAGCAAAGGATATAGCAGGAGAAAAAACCCACATGCAAATAGGGCACAAAAACCAGCCCCAAGCCAGGGCCGAATTTCTCCATGACACCGGAATTTTCGCGCAGCCCAACAGCCCACAAAAGCAAGGCCAAAGCCGATGCAATTGAGGGCGCCGTTGAGTTTGGTGGAAGGTGCCATACCAAGCAACAACCCCACCCCCCCCAGCAAAGCAGCGCCCTGGAACCAACTTATGGGTTGGGTGCAACGCCGCAAAACCAACATCGAACATGCAAGCCCGAAGCCGAAAAAGAGCATTAATAAATTGTCGGTCATAATAAGCGGAGCAATTTCTTGTATGTCTGGAGTTTGCACAAACAAATACCAAGCCACCACGCCCATGACAGGGCCACCAACGAGGGTTCCCACCCAAAAAAAACCAACAGCGGCCAAGGCCATCACCCACAGATCAAAGCGTCGCAAAGTCATCATAAACGGCTCATGCGCACTCACTTGGCTGCGCACAAAGCGCTCATTTTTCATCCGCCCCTTGGCCTCCGGATGGATGACAGGAAACACGCGGGGTGTTGGCAGGTTGTAATTCTTCTGAGCCAAAATCCAACCGAAAACCAACTTTGCCAAGTTGGGATTCATCGCCCCATAGGTTGTTTTTTGCAGGCCTTCGCGCCAGTCGACCGCAGATAAATCTTCATGGACGAATTTTTGATACGTATCATGGCTGATAGCAAGCCAGCCGATTTCGTCCCGCAACGGTAGGTGCTCGTCAAAATTTGGTGCTGATGGAAGCAGGCTATGCCCCACTACAAGCAATAGCACAGCCAGCAAAAGGTTGCGTGCGGTGCTCTTAGTAACCAAGTTGGTCCAAGACATCAAGCTCATCCTCGGAGTAGCCAAGTGGAAGTGGGGTGGAAGAGCTGGCTGCAGACTCCAGCTGCTGCTCCAAGCGCTCGCGCATGGATGCCGCCCGCTGCGATTGCTGAGCAAGGAGATTGTTGTGCTCCTGGGGGTCGAGAACCAAATTGTAAAGCTCATGCTGTCCATCCGAGGAGTGGATGTATTTCCAGCCGTCAGCAAATAAAACATGGCGCACTCGGTGAAAGCGATTCCCCCAAGGCACGTCAAACAAATCCCTCGCGCGCGAATAATAATTTTCTGCAATCAAACCCAACTCCGTCGACAAAGGAGGCATGGCCTTTTCCGCCACAGCGGCATCGACAGGCGGCAAGGCCTGAAAAACCAGGGACGGAATTTGGGCGATACTGGTGGGCGCATCGATGGTTTGCGGCTCCGGCTTCAGCGGATACAAAACCAAGAGCGGCACATGCAAAGCCTCCTGATAAACATCTTTTGAATGTTTGAGCAGCTGATGTTCACCAAAATATTCCCCATGATCCGAAGTGATGACCACCACTGTATTGCTTAATAAGTTTTTCTGTTTCAGTTGTTGAAAAAGAGCTTCTAATTGCTGATCTAAGTTTGCAATCGCCACATCATATTGCGCGCTAAGCTGGGCGAGGTCTTGACGATAATCTTCACCGGCTTGATCAAGATCATATCCACAAAGAATCGGCTCTAACAACCGGCTTTGCAAACGCGCACAATCTGTGCCAACAGGGAAAGGGAACAAATCCGTATGGCCCTCGGAACGATAAGGACGATGGGCGTCCATGTAGTTGAGGAAGAGAAAAAAAGGTTGTTCGGTAGTGGGATAATCAAGCCAAGCCAGGGCTTGTGCATTGACTTCCTCTGCGCGCGCAACTTCTGGCCCCGAAAATACATAGTAGGTCTGGAATCCTTGATTAAGTTGGAAGCGAGTTGCCAAATATTGCTTGTTGGCGACAAAGGCGGCAGTTCGATAACCCAACTGCGAGAGGACTTCCGCTAGCGTCGTCTGTTCCAGAGGAAGTGGACTGGCATTGGGGCCGGGTTTTTCGGTTTTATAGGTATGCGCCCCATGTTGATGGGGGTATTTGCCAGTGAATATGGAAGCGTGCGAAGGCAAGGTCCAGGGAGCGGTTGCATAAGCATGCGAAAAAACCGTGGCACGCTGGCTTAGCGCATTCAGAAAGGGGGTGTTGGGAATTTCATAGCCATAACAGCCAAGGTGGTCGGTACGCACCGTATCTAGGCTTATCAAAATCAGGTTTGGTCGCGCTTGCGGAACCATTTCCGCCGCAGGTTTGGCACAAGCCATAACCAAACTTGACGCAGCAACAAGCAACACCTCTGCCCCGAGTTTCCACCAAGCTCCTTGTGCCATCAACATGAGGAATCATGATAACAAAGAGGCTGTGTTGCCGGTGTTATCATGAGCCGTCCACCATGTTGAGAATACGCTTCTATTGGGTGCTTCTTGCTGGCGCAATTGTGCTTGGCATGGCCTTGGGCCGGGAACGGCAAAACGGCCTTCGCATCCACATGTTCACTTTGGGAGCGCAGGGCCGAGGGGCACAAGAGCCAAGCTTGTTGCTGCCTGGCCCACAATTGCTTTGGTGGCAGGGAGATGAACTCCGCGGATTGCAATTGGAAACAACGTGGACGGCCTTGGCACCCGACCAAATGCCAAAGACCTTGCCCCAAGGCAACTGGACATTCCCCACTTGGCCCTCCCCAATCACCCAATTTTCCAGTTCCAGTTTGCGCAACGGCACCATGCGCAACGCCGATGGGCATATTACAGGCTGGTCACCTTCCATCCAGCGCGACGCCGCCGGCCAAGTGCATGCGGTTTTTGATCGCTATGGGGCTAACTCCTATGACGTGGTTTACCGACAAGGCGGAGCGGAGCAAGTACTCGCTGCGTCATCCGCAATGGAAGCCCACGCCTCGTTGGCCTTGGATGGCGACCGCCTTTGGGTGGCTTGGGATGAAGGCAGTACCCATTGGGGGCAAGGCGCTGGTTTGCATGAACAGCGGAAGTTGCGTTTGTTGGTGCGGGAACAAGGCCGCTGGCAACAGGTGAACTTGCCAGAACTTTCCTCATTATTAACGGAAGATGGCGAACTTGCCGCTCCCTACCTAGGATTGGCCGAGTTACCACGCTTAGCCGTCGACGACGACCACTGCTTATGGATGTTCTTTCGGGTAATGCGCCCCTTCACCGCTCCTGCAAGTCGCAGCGCAAGTCGCCAGATTGCTTGGGTGATTCGCGCCATGCGATTGAGCGAAGATGGTTGGAGTGCGCCGCTGACTTTGCCGCAAAGTGATGGCCCCAACCACGACACTTTAGCGATTTTGCCGCTCTCAGAGGGTGGTTTACTTGCGGCATGGACGGGCGATGGACGGTTGCAGCATTTTGCGGCGATGAAAGTTTGGGGCGAGCCAGTCATGCAACAACCACAACTCCATGTGGCGCGCCTTGACGCACCCACTGCCAAGTTGCAGACCATTCCCGGCTTAAGTGAGTGGCAGCTTCCGCCAAATCCGGGCCCCCCTTCGCAAACCTTTTCCAACCACGATCCAAATCCCCAACTTGGTGTCGAAGGATTTGTGCGACTGTGGGGAGATTTGCACCGCCATAGTGATTTATCCCGCTGCTCCATGGATATCGACGGCAGCGTACCCGATCATTACCGCTATGCTGCAGGACCAGGTGGTTTAGATTTTGTGGCAATTACCGATCACCATCAGCATTTGAGCGAGGCCGCGTGGTCCTTTCTGTTGCGGACGACGCAGCGGTTTTTGGATTCGCCGCAATTTCTACCGATGTTTGGCTTTGAATATGCTTTTCCCGACGGCCACCGCAATTTGATTTTTGGCTCTTACGCCGTGGCGATTGACGCACCCTTACTCTCTCGCCAAGGCGCAGATATCGCTCAGTTTGATGCCAAAGACTATGTGGCCATCCCTCACCAGATTGCCGAAGAGAAAACCATTTTGAATTGGTCCGCCTATCGTCCCGATTTGGAAACCGAAATGGAAATATTTCAGCGTCGCGGTTCCTACGAACAACGCAATGGCTTTCGCGTTCCTCGGCGGGCACAGGAAGAGGAGAAATTTGTTGTCGACTACCTACTTGAAGACCGTCAGTTCGGCTTCCTTGCAAGCAGTGACCACAAGTTTTCCAATGGCGCATTTGCTGTGGTTTATGCCCGCTCACGGAGTCGCGCCGCGATCATGGAAGCTTTGCGAGCTCGACGCAGTTACGCCGCCACCGCGAAAATCGCACTTGATGTGCATCTAGGCTCTCTCATGATGGGAGAAGAAGGCGCGGTGAGCGAGAACGCCGAGCTTGTGATTGATATTGATGCTGGCACCAACTTGGCGCGGGTGGAGGTCATCCGCAACGGTCAACTGGTGAAGCAATGGAGCGGACAGCAACAAGGACAAGCTTGGCAGCAAGGATTACTCACCCTGCGTTTTGGCAAGATTCCCAATCAGCAAAGCTTGCCCTTGCATGCAAAAGGTTTGAAATTCGGCACCGCATTTTTGATGGATGGAGAAGAAGGCGTGGCTTCTCACGCAGAGTCGACATGGAGCCCTGACATTTGGTTGGATTATGTTTCGCAACGCCCACAAAGCATGGGCGGGTGGGTCGTGCCCGTTCGCTTGGAGGCACCCCTGGAAGACATCGAGGTTTCCTTGGGTAACGGCAAAAAGCGGCCACGATGGAATGGATTGGAGTTGCGTGAAGGTTCCGAATGGAAAAAGCAATACTGGGGCAAGCCGGTTTCTTTGCATTTAGCGCCCCCTCCTCTGGCTCAACCCGAGTTTCACCAACGCTGGCAAGGCCGGCCTTGGCGCAGCGGCGACTGGGTTTACGTGCGAGTGGTGCGGGAAGACGGTGCCATGGCCTGGTCTTCCCCAATATGGGTGGAGTAGACGAACCGAAGTTTTTTATTAGCATAAAGGCATGCGTTTTTTCCTCACGGTGCCCTGTTTTGCCTTCTTTCTTTCTGCAACCCTCGCCGCTCAATGGGCGGGAGACCCGGCGGTGAATACTGAAGTGGTGGCCCGCCCTGGTGATCAAGCTACGCCCAAATCAGCCATCACCCCCCAAGGCGAGCGTTGGGTAGCTTGGTTTGACAATGCATCTGGCAATTACGATGTCTTTGCCCAATGCTTCGACAGCCAAGGCCATGTTCTATTTCCCGCCGGCGGAATCTTAGTCAGCAACCAACCGCAATCCACCAGTTTGGTGAACTGGGATTTGATTGCCGATTCCTCTGGTAACGCGGTCCTCGTATTTACCGATACCCGTAATGGATTGGATTTAGATGTTTATGCTTACGCCCTCACCCAAGACGGCACTTTTTTGTGGGGGGCGAATGGGGTCACCCTGTCCCAAAATGGTGATTTCGAAGCCGACCCCATGGTCACAGAAACCAGCACCGGGGATTTCGTCGTCGTCTGGAGCCAATTCTCCAGCAGCGCCGTGATTCGCATGCAACGCCTCAATCCAAATGGCCAACCCCAACTTGCACCAGGTGGGGTTGCTATTGCCTCTGAAGCTGGAACTGCACCAGGGTTTGCGGAGGTTGTTGCTGGCAACCAAGGTGATGTGCTTGTGAGTTGGGTGCGAGACACTGGTTTTATCACCACGAAAAAACATTTGCGCCTGCAAGCATTCCACGCAGACGCCACTCCTGCCTGGCCACAACCGCTCAATGTTTTTGAATCTTTTAACCTGCCGATTGCCTACAGTCCGCAGTTGATTGCCGACGGCCAAGGTGGCGCTGTGCTTTGTTGGCATGCAAGCAACCCCAGCCGCGGTTCTTTGTATGAATCCTATGTGCAGCATGTGAGCGCACAAGGAGTGGAGGTTTATCCTCATAACGGCATGTTGGTATCTACCCAACCCAACCACAACCATCTCAATCCCCATGCGGCCTGGAATGCGCAAAGCGGAAACATCTATTGCTTTTGGACGGAAAAAGACATGAATCAGGTGCAAAGCGGGTGGTCGGCCCAATGCCTGGATTCCAGCGGACGGGTTTGGGGAAATAATGGCGTTACGGTTTTACCCCTCGACAACGTCAGCAAGTATCTCAGCTACGTTTATCCCATCGGCGACGGAGCAATGAGCGTGATGACTTGGACTCCAAGCGGGGTATTCGGCCAAGATCAAGTGATGGCAACTTGTTTAGATTCCGCGGGGCAAAGCGTTTGGGGTGGCACGCGCAGCCTTTGTGATTTGCCGAGCGGAAAATCCACCCGTTTGGCAGCAAGCATAGGTACACAAGGTGAGTTGGTGGCCTTTTGGGAAGATGGCCGCAACGGCGACGACGATATTTATGGACAAAACATCCATGCCGACGGCACCCTGGGCACCAACTATTTGCAGGTTGATATCCAAACTTTGTCTTTGTTCGCTGGCGGCTCGGCAACTTTGCAACTCGATGCGGGCAAAGCCTTTGCCGGAGAAAGCTACTGGGTTTTGGGCAGTAATACCGGTACCACCCCAGGCATGCAAAGCCATGGCTTGCAGCTCAACCTCAACAACGGCCCGTATTTCCAGTTCACACTCAACCAGCCGCAAAACGCCATGTTCTCATTCTTCCGTGGCGTTCTTGATGCCCAAGGTCGGGCTACTGCGCAGGTAACTTTTGCACCTGGCAGCAACCCAAACTACGCTGGCACCACGCTCCATCATGCTTGTGTGGTTTGGGGGCCAACGGGGCCCAGCTTCACCACCGAGTCAGAAGCGTTTGATTTGGTGCCTTGAGGCGATACCGCGTTTAGCCGCCTAGTAAACCGAGGCGCTGCAGCATTTCGTGTGCTTCCATATCGCTATGGGCAAGCTCACCAAGCACGGCGGGGCCGAACTCTTTCATCCGCATGCGAAACATTTCCATTTCGCGGAACATCGGACGCGCAGAGTTCAGTAGACGCTGGGCTTCGTCGAAACGGAGAGCGATAGACATCGCTTGCTCGCTGAGCCCACCACGGCGCACGGTTGGGGTGGAGGAGGAGAAGCTAAAGCCACGGGATTCTTCCATTTCCGCCTTGGTGCGGCGTTTGTAGGAAGCTTTGGCTACACCTTTCTCGGCTTTGAGGGCGCGCCCATAAAGCGGACGCGAAACCTTAAAGCCTTCTGGAAGCACATGGCGGCCATCATGCGAGGCATGCAGTTGCCATTCTTCCATCAACACTTTGCCAGTGTGGTCGACCGGGATGAGCCCCTGATCGCGACACCAAATGGCGTAGAGTTCGTTGTCGGTGTAGTTTGGGTAATCCTCGCGCAGGGCGCTGAGGGTGGCTTGGACTTGGTCTTTGGACCAGGCTTCTTCGCGGTTCATGACGGAGGTATGGAGTGTAGTCATTAGGCTTGTACGCGCAGAGAATTCAGAGCAGAGCCGGCCTTCCACCAAACAATTTGTTCGGCGTTGAGGGTGTGGGCGAGTTCGACCTGATCTTCGCTGCCATCGGAATGATGCAAGACAGCTGAGACAGCGGATCCGGGAGCCAAATGCTCAAGACCCTCGAGGCTAACTCGATCGTCTTCGCGCACTTTTTCCCAGTCGCTTGGGTTTTGGAAGGTAAGTGGAAGCACCCCTTGTTTTTTCAAGTTGGTTTCGTGAATGCGAGCAAAGCTCCGCACCAAAATAGCGGCGGCACCCAGTAGACGGGGACACATCGCTGCATGTTCACGGGAACTTCCTTCGCCGTAGTTCTCATCACCGACAACGACCCAATATTGGCCGGCGGCTTTGAGTTCGCGGGCGACCGCGGGGACCGGCTGCTCGGCGCCGGTAAGAGGATTTCGGGTCGTGCCAATATGCCCGTTAAAGGCATTGGTAGCCCCGGTAAACATGTTGTTGGCAATGTTGTCGAGATGTCCGCGGTAGCGCAACCATTTGCCAGCAGGGGAGATATGGTCGGTGGTGGTTTTGCCCTTGGTTTTCAATAGCAGAGGCATTTGCCGATAGGCTGGCAAAGGCAATGGCTCAAACGGGGTAAGCAATTGCAGCCGATCGCTGTTGGGATTAACAACCACCTCGGAGTCACCAGCCGCAGGATTGGGCTCCTGATAACCATCGCGCTTGATTTCGAATCCTTGACTGGGGATGTCGGGTGCCGGCACTGGAGCATCGAGTTGCCAAGGATTGCCGTCGGCGTCGACGAGGCTGTCGCGCTGCGGATCAAAATCTAAGCGACCAGATAAGGCCAACACCATCACCATTTCTGGACTACCAATGAAGCCGAGGGTGTCGGGATTGGCGTCGTTGCGGCCGCGGAAGTTGCGGTTGAAGGAGGTGACAATGCTATTGGCAACACCGGGTTCTACGTCTTCGCGTTGCCACTGGCCGATGCAAGGTCCGCAAGCGTTGGTGAGGACCATCGCGCCAAGAGATTCCAACACTTCCAGTTGTCCGTCGCGTTGAATGGTGGCGAACACTTGCTCCGAGCCGGGGCTAATCATCAAAGAACATTGCAGCTTCGTGCCATGAGCCTTGGCTTGTTTGGCAATATCCACGACTCGGCAGATATCTTCGTAGCTGGAGTTGGTGCAAGAACCAATCAAAGCTGCACTAACCTTTATGGGATAGCCTTCGCGCTCGGCATCGGCGGCCATTTGCGACACTGGATGGGCAAGGTCGGGAGTATGCGGACCGACCAGATGGGGTTCCAAGGTGTTGAGGTCGATTTCGTAAACTTCGTCGTATTCAGCGCCCTCGTCGGCGGTGAGCAGATCTTGGTTGGCGTCAGCCAAATCGGCCAAGGCGGCGCGGCTGGTGGCCCGCAGGAAATCGCCCATGCGCTGGTCGTAGGGGAAGACCGAACAGGTAGCGCCTAATTCCGCACCCATATTGCAAATGGTGGCTTTGCCCGTACAGCTTAGTGACGCTGTGCCTTCGCCAAAATACTCGATAACCCGGTTGGTACCGCCTTTGACGGTGAGCATGCCCAACAGTTTGAGGATGACATCTTTGGGTGCGGTCCAGCCATTGAGTTTTCCCGTGAGTTTGACGCCAACAACTTGGGGCTGCAACACCTCCCAAGCAAAGCCTGCCATAACATCCACTGCATCGGCCCCACCGACGCCAATCGCGCACATGCCAAGGCCTCCTGCATTGGGTGTGTGGGAATCGGTGCCCACCATCAAGCCGCCGGGGAAGGCATAGTTTTCCAGTACGGTTTGGTGAATGATGCCGGCGCCGGGCTTCCAAAATCCTAGATTGTATTTTTCTGCAACGGCGCTAAGAAATTCATAGACCTCGTGATTTTCTTCGTTAGCCACGCTGAGGTCGTTGTCGGCGCCTTTGTGAGCACGAATGAGGTGATCGCAGTGGATAGTGCTAGGCACTGCGGCCTCAGGCTTGCCAGCCATCATGAATTGCAGAAGGGCCATTTGTGCGGTGGCATCTTGCAGGGCGACGCGATCGGGCCTCAGCATTAAATAGGCACTGCCGCGGCCAAGTTTTTGGCCCTCAGGATTGTCGAGGTGTCCCAGAATGATTTTCTCTGCCAAAGTTAAGGGCTTTTTTTGCCCTTGAGTGACCACGGCCAACCGCTCCCGCATGTTTTGATAGGTTTGAGCGACTAGTTCTGGAGTAGATTCAATCTTCGACATGGCGATGCTACTTATTGGAGCGCTCCTCAAGGAGGTAGAGAAGGCGAAGGGAAGCGCGCATTTTACCGGCTTTTTTGCTCTTCGCCCAAGGATTAGGCGGAAACTGAAAAAGCAGAAAAGGGCTAAAACCAGGATGCAAAGGGGAGTTCGGGGTTATTATGGGGTCTTGCTTCTAAGATGGCAGTCTCCTGCTTCTTTGACCCCGAAGAATTGTCATGTTTCAATTCCCGCTTTCCCCCACCCTGCTCGACCCTGGCTTTTTGCTTTTCCTTACCCTGTTCTTTGCCTATCTTTGGGTGACGGAATTTGTGCGCCTGATGTCGGCCAAAGAGGAGGCATTTCCAGGCCCTTATGTGCGTTATGCCTGGGTGGCCGCCTTCCTATTCTTGTGGATGCTCACTCCCTTTGCTTTCATTTATTGGCGCAAAAATCACGCCCATGTTCGCCAGCATCGGCACACCGATCACCCGCCAGAGAAAAAGGCCGACATCGCGCTTGACGCCGAGGCTTGATATTTTAAGTATCCGTCTTGTTGCTCGAGCAGCTACCCTCTGCTTTTTGAGCCTGAAGGAATTCCTGTGAACCAAGCCCCTTTGCTGCAAGTCAACCACTTGCGCTACGCCTACGAGGAGCGCGAAGCTGTTCGCGACCTTAGCTTTTCGGTGTATCCAGGAGAAACCCTTGGCTTTTTGGGGCCGAATGGGGCAGGCAAAACAACCACCCTTTCTTGCGTTTGCGGTTTATTGCGCAAATGGCAGGGGAGCATGCAATTTCGCGGACAAGAATTTGCTCCTGGTAAATCCTCAAAACAACGGGCTCTACTTGGCGTGGTGCCCCAAGAGCTCGCCCTTTATGGCGACTTAACCGCACAGGAAAACCTCCAGTTTTTCGGCCGCCTGGCTGGGTTGCGCGGGGACAAACTCCGTCAAGCTGTGTCGCGTGGGTTGGATCTGGCTGGTTTGAGCAGTCGGGCACGGGATCGGGTTTCCACCTTTAGTGGTGGCATGAAGCGGCGCCTTAATATCGCTGCGGGGGATTTGCATAGCCCTGAACTCTTGTTGTTGGACGAGCCTACGGCGGGAGTGGATCCGCAGTCAAGGAATCACATCTTCGAAACCTTGATGGAACTCAAGGAGGAAGGTCGCACTTTGATATACACCACGCATTACATGGAGGAAGCCGAGCGATTGTGCAATCGTATTCTCATTGTCCATGAAGGAGCTTTGGCGGCTTCGGGGTCGGCGCAGGAACTGGCGCAGAGCCTTGACCTGCCCGATGCCAATTTGGAGCAAGTGTTCTTGCAACTCACCGGCCGGAGTTTAAGAGACTGATGGACACCTTCCGCGCCGCTTGGTTGATTGCTTGCCGCGATTTGCGTAGCTATTTTCGCGATCGCACAGGCATGTTATTGGGTTTTGCTCTGCCTATTGCCCTCGTTGGCGTTTTCGGGTTTTTGAGTACATTCCTTTATGGCGAAGGTGGTGCCATGGGCCGTGCCTCGCTTTGGGTTGCTGATGAAGATCAAAGCGAAAGTAGTGCGCGGTTTTTACAGTTATTGGCCGATGCGGAGACGGTTAGTTTGCATCCTGCTGTCGGGGAAGACGCGGTGACGGAATCCGAGCTACGGCAGAAAATTATTGATGGAGAGATTCATCATGGTTTGGTTTTGACCGCTGGCTTCGGCCAGACCATGGAGCAGGGTGGGCTGCCGACTTTACGAATGTTGCGTGATCCCGGGCGCACTATGGAAGACATGATGATTCAGATTGGCATCATGCAAGCTTATTTTGGGGTGACGGAGGGAAATGCGTGGCCGGCAATGATGGGGCGGCAGATGCGGCAACTTGGTATGGACGATGATATGGCCAAACAAGTGGAGTCATTTTCTGAAAGCACCCTGCAATTGATGCGTACGGTGTTTCCCAAATCTGAGGAGGAGCCAGAGGCTAAGAATGAGGAGCTTGCGGGCTTTGATATGCAAAACTTTTTTACCCAAATGGTGCCGATGGAGGAGGAAGATTTTTCTCCGCCCGATCGTCCCAAGATGGTCACCTGGATGCAGGCGCAATCCATTAGCGGAATCACGGTGATGATGCTGATGTTTGGCTTGCTTGCCTGTGGTGTGAGCCTCATTCGTGAGCGGGAAGAAGGTACCATGCAGCGCCTGCTGGCCTCCCCAGCTCCCCGCAGTGCGATTTTGTGGGGCAAGTTTATGTTCACGGCCATCGTTGGCTTTATCCAACTCACCGTGTTGTTGACTTTCGGTGAAACCGTGTTTCATGTCGACACCTTTCGCGACCCAGCAACCTTGCTGGCGCTGATGGTATGCACAACATTGGCCATCACCTCCTTTGGTATGCTGATTGCATCCTGGGCGCAGACGCAAAAGCAAGCGGAAGGGGTCTCCACCTTGTTGATTTTGATGATGTCCTGTCTGGGAGGCGCTTGGTTTCCGTTGCAGGCATTTGACGTGCCGGTGTATGTGCACTACGCCATGCGCTCCACTCTTACCCATTGGGCAATCAGCGGGTTCCAAGGCATGTTTTGGCACCAACAGTCTTGGCTGCACCCTGCGATGCTGTTAGATCTCAGCGTCTTATTGGGTTTTTCAGTTCTCGCCGCCTGTGGCTCATTGTTGTTATTTCGAAGGCGCTTGGATGCCTAGATGTTGCCCATGACTGCTTTGCGGCGAGGATGAATTCTGCCACCAAACCCCGTTTTCTTTGTGCAGTTTGGGGCTACCTAGTCTTGAGCCTTTGCACATTACCAATCATGCCCCATGTTTGGCTTGGCGAACTGCCAGTACTTGTTCTCATCCAGTTGCCAAAGATAGAACTTGCTGGGTGGTTCCAATCCGAATTGCTAATTCCCTTTATTCGCCATGTTGGCTAGTCACAAGGATCTCCCTCTCCCGACTCCGTCCTGACGCGGCCTTACAGCCTGGCTTTGACCTATCTTGTGTTTGGACTAATTTTGTTAGCCTGGTACTGGCGGCAGCGTGTTTGGTTTGCGAGCAACAAAAAGTGGATAGGGTAGACCATCGCCCTTTTTGTTGCTGACTATGGTATGACGATGGCGTTCCGCTCCACCCCTGGGCTTTCCATCTTTTAAGCGGCACTCATAAAATAGTGCCATGAACTTCCAGCTGCTGTTCACGGTGTTTTCCACGGTGTTCCTGGCTGAGTTGGGTGACAAAACCCAGCTCGCTACCATCCTCTTTGCCTCAAAACAAAGTGCATCCTTGTTTACAGTGTTTCTGGGAGCATCGTTGGCCTTGATTGCAACCAGCGCTATTGGGGTCGCTGCAGGTGCTTTGGTATCCAATTGGCTCGATCCGAAGTTCCTCAGCTATGCTGCTGGGCTAGGCTTTATTGCAATTGGGGTATACACTCTATGGCAAGCCTAATCGGCACTCCAATCTCTAGCTGAAATGAAATCACGCAAATCCTGGATTCCCAAGCTTAATCCTGAACAGGAAATAAGAATCGTTGTCGATAAGCGTGATGGTGCCAAAGTTTTAATCCCTACACCCATGCTTCTCGCTACCGAGATTCGAAAGATAAGGAAGGGACAAGTGCGCAAAATGGGTTTGGTTCGTCAAGCTCTCGCTGGACAACATGCAGTTGAACGAACTTGCCCTTTGGTGACGGGCATTTTTATGGCCATTCTCGCGGGCGCTGCTGCGGAACAATTTTCCTTGGGACGCAAGCGTGTTGTTGCACCCTATTGGCGGGTAAGTCAAGATGATGGCTCCATTCGAACAAAAGAACCTCCTGGAATTGACCGTCAAATCCAGTTGTTAAAAGAAGAAGGGCACAGCGTGCAAAGGAAGGGCAAAAAGTGGTTTTTGAAAACCTGAAGCGGGTGGTCCTTGTTGGATTGTTTAGCTTGGTTGTGGCCTCTTTTTTGAGGGCGCAATCTCCAGCAAAGCTAGGAATCAATTTATCGGGCCCTGCCGATTGGAACACGGAACTTCCTTTTGTCGATGTCTTTCATTTTTCGCGTCCATGGATTGGTCAACAGAAAGGAAAACCATGGGGGGAAGGTCCGCCATTGGAATTGGATTCCCTGGGTTGGCCGCGGTCTTTGCAGTCCAATTGTTGGGCAGAAACTCTCTTGTGCACCATTGAAGGAGGGCATTATCCATCCGGTGTTTACCATGTTTTTTATGAAGGGGAGGGCCAGGTGGAAGTGGGTGGTGCTGCCCAACTATTACAACAGGACGACGGCCACCTGAAAATCCAAGTGGATTCCTCCAAAGGAGCCATTTTTTTGCGGATTAAGAAAACCAACCCCGACAATTATGTGCGGCATATTCAAGTCATCCTTCCGGGGTTCGAGGATACTTACCAAAAAAACCCTTTTCGGCCTGGATTTATACAAAGTTGGCAGGGTGTCGCCTGCCTTCGTTTTATGGATTGGATGCATACCAATGGGTCTGTCGTCCAAAAGTGGGAAGAGCGGCCTCGTCTGCAAACAGCAAGTTATAGCAGCAAGGGCGTGCCCTTGGAATTGATGATTGATTTGTGTAATCGCCTGCATGCGGATGCGTGGTTTTGCATGCCGCACCGCGCCGATAAGGAATATCTGCGGCAATTTGCCAAGCAAGTTCTAGCCCAGTTGGATCCGGAGTTGAAAGTGTATGTGGAATACTCCAATGAAGTCTGGAACCGACAATTCCCGCAAGCGGCCTATTCCTGGGAGCGTGGAGCGGAGCTTGGCTTGGGGTCTAAGGATCGTCCTTGGGAGGGAGGCGGCATGTATTACGCCAAGCGAGCTAAAGAAGTTTTTTCCATCTGGGAGGATGTCTTCCCGCAGGAACGGTTGGTACGAGTTTTGGCCTGGCAAGCGGGAAGTACTTGGTGGATGGAAAACATTGTGCTTCCGCAGGACGAAGTGTTTAAGAATGCCGACGCTTTAGCCATCGCGCCTTACTTTTCTATGCGTCTGGGCCGCGGGGCCAAGGGCCTAAGCACGAAAGAAGTTGCAACTTGGAGCCTTGCCCAATTGTTTGAACACTTGAGTCAAGTGAGTCTGCCAAAGGCAAAGGAGAACATGGAGTTGAGCGCCCAGGTTGCCAAAAAATATGGTTTGCAACTCCTTGCCTACGAAGGTGGGCAGCATTTGGTAGGTGTTGGTGAGGATGCAAACAATCTTGCCTTGACCAAGCTTTTTCATGCAGCCAACCGGGACAATCGCATGGAGGCTCTCTACCAGAACTATCTGCAGCAATGGCTGGATGTTGATGGTGGGCTGTTCTGTCATTTTTCCTCGGTTGCCAAGTGGACTAAGTGGGGGAGCTGGGGGGTGGTTCAATACTTTGATGACAAGGCCGCGGAGAGCCCTAAAATGCGTGCTCTTCAGGCCTGGGCAAAAGTTTGTGGCCAAAAACTTGGAGTTGGTCCATGAACGAGCAGAAATACCACATTGCCGCGCTCTATCAATTTGTTGAGCAACCCAATTTCCGGAAGCTGCAGCAACCACTGTTGGAATTTTGCCTGCAGAAAGAAGTGATAGGTTCGCTGTTGTTGGCGGCTGAGGGCATCAATGGAACGATTGCCGGCGCCAAAGAGAATGTGAATTCTGTGCTGAACTTTCTCCAAGGGCCAGGCTGGTTTCCAGGCTTAGAAGCCAAGGTTTCCTTTGCTTCTACACCACCCTTTTACCGGATGAAGGTGCGGCTGAAGAAAGAAATTGTCACTATGGGCGTGCCTTCGGTGAACCCGAGGGAATGTGTAGGCACTTATGTCGAGCCAACTCAATGGAACGAGCTGCTGGCCGACCCAGGATTGCTGTTGATCGATACCAGAAACGATTATGAAGTGGCGATAGGCTCTTTTCGTGGAGCACAAAATCCACAGATAAACACCTTCAAGGAGTTTCCCCCATGGTTGCGCAAGCACCTGCCGAAGAATGACAACCCTAAAGTCGCCATGTTCTGTACGGGTGGAATTCGTTGTGAAAAATCAACATCCTTCTTAAAACAAGAGGGAGTCAAGGAAGTCTTTCATTTGAAAGGCGGAATCTTGAAGTATTTGGAAACCATTCCCGAGGCGGAAAGCTTGTGGGAAGGGCAATGCTTTGTTTTTGATCAACGCGTGTCGGTAGGGCATGGCCTAATACAAGGCGATTACACCCTTTGCCGAGCCTGTCGTTATCCGTTGTCGCCGGAGAATCGGGCGCACCCTCTGTATGAAGAAGGAGTTTCCTGCGAGTTTTGTTTTGACAAAACTAGCGCCAAGCAAAAGCGAGGCTATGCCGAACGCCACCGGCAATGGATACAGAGCAATAAATAACCAATTCACTTTTTATAAAACAAAAAACCATTTCTATTTCAATTCTCGAATGGATTTTTTTTGGATGAAATGGCGGGGCGAACTGTCGAAATTGGCGACCCTCCCACCATCCCGCCTCGCCACTTGTGAAAAAAATCTTTTTCCTGCTGACCATTGCTGCCTGGAGTTGCGGCCAAGTAGAACCTCCGGCTGTTCTCCCAGCTGGTATGCCATTGGTGCAGCCATCCGCGCCCTTGGCCAATATGCAATTGTGCGAAGACTACACAGTTGAAATTGAGGATCGGTTGTTTGTAGTTGCTCGCGATTTGGAAAAGGGGCGCCTGGATTCCTGGCAAAACTTACTCCATGATGACTGCCAAGGAACTTCTTGGCTCGGCCTTTCTGTGGACAAAGAGGAAGAGTTGTCCCATCAGGTAACCGCGACCGAGTACTCAGTCGAGAACCTACCCACGCTAACCAAGGATGATTTTTTTGCGCAAACTGGGAAGTTCTTTCAGCAGTGGCAGCATTTGGATACGGTACGGTGGGAAGTCTTGAGCGCAGAGTTTCAGTCAGGTGGGCCATTGTGGGGGCTGACGGAGCTGGAACTCCGCGCTCTTGGCGTTGATGAGGCAGGCAACCGACGGTCCTATACCTTCCTCTTTCATGTGCGTTTTGTCCGCGAGAAGGGAAAATGGAAGTTGCACGCTTTGCAATTAGACGCTGCAACAAGCCAGAGCCGAGCCGACACCTTGTTTCACGACATTAGTGAAGAGGCCGGCATCGGCTATCACTCTTTGCCCAAAGAAGACGGCAGTCCTTTCCCATTTCGCCACCTGCGCCTTCCCTATAACGGCGCTGCCTGTGGGGATGTAAATCAAGATGGAATTTGGGATTTGTTTGTCTCTGGAAAGGAACGCAATTTCCTTTATCTGGGCATGCCAGGATTGCGCTTCCAAGAAGTTGCTGGGGACTGGGGTGTGTTGATGCCCGCCGACAGCACGGGGTCTGTGTTCTTCGATTTCGACAATGATGGTGACCAGGATTTGGCGGTTGCTGGTGAAGGCCATATTCAGGATGACGGAACCCCCAAAGGTAACTATTTGCGTCTATATCGGAATGACGGCGATCACTTTACAGATGTCTCTGCGGAAGTTGGAGTGAAAAAATACATGTTCTCCTACTCGGTTTGTGTCTTAGACTACGATCTTGACGGTTATTTGGATCTCTATGTCTGCAACTATGGCCAGTTTGGCCTTGCTCGCAACAATTCTTGGGACCAAGGCGATAATGGTCGTCCCGATGCGCTATTCCACAACTTAAACGGGGAAAAATTTGAAGAAGTAGCTGCCGAAGTTGGGGTGGCTGATGATCATTGGAGCTTTGCTGTGGCCTCTGCGGATTATGATCGCGATGGAGATCAAGATTTGTATATCGCCCATGACTATGCGCGCAATTCCTTTTTTGCCAATCAAGGCGATGGCCATTTTAAGGAAATAGCGGCGCAAGCTATGGCCGAGGACCTGGGATTTGGCATGGGTGCCAACTGGTGCGACCTCAATAACGATGGACTTCTTGACCTTTATATCGCCAATATGAGCGTGCCCATTGCCGAGCGGATATTGAAGCGCCTAAATAAAAAAGCTGACGGCATGATGGGCATGATGAAATTATCTCAGGGCAATACGATTTTGCTCCAGCAAAACGATGGCAGTTTTGTCTCCGCACCCTTGGAAATGGGCGGTGTCCGTGGAGGTTGGGCCTGGGGATGTGCGCCGAACGACTTTGATCTGGACGGTCGGCTCGATGTTTTTTGCACCAACGGCTACATCACGCGCACAGGCGTGGGCGATATGAATAGCTATTTCTGGCGGCATGTGATTTCTTCTTCTACCGATGTGTCGATGGAGCCGAGCATCATGGCGAAGGAGAAAGCGAACAACAAAGCCTTTACCAAGGGTCAGGCACAACTAGCAAAGGAAGGTCGCTCCTGGAGTGGATTCGAGCGGGATAAGCTTTGGTTCAATCAAGGCGAGGCAGGATTTCTTGATTTGTCGGACATCAGTGGTGCCGATTCTATTGGAGATGGGCGTGCTGCCATAGCCGCCGACTTCGACAACGATGGTGATTTAGATTTGTTTCTGAACGAATGGTCGCATCAAGTGATGAACCGGCAAAAGTTGCTGCGTAACGACATTCAAGCGACTCCGCATGGTTTCCTGAAGGTGCATTTGCGAGCGACGATGAGCCAATACCAAGCAGTAGGAGCCGAGGTCATCGTGCATACCCCTGCAGGCCCGTGCAGTCAGGTGCTTGGCTTGGGTACTGGGTTTTTAAGCTGCGCCCCACCCGAGCTTGTTTTTGGCATTGGCGAGGCCAAACGGGCGGAAATTGAGGTGATTTGGCCAGGCGCCATCCATGAATCCTTTGGTTTTGTGGACGCAAACTCCAGCATTTTGCTGGTGGAAGGAAGCGGCAAAGCTGTCGCCATTGATTTTCCCCGACAAGCCATGTGAGAAAACGATGTTGAAACGGTCAACAGTTTGGGTGCTCCTTTTCCTTGGCGCCTGTGCCCACAAAGCAATACCAGATTTTGGGGACGCAGAGGTCAATGCCCAAGATCAGCTTGTTCGCGAACGCGCGGCGGTTTTCTTTGCCGAAGAAAAACTCTCTGCCGCACGGGAAGCCTTGGCCCCGCTGGTGGAAAGAGACAACCCCTATGGAGAAGATTTGCTGCGCATGGCCATTTTGGATTTGGCCGAAGACGATGTTGATGCAGCATCCAAGCACTTGCACCTGGCCGAAGGAATCATTCCAAACTCGCCGAGCTTGCAATACAACCTCGGGCGCTTGGCTTTGCGTGAAGATAATTTAGAACAAGCAGAGAACCATTTCGGACGGGCAGCTGAGTTGGCACCCAAGGACATTCCCTCCCAATATCAACTTGCGGCCACCAAAGCCCTGTTGGGGGATGCCGAGGCCGTCTCCCTCTTTGACCGGATTTTAGATTTGGGAATAGAAAACACCGCCAGTTGGCACCTTGCTGCTTTGTATCAACTGGGGCGTTTTCAATTGCAAAACGGAAATACGGAAGCCTCTTCCGAGTTATTGGGGGAATTCAGCCGATTGCAGGCCACCGGCATGGCCACGCTTTCTGCTTCGCAAATCGCCCAGGGGAATTTTGGCACCTTGCTTCTGCCCGCGCCACGGCGCTTCCAAGGCATGACAGCGGAAAGTTCATTTGCCTCGCCAACAATGATCATTCCAGGCTCCTGGCAGGGTTACGCCTGCTTAGACTTGAAGGATGATTGGGTCTTACCCGACGGCACCTCCACCACCAAGCCGACCCTTGGGGAAACCCAGATAATTTTGTGGGGGGAGGAGGGTTTGACAGCAGTTTCTGTAGATTCCGATCGTAAGCCCAAATCCCAACAACTT
This sequence comes from Planctomycetota bacterium, assembly GCA_024275135.1. Classification (GTDB taxonomy): domain Bacteria; phylum Planctomycetota; class UBA1135; order UBA1135; family UBA1135. The sequence continues at coordinate 6,117 of JAJRZS010000037.1, read as the reverse complement.
TGGGAGCAAGCATTGGACTTGGTGCGTGGTCTGGATTTTGACCAAGACGGCGATTTGGATTTTTGGATTTTCCGTGGTAATCAAGCTCGTCTGTTGGAGCAAGTGGATGGCAAGTTTCAGGTTAAAGACATTCCCTTGCCGTCACTGCCAGGAAAGGTCGCCGATGCCGTTGTCGTTGACGAAGATCACGAAGGCGATTTAGATTTGCTGCTAGTCGGTGATTTTGGCGTTCGTCTGTGGCGTGATGATGGCATTGCCCAGGGAGGGAGTTTTCAAGATGTTTCCGAATTTGCCGGCTTGCCGGAAGTCGGTCCACTTTGGTTTTGCCAAAGCGAAGATTTCGATACGGATGAAGATGTGGATTTCCTGGTGGTCGGTGAAGAACAAAGTTTTCTTCTGTCCAACCAGCGCGGAGGGAAATTTCAGCAGCTTGCGACTTCTCTTCCGGGTGTGAAGGCATCTGCTCAACTTCCAAAAGTAGGAGATTGGGATGGAGATGGCCGGCCCGATATCGCGTTTACTTCCGATCAGGTTTGGTTGGGACAAGCTGGCGGTGGATTCAAGCCAAGCTCCGGCATTTTGCCCTCTGCCGCTGTCTCGCAAGATTGGGATCGCGATTTGTTGCCCGACCGAATTCAGCTTCGGCAGGAAGGTCTGCAAGTCGAATGGGGGATTCCAGGCCAATGCAGCCACATGACCTTGGCCCTTCGCGGCACCACCGATAACCGTCGTGCTGTGGGCGCTATTGTCGAATATCGTGCTGGCGATTTGTACCAACGCGTTTATTGGCGTGGAGAACCTTTATCTCTTGCCTTTGGCAATCGCTCCAAGGCCGACTGGCTCAAAATAACTTGGCCAAATGGGGTCACCCAGTTTGGTTTGGATATTCCCAATCAAGAGCTCATCATTCTCAGTCAAAAAGAGGGCTTAGCTGGTTCCTGTCCGTTCCTTTACACCTGGAACGGAAAGACCTTTGAATTCATTTCCGATGTCATCGGCGCCACCCCTCTAGGTTTGCCTATAGAGGAGGGAGTGTTTGTGCCACCCGACCACGACGAATATGTTTTGGTGAGTGGAAAGCAGTTGGTGGAGAAGGACGGGTTTCTCGAACTCCAACTCACCGAAGAATTGCGCGAAGTCACTTTTTTTGACCGCGTGCGCCTGGATGTTTTGGATCATTCCCAAGATTCCGAAGTCTATCCCAATGAGCGTTTTTGTTTCCCGCCGTTCCCCGAAGCTCACAACCATATTGTGGTTCAACCGCTGGCCCCCAGTCGAGTTTGGGGTAGCGATGGCAAAGACTGGACAGAAGCGCTTCAAACCATTGACTTTCGCTTTGCTGTGCCCTTTGAACCCTATCAATCAACTAAACCAAGTGCGCAACCATGGGGTGGCCAGTTTCTTGGATTAGCACCCCAACATTTCTTGGAAATCGAATTTCCTCAACAGAGAGTTGCTTCCGCATCCAAGCTGCGATTGTTGATGACAGGTTGGTTCTATTGGAGCGTGGCCAGCGTCAACATGGCGTCCAGCCGTACCCCCGGCATCGGTTTTGTTCCTCCGCGTTTGGAGGTGCCGGATGGCAAGGGTGGTTGGGTTATGGTCTCCCAAGATTTGGGATTCCCTTCTGGCAAGTTAAAAACCATGGTGATTGATGTTACCAACTTGCTGAATCGAGAAGACCCTCGCATCCGAATCTCCAGCACCCTTCGCCTTTACTGGGATTCCATTCGCCTTGCTACTGACAACGACGACGCCCCATTGCGTGTAACCCAACTGGAACCATCCTCGGCGAGACTATGGCAACGTGGATTTAGCAAACCCGTTGAGTTGCCCCAATCCGCAGAGCTCTTGCTGGAGTGGTTCCAGTGGGATGAGCTGGAGGCCGTTCCGCGTTGGAACCAACACCCCGGCCTCTACACCAAACTCGGCAATGTGCTGCCCTTATTGGAGCAGGCCGACGACATGTTTGTAGTTATGGGATCCGGAGATGCGATTCATGTTCAATTTGATGCAACTCAACTCCCCCCCTTGCCGGATGGGTGGACTCGCGATTATCTAGTTTACCTCGATGGCTGGGCCAAGGATCGAGATTACAACTGTGCTGATGTCGAAGCCACGGAGCCTTTTCCATTTCATGCCATGAGTGCTTTTCCATACAGCAAGGAGGAAAGTTTTCCAAGCGATGCTGTCCATATTCAATGGCGATTGGATTGGTTAACTCGCATGCCGCGCCGTTGGCTGGATGAAGTAACCGAGCGAGGACATAGAAAATGAAAACACTCCTCATTTTTCCACCCCAAGGGCATTTCACCCAACCTTATCTTGCCCTTCCTTCTCTCAAGGCCTACCTCAAGCAAGAGGGGTTTTCAGATACTCATATAATGGATGCCAATATTGAAGCATATGAGTGGATGCTGAGCCCCAAACAGCTGCAAAGATATGGTGACGAATTGCGTCATCAAGATCGCCTACGCCATCTTGATGGCAAGGCCTATCTAGATTATGCCGAAATGTTGGAACACCGCGCTCTCTCCCAGGCAGAACTGGCGAGCGAATGGGTGGTGGAGAATATCGAAGAAGCCAAATCGGTCATGCGGGAGGAACAGAAATTTTATGACCGTGAACAATACACTTGGGCTGCGCGTTGCATGGAGCAGGCGATGGCCCTGGTGTCGGCTCGGTTTTTTCCCACTCAACTGAGTGCCCATGGTTTTTCTATGCGCTATTCCCTGCAGAGTAGTTCACAGATTTTGCAAGGTTCCCAGGATGAGAAGGAAAATCCATATCTTGAATTTTTCAGAGAGGTAACCATGCCAAAAATTCGGCAGATGAAGCCGAATCTGATTGGTATTTCTCTTACTTACGGAAGTCAAGCGATTCCTGCCTTCTCTTTGGCGCGGATGATTAAGATGTGGAATCCCAAGGTGCATATTGTCTTCGGCGGCGGACTTTTGGCTTATATCGGGCATAAGCTGGCACGTCGCGCCGATGTTTTTGATCTCATCGATAGCATGGTGTTGATGGAAGGCGAAGGCCCAATGCTGTCCATTGCCAAGGCGGTTCGAGACGGGTGCAACTTGGCTGGTATACCCAACGTCATCTATCGTGATCCATCAGGTGTGGTGCTTGTTGCCGAGGAAAAAGAACCCCTCTCCATCAACTCCTTGCCAACCCCCGATTTTGAAGGGCTTCCCTTTCCTTTATATTTTTCTCCTGAGTTCATTGTTCCCTTGTCGATTACGCGCGGATGCTATTGGGGAAAATGTGTCTTTTGTACTTTGCATGAAGTCATTGGCCCCGGCTACCGAGGGCGTAGTATCGAAAAGGTGATAGAGGACATCCAGTTCCTGCAAGACAAGTGGAAGGCAAAAAGATTCTATTTCCCTATCGAAGATTTACCTCCCAACATGGTGAAGCGACTGCCTCAGGCCATTCTCGATGCGGGCCTTTCCATCGACTGGTGGTGCGATGCCAAATTGGAGCCTGAAGTTTTTACTGAAGAAACTTGCCGTAAGCTTGTGGAGTCGGGATGCAAACGCCTTGCTTTTGGTTATGAATCTGCAAGTGGAAGGGTTCTGGATCTGATGTGCAAAGGATCCCAGCCGGAGCCAGGGATGGAGGTAATTCGACGAGTGCATGATGCAGGCATTTCCGTCACTCTTTATGTCATGGTTGGATTTCCTACCGAAACAGAAGAGGAAGCCGATTTAACCCTTCAAACTTTGCTGCAAAATCGAGCTTACTTCGAAGAAGCGAGTATGCGGGTGTTCTATTTGGATTACAAATCAGAGGCGTTTCGCCGACCCAAAGATTTTGGCATTGAGGAGATTTATTACGAGGAAGGGATGGATCTCCAGGTCTACCATGATTTTCGCCCGTCCATTGGCATGTCACGTGCTCAGGCGAGGAAAAAATATCTCAACATGCTGGCGTCATTGAAGTCCTATCTCCCCGTGTTTCAAAATCGCAACCTTCTCTACCATGAGTTAAAGTCTCACTACTTCCTTTATTTGGCAAGGGCAGGGAGTGTGCCGGCCTTGCTCCATGGGCCGTTTGCGATTAAGAAAAAACAAACCCTCGGCGAAAATCATCTACTGCGCAAGAGCGAGGATTTGCTCATGATGGGATTGCGCTTTGATCGAGGGGCCATAGACCAAGCACTAGAAGAGGCAACCGATAATCTCACTTTGCCTCGCTATCAATTCGATTTGATTGCCGGCAAAGAACTGCAAAGACTGCAAAATGCAACAGAGCCAATCAACCCATTGGCTTCCGTTTTGGTGCTTCATGGCCAAACTGGGGAAATGAGCTGCCTTTCTCCGGAGGGAAAAGAATTGCTTGATTCCTTTCGAGGCACGCGGTGCATTCAGGATGTTCTGGCCGAATTCTCACCAGAAGTCCATCATCAAGTGCTTCCTTTTCTAAACGAGCTTTACCAGTCAGGTTTGCTCACTCTCGAAAACAACGTTGCAGTTTCAGCATGAAACCAAAAAAAGAAAATAAGAACCAGGACCAAATTAGCCATCATCAGCGTCACGAAGAGGCGGTGCAAACTCCCGAAGAAGATGTTGCTGATGTGCCAATGTCGCCCTTCCGCTTCAAGCGAATCGACGGCCGAGATTCGATGAAGTACGAGGATGTTGCAGACAAATAAAGTCATCCTGGTGGCCCTAATTGCGGGATGCAGCTGGTATCTCGCGCTCCATCATCCACACCTTCCGCAGCCCAGGCAGGCCCAAGCTGCCCCGTTTGTTTGGACTGAGGTCACTGCTGCCGTTGGCATCACCATGCAGCATGGGCACGGACCGCGTCAGCGGAATCTCCCAGAAGATACCGGCTCAGGGCTAGCGTGGGCAGACATTGATAACGATGGCGATTGGGATTTGTATGTAGTCAACTATTGCGATAATAAACAAAGTGGGCTTCCGCCAAAAGCAGGCTGGAATCACCTTTTTCGCAACGACCACGGCCAGTTTGTTGATATTACCGAAGCTGCGGGTGTGGCTGATGAGCAGGGTTTCGGCATGGGCGCCACCTTTGCCGACTACGACAACGACGGAGATGTGGATTTGTATGTCACCAATGACGGTCCCAATCGCCTTTTTCAAAACCAAGGGGACGGCACTTTCCTTGATGTTGCCGTTGCCGCCGGAGTTGCAAATCCCTTATGGTCTACCGGGGCCGCCTGGGGGGATGTGGATCACGATGGCTATCTGGATCTTTATGTCTGCAACTATGTGGAGGTCTTTGCCGCCGACCCAAACGAGGAAGTGTTTACCGAAGAGGGAGGGCTGAATATCGACATTCCCATCACTCTGAATCCAGCCACTTTTCTCCCCCAACCCAATGCCTTTTATCACAACAACGGCGACGGGACCTTCGACGAGATGGCCGCTAGCTTGGGCATCCAAAATCCCCAAGGCCGAAGTCTAGAAGCCATTTTTTGTGATTTGAATGGGGACGGATGGTTGGATTTGTATGTGGCTAATGATCTTTCTCCCAACTGTTACTTTCAGAACCTTGGGCTGCCAAACCAGCGCCCAACCTTCCTTGATCGCTCCACATTTTCCGGCACCGCCGACATGCGAGGCTCCATGGGCTTGGCGGTCGGCGAATTTGGCTCCCTTTTTGGGCGTAGTGATGGATTGCCGGATTTGTTCCTTACCCATTGGCTGGCGGAAGAAAACGCAGCCTATGAGAGTCAAGTTCCTGCTGGGGGGGGATTGCGCTACCAAGACCAAGCCCACGCTTTAGATTTAGGAGAAACTTCTCTGCAAGTGGTGGGCTGGGGAACGGTCCTTGCCGATTTTGATTTGGATGGTCGCTTCGACATCTGCGTCGGCAACGGCAACACCCTGGAAAACCCCGAAAACAAGTTCCAACTACTGGCACAGCCGGTGCAGATGTTTTGGAATCAGGGGCAAAGTTTCCATGAATCCCAGCCGCTGAGCCAGCCCTACTCGATTCGCGGGGTGGCCGCGGTCGATTACGACGGAGATGGAGATGTGGATTTGGCTCTGAATGTCAATCGTGGTACCCCACTTCTCCTTCGAAATGACACACCGCATAATCATCACAGCCTCAAAGTGTTACTGGAGGCCCCTCCAGCTTTGG
>JAJRZS010000036.1 GCA_024275135.1 Planctomycetota bacterium | reverse complement strand
TCGTAGGTGGAAGCATGATCAAGGAAAAAACTCTTCAGCCTAAATCAGGACTTTTTGTCCTGCTCGTGATCTTGCCGGCTCTACTCGCAGTCGGTCTTTTCAGCCTGGTGACGGGGGTGCGAGCCTCCGGCACGAGTGCAACCGCCACCGGGGTTTTTTTTGCCCTGTTCTGCTTTTTGTGTGTGCTGTTGGGCCTGCTTGGTTTGTTTGCAGTAAGCCCGAATCAAGCTCGCGCACTCACCCTTTTTGGCCGTTACCTGGGCTCGGTTCGCACCCCTGGTTTGTGGTTTGCTAATCCCTTTGCGGTCAAGCAAAGGATTTCCGTGAAGGTGCGGAACTTCGATAGCGACAAACTCAAGGTTAACGATTTAGAAGGTAATCCAATTGAAATTGGCGCGGTCGTGGTGTGGCGAGTGGTCGATACCGCAGAAGCCTTGTTCGAGGTGGATGACTATGAGGATTTCGTCAAGGTGCAAAGCGAAGCTGCCTTGCGCAACATGGCTACTCAGTATCCCTATGATGCTCACGAAGACGGCAAGATTGCGCTACGAAGCCACACCAAGGAAATTGCGGCGCAACTCAAAGTGGAAGTGCAAGATCGCTTGGATAAAGCTGGTGTGGAAGTTTTGGAAGCGCGCATTAGCCATCTTGCCTATGCGCAGGAAATTGCTTCGGCCATGTTGCAGCGCCAGCAAGCTGCGGCGATTATTGCCGCGCGCACCCGTATCGTGGATGGTGCCGTTGGCATGGTGGAAATGGCGCTGGATAAGCTGGGCGAACGCGATATTGTGCAACTCGATGAGGAGCGCAAAGCGCAAATGGTTTCCAATCTTCTCGTGGTTTTGTGTGGAGATAAATCGACCCAACCAGTGGTCAATGCCGGGAGTGTTTACTAGCACTTCTTTTCCTTGCAGGCATGGCCAAAAACCGAAAGAGCTTCTTGCTGCGGATGGATCCAAAGCTTTACGATGCCTTGAGGCGTTGGGCTGACGACGAATTCCGCAGCATCAATGCGCAGGTGGAAGTTCTTTTGCGCCAGGCTGTACTCAAGGCGGGGCGAATTCCCCGCGAGTCTCCCGATGAAAAATCCAGTTGTCCGTCTGATGAGTGAATTCCGTCCTCTCAAGAACTTGGTGATTCAGCGGCGTTTCGACCACTGGAGTGTTGAAGATTGTCAGCAGTTTTTTCAATCCTACAAAAGGACGGATGTATTGGAAAAGGAGGAGGAGGAGACCTGTATTTGGCGTTCTTGGGGACCTGATGGGCGTCATTATTTTCTTAAGGAGTACAAGGTTCCTCCATGGAAGCAAGGGCTTTCCATTTTTACCCGAAGCCGTGCTGGGCGGGAGTTTCGCGCTTTATTGGCCATGGAGCAAGCGAATCTTCCAGTGGCCAGCCCTTGCTGGTTTGCCGAATTAGCTAAGGGCCCGATGCTGGCTGCTTCGGTGCTGGTGACGCAAAGCCTCGGCCAAGTGGTTCCCCTGAGCATCGCGGTACAACAGGGGCAAAGCGATGCTGAGATGCTTTGCCGTTGCGCTGGGAAATTACTGCGCAAAGTTCATGATGCTGGGTTTGGGCATTTCCGTATGCAAGCGAAAAATATTATGGTGGCCACCGAGAAAGCAGACGCTTTGTTTTTACTGGACGCCCCTTACAGCTGTCATTGGGCAAATCCCCTGCCAACTAGAATTCGCTTGTTGGATTTGGAAGATTTGTGTGGCGGGCATAGTGTTTTTTCAGAGTTGCAAAAACGTTGGATTTGGGAAGCCTATCAGGAACAAGATGGGTGGGCCGTCGGCCAGTCTGAGTATCACCCAGGTTCTCGCAGCCGGTGGGGGCAGAAGCTCCGTCGTATCGCGTATTATCTCGGAGCCATTTGGAGCGGACACCGCCCCTAGCCTCGGAACTCATGACTCTCCCCGAACGATTAGCCCAATACCACGCCGCGGAAGGCGCGGAAGAATACCTGGACGAATACCGGAAATTCCATCGCAAGTTGAGTGATCGGCGGGAGCATCACCTTCTCGACAAATACTTTCTGCATATTGGCAAGATTCATTCTGCCTTGGATTTACCCTGTGGTTGGGGGCGCTACATGCCTTACCTGCGCGCCCAGGGTGCCGAGGTGTTGGAGGCCGATTACAGCGGCAGCATGGTGGCCAAGGTGGTGGAGGTTTTTCCTGACACCCCATTGCTAGGACGCATGCGGTGCTTTGGCCATCGAATTCCCTTGGCCAATCGCAGTATGGATTTAGTTTTTTCGATGCGGTTGAGTCATCACTTGGCGGACCCTGTGGTGCGGCGTGAACATGTGCAGGAGCTTTTCCGCGTTGCCGACCGCTATGTCATCTTTTCCTATTTCGATCGAGCATCGCTCAAAAACGCCATTCGACGTGCCCGCACGGCAGTGGGTCTCTGTAAAAAGCGCCCGAAGAATACTCTTGGGAGGGCGCAGGTGAAGAGCCTGGCCGAGGAAGCCGGATTCCGGATTGTGCAAGATCCCATGCTTTTTGTGGTGGGTTCTGGGCATCGTCTGGTGCTGGCAGAGCGAAAATAAGCGCAAAAAACGTCGAAATTGCAGCTCTTTGTGAAAAAAGTCGGATAAATTTTACAAGCTAGACGCAAGTCGGCTAAGATTATTCTATCCCCCGTAGTTCAAAAACCCGTCATGCGCAACTTCGCACTTCTGGTCAGCCTTTTTTTTGCTGGTCCTCTGGCAGGAGCGCAAGTCGTCTATGTTGATTCTCACGCCCAAGGTGCGAATAATGGCACCTCATGGAGCGATGCTTTTGTGGATTTGCAGTCCGCTTTGGCTCAAACCAACATGGGCGAAATTTGGGTGGCTGCTGGGGAATATAGACCGGCACTGGTGGGCCAAACCTCAGTATCTTTTGTACTCAAAAACCAAGTTGCCCTATACGGAGGCTTTGCCGGATTTGAATCCTAGAGGAGTTAGCGGGACATCGCCAATCATTTAACCATTCTTCAGGGGGATCTGGCTGGGGATGATACTTATGGCAGTAGTTCCAACTGGTGGCAATACGGCTGGACGGGAATGTTTGAGAACAGCGGCCGCATTGTTGATGCGAGTGGCACGGATGCCTCGGCAATCTTGGATGGTTTTTTTATTCGTGCAGGATATGGCTTAAATGCACCATTCGATCAGGGAGGGGGGCTTTATATGGCGAATGGCAGTCCGACAATTCGCAATTGCACTTTCCAATACAACAGCTACGGAAATGGTGCTTCGGTGTTTATTGATGGAGGGGCTCCCGTCTTTGAGGGGTGTGTCATTCGCGACGGTTACAACTTTGCAAGGACGGCCTCCGGGGTTTATGCCCAGAGTACCCAGGTTCAGTTTGTAGATTGCCAATTTATCAACCACTACACAGTGACGATGTTTGGTGGTAACGATGGCTCCGCATTTTTTGGTGATTGGAATACGACAAGCTCTTTTTTGCGTTGTGAATTCGTTGATAACCAGATTGGCAATTGGTTTGCCATGGGAGATTCTTCGGGTAGTTTTGGCGCAGGGATATACAGTCTTGGCAATTTGACTGTTGACAGTTGTACTTTTTCCGGAGGTTTTGGCAATGGCGGTTCTGCCATCGCCGCCCATGGTGTCATGGCGGTTTCCAACTCCTTGTTTTACGACAACTTTGCCCGGCCTTATCCCATCACCTCCTACATTTCCGATGGTGATGCCGGTGCTGCCATCTACACTTGGGGCTCGGGTGGCTCTTTGGAAGTGGATTCGTGCACCTTTGTAGACAACTATTGCGATAAAGGCGCTGGAGTTTTCGGAGGCGCGCTGCAACCCGTTGTCGTACGCAACAGCATTCTTTTTTTCAATGATGGTCCTGTTGCCTTGCCGGGTGAAGATCAAACGCCCCGAGTAAAGCGACAATTTACCGGGAATGTTCAGTTGGAAAATTGCGATGTGGAAGAGCTTTGGGTGAAACTCGCGCTGGAGGATCCCATTGAATCTGGCGCCTATCCTGGATGTTTTGATCAGGATCCTCAGTTTGTATCCTGGCAGACTGGCGATTTGCACCTGCTTGCTGATTCTCCCTGTCTCAACAGCGGCGATGCTGCGTTGTTGCCGCCTGGGGTCACTGTGGACTTGGATGGCAACCCACGATTGCAAGGAAGTGCCCTGGACATGGGCTGTTATGAATCTAGCCTTACCCCGCAACCGTCTCTGACTGCCACCTCCTTTATTACCGAAGTGGATTCCGTTTTGAATGTCTGGAATGCCCTCCCCGGGGAAACGGTTTATTTGGCTTACAGTTTTCAAGGATTGGGTGCTGGGCCTTCGATTCCACAACTCGGCGGCCTTTCACTCGGCATCTTGTCGCCGGTATCCCTTTTTCAAGTGCTGGTTGCGGATAATGCTGGCCATGCTGTTTACGCCTTTACTGTTCCACCCTCTGCCCCTCTGGTTGATATTTATTTTCAGGCAGCCGTTGCCCGTGGACAAAGTGGCGCTCAATCGGTGGTCACAAACGCCTTAGCCCAACACATCTATTTGAAACCTTGAAGTAGAGGAAGTCTATTTTCTGGTTGAGATAAGTTCCTGAATTCTTGCTAGAACTTCCTCGGAAAGAATGATTGGGTGAATGTTCGGGGTGGTGCCTTCTTCATGGGGTGGGAGAGAAATGGTTTTTTCGGGATGCTCAGAATCCCAGGCGAAAACTTGTCCCAAATACTCATGATGATGCATAAGCCACAAGGCAAAACCATATTGCCCCTCGTCCGGAATACCGACTTCAGCGACCCCTTCAGAATCAAAAGCAAAAGATCCGGTGGAAAGGATGTTCCCCGTAGGCTCAAACTTCTTCCACATGGTGCCTTCAAAATGGTAGGAATCATCAATATTGGGATAAGGAGATAGGCGGAACCGGTAGTTAACAGCGGTTTCTAAATGGATGGTTTGCTCGCCTTCCCACAGTTCCACTTGCTTGGGCACATACCCTCTTGCCTGGCACCAAACCGATAGATGAGCCGAAGGCGCAAAGAGGGTAATCTTGCCCTCTTGGTTCGTAGTTGGTCTGTAGCGCAGAAGATCTGAAGACGGTGCAACGAACTGTGCTTCAGCTACTGGGGATTTGCTTTCATTTTCGACTTGCAAGAAAAAGAAGTGGACGATTCCCCGCAGGTCGAGGTTGTTGAGTTTTGGGTCGGGGCTTTGACCTGGTTGAGTAGGGTGAATATCCGCAAACTCAGCGAGAAGCGTGCCTTGGTCAGAGTGGAAAATGCGCAGCTTGCCGGATGAGGAAGTTAAGCCCGCCAAGCGGAAGCTTCCGTCGCCACGGAGAGTGTCGAGCAAACCTTCCTGCTCCCCGACATCCGTAAAAAAACCAAGGTCGATGTCTTCGCCGTAGAGTTCCTCAGGCAAAAGGACATGGCCCTCCAACTGTAAGCCTTGCTGCAAACGGACTTGGATGTCAGCGGTTCCGCGTGGATAAGTTTGGCGGAAGGGGATGATGTTTCCCTCATTGGTGGCCAATTCGAGGAGATTGCTGGTCGCGTCACCAAAAAAGAAAAACTCACCTTTCTCATTGGTTTGTTGCATTTGCTTAACAACCCATTCATCCCCTGGCTTATCGTCAAGAATAAGAGAAATGCCAGGCAAGGGATGTTCCGATTTTCCCAGCACCCGCCCGGAGAGCAAGAGTAAATCCGTGCGCAAGGTAAGGACGCCAAGGTCGTTGGTTTGTGGGTTCAAATGTTGCAGCTTGAGATAGCCCATGCGGGGAATGGAGTCTCGGGGATGCAGTTCCAAGACTGGAATCGAGACGGTGTTCTTTTGGGATTGTCGAAAAACCGAAGGCGGAACTGAAATGGTTACGACTCCACTCTTGTCGCTTTGCGCTGGGATAAGGTCGGGGAGAAAGAAAAAATTATCCCAAGCAATATGAAGTTGCCCTTGGGGAACAACGGCGCCTTGCTCGTTGCGCACTTGAAAGCGGAGGAAGCATGGCTGGCGCTGAGGAGTTGCCACCAGGGTTTTGATTTCCGCTTCATGCTCAGGGCCCATCCCCTGGGCAAAAGTGGATTGCATGGGGTCGGCTTCAGGGGCCCAGGCAACTATATGGGTGTTTACGGCAACTTGGGGAAAGGAAGCTGTACCTGACTGGGTAGTCGCGGCGATGCACATGCTCTCCAATCCATATTGGTTAAATATATCCACGGAGATGGAAGGTGTCTGTGCAGAATCGTGCCAAAGCAGTACTGGTATATCTTTGGCCAATGGACGAGATTGCGCGTCCTCGACGACGACCTTGAGTTGGCCAAGGGGGGGGAGTTGGAAAGTAGAAGTAGAGTTCGATCTGAGATTTCGAATTGGAATTCCAGGAAATTCGGGTAGCAGAACCTTGGGCGAAAGCCATAGCTTTTCTACTTTGGGATGATGTTGCCAAATTTGAAAATGCGGAAGTAAAGCAAGCCCATCCTGATCGGTTTTGGCTTGAAAAAAAGGTTTCGGAAAAAACGTGGACCCACGTTTTTGAAAAACGGCAATCGGAATTCCAACTAGGGGTTTTCCAGATTCGTCGTTCACTTGTAGCGAAAGGCTGAAGTCTGGATAGAGAAGGAGAATGCGGCTGTCTTGATAAAAACGCTCTTGAAACCCGAACAAAGCGTCTTTTTGCGCCCAAAGGGTGACGGTTGTGCTGGGCGCGTAGAAGTGAACCCAACCATCAGCATCACTTGCGAAAACTTCTGCGGAAGCCGGTAATAGATTTTGCCAAGTTGAATAGGCTTGCATCCAAAGTTGCGCATGGGCAATCGGGGCTTTGGATTTTGCATCCATTATCTGCACCAACCATTCCTCCCGCGGTTGCTCTTCGACTTCTATCGAGGTATTTGAGGGAGCAGGGAGTTCCTGCACGGACTCTTGGCGCTCGATGGTTGCGGTCGACACTGCTGTCTGCGCCCTTTCTGGTATGGGTGTTCCTAACTTAGCCGTGTGTTTGGAAGGCTCCGGCACTATTTGCTGTGTGGGTGAAGAAAGGAACCAGCCAATCCCCACGGCTGAGGCCAGCAAGAAGAGCAGGAGGAAAAAAGTGGGGGTGGACCGTTGGGACGGCACTTTAATCCCCGCCTTTGCCGTTGGGGTGGCAGCTTAAGCAGGCTGGGCTCGACCAAACATAACCAGAGACCCCACTATGCTTACTGTTCATCGAACTCTGGCCATGGCACACGGTGCAGGAGAAATCGGGGAAGACTCCAGTGGTATGACAATCCGTGCAATCAAAGCCACCATGCGCTCCCGTGAGCGGGAAACTATGATTGAAGTTGGCATTGTTCCAACGGTTGGTGCCATGACAATTTTCACAAGAAGTGGGAAAGCCAACCGAGGCATGATTGGGGTTGGTGGTGTTGTTGTAGGTGTCGAGGTGACAATCTACGCAACCAGTTGTGATGCCGGTATGGTTGAAGCGGGCACCTTGCCAAGTGGAAGTGCTGTGGCAGTCTTGGCACATGGTGGAAAATCCTTGCGCCACATGGTCAGGATTGGTGGTGGCGTTGTAGCTGTCGGCATGGCAGCTCAAGCAATCCACGGCCAAAGAGGTGAAGGCGCCACCAACATGGCATGCCGTGCAGGCTAGGGAAGCATGACGACCAGTGAGTGGGAAATTGTTATGACCAAATCCAACCATTTGGAAGTTGGTGGCAATATGGCAGCGTTGGCAATCGGTGGTCCAGCCTTGAGCATTGTGGTCCACACCCCCCGCAACCACACCAGCGGGGGCAGGGTGGCAGGCTTCGCAAGAAGAATCGGTGGGGGTGAAAATACCGGCCTCAAACCCCTGGTGACAGCGGAAGCAGGCGGTTGCAGCATGGGCGCCAATCAGCGCGAAGCCGTAAGAAGCATGTTGGGTGATGAGCCCCTGTGGAGCCCAATTGGTTTCGCTGTGGCAATCTTTGCAGTTGCTCCCCAACTTTCCAAGGTGCACATCTTCGTGGCAACCAGCGCAGCCCTGGGCGGCAAACATTGCAACCGGGCCGCGATCGTTGTGGCAGCGTAAGCACTGAGCGTGTTGGTGAGCGCCAGTGAGCTCAACCCCAGTTTCCTTGAGGTGGTCGAATTCGAAATCTCGTTTTACCTCGTTCCAGGCATCGCCCACATGGCAAAGTGAGCAATCAGACGGGAAGTTGTCGTGGGGAATCACTGGGCCGTTGCCTTGCCACCATCCCTGCTGCATGGTGGACGTGGCGCAGGCGGCAATAATCAATAGAGGAACGGCAACCAGAAGGAATGGGTGGTGGCGTCGAGACATCGGTTTGTGCATGCTAAACGATTTTTTACAAGATTTTCTGCAAATAGAAGCCAGCGGATTGGGAGTCTTGGTTGTCACCGGCTCTTTGCTCCAAGTATAAGGAAAGGCTCCAGCCATGGGAGAAGGCCACATCCCAGGAGCCGCGTAGCCGGTGCTGCAGCAAATCGGAGCTCGAGTTGCTGAAGCTATTGTTGGTGTAGTTGGCGGTCTCCCAGAAAAAGCGCAGTTGTCCGCCAGGAGTTGGCAGACTGGTGTCCAAACGCAATCCAGCGGCGTCGGTGAATTGCCCTTGGTCTAAGAACAAAGCGGTGCCGACATTACTGCCGTTGGCAATGAGGTTGCGCACGCTCCAGCGCAATTCCGCTCCGAGTCCACTGTCATCTTGATCGCCCCAATAGCTCACACGGGCGCTACCGCGGCTCGACGAGCCAAAGCTGCGGTAAACATTCAAGCTGCCACGTCGAATTTCGCGGTTGGAGTAAATCAGACCGGCAGGGTCGGGAGTGAACACCTGTTGCTCGAGTAGTTGGGGAAATTGGAACTGGGTGGCTTGCAAAGCCCAGCCATTGCCGCCGCGATCGCGGAATCCAGCACTTGCAATCACCCGTGTTAGCTCGGTTCCCGATTTAAAGTTGTCTTGACTGTCATACATGTCAACCCATGCATCGGCGCGGACATAGAAGCCGTCGGCGTTTCGTGTACCACCTTTGACCACCAATAAATTACGGTCGCTGGACGACCCACTCTGCGTCTTTTGGATGCCCGCGCCAAGGGAGGACATGCCGTCCAAGGATTTTGCCAAATAATGAGCTGCAATTTGGGAATCCGTGGGTGCGGTGCTGTTGCCGTACAAGATAGGCAGATTACCGAGGCTAGCACCAAACTGATGCCCATTGGGGAGTCGATAACTGGCTTCACCGCCATCAATGACGCCAAATTCCGGAAACCCTTCCTGCAAGAAACGGCCAATTTGCAAGCGCAAGGGGTGATGACGGTCACCGCCGTAGGCATAAGCGAGGCGGTCAATGCGTAGTTGGCTGTCAGTGTTGGAAGTTCCATTGGCCGGCGTAAAATCGGATTGGTTGTATTCGACATCCGCATGCAAGGTACCGCCCAAGCGAAATAGGTTTTCGACGAAAACATCAGCGCCCACTCTGGACCAAGTGGAGCTGGCGTTGTTTTCGTTATCGTTGTTCAAATCGGTTGCCATATAGATGCGGCCACTGAGCATGACGGCACGGTCAGAATTGTCGAGGCTGGCAATGGGTGCCAATAACGGTTTGTCATCAGGCCATTGCACTTCTCCTTGTTCCCACGGTGGATGTTCTACTCCGGTATTTTGTTGTGCTGAGGGTTTGGGACTGCCAGGTTTGGCTGAGGGATAGGCTTCAGCGCGGGTTCCAACTTCGATATGGGTATCGACGCGGCCAAGGGTGACGGTGGCGGTGCGGTCGGTGAGGGCGGAGACATGACCTTCCACGGGGGCTCCAGAGGGAGGCAAAAAACGCACACGATCTCCTTGTCGCAAGCCGTCGGCTAGGCCACGGTCAATTTCAATCCGGTTTTGTTGTACCGCAAGCACACGGGAATCGAGCGGTTGGCCGGAAGTTTGGGCATCCACAGGACTGGCCATGAAAATGGCAGCAAATAGCCCAAGGATGGGTAGCAGCAATGGAGGAGTACATTTCATCGGAATCCGTGGCAATCCTTGCAGGTGGTGCCGAGCGGGCGGTAACGCGTCACCGTTCTACCCCCAGGAAGAGGGTAGGCGCGGTGGCATTTTGCACATGCTAAGCGCTGATGCGTGGAATCGAGTGCAAAGCGAGCATCGCGCTGGTGATTAAAAGTGAGGCCGCTAGTAAAGGTTCCGACTGCAGCATGACAGTCTAGGCAGCGATGACGGCCTCGAAATTGCCCCGCATGGGGGTCGGCATGGCAGGCGGCGCAATCCGTGCCTCTGGCTTTGCGGAAGCTGCGTCCGTCCATGCGTGAGCGAGGCTGGGGTTGATGGCATTGGCTGCATTGCACCTGTTCATGAGCTCCATTCAGGGCGAAGCCAGTAAAGCGACCATGGTCGAAGCTGCCATCCGTGATGCGGAAGGAGCGCTCATTGTGGCACCGATCACAGCTAGTTTTTTCACCCTGTATCGTCGCTAAGCCGGCGCTGCGGAAGCTGTTGCCATGAGGGTCTTGGTGGCATTGGTCGCACCGAATGGCGTTGGTCTTGCGGGCCAACCTAGGGAACAGCAATTGAACGGAGCCAAGAGTCCCTTGCGGATGGCTGGCATCGGCAACACGCTTATGACAACGCTCACAGGCAGCTTGGTCGTGGGCTCCGCGCAAGGCAAACCCCGTCCAGCGTTGGTGGTCGAAGGCCGAGTCGTGAAGGTCTTTGAAATCTTCTTGGTTGTGGCAACGGGCGCAACTTTTTTTGCCTTGAATGATTTGCGGGCTAGTGGGCTGATCGAAGACGCCATTGTGTTGGTCTTCATGGCAAGAAGAACAAAGTGCAGGATCCTTTCCCTTTAATAACAAGGATGCGGGCCCTAGACGTTTGCCATGGCCCTGGTCGTCGCGGGCATCTAGGTGGCAAGAAGTGCATTCCATGCGGGCATGAATACCCTCCAGAGCAAAGCCCGTCCACTGAGCATGGTTGAACTCCTTTGGATCTAGATTGGCAAAATCGGTTTGGTCATGGCAACGGGCACAACTTTTCCGTCCATCAATCGAGGTTGGCAGATTTGGGCGATTGAAGTTGCCTTCATGTGGGTCTTGATGGCAATCTTCGCAAAGTTGATGCTTGGGAAACAACTCTTCAACCCGTCCAAAGCGCCGTCCCCAATCATCAGCCTTTGGGTGTTGTTGATGGCATGCTGTACATTCCGCTTTGGCATGGGCTTCAACGAGGGAAAAACCAGTCCACTTGCGGTGGTCAAAATTCTGTTTCTCAATGTCGGAAAAGCTGGTGGTGGAATGGCAGGTGGCGCATTCGGGATCAATGCGCAACCGTTGTGCCACTTTGACGAACTGGTTTTGGTGAACATCTTGATGGCAGGAAGAGCAAGCGCTTTCCGTGCCCCGAAAACGAGTCATCGTTTGCCCCCGGTGAACCTCTTCCTTATGGCATTCCGTGCAGTCAGCCTCTAGGTGAGCGCCATCTAAGGCGAAGGCCGTTTGGCGGTGACGGCTGGCATCAAACAAGCTGGGCTTGAATGCTAAACGCTGATGGCAATCCAAGCAGTTGGTGGTCGTGGCATTGGTGGCCAAAAACTGACCCTGATGGGGATCTTGGTGACAGGAGGCGCAAGCATCCTGCATGCGTCCGGGAAAGCGAACAGAATAATCAGCGCCTTGAGGCTGATGGCAAGAAGTGCATTCAAGATCTCGGTGAGGTTCGGCTAAAGAAAATCCACATAATTCATGATCCTCTTCATTCATACGCTCGCGAGCGGCAACAAAGGCGCCCTGATCCAAGCCATGACACTCCACGCAAGTTTTCCCTTGATTGTCAAAATCGACCAAGTGGGGGGACTTGTGACAAGCAACGCAATCGCGCTGTGGTTCTAGGACTTGATTTTGTTCCGCTTCCATCGAAGTGGGGCCATTCGCTTCGTGGCAACGGTCGCATTTCATTTGACTATGTACGCCTTGCAGGGGAAAACTTGCCAGGTGTTCAAAGGTGGCAACTTCTTCAAAGGGGCGGCTCTGGCCGTGGCAGGAGGCACAGTCTTGGCCCATATCGCCTTTGTGTGGATCCTCGTGGCAACTAGTGCAATCTCGATTCAAGCCGGCAAAACGTTTATGGTCTTTCGGTAGCACCCGGACATCCGCTTCCTTGTGGCATTTTGTGCATTCCAGTTCAGAATGTTTGCCCTCAAGAGTGAAATCAAGAATGGAATGGTCGAAATTATTTCTATTTTCGATGCCAGCAAGCTGGAAGGCTAAATCGGAAACCAATACAAAATCCCGCCCATGATGTTCACTGTGGCAATGTCCGCAAGCCTGCCAAAGTTCCTGGGGGAAAGTGCTATGCAAGCCTTGGTTTTGTTGATGCTGCTCCGCCAAATCCTTGTGGCAGTCTAAGCAGGCTAAGGCCAGGCTGTTTTTTCCCTCTCCCGTGCCGTGACATGCCTCGCAATCTGCGCGGCCAAGCATCGTTGTGACATCCGCATGAACTGTAGTCATTTCGCCAGGGTTGGTTTTGCCGAGGTCGGCAAATACCAGCCACAACACCAGCACAAGGCTAGCTAAAGTAATTACGAGGCGAGACAAGTTCTTCGACATTAGGTGAGCCAGGCGGGGAGAGAGGCGTAACGCACAGCAGTAACAATGTGTACTACCAGAAGCAGAACCATTAATAAAGCGACCCAACGATGAAAGTATCGCCAACTCGCCAAAATCCCACGCACTTCCTCAAAGTGTGTAGCTAAGAGCGCATTCCAGTGCGCTCGACGTGCAAGGGCAAGCATGCGTTTAAGTTGGGACGCAGGCAAGCCTTCCTCTCTTCCGCGATTTCGCAACAGACGCATCGATTTGCGGAGATTCCACTGCTGACGAATAAGGGCGAAAATGCGAATCAATAGAGAGCCATGCCAGCGCCCGCTTTGAATAAGGCGATCGACTTCCTTTTGTACTTCTTGGCCAAAAGCGCGGTTGTCGCGATCCCATTCTGCCGACATGCGGGCTAAATCTGCGCGGATTTCTTCCAACTCAAGTTCCCGGCCATTGGCGGCGTGGGGGACAAAGCTATAGAGGTAACGCCCGATAGCCCCAGTAGCGACCAAAAACATCAGGCCGAGGAAGGCATGTCCGCCAACGGTGTCCTGAGGGGAAAAGGCACTATGCACAACCGCAGAGATGAGAGCCAGAATGCCAGTTGCAACATGGGAGGTCATCCAGCCTTGTAAAGATCCCATAGAAAAAGGAATTTTTGCCGAGCGGCGGGCCAGGTAACTTAGATTGAAGAATATAAGGGCTGCGCCCAGGATTCCTGCAAGTAGTCCTAGACCAGCCGATGGTCGCAAGA
Organism: Planctomycetota bacterium; assembly: GCA_024275135.1. GTDB lineage: Bacteria > Planctomycetota > UBA1135 > UBA1135 > UBA1135. The sequence goes on along the minus strand of JAJRZS010000036.1, from coordinate 2,074 downwards.
AGTTGTGCAAATCATGGCTAGGCCGCTGGGGTAACGGTAGCTGGTAGTAGTCCTTGTGCCACCAATACAAAGCGAGTGCGCATAAGGTCATGCCAAAGGCGGAACCAAGAGCAGGGAGCAAACCTGTACCCCGGTTGTGCACCAACTCGGCAGCACCGAGATCGCTTTGGTCAAAGGAAACTCCGGCCTGTTCTAAGAGTGGAAACGGAGGGATGCCACCGGCCATAATGAAGACATCATCATTGGGCAAGCTGCGCATGAGGATTTCGCCATTCTCCTCCACTGCCAGCTGAACTTCTTTTTCCCCAATTTCGGTGACATTACTTTGAAGAATTACCTCCAGCATTCCGCGATCCATACATTTATTCAACCTGGATTCATTCCGCGCCTTGATGCGAGTAAAGGCTTTGCCACGATAACTCAAAGTCACATCATTACCGCTTTGTTCTGCCAAGCCCATGGCTGCTCCTACCGCACTGTCGCCGCCGCCTACAACAAGGATTTTTCGGTTTTGATAAGACTGCGCATCAATTAAGCAATAGCTGACTTTTTTCAAGTCTTCCCCGGGAACGCCCAGCCGTCTTGGTGTTCCGCGTCGGCCCAAAGCCATGCATACAGCAGATGCTACAAATGGTCCACGTGTGCTGTCGACTCGATAGAGTCCGTTTTCGGTGGCGGTGATTCCTTCGAAGCGTACCCCGGTTTGGATGGGAAGTTCGTGCTCTTCCGCAATCATCTCCCAACGCAGCATCAACTCTTCTTTTTCGTAGGTGCTACGCTTGAATTTCCCGGCTAAGGGCATCTCGATCGGCTGGGTCATCACCAGTTTACGGCGTGGATATTTGGCGACGGTGCCCCCCAAACTATCTTGTTCCAGGACGAGAAAATTCAAGCCTTGGCTTTTTGCCTCTAGAGCACAAGTCAAGCCTGCAGGGCCGGCGCCAATGATGATGAGGTCGTAACCTTCCGTCGTAGGCGTAGGCAAGGTCCCCATTTTTTTTCGCCGACCGACTTCTGCGCCCACCGCCTGGCCATGTTGGATGGCGGTGCGGATAAGTGCAAAACCTGTGACTTCCCCGGCCAGAAAAATGTTTTTGCGACCGGCAGCTTCATTGGCATCCTCAAGGACCGGAATATCTTTTCGCTGCGAAAGATCCCCTAAGGTAAGCGCAATCGCGCCAACGGGACATTCCGCAGCGCAAAGCCCATGCCCAACGCAGCGGGCTCCATGCACCACCAGGGCCTGGCCGTGAATGAGTTCCAGCACACCTTCTTCCGGACAAGCCCGCACGCAGGTACCACACCCCAAGCATTTGGACAAATCGATGCTGGGATATTGCAAGCGCGCATGGTGGCTTCCCCGCTGGATGGCTTGGCTGCGCTCTTCCAGTTTCTGCTCCATGGCCTGTAGCTCTTGCCGACGCGCAAAAAGCCCGGCCATGGCAAGCGCCAGGGCAATCGCCAATGCAAGCAGAATGGTCCAAGTCATGAAGGATTCGGGGGGGGCGCTTAAGTAAGCGAGAAAAAGCCGCAAAAGGCATCATCTCTATCGGATATCTGGCCGAATTTGATGAAATTAGCAATAAAAAAACCCCAGCTTCCGGCGACAGAAGCTGGGGCTCGTGCGGAAAGAACCTAATTCACCGTAATTTGGACAGACGGTTGGAACTTGGTTTTGTTTCTATCCTCAATTTTTCCCTTCCAGGTCCAAGAGGTGGCGCCGGAAGGAAGATTGGAGAGGACGAAGGAAGCCGTGAAGGTGCCGTCACCATTATTGGTGAGGTTTTGCTTGACCTTGTTCTTGTTCGGGTCTTTCAGCTCCCACTGGTTCTTCTTCATGTTGTTGAAATCCACTTGGTCACTCCACACCTTCATGTAGAGCACATCACCACGAGTAAAGACGCGGTCGTCAGTTGAGAAGTCGGCATTCAAGGAAAGGGTGAATCCTTCGCCGACGACGCCGCCACCGCCACCACCGCCACCAGTCACGGTGATGTAGGCGACACGCACTAGGGTGTCACTGCCATCGGCATTGCTTGCCGTAAGGGTGACATCATAAGTACCCGGGTTGTTG
>JAJRZS010000035.1 GCA_024275135.1 Planctomycetota bacterium | reverse complement strand
GGGCAACTAGATTAGGGTATTTCGCCGAGTCAACGCTGCACCTCTTCTAAATCAAGGGGCAAGCGAAATTCCTGGACGCCATGTTGATCACAAATCACCCCAAAGGGGGGATTCTGTTGCGAAAAGGTTCTGCTGCGTTGGCCCCTGTCTTTGCGAATATCGAGTAGGCGAATCGAAGCATAAAAGGAGCCGACCGAGGGTATATATCGATGAAACCGGCCCTGCTTGGCCATGCTGTCGGAAACAATTTGCACACGGACCTCGATGCCTTGCGGGAGAATCACCTCCACAGGACGAGTTCCTTTGCAAGTCGCGCGGATATGCAGGGTTGGCCTGGGAAGAATGAGTCGCCCCTTGCCTTGCCAAAACGGAGTGCGAATACGTGCCCTTTTTCTTCGCACGCCAATACTTGTTGCAAAGCTACATCACTCGAGTGGAACGCTGCAGAGAGTTCTGTTGGCAGAAGCTCCTCCCGCTCCACAACAGACGGCCTCATGGCCACATCCGCCACAGCTGAAGACTTTACGGCCATTTGCGGGGACCAGCGAACATTCCCCACGCTATACAAAACTCAAATAATCAGACGCACGCCACCTAAATCGGCCAGGCTATAGCGCAGGTTGCCACCGGGTGAGCCGATAAACATCAAGTTTTGCGGGATTCCCCACTCTTTAGAAAGAGAAGCAATCAACTGTGGTCCAAAAGAGCCCTGCTTCACCACAAACTCAATCTCGATGTCGGGATAAGCTTCGTTGAGAAATTCAATGTCGTCATTGAGCTTTGCCGGCACTTCGGACTTGTCCGTCACCACCGTCACCAATTTTAAACGATTGGAGTGCTCGTTTTTTTGCAGATATTGCATCACCCGATTGAGATTGGCCAAATTATCACCACGGGTGAAAAACACCACTTGCTGACTATTGATGTCATCTATTTTTTCGCGGATAAATACTCGCAATGAGGCCAAGGGCTTAGTGACTGCCAAGATAACTCCACGCACCATATACAACACAGCTTTCAACAAGGCCACGCGAGTAAGCATGATGGTGACCACCGCCAAAGTCGGCAAAAAATATTCCAGGAACACCTTGAGGTAAGGCGGGTTCATCACCGCATTGCCCACCAAGCCAACCAAAACCAAAGCTATGGCAAGAAACACAGAGATCCAGGGCGCAGTGCTGGGCCGTGGCAAGCTGGAGCGTTTGACCTTCAACAAAATATTGCCCACTCCGAATAGTGCCATTACCGCCAAGAAGCTAATGGTGTAAACACCGGCAAGAGCTTTGAGCTCACCGTGGGTAATCAAAAGAACCGAAACAGCCATCAAGAAGAAGCCGATCAGAATGCGGTGGTTGCTCCCTCGGCGGTTGCTCTTCAACAAAAATTGCGGCAAGCAGCGATCTAAGGTCATGCGGTAAACCAAACCATTCACGCCAACAAAACTGGTGAGCACCGCTCCGCTCAGCACTAAAACGGCGTCTACTGAAATGAGGCCCGCCAACCAGGAGCCCGCAGAATCGCCAGCCATGGTTGCCAGCAAAGACTCTTGCACACTTTCCACATCGCCAATCGGAATAATCGTAAGTGCCAACAGAGCGATGGTTGGGTTGAGGATGGAAACCGCAACCCACATATTGCGCAAAGTTTT
>JAJRZS010000034.1 GCA_024275135.1 Planctomycetota bacterium | reverse complement strand
GGGGGATTACGGTGAAGACGCCGACGGTCACCCCAGCGATGGTGCTGGGAGTGATGCGGGAGAGGATTTCGGGGCCGGAAATCTTGGCTTGGAGGTGGCCCAAGAAGATGCCTTAGTGCCCAGCGAAGTAGGCCAGATTCCTAGTTGGGGACCAGGGTAAGAATCGTAGGCGTACTCCCATCATCCTCAATTCGAACAAAAGGACCGTCCAACATCGACCATCCTCCAGGCTTTGCAACACGAACATAAAGAACATAAGGTGATGTCGGCGCCCAAGGGAAAGTGGCTTCACCAAGGGAGTTGAAAGGAATCAGTGGAAACTGTCTGCCCCAGGGATCGCTGGCAAGCATAAAATTCAAAGCCAAATCAGGAATGACTTCACCTTGACCATCATGGGCGAGGATTTTTACTCCCTCGGCATTTTGCGGTAGCAGTTGGAGAATAAATTCTTCAGTCTGAAGATAGACTTCTTCGTACGAAAATTCTTGAAACCCCATGGATTTGTGGTCAGGGGATAAGGCCTCCACAGCAAAGGCAATGCCGGGAGGCACGTCGGTGGAAACTCGGCCTTTTTCATCTGCAGTTACCACGGTTTTGACTAGATAAGTGTAATCTCCCGGAAGACCCAGAGTGGCACTTCCTCCAGATCCGTCCGCTTCGTTGAGTTGAAGTAAATCCTGGTTTCTTGGATCCAAATGGACGTCAAGAAAAACCTCAGCACCAGGAACAGGGTGACTGTTTTGATCTACAACCAAAACGTTAAAAATTGGCCGTGGGCGCAGGACAACAGTAGCTGTGTTTTCTATGCCAGGGTTAATTTCAATCCACTGTCCAACAACGCCAAACCGGGGATGGGAAAATTGAATTAGGGCCTTACCGCATTGTGTTAACGTTTCCACAAAATATTGACCCGGGGATTCCGGATCTTCACTTAGCTCTTGCCAGGAAAAAGCAGGATTGAATTGTTGATAGGTGGCTAGTTTGCCGGCGAGGCTACGGTCTGGAATAAAAACATCATCGTTTTTCAATTGGCCGGAGGCAACATCTTCCCAAACAGATTCCAAAGGAAAAGATATTTTCACTTCTCCACTCTCAATACTCCCACCGTGGAACATGTTAACTGCTGTTAACCGGAAGGAAGAAGACCAAGGAATCTGCACTTTTCCACCAGTTGCAATTGGATTGCTATCTACAAAAACATGCATCTCTTTTTCTCCGGCGGTAGAAGGGATGCTGTAATTCCAAGACCATTGTCCCTGTTTCCAATCTTGGAGCACAGTTTGAGGAAGTACGGTATTATCTGTCGTTGAGTTTATGATTTCCGTTTTCCCATTTTGCAGCTGAATAGTGGTTAACGGGATCTCTTCCCCAGACAATTGATCAACAAATTGAATGGGCAGAGGCTGTTGATGTCGCTGCAAGGAGTGACCAGTTTCCCCTTCTGCGAGAGGGATTTTTTCACGGGTTTGGAAAGGAGGAAGTTGCGGCTCCTTGGGTTTTGTTTGCCAAACGAGAAACAAGATCCATCCAAGGCAAACAAGTAAGAGGACAACTTTGAGAGTAGGTTTCATTCTTAAGGTCTGTGCTGGGCATGTGCGCCACCTTTGCTGCCTTGAACGCCGTCTACCCCGTTGCCATAAGGAGGAGGCTCAGGCATTCCTGGAAAGCCTGCAAATCCTCCAGAACCCTGCAACCCCCCAATGGCAAGGGCGGAGCCTGACCCCGAGGCGAATGCCCATGCCTCACCCCCATTTCCTCCACTTCCCCCATTTCCACCGGGCCCGCCGTGGCCAGAGCTTGCGGAAGCATCGCCTCCGTTACCTCCATTTCCACCACGTCCGCCGTCGCCGGCAATGGCTAAGGCTAGTCCATCCTCAGCGTAAGCTTCTGCAGTGCCTCCAGATCCGCCTCTGCCACCGTTGCCGCCGGGCCCTCCATTATCAATTCCATCACCACCATCACCACCATCACCACCATTCCCTCCATCTCCAGCCTTCACAAAAATATTATCAGAACCATAAACAGCCATCGCGATCGAGCCACCTGAGAAGCCGTTTTGTCCATGACCGCCAGCTCCACCTGTGCTCATTCCATTCGGACCCAAAGCCCCATTCGTTCCGTCTGTTGCTTTGTAAACGACGTTGTTCACAAGGTCAAGATAGGTTGGAGGATTGGAGCCCATCTCATCATGCAGGCGCCCACCGTAGGGGTCGGAGAGAAAAGTCAAACAAAGAATCAGGGTGAGGGTATGTTTCTGCATGCTTGCATGCTTGCGAATGGTCGTCAAGATGAAAAACTTAATTTTTTTTCTTTCCACCCAAAAGGCCACTAGGAATCTTGTCTCGCAAACGACCACCGAGTTTATCCTGCAATTGGCTGCCAACCTTATCTTCCAACAGTTCGCTGGCTTTTTCCTCAAGTTCCCCAAGCTGTTCATCCACCAACTCCTGCGCCCGACGTTCAACTTCGGCCTGAATGGCGCCACCTAACAAATTGCCCAAGTCGGTTTCGTTTTTAATCGAAAAGCTGGGAGAGGTTGGGGTGCCGCCGAGTTGGATGACGAAAGCGATAGGTTGTTTTTGCAAGGCCGCGTTGAGAAGAGAACAGAATTCTTGTGGCTCAACGCCAAGAACCGTGGGGCTGCTCGCTTTGGATTTCAGCTTGGTTTTGCGTAGGACAATCCGCACGGATCCGCTCAACTGCGTTGCTTGAAATTGCAAACCATCCGTCAGCAAATCCAGTGTTCCACCCTGAATGACAAAGGGGAATGATCGTCGAGCGATGGCTGCAATCGACGAGACAGGTAATTCTTCGGCCGACAAGGAGAGCGTAGAAGGATTCTCATCACGGCTGATCTGAAGCTGAAACTCCAGTGCACCCCCAGCCTCCAAGACTCCTTTGCCAGCATAAACTGCCGGAGGATTTATCCCAGAAGGTGGAATGCCAACAGCATCAAGCTGCAAACTAAATTCTTTCAGTGCCGGCAAAATCGGTTTGCCGTTTCGCAAATCCATTGTCTCCCAAGAAAAGTTTTGGATTTGTGCATGTTCTAGCCAAAACACGCCAGCACCGGCATTTGCGGCAACTGCTTGAGCGGCACGCACATAATCTGGAATGCCCGGATATTTCACCCGCTCAGCAATGGCGTCGTCCTCCTCTGACTCGTCGGCACCACCGCCCAAGCCAACCTTGTCGTAATACTCTTTGTACTGCTGGTAACGATCCCAATACTCGGTGAAGATTTGCACCAGATCGCGTTTCTGTGCTGGAGTTTTTGCCGCTTTGGACTTGGACGCATCGCCCTCCTTCACCACCTCTGGCGGCGGCGGACCACTGTCGAAAGACAAGGTTCCATCCTTCTGCACCGCCAAATGCAAGCGCACACCATCCAATCTGGCGTTTTCAATATGCACCCGTCCATCCAACAGGGCCAAAGTTCCAATATCGAGGGACGCGGCTTTCACATCCATCAACGGATTATCTTTGCTGCCAACATGGAAATCCTCAACCCCAGCACTGCCGCCCAATACCGAAAGCTCGGCTTGCTGAAATCGAACCGGCTGACGAAAAGCCACCGGCCCATATTTCTTTAGCGCGTGGGAGAAGATCTGATCTCCACCAAAAACCAAAGTGCCTGCCAGAAGCAAGAACAAGAGCAGAAGGAGGAGGAGAAAGCCTTTGCGGAGAATAGACATCATGCCAACAACCTCCCGAGAAGACGAAAAACGAAGAAACCACTGAGTGCTTTTGCCAAGCGGCTTTGCCCAAAGCGTTCTCGCCAGCCAGGAAGTTTGCTGCGGAGAACAAAGTAACTCAATAGGAATACTGGAACTGCAAGCAAAAAGGCCAACAAAGCTGTGCCAAATCCCCAGTAGGTGTGTAGTTGCAGGCTGGGCATGTTTTGGGCAAAACCAAGAACCATGCCCTGGGGGAGGACTTGGTCGAGCATGGACCGGCCGAAACTAAAGGCCGTCACATCCAAAAACAGCACTGCCAGCATTCTGGCAAAACCAGCGAACAACAAAGTGATAGGAAGGGACGCACGTAAAACCAAGCAGAGGAAAAGAATCCACAACCACAAACCGTTGAGGCCAAGAAATCCGCTACCGGGGTCGACTTCGTGCATGGGCAAAATGCCGAGCAAAATGCCGAAGAGAATGCCGAGGGCGAACTCGAGTGGGTCGACTTTGCCGGTCAGAGCACGCGCAAACTGACGGAGGATAGCAAGCATGCCAACAGGATAGACGATTGCGAGCCTATTTCGCCATGTCTGTCTATACTTTAGGGGCCAAATCAAGCAACCACCTGTGAAAAAACTCGGCCTCCTCCTCCTCGCCCTCTCTCTTGGCTCCTTCGCTTTTTTGCGATTTGGCGGTGCTGCCTTCCCCACGCTCCGCGGGTTGCTCCTAATGCCCAAATCTTATGGCTGGGTATTGGCAATCCAGGCAGGAGTTGGTGTTTGCGGGGTGTGGCTATTGGGGGCATCCCTTCTGCTCAAGCGACTGGGCTTCGGCTTGGCTAGCGTCGGCATTTTTCTGGCACTTCCCATTGGCGTGTTTGCTCATGCATGGGGCGTCAACCGGGTCATGCCCGCCGCCATCATGCGTCTCAACAGCCGCTGGGACGGAAGCTACTTGCATTACTATTCTGCGGAGTTTCTCGACCAAGCTTCGTTATGGATTATGAATTTGGATCCCGACCGCAATGCAGTAGGTGCCGTTCGTTTTCATTTGGCCCTAGGCGGATACCTCCAGCGCATGGGGCGGGTGCCCGAGGCCATCGAACATCTGGAACGAGCTCACGCGATTACCCTGCGCAAAGGCTCCAAAGCTGCAGAATCACAGGCAAAAGTTGCCCGCGCCTTGGGGGTGGCCTACCTTCGTGCGGGAGAGATTGCCTCCTGCCTCAAGCGCTCCAACGAGCAAAGTTGTATTTTTCCTTTGCATGGCACTGGAATCTGGCGGGACACCAAGGTGGCAGAGAAGGCCGAAGCACTATTTCGTGAAGTCTTGGAGTTGGAGCCAGGAAACCCCGGCGCTCGCTGGCTGCTGGCTTTAAGCCAAGAGGTGATGGGGATTTATCCACGCGATATCGCCACCGAAGATTTGTTGCCAGAGGCCACCATGCGCGGCGAAACCACGGCACCGCATTTTCGGAATCGCGCCGTTGCGCTTGGGGTTGCTGGAGATGATTTAGCAGGCAGCGTTGCCGTTGACGATTTCGATGGCGACGGGTTTCAAGACATCATCACTTGTTCTTACGACCCCAACCAATCTCTCCATTACTACCACAATCAGGGCGATGGCACATTTGTAGACTGGACGGACAAAGCCGGCCTTCGTCAGCAAAAGGGCGGTCTAAATCTCACTCATGCCGATTTCAACAACGATGGCCTGCTCGACATCCTGGTCCTACGCGGAGCTTGGTTTTTGTCGGCTGGTTATCAGCGCAATGCCCTTTTACAACAAAACCCCGATCACACATTTACCGACGTGACCGTCGCCGCCGGAATGGCGCAAGAATTTCCAAGTTTGGCGGCAACCTGGGGAGATTATGATTTAGATGGCTATCTTGATGTATTCATAGGCAACGAACGCATCACTGCCATGGGGCGCGGGGTGAGTGGTGCTTCTAAAGCGGCGAAAGCAGGGGCGGATGAAAAGACCGACCACGCACCAAGTCAACTCTTTCACAACAACGGCGACGGCACCTTCACCGATGTAGCGGCTGCTGCCGGAGTGCAAAACTTTCGTTTCACGCGCGGTGCTGCCTTTGGCGATTACGATAATGATGGTTATCTTGATTTAGCGGTGAGCAATTTGTCGCAGTCCAATCGGCTTTATCATAACAACGGCGACGGCACGTTTACCGACATTGCCATGCAGCCCGGACTCGAGTTCTTGCAGCATCCCACGCGTGCTTTCGGTTGCTGGTGGATGGATGTCAACAACGATGGCAACCTCGACTTGTTTGTTGCTGGCTATCCATTAACCGACAAAGTGAATGATGTGGTACAAGATCGTTACCACGGTGAGCGTGGTCGTCGTGTCGATCCTTGCGCTTTGTATTTAGGAGATGGCCATGGCGGTTTTGAAGATGCCACCAAGGAATGGAATCTTGATCGGGTCCACCTAGTTATGGGGGCCAACTTTGCCGATATCGACAGCGACGGTTGGATGGACTTTTATTTAGGAACGGGAGCGCCATCCTTAGAAATCATGATTCCCAATGTCCTTTATCGCAACATGCAGGGGCAAGGATTCTTGGACGCCACCACCGCTTCCGGTCTCGGGCACTTGCACAAAGGCCATGGCATTTCTTTTAGTGATATCGACAACGATGGAGACTTGGATGTTTTCGCCCAATTAGGTGGATGGTATGTGGATTCCCATTCGCAAAATGCCTTATTTCTCAACGAGGGTACCGGCAACCACAGCCTCACTTTGCAATTGGTCGGCACCGAAGCGAATCGCTTTGGCCTGGGGGCGCGCCTGCGCGTGGTGGTTGAGGAAAACGGTAATCCTCGAACGATGCATCTGGTGTCTGGAGATACTGCTAGCTTTGGCAGCAATGCCATGGAGCAGGTGATTGGCTTGGGCCAGGCAACGAAGGTCAAGGAGCTGGAAATCCAGTGGCCAAACCTGCAGCGCAGCCGCCAGATATTTTACGATTTGCCCGCGGATACCACCCTGCGCATCACCGAGGGCTCTGCTTCTTGGCAGGAGATTCTTCAGTCCGTGGTGCCTCTGTTGGAACAGTAGATTCTAACTGTCCTTCTAATTCGGCATCATCGGCTTTTTCCGCCTGATAGCGAATGCGGAAAGAGCCGCTACCGCGAACAACCCAGCTCATTAGGCTGCGGCCGTGGCCGGGAACACCCCGCTCCAAGCGGATATGGGCTGGGTCGCGTACCACGCTTTGCAAGCGCTCGGGGTGGAATCGATCGCGTGGACTCAAGGTGCCGCCGACGAGCACCTGCAGGTTTGAGCCTTCTAAGGAAACCAAGTCGGGGACTCCAATCTTATGTTTAGCAGCCATGGCCGAGCGACTTGGCATGAGTTTGCTGTTAACCAAATCCACGGTGACTCGATACAGCCCATTGCCGAGTTCTTCTACCTTAAGAGCTTCCAAATGGACGTCGGCAATTTCTTCGGCGTGGCGGGCGCAGAATAAAGCGTTACGATGAATCATTTCTTCAATCATAAAGGAGGGGGCGACTCGCCCATGCTGTCGTTTAAATCCACCGATTTCAATGTCTCCGTACAAAGGGTGGTGGAATGGGTGCCAATCCACATACAAATCACCAAGGGTGACGGAATCATTAAACTCAAGTTGCTGACGCGTATTGCTAGAAAACCACCCCCCGGTGTGCTCGCGATCTTTGCCCCAATATTGTTCGGAGGCCCATAGTTCATTGGTGAAGGAGAAGATTCCTAGGCCTTCGTAGGTCCAGTTCACGAAGCCTCCATGGACGTTGTATAGGTCCTTGTGAATGATGAGATAGCGATAGAAAGGCAACATCATTTCCCCTTCTTCACCAAGGGAGTCGTAAACGCGGATGTCGGCGCGCGGGTAGTGCACATGCTCATCGCCCGGTCCGCGCAGCAGCATACCTCCGGAGTTGTGAAAACTTTGCACAGCAGCAATGTTGGGGTGAGCCAGAATGAAACGACCAATCGCTGCGGTTTCCGGATAGCTGAACGGATAATCTCCAGCCCCATATTGGATATGTTCGGGTTGCCAATCGCTGGGCCAATTGCGATTCATGTCATAGCCGCCCTTGCCGTCTTCATTGATGCGGCCATCCCCATCATTGTCGATGCCTTCTTGGCCAAGAATGATGTAGTCGCCCAGTTGATCACCTTCAATCGGTACCATGATGCGTGGGTCGTCGCGATCGAGGCGGTGCGTGCCTTGCCCCAAAGGAACTTTTTTCCGCATCAATAAAATCTCGCCGTCGCCATCGAGGTCGTCGTAATCATCCTCATCGAACAAGCCATCGTGATCGTTGTCCGTGGGCGTAGTGCCGGTGCGCGAGCTGTGCGGGGTATTGGCGTTTTCCAGCCAATGGTCGCGACCATCGGGATTTTGCGAAGGCAGAATGTAGAACACCCTTTGGTCTAACAGCTGATGGGCGCGTTCATTGCTTTGGTAATGCTCTAACAGCCACCACGCCAGATAAATGGCTGCTTCGCCGCCTTGCACTTCGTTGCCATGCACGTTGCCATCCACCCACATCGCTACTTTTTCGTTGTCGGCGCCGGTTTCTTGGTTACCAAGAATCATCACACGCATTGGTCGCCCCTCGAAGGATTGTCCGATGTCCTCGAAGCGTACAAAATTGGGATAGGCTTGCTGCAGGCGCTGCATATGCTGTAGCAATTCCTCATAGGTGTAGTAGCGGTTCCACGGGATTTCGACCTTTGGCTGCCATTGCCCGCCAGATTCTTGAGCGGATGCGGTGGTGGCAAACAGACTTGCTGTAACCATCAAACTCAGAGCGAGAAAGTATTTCATGATTGAACCTCTAGTAAGCAAACAGATTCCCCAGAATGGGTTGATACGGCGCGGACCTGTGCGGGTTTCGAATTTGGGGGCAGTTGGAAAATCCAATGAAACTCATGACTTCCTCCCAGCCCTTCCAAACGACGAAGATTTTGTTGCATTTTGCCTACCAGCAGTTTTCCTCCTGCAGGAAGTTCCAGATAAATGCGAAGAGGCAAGTGCTTGCGGTTGGCGATTGCCATCGCCGTGTCGGTGGGCATGGTGTGGGGATTCACCAGAGTGGCCCGTGCTTCGAAAACCTGTTGCCCATCCAAAGCCTTGACCTCCACTTTTTCCCAACTTAGCTTGGCAAGTTGAGGGCCGAGGCTGGACAAAATGGCTTCGGTACGGCTACGAAGTTGTGGAATCAAGGAAATCGGCGGATTGGTGCGCAGCAACGGTTTCCAGCCACCGATGGTGATGTCGCCCAAGGTTGGGTGATGAAAATCTTGCCAGGGAACAAAGGCTTTATCTCCGTACCACCGCTCAGCCCAAGCGAGCAGTTTCTGCTCCTTGCTGAGGTCTTTCGCTTCTTCCTTTGGTTTTGCTTCGCCCTCCTCTTTCATCTCCAGTGGTGGCGACCAAAGCGCACTCTCCAGCACCAAAATGCCACGTTGGAAGTAAAGCCAATCTGCGAAGTTGCCATGTTGGTGTTCCTCACCCAACACCTTTTCTTGGTCGTCTTCGGATTGCCATCCTTTACGCAAAATTTTGATGAGGGTGGCATCCGCTTTAAGCGGAATGGTGGATTGAATGGTGCTTTTGTCCTCGCCTTGAGGTGGGTCGGTGAGGTTGTCTTCGTTGTCGAGTACCAGAGCCAGGCAAATCTCCGGATGCAGTAACACAAAATCAACCAAGGCTCGACTTTCTGGCTCGCTTAGCTGATAGGGGCCAGCGGCAGGATCATATTGTTGCCAGCGGTGAGGAAAGTTAGCTTCCAGTTGGATACCGCCTTTGCCATCTTCGTTTTCCAAGCGATCGCCGTCGGTGTCGGCGCCTTCTCGCAGCAAGCGAAACTCCCCAGCTTCCCCGTCGTCGGTTTTTGCTTTGCGACTCAGGCGAGAATCTTTGGGCTCAGCTAGCCATTGGCCACCTGGGGTGGGCACGCGCATCCACAACACTTGGCCATCTCCATTGATGTCATGCGCCCCATCTTCATCGACGCGTCCATCCCGATCATTGTCGGTAGGTGCGCCGCGCCAGTTTCCTTCCCCGTGCAACACATGGGCAACGGCATCCGGGTTTGCCATCGGCATTAGGAATAGGTGTGCTTTTTCCAGCAGGGGGAAGTTGGCGGATAGGTTTTGCGCCAAATTCAACGCAACCTCTCCCGCCCCGAGCCGGTCACCCTCCAAATTGGCCACTACCAGGATTGCAGGAGCTCCTGGAGCCGGATTGCCGGCCAATTGAGGGCCAGGGATCGACAACACATAAAGCGGCCGACCTTCGGGGCTGGTGCCGATTTGGATCAAATCCCATGACAAGTGCATACTCACCAGCTCTTCTAGAGCTGCGGCCACTTCTTCAGGTGCATGATAACCTTGGGGTGGAAGTTTGTAGTTGGGCTGGGGGTCTTGGGGGAGAGCCAGACCGAGACAACACAAAGTCGTGGTAACAGCAAACATGACGTCGCAGTCTAGCAAGGGGGTGGTGTTTTTGGGCGCGGGGGATGCGTTAGAATTCCGTCACGGGCCGGTAGCTCAATTGGTTAGAGCAGCGGACTCATAATCCGTTGGTTCCAGGTTCAAGTCCTGGGCGGCCCACCACTTTCGCTTTCGTACCTTCGGCCCGACGCGAAAGCGGCGTTCCACCCCGGCCGACGCAGCGCGGTGGTGCTCGCTGCGCAAGCCCCGCTCCGCGCCAAGTCCTGGGCGGCCCACCAACTTCCCTCGCCATTTCTCTGTAGGATGCTGAAGTCATGAAAATCCGCATTACTTACTGCCAGATGTGAAATTACTTGCCGCAAGCGACCAGTCTGGCCGCGGAGCTGCAGCAAGCTTTTGGTGTTGAAGCCGAATTGGTTGCCGGCGGCGGCGGCGTTTTCGACGTCGAAGTCGATGGTGCCTTAATCTTCTCCAAACTTGCCGAGGGCGACCGATTTCCGGATCGGGGAGAAATAGAAAAACTGTTAGAGGGATCCATGCACTAAACGCTTCTTCATCCAGGCACCGCTCCGCCAGCGCCAGAGGAAGATGAACCCGCCGACAAAAATTTCGGCCGCCCACATCAGCCACACCAAGGCTACATCCCCGTGATAAACGAACACCACCCAGGAGCACAAGGGGATACTCAACAACCAAGTGCAAAGGACGCCCGTCCACATCACCCAGATGTGATCACCAGCCGCGCGCAAAGCAAAACGAAACGCCACTTGCAGGGCATCACCCAATTGCCAGAGCGCACAAGCAGCCATCACCCCCTGGCCTAAATCTAGAGCATGGCGCAATAGAATCGGGTCGTCGTTGTGCAGGAAAAGGCCAGAGAGTTGGCGGCCAAACAGCAGATAAAGCAAAGCCATACAGCTCATAAACGGCACCAAGATTTGCAAAGTACTGCGGAGGGTGCGTCGTACGGCATCCCAATCCATCTCCCCAACAAAGCGACCGATGAGGACGGAGCCGGCATCGCCGATGGCAATGGCTGGCATGAGGCTTAGGTGCACCAGCTGAATACCGGCATTGTGAACGGCCAAAGCCACATTGTCTGTTTTGCCAACAATCCAAGTGATGGAAAGAAAGGACAGGTTTTCGAGCATAAACTGCACACCACCTGTTATGCCGACAGCAACCACCGCACGCAATCTTTGCCAGCGCAGCTGCAAGGCAGCTTTGGGTAGCGGACGCTTGGGGTAGACCAAAAAGAAAATCAACAGTAGCGAGCAAAGGTCAGCGAGGCCGGTACCCAAGGCTGCACCATTAGCGCCCATTGCCGGTGCCCCCCAATGGCCAAAAATGAGAATCCAATTGAACAAGAGGTTTAAGGGATGCACCACCAAATCTACAGCCATGGGCACACGGGTATGTCCGGTGGAGCGCTGATATTCGGAAATGGCGAAAGTGAGCAAGGTGGGCAACAACCATTGCAGGCGAATATGAAAATATGCAGAGCCGAGGTCGATTGCGTCGGCGTTGAGTTCGGTAGTGGCGGCGAAGGCGTGAAAGGCCTGGGCCAAAGGTGCGGCGGCGACAAAGAGCAAAATGCCCGAACAAAGAGCCAGCAGAAAGGCATGAACCCCAAAAGAAAAGGCTTCGTCGGGGTTGCCGGCACCGAAATACTGGCTCACCAAGGGACGCTGTCCGCGCAAGATGCCCCAGGGAAAAGTGAGAGCGAACCAGGTGGCAACGGAGGCAAAACCTACGGCACCTAAGGCATCCGTTCCCAATTGGGCCACCATCAGCGTGTCGACAAAGCCTTTCAAGGTGAAAGACAGCATCGAAACCCCAATCGGCCATGCCAAGCGCATCACTTCTCTGCGCGAACCGGAGAGATTGGAGCTCAAGGAAGAAGGGAGTACGTCATGCAAAGGCCAGGGGCCCTAGAATAACGTGGTGTCTGCAGCGACCTTATTGGTGGATACCTCCTTTCTGGGCGACGTCCTCTGCGCCGAGCCGATGGTGCGTGCTGCAGCTGAAAAATGGGCGGGGCCGGTCGATTTCCTCACTTCGCCAGGCGGCGCGCAAATGTTGCAAAACCATCCTCAGCTGCGCCAGGTGTTGGTTTACGACAAACGAGGTACCGACCGCGGCTTGCGTGGTTTGCTGCGCTTGGCCAAGCGTTTGCGTGGCCACCAATACGCGCGAGTGCTTTGTTCCAACCGCTCTTGGCGCACGGCTTTGTTGTTGCGGTTGGCGGCCATTCCTATTCGCGTCGGTTACGACAACGCTGCTGCTGCTTGGTGTTACACCCAACGCATCCCTTATCCCCAAAATAAACACGAAATTGAGCGCTGCTTGGCCTTGTTGGGCGGCGGAGCCTGGCAGCGCCCACGAATGTATCCGACTCCTGCAGAGCGGGATGTGGCTGCACAGAAGGTTACCTCATGCAACTACCTGGTGGTGGCACCGGGATCGATTTGGGCCACCAAACGCTGGCCGGCCTCCCACTTTGCGCAAGTCATGCGCGTGCTTTTGGACGACGGCATTGCCGTGGTGCTGATAGGGGGGCCGGACGATCGCAAACTGGCCGACGAGTTGGTTGCCCTTTCCGGCGGCGGCCCGGGTTTGGTGGATTTGGTTGGCCAAACCAACCTGCGCGAATCCTATGCGGTGTTGGCCAAGGCCGCTTGCTTGTTAACCAACGACTCCGCCCCCATGCATATGGGGGTGGCCGCTGGTATTCCTGTGGTGGCGCTTTATTGCAGCACGGTGCCGGCCATGGGATTTGCTCCGCAGGGGCCCCAGGATGTGGTGCTGGAGGTGAGGGATTTGGATTGCCGCCCCTGTGGCGCCCATGGTCACCCCCAATGTCCGCGCCAACATTTTCGCTGCGGCCAAGGTCTATCCCCGGAAGTGGTGTTGGCTGCCCTGCGTCAGCGCTTGCCACCCTGCCAAAAAGGCAGTTGAACGAAGAATTTTTTTGGCCACAAGATGTTGTGGTTGTGCCGGAACTTCCCCCAACATTTTGACAGAAATTCGGGTAGATGTTGTCTAAGGTCTGCGGTAGCTTCTTGAGCAAGAACCCTACTGAACATGAGTCGCACCCCGAAAACCACCCTAGCCCCCTCCAAAGAGACCAAAGTTCCGGCAGTTCCGGCAATGCCGGAGGATTTGCCCGAACCCAAGCTCACTGAGAACTCCCGCACGGTCTTGCAAAACCGCTATTTGGCCAAAGACGAGACGACCGGCGAAGTTTGTGAAACCCCCAAAGGCCTGTTCTGGCGCGTTGCCAGTGCCGTCGCGGCCCCCGAATATCGGGAGCTTGGCAAGCCCGTCGGCGATAAATGGGCTCGTCGCTTTTACAACCTGATGGCCACCGGTACCTTCATGCCCAACTCGCCCACGCTGATGAATGCAGGGCGCTCAATGGGCATGTTGTCGGCCTGCTTTGTGCTGCCAGTCGAAGATTCGATTGAAGAAATCTTCAACACCCTCAAGCATGTGGCCCTCATCCAAAAAGCCGGTGGTGGCACTGGGTTTTCCTTCTCCCGCTTGCGTCCCGACGGCTCCATCGTCGCCAGTTCGGGCGGGCGCACTTCCGGCCCCTTGGCCTTTATCGATGCCTTTTCGTCCGGCACCGACGCGATTCAACAAGGCGCCTTCCGTCGAGGTGCCAACATGGGGGTGATGCGCTGCGATCATCCGGATGTCCTGGAGTTTTTGCGCGCCAAAGACGATCTCACCCGCTGGACCAACTACAACATTTCTATTGGCGTGACCAACGACTGGATGCAAAAGGTGGTGGATAGCCCTGACGAGCGTGTGGTTGTGGTCAACCCGCATGGCGGCCAAAAAGCTTGGTTGCGCAAAGCCAGTGGCCGCCGTTGTTCGAAAGCCGATTACGATGCCTATGCCGCTGGCGAAGGCCCTGCCGATGCCCAATACTGGACCTACGGCCAGGTGATGGATTTGGTGATTGAACATGCATGGCGCAATGGTGAGCCGGGCATGCTCTTCATCGACCGCGCGAACGAAGATAATCAAGTTCCCAACCTTGGTGAGTACGAGGCCACCAACCCTTGTGGTGAACAGTGGTTGCTGCCTTATGGCTCTTGCAATCTCGGCTCCATCAATCTCAATACTTTTTATAAAGCCGATGCCCCCGAGGCCGCACCTTGGGAAGATCGTTTCGATTGGGAGCGCTTCGACTCTGCGGTGCACGACAGCGTTCGTTTCCTCGACGATGTCATCACCATCAACAATTACCCCATCGATGAAATCCGTGCGCGCGCAGAGCAAGAACGCCGCATCGGTTTGGGGGTGATGGGATTTGCCGACTTGTTGTTCCGTCTGGGCGTGCGCTACGGCTCGGAGCAAAGCTTCAGCATCGCGCGCAGTTTGTCAGCACGCCTTACCGAGCAATCTTTGCTAGCCTCGGAAGAGTTGGTGGCCAAGGACGGACGTCCTACCTATACCGCCTGGGAGGGTTCGAAGCCGCAGTTAGAGGGCAAGCCTAAGCGTCGGAACTCCCATGTCACCACGGTGGCGCCCACGGGTACCATTTCCATTATCTCTGGCTGCTCGGGTGGCATTGAGCCGTTGTTCTCTTTGGCCTTCCAGCGCCAGGTGATGAAAAATGCGGACGGGGTGCCGGTGGTGATGAAGGAGGTCAACCCCGATTTCCGCGCAGCCTTGGAAAATGCTGGCTGCTCGGCTAGCGAAATCGAGCGCATCATCGATATCGCACTTGAAGAAGGCACGATTCATAACACCGATTTGCCGCAAGAGATTCGCGATACCTTTGTTACTGCACACGATGTGGAGCCGCGCGAGCATATTTTGATGCAAGCAGCATGGCAAAGCTCGATTGATAATGCGGTTTCTAAAACCATCAACTTGCCGCATGACTGCGACGAGGCTGATGTGCGCACCGCCTATCTCTTGGCATGGCGCGAAGGCTGCAAAGGTGTGACCGTTTATCGCGATGGTTGCCGTGAAATGCAGCCGATGGCGTTGAAGGAGAAGGCTGCCGCGGAAGCGCCCGCGAGCCAAGCCCCCATTTCTCCGGTTAAGCTGCCCGAAATTATGCCTAGCGTGAGGGTGCGCCAGCTCACCCCCTTCGGCAACATGCATGTCAAAATTTCGGTGGATCCACGTGCGGAAAAAGAGATGGAAGTCTTTGCCCAGCTGGGCAAGGGGGGTGATGTTGCGAACTCCGATTTGGAAGCCATTTGCCGCATGATTTCTTTGTTCCTGCGCTGTGGTGGTGAGATGAACATGGCGCTGAAGCAACTTGAGGGAATTGGTAGTTCGCTCACTGTGCCAAGTCGGGATGGACGCATCATGTCCCTTGCGGATGGCTTGGCGAAATCCTTAAAGCGCTATCTTGATGCCAAAGACAATTTCGGCCTACGTGCGATTTTGCTTGGCGAAGTGGATGCCGACCAGTACCAGAATGGGGCTGCAGCCAAATCTCCCGCTATGTCCACGGGCTCGCGCATGGGCACTGGCACGGGCGGTGCATTCAAAATTAAATGCCCCTCCTGCGAGGCGAACAACCTGATTTTTGAAGAAGGTTGCTGCAAATGCCCAGGCTGCGGCTATTCCCAGTGCTAAATCCTGTTTGAACGGGAGAACTACTTGGCAAAATCCCTCCATGCCTTAGCATGGAGGGATGCTTTCTTGTCTGCTCCTACCCCTCCTCTTTGCGTTTCCACAATCTGGTTATGACGCGGATCCTGAAGGAACTGCGGCGCGCTGGATTGTGGTGTATAACAGCAATTGGCCTGACGCCGATGGCAACGGTGTCAACGATTCGCTGGAAGTTGCGCAACATTGGATGCAACGGCGCCATGTGCCGCAGGATAGATTGTTAGGGGTAGCTTGTTCTACTGGCACTGCGGAGTTTTATTCGGGCCAAGTTGGCTGGGAGAATTTTTGGGACGAAATGGTCGTGCCCCTTCGAACCGCCGCCATCAGCCAAACCGATAACCACGTGCTTGGCTTTTTGTTTTGCTACGGCGTGCCATTCCGCATTGCTCCGCCTGGCTACACCAATCGCGGTCTCGATACCACCCTCGCCCAATTGTGGAACCTTGGCGATCGCACTACGCCTTCTTACGCCGCCTACGGCAGTGGAGATTCGTATTTTGACGCAGCCCCTGGTTTCGGTATCGACCCCGGCCGCTTTAACCCCGATGTTCACCGGATTGCTGGACAACGTACCTACTTAGTGGCTCGCCTTGATGGACTCGATAAAGAACATGCTATCGAGTTGGTCGACATGGCCCTTTACGGTGATGTTTATTTGTCAACCCAACCCGGTTTTTATAGTGGAACCGCATATTGCGATACCCAATACGGTGCCTACACTGCGGCCGATTTAGCGGGCTATCCTTTTGGACACTGGATTTACGCCAATGCCGACAAAGATATGGCCTATGGTCGCGATTTTTTGTCGGCGGCAGGCTTTGCTTTGCAATGGGAACCTTATAGCACTGAAATTGGAGAACCGAACGCCACTTGGGAAAATGGTTCACCTGCCGACGCTGCCCCCGATGCCATGATTTACGAAGGCTGGTACAACTTCAACAAGTATCAGGATGTTTGGACTTGGAAGGTGGGGTCGATGGCCTGTGATTTGAATTCCAATTCCGTGGCGCATATGCGCGATGCCCAGCCAGGCACCTTTTTAGGCGAAGCCCTGCAACAAGGACTCACCTGCGGTCCCGGCGTTATCGCCGAGCCCTATTTGAATGGTCATCCTTATCCTGAGGTCTTTGCTTATTACATGGTGAATGGCTATCCCTTTGCTGAGGCGGCGCGGGTTTCGGATTCCAAAATCAAGTGGACCAATATCTATGTTGGAGATCCCCTTTACCAACCGTTTCGCTTGGGAAAAGTTGCTCTCCAAGACACAACCCCACCTCCAGCCTCGCAGATTCTTGCAGCAACTTGGAGTGGCAGTCCAGGTGCCTGGGATGTAAAGACCTTTCTCGATACCGCCGGTACCATGCCCGACCTTATCACTTTGCAGATGCAGTGGGGAACCACCTCTGCATTGGGCAACACCGTTTCTGCCCAAGATGCTCGCCCACGCCTGTTTCACCAAGTCAGCCTTGACACCCTGCCCACCAATGCATTGGTTTTCTATCGCGCTGACGGCACCGACCCCAGCGGTAATTTGGGCTTAGGACAAACCATGGTTCTCCATACAGGTCTTGAAGCCCAACCGGTTGCGGTGTCGCTCTTTGCTGATGCAACGGTGGTTCCGGTGGGTACTCCTGTTACCGTCACCATGGCCTTTGGCGCCAACGATGGATTCAGTAGTTTGAATACGAGTCTCACCCTCACCGCATCGCATTTGGGATTGCAACAGGTGGATGTATTACCGCGCTTCTTTTCTCCTGCCGCCCAACGCTATCGTTCTGCCGATGATACGGTTCGCGCCACCAGCTTAATCTTGCCTCCTTTGTCGGTGGGCACTTACACCTTCGACATTGCGGCAAGTAATGCCGCAGGAATGGATAGTGCCAGCTTGACTGTGCAGGTGCAGTAGCCTTTCCGTCTACCTAAAGTTCGTCGCCACCTCGGAAAATGCAGTGGCAGCGTAGCGCAAGCAATCGTCGGTTTCCGTGCCGCCGAAGGAAATGCGCAGCACGCAATTGCGCAGATCCGGATTAAGCTGGATGGCTTGCAACACGGCCGACTCCTTGTGCCCGTGGGTGTGGCAAGCAGAACCGCTGCCCACAAAAACTCCCTTGCTCTCTAGCATATGCAAAAAGGTTTCGGCACGAATATGGGGAATGGCGATGGCCAAAATCGCACCCAAGCAGTCCTCCTCCTTGTCGGGGCCAAGCACTTGGATGCTAGGAAGTGCCTGCTGTAGTTCTTGCAGGAAGAAGCGCCGACGATCGCGCATGTAATGAGGGTTTTGCAACAACCACTGGTGACGTACTTTCGCCGCGGCGACAAAAGCAGCAATTCCCATCGTGTTCTCCGTGCCACTGCGCAACCCACGCTCATGGCCACCGCCAACAAACAGAGGTTTGGGGGCAACGCAATCTTCATGCAGCAAAAAGGCAGCGCAACCACGCACTCCTCCTAGTTTGTGGGCAGCAACGGAATAGCTATCGGCGCCCAAAGCATCGAGGGCGTCGGCGCACTTGCCGACCGCTTGCACGGCATCGCAATGGAAAGCCGCTTGGGGAGCCAGTCGGCGGCATAGGGAAACCAGGGAACGGATGGGTTGCAGGGTGCCAAGTTCATTGTTGGCCCATTGCAGCGAAACCAAAACGACTTCCGGACTTAATGCTGCTTGCAATGTTGCGGGGAGAATCATGCCATGCTGGTCGGCAGGCAACACCTCGACCTGAAACCCCTCCTCAGCCAAGGCGAGTGCGGCTTGCAAGGAGCTGGGATGCTCCACTGCCCCCACCAAAACTCTGGGAATCCCGCCCTTTGCAGTAACCAAGGATTTTTTGGCACGAGCAAGGCCTTGAATGCCCAAGTGGTTGCCTTCGGTACCAGTCGCTGTCCAAATCACTCGATACTGGTGTGCTCCAAGGGCTTCTTGCAGCCCTCGACGTGCTTTTTCCACCATCCGCGCCGCTGCCGCACCCGCTTGATGGAGCGAGCTTGGATTGGCGTAACCCCTTTCCACAGCATGCTGAAAGGCGGCGAGAGCCTGGAGCAAAGGGGGAGTGGTGGCGGCGTGATCCAGATAAAGCGGAGCATCCATGCCAACATTGTCGCAGAGCGCACGTAAATAGGTAAAATCACCCGCTCATGCTCGCCCTTCTCACAACTAGCATTCTTGCTTTTGCTGCTTTGCCGCAACAGCACCCCGAAGATGGCCGTGGTCAGTCTTTGTTTCATTCTGCTTGGCATGCTCAACGCCGGGAAGCCTTGTTGGATTTTTTTGCTGACCGCGACAAGGGGGTAATTATTTTGCGCGGCCAGGGATCTAGTCCGGATTATCAGGAATATCGCCAAGACAACAATTTTTGGTACTTCACTGGGGTAACCACGCCCAATGCCGTGCTGGTGATGACGACCGACAAGCGTCACCAATATTTTTTGGTGCCGTCGGTCGACCCTCGACAAGAGGTTTGGCTTGGCGACCTCATCGATCCAGATGAGGCTGCTTTGCTTACTGGCATTCAAGATTGCCGTCCGCTCGGCAAAAACGAAAAAGGCTTGGAGGAGTTGCTCACTACCCTGGCGAAGAAATACAAAGTGGCCTACATCCAGCGGCAGCCAGCGGAAAACTGGATGATGTCACGGGACAACTTGCAAGCCTGGGCCCATGAAGTGAAAAGCGATCGTTACGACGGCCGTTTGTGGCGAGAAGCCCAATTTGGCGAGAAACTCAAAGAGAAGCATGGGTTCAAAGTGAAAGATATCAGTGTTTCCTTAGATGCCATGCGCATTGTGAAAACACCGGAGGAAGTGGAAGCCATGCGGCGTGCATGCAAGGCCGGGGCCGCTGGCCATATTGCAGTGATGTCGACGGCGATGCCGGGGGATTACGAATGGCAGCTTGCCGCACGCATGACTTACGAATTTCAAATGCATGGCGGCATGGGTTTAGGTGGCTACGCGCCGATTGTGGCTTCAGGCCCCAACGCTTGTACCTTGCACTACAACGAAAACAATCGGCAGTTGCAGGATGAGGAGGTGGTCATGATTGACTACGGCCCGGAGTACAACCATTACATTGCCGACATCTCCCGCTCTTGGCCAACGAGTCGCCACTTTACAGAGCGGCAGCGAGAGATTTACCAGGCTGTTTATGATGCACAAGAGGCTGCGTTCGAAAAATGCAAGCCGGGGAGCAACCTCAGCCAAGTACATGCTGCAGCCTACAAGGTATTGCAAGAACGAGGATTGGCCAAATATTTCAACCATGGTACATCGCATTGGTTGGGCATGGCTACCCACGATGTTGGCGCACGTGGTGCCAAGTTTGTGCCGGGCACGGCATTCACCGTGGAGCCTGGGGTGTACATTCCCGAAGAAGGCATTGGCGTGCGCATCGAAGATATTGTGGTCATCACTGAAGATGGTTACGAGCTCATCACTAGCGTGGTGCCGCGTGCCATCGACGATATCGAGGCCCTGCGCGCTCAAGCTTGGGATGCGGCAGAAGCTGCAGCCAGTACCGAAAGTTCTCAGTAATTCCTTGGCGCGCTCCATCCTTGTGCGCAGTGTGGGTGCGGTCACCCCACTGGGAGCAGATTGGGAGGAATCCTGGCAGGCATTGATGGCTGGCACTATGGCGTTGCAACTTGGTGCATCCAATCTGCCCGCTGCTCTTCAAGATTTTCCTGTAGGCATGGCCTTGTTGGAGGAAGCTTGTGCGCGTGAAGAGCTGAGTCCACGTGAACGAAAACGTCTGGATGCGGTGACGCAATTGGCTTGGTGCGCGAGTCAAGAAGCTTTGCGCAAATGGCGCCCGCAAGTGCCCGCGCATCGTTTTGGCGTGGTGGTGGGGGTTGGGTACGGTGCCACCAGCACGCATTTGCAAACTATGGAGCGCCTACAACAAGGGCGCAGTAACCGGCTAACTCCATTCACCATCCCGGCTTCCATGCCAAATGCCACGGCTTCCCAATTGTCGATGCTTAGCGGTGCGCAGGGGCCAGCACTAACCCTAGGCACGGCTTGCGCCTCCGGTTTGGACGCCATGGGTTTGGCCTTCCAACTTTTGCAAAGTGGTTCTTTGGATTGCGTTTTATGCGGGGGTGCGGAGTGGATTACCGACGCCATGGGGGTAGGTGGCATGGCTGCAGCCAAGGCCTTGAGCAAAGCCCAAGATTCACCCCATGTACTCAAGCCCTTCGACGCCACCCGCCAAGGAACGGCCGTCGGCTCCGGCGCCGCCATGTTTCTTTTGCAAGCGATAGAGCAAGCTTCTGCCGAGGGAGTTGTGGTTTTGGGCTACGGATGTAGCTCTGACGCCCACCACATTACCGCTCCTTTGCCGGATGGCTCGGGTGCGGAAGCCGCGATGCGTGGCGCTCTTTCCAGCGCCAACTTAGATGCAGAAAAAGTGGATGTGGTTTTTGCGCATGGCACGGGTACACCGCTCAATGACGCAATGGAAGCCAAGGCGATTGCCCGTCTATTTCCCCATGGTCCCACCGTCACTTCGACGAAAGGCCAATATGGCCATGCCATGGGTGCCAGTGGTGCTCTGCATAGTGCGTTTGCGGTACGGAGCATCCAAACAGGCTTGGTACCACCGACACGCCCTTGTTCCCAACCGGATCCGAGTCTACCCTTTGTCCCGCTGCTGCCAAACTCACCACAGCCTTCCCCGCCCCAAGTGGTCATGGTCAATGCCTTTGGCTTTGGCGGACACAACTCCAGCCTTTTGTTTGCTCCAGCAACCCTTCTCAACCCCGATGCTCAGCCTTAGTCACTTACAACCCCTGTTTGCGTTTGCCGCTACCTTGGATTTGAAAAACCCAGAAGCTGCGCGCGAGGCCTTAGAACAAGAGTTCCCCTTTTCTGGTGAGGCCATCCAGGCGCTGCGGGCAGATATGGTGCAGCAACTAGAGGCCGGCTCCATTTGCAATCGCGGACAAGATCCCCTGCGGTTTTCACGCGTGGTAAAACCTTCTACAGACAGTTTGCAGTTTAGCGTGGATGCTGTCCTTATGAATGGCGCAGGGCCGCGGCATTGTCATCCTCAAGGAGAAATCGATTTGTGTTTTGCTCTGGATGGAAAGCCGACTTTCGATGGCAACCCTGAAGGATGGACAGTCTATGGGGAAGAATCCATACATATTCCAACGGTGGCTGGAGGAACCATGTTGATTTTGTATTTATTGCCCGATGGCGCCTTAGAGTTTTTGTCTTGAGCTAACTCGTGGCCTGAAAGCGTAGGCAAAAACCTCCATAGCGTGTGCTTTCTTGGTTGTTGCTTACCGCTCGACGTAAAGCGCTGCGGCTCGTTACCAATACGACCAACTCTTTGCCACGGGTGACGGCGGTATAAAGCAAGTTGCGTCTTAACATTGGGTAGTGGGTGTTGCCCAATACAATTAGCACTGCCTTGGCCTCGGACCCTTGCGAACGATGCACGGTAACGCAATAGGCTGGAATGAGATCATCCAAATCTTTCTGGTTATAGCTATGCACATAATTTTCAATTTGCACAAGCATCTCATTGCCATCAAAACCAATCACTTCTCCAGTGTCGCCATTGAAAACTTCTCGCTCGTAATCATTGCGTACCACCATGACTCGGTCGCCGATGCGAAATCCCTTGCTCCACTCGCGGCTTTCTCCATCGGGGTTGAGGCGGGTGGAAAGGCGTTGGTTTAAGGCATCCACGCCCAAGGTACCGCGGTACATTGGCGATAGCACCAGCAGATCGACGAGAGGGTCGATGCCATATTTTTCGGGCATCCGCTCGGCAATGATGAGTTCAACTAAATCTGCGGCATCCTCGGCATCGTCGCGGTAGCTGACATAAAAATCTCCAGTTCCTGCTTGCGAATGGGTTGAGGTTGGCATTTCGCCATTCAAAATTGCGTGGGCGGCTTCGACAATGCCGGAATCTTCGCCTTGGCGGTGGATGCGGTCGAGTCGGACCGTGGGGATTGGGTCTAGTTCCACACAATCGCGCAAGACCGCGCCGGGGCCGACGGAGGGCAACTGGTCGGCATCTCCTACAAAAAGCACGCGTGCGCCGTCGGGTACGGCTTGCAAAAGCGCATACGCGAGCGGCAAATCCAACATAGAAACTTCGTCCACCACCAGATAGTTCAAATGGAGGGGCTCATCGGAATCATGGCGAAAGCCCCCACTTGTGGGGTCAAAACCAAGGAGTCGGTGGATGGTGCTGGCTTCGCGGCCTGTGGCCTCTTGCAATCGCTTGGCGGCACGTCCGGTTGGCGAGGCGAGGCGAACGGCAAAGGTGCCGACGCGTTCTAAAATTTCCAACAACAACCGCATGGTGGTGGTTTTGCCCGTACCGGGGCCACCAGTGATCACGGAAAAGGGCGCGCAAAGAGCCATTTCTAGAGCTTGGCGTTGGCTGGCATCGGGCGGGTAGGCGGTTTGTTGCATGGCCGCCATGACTTGCTGGGGGGTGGCCAGCGATTCGGCCGGAGCTTTTTGAAGTCTTTGGATTTCTTTGACTAGCCCCGCTTCCGCCACATGCAATTCTTGCAAATAGAAGGCTTGGTTTGTTTCGGCCATGCCGACCAGCACCACTCGCCCGGCTTCGACCGCTTGCTTGATGCCGTCGATAATGGAAGGGGTGCTAAGGCCAAGAGCATCCAAGCGTTCCAAAACCAGAGTTTCGGGCAGGCAGACATGGCCTTCTCGCGCGGCTTCCCGCAGCAAATGCACCAGCACCCCACGCGCGCGTACCGCACTGTCGCGGGGAATGCCGACGGCTTCGGCAATGCGGTCGGCGGTTTGAAAGCCGATGCCACGCAAATCCCCGACCAGAGAGTAGGGGTCTTGCTTGACCCGCTCCACAGCCTGCGCTCCCCAACGCTCATACAAGTTGCCAGTATGGTTTGCGGACAATCCAAAGCCTCGCAATTCGGCCAACACACGGTGGCGATCGCGTCCTTCGCGGAATCCTGCGGCCAGAGCGGCGGCGCGCTTGGGGCCGATGCCGGGTACGGCTTGCAGAGTGTCGGAGCTACCCTCTAGGGCTTGAAGCGTATGCTCGCCAAAATGGGCAACCAAACGCTTGGCCATATCCGGCCCAACTCCGGGGAAGGCCCCACTGCCCAGGTATTTTTCCAGGCCGCGGAGGGTGGTGGGGCTCGTGTGTTCCGACCACTGCGCCTGGAATTGGCGGCCAAAACGGGGGTGTTGGGCCCATTTCCCATGCAGACGGAGGAATTCCCCCTCATGCAAGCTGCCCAGCTTGCCAGCGACGGTGACCGCCCCCAGGTCTTCTACCAAAAAGCTAAAAACGCAGAACCCACCTTCCTCACTGCGAAAAATGAAGCTTGCAACCTGACCGTCCAGGCTTTCGTGATCCTGGGGGAGCTTGGAAGAAGTGGGTGCGGGGGGCGACAAAGCAGGGAGTGGTTGTGGACGAATGTGCAGATTGCCGATAGACTATGCGGCCCGCATCCGGGAACCCGGTACGAATCCAAAGAAGTTTTTCTCGATGATCAAGGTCCAAGTCCGTCCGAACGAGTCTTTAGAAGCTGCTCTGCGCCGCTTTAAGCGTCAGTGCAACCAGTCTGGCTTGTTTACCACGATGAAGGAGCGCTCCTTCTTCACCAAGCCAACTACGGCCCGTCGCCTTGAGAAGAAAGAACGCATGCAAACCATTAAACGTGCCGAGCGCATTCGCCGCAACGCCCGGTTTTAGGTTTAATTTGTTTTCTTTCCGTCCAAGCCTCGGCGCCTAGCTGCGCTGGGGCTTGTGCAATTCTACCGTCATGGCGCGCCCACTTCCTGAACGCAAACGTCGCCGCGGACAACGCGATTTGAGCCTTCCTTATCAGGAATGGCGGTTTGAGGTGGGTAGCCCGGAGCATGGACAACGCCTGGATGGTTTTTTGGCAGGACGCTTGGATTGGCGCTCTCGCGCCGGCATCAAACGCCTTATTGAAGACGGTGCGGTGGAAGTGCTGCCACACAAAGATCCGCAAAAAGCCGCAGTAGGCAGAATGCGCAGTGGGTTGAGATTGCGCTGGGGGCAAGAAGTGGTGGTGCGCTTGGATGCCCCTGGTGCCGAGGACCATGTCGAGCCGATTGCTGGTGAAGATCCCACGGATTTGGAAGTGGTTTATGAGGATGAGCATTTGCTGGCGGTGAACAAAGCTCCTGGCTTGAATGTCCATCCATCTCACGGCCATCTTTTGGATTCGGTCATCCAAAGGATTCATGTGCGGCATACCGCACTTTATGGGAAAACTAGGGATATGCCTACCTTGTGCCATCGTTTGGATCGGGAGACCACAGGCCTAATCCTTGCTGCCAAGGATCAACTTAGTCGCACTCGCCTTGGCCGCCAATTTGAAGCGCGCAGCGTGCAAAAAGCTTATTTAGCATTGGTCGAAGGAGTGTTGGACAAAGAGGAAGGGGTAATTGATTTTCCCTTGGGCAAGGATTTGGATTCCGAAGTGAGGCTGAAAATTGGCGTACGCAAGGAACAGGAAGGCTGGCCTTCGGTGACGCAGTGGAAAGTGGGCAAGCGCCTGCCTCAGCGAACCTTATTAGAGTTATATCCAAAAACCGGACGCCAGCATCAACTGCGCGTGCATCTTGCTGCTATTGGTCACCCCATTGTGGGCGACAAACTTTATCGCGGTGGCGACGCCCTGTTTTTGCGCCATATCCGCAAGGAACTCACCTCGGAAGATAAAAATCTCCTCGACATGACGCACCAAGCATTGCATTCTTGGAAGCTGAGCTTTGAGCACCCGATGACGGGCGAAGCCATGGAGCTAGAGGCTCCTTTGTGGCCGACGATTCAGCAGGCTTTAGATAGGAAGTAGAAAAAGATTGTTGCATGGAACCAACCGACCAACCATTCGTAGACACTTACGCCAAAGAATTCTTGGACGAGCTTGCTCGCTTGCATGTGGACTGGATGATCAAGGGCAAAAATCGCCGGAGAATAGAAGATTTGAGTGTTGAAGAACTTCATCAAAACTTATCCTTGCCCTACGCTTTGCGCCAGGAGACCAAGGGGATTCCTGCGATCGAGTTGGCCCATTTTTATATCGCCTACCAACTCAAGCTTTTTCGTCGGCTAGTTTTACTCGGACTGCCTTTGTTTTTCTTATTTGGCCTGGGTTTTTAACCTTAGGTATCAAATCAGCAAGGATACCAGCAGGGTGCTCGTGAGAATTTGCATTGCAAAAACAAGGCTGCCAATGCCCAATGCGGCTTTGCCACTTTGAAGAATTGAGGAGAAGCTAATTTTGAGGCCGATTCCTGCCATGGCCACAACCAGAGCAAGATGGCTAGTCTCGCCAATGAGGTGAATCCATTTTTCTGGCAGCAGCTGAAAACTAGGGATGAGGGTCATCAGGCAAAACCCGATAATAAAAGGCGGAACCCCAAATTTTGAGGAGGAACTGCCTTTGTTCTTTTTGGAAAACACAAGAAGCAATCCAAGGATTAAGGGTGTTAGCATCAAGATGCGAGTCATTTTAATAATGGTTGCGGTTTGTCCAGCAACCTCATCAATGGCAAAACCTCCCGCAATTACCTGGCCAACAGCTTGCAGCGTGTTACCAATCAAGGCGCCGGCATGGATGGAATCAAAAGAAAGGGCGGCGGTGGCAAGGAAGGGAACCAGGAGAATTCCGAGAGTGCCAAGGAAATTGACGATGGCGATAGACAAACCCACATCTTCTTTGCGGGCGCCAATGATTTGTTCGGTAGCAGCGATTGCCGAGCTCCCGCAAACCCCATTGCCAATTCCAAGGAGCAGGGCAAATTTCCCATCAAAGCCAAAAATTTTCCCGCAAAGAATGGCAAACAGCAAGGTAGAAAGAAGACCCAAAACCACCATAAGTATCGACATGGAGCCCAATTCCTGCAAAATGGTGAAGTCTAGGTTGATGCCCATTAGACCAATAGCAATGGCGAGCAGGCGCTTTTCGGCAAAGCCAATGCCTGGATTGAAGCGAGTCCCTAGGGGCATTAGATTGCCCAGGAAAATGCCTAGCATAATCGCGATTGCAACAGAACCAATGGCGACATAGCCTGAAGCCACAATGCTGCCCACGGCAATCAGGGCACAGAGCGAAGCTCCGGGAAGGGTGAGGAGGAGGGGCATGGAGATTCTAAAGGGGCATTAAAACACCAGAGTCGACATACAACAAATGACAATGGATGTGCTCTTGCGGAAGTTGGTGTTGCATGCTCAGGGCTGTCTGGTAGGCACGCAACTGTTTGGCGTAGCTTGGCGGCATCCTACCATCCTTAGGCGCCGAACCGGTTTTGAAGTCAATCAATTGAATGTCAACCACACGATCTTTCGAGAGTTTCAAAACCACCCGGTCGTAAATTCCTTCAAGAAGATGAGCGTCTGCTGTGGAATCTTGCAAGGAGACGACAAAGGGATGTTCGCGTAAAACCTGATAGCATTCTTTGGGTCCAGGACAACGAAGTGCCTTTTGCACTGCAGCCCGCTCCAAACTGCGCAAAAATTCATCCATCCAGGCGGTGATTTCGTCTTTGCTAGGAGTGGGTTGAAGCTGATGGAGTATGTGTTGAAGGTCTTCGTGCGCAGGAACAAAATCCTCCAGCCATTCAATTTCCTCAAACATTCGATGCATGGCTGTGCCGCGACGGCGCGCGGTGTCATCCGCATGCATGAATAAATCGCGGACCGTAACCGAAGTGGTTGGCTCCGAGGCAGAAGGGGCTTTGCGCGGAAGGCGACGGCGATGATGGCTTGGAGCAAAAAGCACTGTTTGGATTTCCCCGGTTTGGCTTCTTGTTGTGGTTTGACGGGAAGGCACTTCTTTTTCCTCCGCAAGAGGCGTGGTTTGCCACAGCACTTGCCAATGAGGATTCTCATCTTCCACAGGAAGCGGTGCTGGGCTTTGTACGCTACATAGGGTGTCCTTTATAAGTTTGTTTTGGCGAATCCAGTTATCACTGGAGGTTGGCTTCTTCGCCGCTTTAGGCAGGATGAGTTCCATGTGATACTTGGCTCTGGTCATAGCCACATACAAAAGGCAAAGCATCTCATGCAGGTCTCGTATTTCTTGGGCTTCGACCGCTTCAAGAAAAGCCCTGCATTTCATATGCTTTGCCAAGGCCTTGGCTAGTCCTGAAGGAAATTTGCCCACGCCGACTATGGAATGGCGCGGATCGGGTCGGTAGGCAAAGAAAGAATTCGGACGCTTTGCGCTGCCATCGAGCAAAAACACCACGATGTCAAAATCCAAGCCCTTGGCTTGGTGGATGGTCATTACTTGCACCAGGCCAGCATCCGCAGGCACGACTTTTTCCGCTTTCACCATCTCCACAAATTGGCTATAGCGAAGTTCTCCCCGAGAATCCCAAGAATGTCCTAGCTCCACAAGTTGGGCAAAGCGATGAAGATTCCAGGGGTCGAATGCCTGATGTTCCCGCATTTTCTGCAGAACGTCTTCCAAAAAATTGCCATATCCCTCGTAAACGAGGCGATGTCGCAGATAGGAAGAGAATCGGGCAGCATCTTGCTGCATGGTCTCCCCTGGCCGGAAACTCTTATCGAAACAGATGGCCAGAGGGGAGCTGGCAATGTGAAACCAGGCTTCGGTGTCGCCGGGGTGGGCGGCCAGTTGGAAGAGAGAAAGAGCAATGTCGACGGCTTGTGAATCAATCAGTTCATTACCACCTGCGGAACATGCGCGGATGCCTTTGGCAGAGAGGCGAGCGATAAGCTCGGTGGCAAGATTGTTTTTACGCACCAACACACCCATGCTTTGCGTGGGATTTTGTTGGTATAAGTGTTCCACTCGGCTCAAGACCGCGTTGATATTGTCGGCTTTGATGTTCGCCTTCTCTCCTTGCACCTCAAGGACGCGCACCACGCCTCGACGCTGGCGGCCAGCTTGATGCTCTGGAAAATCCAACCAAGGCTTAATGGCTTGCTGGATGACCGGAGATTCAGGATTGGAGCAAACATGCAGTTTGGAAAAAGTGGAGTTGACGGCATCCAAAATGACTTGCGAGGAACGATAGTTTTTCGCCATCGTTTCCTTTGGCAATTGATACCAGTTGGAAAGGTTTGTTAGAAGTCGAGGTTCGCCTTCACGAAAGCCGTAAATGCTTTGCTTGGCGTCGCCGACGAAAAAGGCGCTGCCATCCCTGCCCTGCTTTTCAGCCTCAATGGCCGGTTCAATGATGGGTTGCAGAGCCTTCCATTGCTCCACATTGGTATCTTGAAACTCGTCAATAAGCAAATGCTTAGGGGCGCCGCCAGTACGCTGCGCAATGGCTTGTTGAAGTTCGGCGCTGCAGCAGGCTAGTTTGTTGGGAAAATCCTGAAACTCGAGGATTCCCGCGCGATCTTTGTCTTGCTGGTATACCGTTTGATATTCCTTGGCCAAATCTCGAATGGCGCAATTCTTTTTATGCAGCTTACAGAGCTCCAGTTTGGCCACAACTTTCACAACCGGCATGATTTGCAGCAGGGGAATGGGATGCCGAGAAAAACTTTCTTCGCCTTGGATGGCTTTGTAGATTAAACTAACCTGTCCAAGTTCCTCCCATTGTTTTTCTTGGACTGCGGCAAGAGCCTTGGCTTTCGCCTTTACCCAATTCTGATTTAGCTTGCCATTTTTTCCTTTCGGGATTTCCAAATTTTCTAAGGCCGCAGCAGCTTTCTCGTAAAGCTCTTCGGATGGGGGGTGAATGTTTGCGAGCAGATCCCAAGCAGTTGCATCTTCATCGCTCTCCTGCCAAAGTCGGGCTGCATCTTTAAGCTGCTCGGTTGCTGCCCTTAATATGCTGCGTTTTGGCTGTCCGTTGTCGAGCGCCTGCAGCAATGGTAAAAGCTTCCCCACTGGCTTTTGCAGAAGTGATTTTGCGACGGCTTCCGCGTGCAAATAGTTTTCGTCATACCTTTCAGCCAGTTTCCATCCTAAGGGCAAGCCCAATTCAAAAGCGCCAGCGCGAACCTGACTTTGAAACCAGCTGTCTAAGGTGCCGACTTGAAATTGAGGGAGTTGGCTGAGGAGCTTTTGCAGTAACTGGGTGGCTTCTGCTTGCCCCCAAGTTTGAGGGAGGTGAAGAAATTCACGTAGCTCCTCACAAGCAT
Organism: Planctomycetota bacterium; assembly: GCA_024275135.1. Lineage (GTDB taxonomy): Bacteria > Planctomycetota > UBA1135 > UBA1135 > UBA1135. The sequence goes on along the minus strand of JAJRZS010000034.1, from coordinate 97,443 downwards.
CGGGATTGGCGCAAGCAGTTGCGAGTCGATTCAAAATAGAATTAAGAATTTCGCCGGCTGCTTTGCGTGTGAAGGTGGTGGCCAGCATCTGATCCAAGTCCACACCATGCAGCACTAAGGCCAGATAACGATTGGAAAGTTGGAAGGTTTTCCCCGTGCCTGCCGACGCCAATAAGACTTTGGAACGAAGGTCGAAGCTCATGCGCCTTCCTCCTCGTCTGCATCCCCCAAAGGTTCTTTGATAGCCAGGAAGCCGTCACCCATACAACGCGCCGCCAAGGTGCTGCGATGGAGGAGGGGTTGGTCTGGACGGAAAAAATCATTCCTGCGAATCCCTTCGACGGCCGCCGCCACCTGCTCTTCCAGAGCAGTACGCATTTCTTCGCCTTCCAGCAAGACAAGGTCCAATCCATGCAGCCTGGGATCCCCACTCAGGTTCCAATAAGCTGCGGACACAAGTCCGTCAACAAAGGCGGGGCCGCGGCCGCCCGTAAGAGAGCGGCACAAATAAGGATATAAAGCCAGTTGGATGTCCAGCCATCTTTTGTTCCGACTTTGCCAGCAGGACTTCAAGTTTTTGGCTTTGTCACCACTCTTGTAGTCGATAATGCACCACTCCTTTCCTTGGCTAGTCTCGCGGAGGTCGATGCGGTCGATGCGCCCCTCCAAAGAGAAAGAAGTTTGCCCAAATGCAAGTGGAACTTTTTTGCCAGGAGGACGCCATTCGGCGGCGAAAATGGTCCAACCTTGTTGGCGTCGCCGGGCTTGTTCCGTAGCAAAGCACTTTAGGCGTTGCTCGGCCTGTACCACTTGCAGTGGCACGACGGGTTGGGGCTGGGGTCCAAACCGACGTTTACTTTCTTGATGCAAAATCTCCTTCAACGCAGAAAAAATATCCACTTCTTCATCCAGGTTATGGAATTCTTTTTGCTTGCCAAATTGTTCCAGCACAGCATGCAGCAAGATACCGAATTGAAGAGGATCCAATTCCCTTGCCAAACCTTCTTTGCCATTCAACGATAGAACATATTGTAAGTAATAGGAGTATGGGGAATCAAGATAGCGATTGATGCGCGAACAAGAGAAGACTTCCGTATTGTGCTTTAAGCCTTCGCGCGGTCCAGGCATTTCCATTGCTGGTGGCAAATCGAAATTAGGCTGCTCTTGATTCGGTGATTCCGTCGAGAATAATTGGCATGCGCGCTGCACCAGGGTGCTCTGGTCGAGAAACAGAAAACGACTTGGTTTGCGGGGGCTTCCATCCGCATCGGCGTGGCAAACGAAAAACTGGGGAGCTAGCGGCTGTTTTCTTGCCTGCACCATCATCTCCAATAAAAACCTATCTCGAGCCCAACGCTGTTCCTCTGTGTACAAGCCCAGCCTTTGGCGCAAAGCAGGGCCTAACAAGGGGCTTGCAGACAAAGCAGCTGGGGCTAGACCTTCTTGAAAATCCGTAAAGCACAATACATGAGCGTCATCCAAGGGCAGCTCAAGCCAGTCCACTGCATCTAAACTGGCGACTTGTGATCCGCGTGGGGGAATCGTCATGCCTTGTAACTCTCGCCACCACAAGCGCAGAGCTTGAGCAGCGGTTAAGAAAAAAGCAAGAGGACCATCTTCTGGCAACTCCTGCCAAGCCTGCAATATGGATGTACTCTTCTCTAACACCCACTGCAATTCACGTTGCCCTTCTTTGCTGGTGTCGAGTACTCGGTGAGCGTAAACAGTTTCTAGCCAAGCAAGGAGAATTGGAGCCCATTGTTTGGCGACTTGAGCTCGTTGCCGTAAGGATTCGGTATGCTGCCAAAAACTTTGAAACTGCCGACGGAGAAGATGGTGCTTGTCTTTTTGTTGGTCTACCGGTGGGTCGAGCCATGGCTTGCCCAGTCTTTGCGGCAAGTGGCAAGCGGCATATTCATCAAAGGCCTCAGGGTGAAAATCAAGATGATGAATTTGTTGGAAGTAATCAGCTAAATCCGGATGCCCGAGGAGAGTGGAAAAGTTTTCTGCGTCGGGTTGTTCGAGCCAAGCTGCTAATGCCTGCAGCAGTTGTGCCAGGCTAGTGCGGATAGCCTCTTTGCCAGTGGGCTTGTGAATGGAAACGGCATGCCCGCGAAAAGCAACCTCAAGTGGCAAAAGACTGGTGTTATCCAAAACACCCAAAGTGATATCTTCGGCCGCAAACTTACCAGCATGTTTCTGCAGAAAGGCCACAACCTTTTGCGCTTGGTGTTTTGGGTTGGCGCAGCGGTGCACCTGAGCGGAGGAGATGGCCAGCGGTCGATCGGCCCAGGCATCCGCAAGCACAAAACCAAACTCGTCGAAAGCGGAGGCAAGTTCCTCCGGCGCAGCGATGAGAGCCGTGCAGTCGGCTTCCAATTGCCGCAGGAATTCACGTTGCAAAGCATTGGCTTCGGGAAGCCCAACAAGAATTAAGGGATTCGGTAGTGGCCTTAACCTCTTTTCGGCCAGAGCCTGCAGGCGAACCCAATGGGGGTCGGAAAACCCAGCATCCTGCAAAATTTTCAAGTAGCGTTGTTGCAGTTTGGCCAAGGTTTCCCAGCGTCGTACTTCCCCCTCGTCGACATGTGCAAGAACTTGGCCAAAGTGAAAGTTTTCAGCAGCTAATTCAGCATGCAGAGCACGCAAGGTTTCGGCAAGGGGCCACCAGCTTTCTAAATCTTTGGTTGCTGGGGGGGAAGAAAGTAGACGGGCGAGGACCGATGTTGGTAGTGCTTGCAGCGCCGCAATCCAAGCGAACATGCGTAGGGGATCGTCCGCACGCGGCAAAACCCACTTGCATTGTTGGTCGGAAAGTTGGGCTAGAGTGAGAAAGTTGGGCGGAGTCCAGTAGGTCGGAGCCGTTTGCGCCAAAATTTCCACCAACCGTCGTCCAGCGCGTCTGCCCGGCATGACCAGGGTGAGCTCTGCCAGATTGGGTCCGTATTCCTCAAGCAGCCAGGCAGCCGTCTGCGGGAGAAGGAAATGCTCCCAGCCAAGGAAAACTTTGCGCGGTGTTTTCATGAAGGAAGGCTAAAAATAAGCCGGGCTGCAGTGAGGTAGGTTTTTTCCGTTGAAATGGTGGTGGTGGATAGTTGGTGAAACTCGGGATTGGAAGGCATGGAGCTTAGAGCGCTAGGGAGCTTTGTTGTGGGGCCGAAAATCCATCCACGCAATTCCTCGGCGTAAAGTCCGAGAATGGTCCAAACTTCAGCCAAGTTGGCTGCAGGGGGGCACTGAAAGCGCAGAGCAGTGGCGGCAGTGAATCCTTGCTGCAGCAGAGCATTTTGAATGGCAGCGGGCAGCGTAGGATGCATTTGGACTTCAACCAACAAATCGCCTGTCCCAGCTTCCCCTCGCTCGCCCTTGAGGGAATGCCAGGCTTGGAAGCCGCGAGGAGCAATCCAGCCTGCAACGGGATTTTGCGCTACATCTTGGAGCAGGCCGTGGAAGTGAGGCTCTTCCAGGATCATATCCGTCAACAAGGTGGCTAACCATTCCACGGAGAAAGTCTACCAACTGCGCAACGCGAGGCGACAATAGGGTGCCATTCCTTGCCATGCCCCGTGACCTAAAAACCCCGCCCCCGCAGCGCCTTTTTATTGACGGCCCTGTCGGCCCTCTTGACGCTACTTTGGAATTGCCCGAAGCTGCGGTGCAGGCTGCTGCGTTGCATTTGCACCCTCACCCGGAGCATGGCGGCACCCGGCAAAACAATGTAGTACGCCATGGCGCACTTGGCTCCTTGGAGGCTGGCTGTGCTGCGCTCCGCATTGATTTTCGTGGAGTCGGTCGCTCGGCGGGTAGCTACGACCAGGGTGTTGGCGAGATCGATGACGCCGAGGCCGCCTTCCACTGGCTGCAGCAAAAATTCCCGCAACGGCCTATTTTTGTTTGGGGCTTTAGCTTTGGTTCCAGAGTGGGTTTGGATTTGGGTATTCGCCTTGCCGACCACGTTGCCGGCTATATGGCCGTGGCTTGGCCAACAAATTTTTACCCATGGCCGGCCAACGATGCCTGGCCTTCGCCTTGCGCTTTTCTTGCTGGGGATGACGACGAGTTCGTCGATTTGGAAAAAATGGGCACCGCTCATGCCCATCAGGCAGCGGTCAAGGTGGTTTCTGAGGTTGGCCATTTCTTTCCCGGGCGTTTGGACATCGTGCGGGCTTTCACTGCGGATACACTAAAGGGCTGGATACATGGTTGAGAACCCCAAACAGGCATTTCAAGGCTGTGGCAGTTCTGGCGAACTTGCCCTGCGCACCACCTTGCTGCCTAAAGATACTAATCCTGCGGGCACCATTTTTGGCGGCGTCATTCTTTCATTGATTGACCAGGCGGGGGAAATTGCCATGCGGCGCATTAATCCGCATCGTCACTATGTGACCGTGGCCATGGACTCCATCAAGTTTTTGGCGCCAGTGTTCGTTGGGGATTTGATTTCCCTGTATACATGCAAGCCCCGAGTTGGCCGCACTTCGGTCTCCGTGCAAGTGGATGTGTTGGTGGAGCGCCGCGATCGTCCAGGTGAGGAGGTAACGGTAACGGTTGCCCATGTCACTTATGTTGCCATTGGCGGTGACGGCAAACCCATTCCGGTGATTGGCTAATGGCGAGGCGCTCCACCCGAACGGTGCAAATTGGCAACTTGAAGGTTGGCTATGGTCATCCGATTTGGGTGCAATCCATGACTTGCACAGAAACTGCGGATGCCGCCGCAACCATTACGCAGATTGAAGAGTTAATTGCAGCTGGTTGTGAGATGGTGCGCGTTACCGTCAATCACGATCGAGCTGCCGACGCGCTGCCAGAAATCCGCAAACATTGTTCGGTGCCGTTGATTGCCGATATTCATTTCACCCACCGCTTGGCCTTGCGGGCAATTGATGCTGGCGTGGATAAGGTGCGGTTGAATCCAGGCAATATTGGCAGCATGGAGCGCGTGCGGGAAGTCGTGCAAGCAGCAGCCGCCGCTGATGTTGCCTTGCGCATTGGTGTGAACTCGGGTTCGGTAGAAAAAGATTTACTGGAAAAACATGGCTGGCCCTCGCCGGAGGCGATGGTGGAGTCGGCCTTGCGACACTGCCAGACGGTAGAGGAGCTTGGTTTTTCCAACTATGTGGTGTCTTTGAAGTCCACCGACACGCAAACCGTCCTTGCCGCCAACCGAAAATTTGCTGCGGCCAGCGATGTGCCTTTGCATCTTGGGGTGACCGAAGCCGGGCGCCCTGCTTATGGATCCCTGAAGTCCGCAGTCGGTTTGGGCTCTTTGTTGCTAGACGGCATTGGCGACACCATCCGCGTCAGCCTCACCGGCGATCCCGTTGCGGAGGTGCCGGTGGCTTTCGATATTCTGAAAGCCTCGGGTGCACGGGTCACTAGCCCGGAATTGATTAGTTGCCCAACTTGCGGGCGTATCGAAATTGATTTGGATGCCTTGATGAACGAGCTTGAGGATCGCTTGCATGGCGAGGATGTGCCAGTGAAGATTGCGGTGCTTGGTTGTGTGGTGAATGGCCCTGGTGAAGCGAGCGAAGCAGATATTGGCATTGCTGGCGGTGGCGGCAAGGGAATCCTTTATCGCCATGGAAAGCAAGTACGCATCGTGCCCGAAGCGGAGATGGTGGATGCTTTGGTAGAGGAAATCCGCGCGTTCAAAGCGGAAAAGAATTCATAAAATCGATTCTATTATTTATTTAACTCAAAATTATTGTGATTTTGAGTGAGGTTCGCAGGGAATAGAAGGGGAAGGCGCCTTGTCCAAGGGAGTACTCCCACTCAATTGGCACCCAAACCCCTCGATTCGATGAAGGACAACCTCAAACAACATTGGGAACAACAAAGTTTACAAGGCTGGAAAAGCGGCCTGGCGCGAACGGTTAGCGGACTTTCTCTTTTTCTCGCCGTCAGCGGACTTTGCATTCTCGCCCTTCCATTTAGCACCTTTACCCAGCATTCGGTGGTTTTGCATACCGTCATCGGCTTGCTGTTTTTGCTGCCCTTTGTCATCTACACCGTGCAGCACTTGAAGGTGTATTGGCGATATCCATTAACCCAAACCAAATTTAGCGGCTGGGTTGCTGGAGCGATGTTGTTGATTTGCGTCCTTTCTGGGGTAGTTCTTACTTGGGATGCTGCTTTTGGCACCCGTGTGAAGCCGTTTTGGGTTAATGCTCATATCATCACCACCTTTGGCTTACTCTTCTTTGGCGGACATCACATCCTTGTGATTGCCTTGCGCTGGCGTAAAAAAAGCGATTTGGCCGCAGCCACTCGATTGCATGGAAGTTCTGCAGGCTACCAACGGGCTACGGTTTTCTGGACGGTTGCTGGATTAGTGGTGACGGGTATGTTGAGCTTTGCCATTACCCCCAAACCTTTTAACAACGAGTTCCCGGCGGATTACGACATCGACCCCTACCAGGGTAAAGGCCCGTTTGCTCCTAGCCTTGCGCAAACCGTTTCTGGTGGGGCATTTGATTCGGCCTCGTTGTCTGGTTCGGAATCCTGTGGAACGACCGGTTGTCATGAGCAAATTTATGAGGAATGGGCGCCCAGTGCCCACCGTTATGCTTCCATGGATGCGGGTTTTCAAAAAATTCAAAGCGTAATGGCTACGCAAAACGGGGCTGACTCCACCCGCTATTGTGCTGGTTGTCACGATCCCATTTCCCTGTTTTCCGGCACCAAGTTTATTGGCGTGGAGAACCTCAGCGATCTTGAAGGGTACCAGGAGGGGATTTCTTGTCTTGCCTGCCACGCCATTCAAGAAACCGACATCAAAGGAAACGCCAACTATGTGGTTTCCCAACCAGTGCGCTATTTAGGAGAGCTCGGCGAAGGTCCAGCTTCGAAATTCGTCAGTGATTTCCTCATCCGCGCCTATCCGAAGAAGCATGTTGAAACCTTGTCGCGGCGGATGTTCAAAGCTCCGGAGTTTTGCGCGGCCTGCCACAAGCAGTTTATCGACAAGGAAGTGAACCAAGTGGGTTGGGTGCAGTTGCAAAACCAATATGACAACTGGAAATCCAGCCGTTGGCATGACGAAAACAACGCCGAAAACACTTTGGAATGTAGGGAATGCCATATGCCTTTGGTGGCCAATTCCACGGATCCAGCCGCTGGCGATGAAGCCGACTTCAACCGTACTGCCAACGACGGCAAGCACCGTAGCCACCGTTTCTTGGGTGCCAACCAATGCATGCCTTTGATGATGGATTTGGCTGGCGGAGAAGAGCAAGCAGACATGGTGGAGCAGTGGTTAAGAGGCGAATTCGAAGTGCCGGAAATCGCCGACCGCTGGCGGGAAGGCCCCGCAGTGCCGATAGAAATCGAGGTTCCTGAGGTTGTTTCACCGGGAGAAGAGTTCAAGCTGCAAGTGCATTTGCTCAACAACAAAGTAGGGCATGATTTCCCCACCGGCCCACTAGACATTATCCAGGCGTGGCTCGAAATCGACGTCATCAACGACCAAGGAGAAGTGGTCTTCCATTCGGGCAAAGTCGACGCGGATCACTTTGTAGAAACCGGTTCTTTCATGATGAAAGCTGAGCCTGTTGACCGTTATGGCAACCTCATCGACCGCCACAACTTATGGGAGATGGTGGGAGTGCGCTTTAAGCGTTCGATGTTCCCCGGCGCCGAAGAGCTTGCGGATTACGACATTGCTTGTCCCGGAGTCGGCAGTCCTAAGCCGCCGCAGTTTGATAGTGAGCATGCTGTGGATGTTCCCGCCGCCGCCAGTGGCACCTTGATGGTGAAAGCCAAGCTCAACTACCGAAAATTCGACCAATACTTGCTGAACTTCGCTTTTCCTGACTCCGGCCTAACTTCACCCATTACGGTGATGTCGACCGCCGAAGCCACCATCAAAATCCGCAGTCAAGTGGGTGAAACTGGGACGAAATGATGTTTCTTTGGAAGCGAAGAACCTTACGTCGCCTCACCATTCTAGGTTCCTTGTTGGTTGGTGTTGTGGTCTTGGTTTTACTGTGGCCCAAGGGGGATGGGGTTTACATTTCCGGCGAAGAGTTGGAAGGAATCACCGACACCTTGGGCCGCGCCTTACCCGACGACCATCCCCCTGTTCGCTTCCGCGAAGTGACCAAGGAATCAGGTTTGCTGTTTCGCCATTTTCCCTATGTACGCTCTGGGCGCTTGCCGGAAGACATGGGCTCCGGGGTTGCATTGGGTGATGCGGACGGTGATGGGTGGACGGATGTGTTTTGCGCCAATCTTGCCGGAACTTTTGATGGTCTGGCCAACAACTGGGATGACAAGGGTGCCGCTTGCGCCATGTTTCGAAACTTGGGCAATGGGCAATTCGAAGACGTCACCGAAACCAGCGGCCTTGGTCTGCAGGCCTTGGCCAATGGCGCCGCTTGGGTAGATGTCGATAGCGATGGCAAATTGGATTTATTTGTGACCACCTACGGACAATGCTACCTCTTTCATAACGAGGGTAAGCTTCACTTCAAGGATGTTAGTGCGGAAGCAGGTCTCATGGACTTGCATGGATTTTGGACTGGCATTGCCACCGGGGATTACGACCGCGACGGCAACATGGACATCTATGTTTGTGGCTATGTCCAGTACAAAGACGATCCCCAGCAAAAACAACGCAAGATGGATCAATATGGTGCCGCCATTCCCGCCCTGCTCAACCCATCCGTTTTTCCTCCTCAAGCCAACCTTTTGCTGCATAATCTAGGCGGCGGAAAATTTGAAGAAGTAGCCACGCAAGCAGGTGTCGATGACCCAACGGGGCGTGGTTTGGGAGCTACTTTTACTGATTGGAATAACGACGGCTGGCCGGATCTCTATGTAGCCAATGACGTTTCCGACAACACGCTTTTTCTCAATCTGGGTAATGGCAAATTCGCTAACCAAACCGCAGAGGCTCTACTCGGCGATTATCGCGGGGCTATGGGCATGGCAGTGAATGATTTCGACCAAGATCAAGATTTGGATTTGTTCATTACCCATTGGATGGCGCAGGAAAATGCTCTCTACCAAAATGTTGGTGCCTCCAAGGCCAGCGAATCGTCTGCGGCACCAAAATTGTTGTTTATGGACAAAGCGGATCGTTTTGGTTTAGGGCAAATCGCCCTTGATATGGTGGGATGGGCTACTGGCTTTTTTGATTTTGACAACGATGGTTTACGCGACCTCTTTGTCATCAACGGCAGCACCATTCCTGACAAAAAAGATCCAAGCCAGCTCATTCCGCAGCGTCCGCAACTCTTCTGGAACGCTGGCCAAGAGCGCGGATTTTTTGAATTAGGTGCCGCCGCTGGCGACTTCTTTATCAAGGAACGCGTTGGCCGCGGTGGTGCTCATTTCGACTACGATTTAGACGGCGACCTCGACATTCTGGTTTTAAGTCACGGCGGAACAGCCCATCTTCTACGCAACGAAACCGAGAAAGCGGGTGGTTCCTTGTTGCTGCGCCTGCGTCAATCCAGCGGCAACCGTTTTGCCAACGGTGCCTCGGTCATCGTCAAATGGCAAGGGCACGCGATGATGGATCAAGTCGGTGCCCAGGGCTCTTATCTATCCCAACATGCCGCTGGCGAGTTGGTTTTTGGGCTGGGAGATGCTTCTCAGCTTGATACTTTGGTTGTTCGTTGGCCCGACGGCACCACCGAAACCGCAGGTCCCTTCCCCGCCAATCGAGTGGTATTGTGGGAGCGAAATCAAGCTCCTGTCGTCCAGCCCTACCCCGGCAAGCTCCTCGCCGCGGTGAAAAAACCGGAATCGGTGGAGGACCAGCGGCGCTTTTTTGCTCTGGTGCAGGATGCCCGCCGCGCTCGCATCAATGGAGATTTAAGCGTGGCTGAGGCGGCCTATCGGGAGGCGCTCAAACTTTGGCCCGGACATTGGGACAGCCTTTATTACCTTGGCAATCTGTTGATGGAGCAAGGGCGTGAAGCCGAGGCCTTGAAAACCTTTGAGGACCTCGCTTTTTATCAACCTCAAGGAAGTCGAGCCTGGATGCAAATCGGTCGTCTCCATCTTCCCGGTGGCGATCCCGACCTGGACGATTTAGATGCTGCGCGCGAAGCCTTTCTGGTGTGTCGCAGTATTAACCCAGAAGAAAGTGAACCCTCCCTCCAACTCGGATTGGTGTGTTTGCTGGAAGGGGATTACTCCCAGGCAGATAGCTATTTTTCTGACGCGGCGATGCACAACCTGCGCTCCATCCCAGCGCGTTGGTTCCGTGGTTGGCTGTCCTACCAAAAGGGGGAGCGCGAACAAGCTCAAGCTTTTTTGCAGGAGGCCTATGCCATTGCCACGCAAAAGAAAGCGGCAGGATCCACGTCTAACGAGGGTGACACCAAAGAAGGGGCGCGCATGATGGCCCAGCGTAAACAACAAGACCCGCGCTCCTTGCTCCACCGTTGGCAAAGTCTGCAACAACGTTCCCCCGATATTGATGTGGAGTTCCAGGGTCTAACCCCACCACTGTAAGTGGATATAAAAAAGAAGAGAGCCGTCTTCCCGAAGGAGGATGGCTCTTTTCCCTGGTGTTAATCGCTTAGCGGATAATCACCATTTCGCGTTCATTGGAGGATTGGTTGCGCATCCGCAAGCGATAGTTTTCCAGTTCTTCTGGGGTTGCCGTTGCGGGATCATAAGTGGCTAGGTCAAAGGGGATGCTGCGGCCGGAGGCGTCGAGGGGGCGAACCACTACCACCAAGGAATCGCTCGCTGTCCAGGTGAAGGAGGTGTTGACGGTGCTGCGGTTGGCGGCATTGGCATCGACGGTAGCGAGGGCAACCGGTTTGTCCCAGTTGATGCTGGCGGAATCCACACCGGCGTAAACGGCATACTCGAGCTGACCGGCTACCGAGCCATTGAAGGGCAGACTCTCGGGGTCGTTGGCATGAGGGAAGGTGACCTTGACCGTATCGAAGGCTGTGAACTCCCCAAAGTAAAGACCGGCAAGTTGTTCGTCGGCAAATTCGAAGACTGGGGGCTGGGAATCGGGGGTGGCCAAAGCTCCTTCTGAAATCCAGGAGCGCAAGGGGGTTTCCATCGCCGCTAGGCCGGTGGGTTCTGTGAAGTAGGGCAGGTGGGAGAACAAGGTGGGGACCATGCTCATGCGCCCCAGGAATTCGGCCCAGGAGGCACTGCCCTGATAGGGGATGACGAAGCTATCCGGATTGTTGACGGTGCCGACACCAATCAGGATGCCGTCCAAGGTGCTCAAATCCAGATGGCCGGCGCCAGGGGCCGTATGGCAGGTGAGGCAAGTGGTGGCCGCGTCGCCAGGCATGGGAGTAGACCACAATGGAAGAATATCGGTGGCGTAGTCGATGCTGCCAGGGCCATACTCGGAGGGCGTGCGGGCACTGGCGATGGAGTCGGTAAGCGAGAAACGCTCATCGGTGTCCACGGCGACCACGCGGTAAAAGAGGGTGGTGTTGTCAGGCAAGCCGGTGTCGACAAAGCTGGTGACACCTGGGGCGGTTGTGGCGATTAAGGAGGACTCTTGCTGGACGGTACCAGCATCCAGGGCCCGGTAAATGCGGTACCGCATGGTGCTCGCTCCGCCGAGGCTGGGCTGAATGACGGCATCGGGCCATGCCACGGTGACCTCATGAGGATTTATGGCGTCGGCAGCGGTGATGCCGCTAAAAAGAATGTCGGTGGTGCCAGCTCCAGCGCCGATAGCGCCGGCTCCAGCGTTGCCGGCGGTGGAGGTGCCAGACGAACCACAGGCCACTGGCAGCAGAGCCAGGAGGCTGAGAGCAGAAAATTTGAGGGCTGAACGCATGTTGTCGGTAATTCGGCGCATGGGGATTCAAGGGGATTGCGCCTCACGGAATCATACACGATGATTTCCCTATGTGAGGGTTGCGTTTTTGCTTGGGATAGGGGATAACACTAGCCTTCCCGGAAGAAAAAATTCAGGAAATCCTGTGCCCGTACCCGCCCTTCCACCCTCCTTGCTTCCGTTTTCCTCCCTGCTCAAGGGAGCGGCAAGCGATATTCTGCAACTCGATGCCCCTATGTGGCTTACGCGCGCTCCCGGCTGCCTGGATTTGGTCGGTGGGCCGAGCGAATTGCCGGGTTCGGCATCGGTTAGCATGGCCACTGGACGCTCCGTTTATTGCGCCATCCAAAACCGTGAGGACGACAAAATAATTATTCGGTTTTTGCGCCCTTCGAGCAAGGGTGGCAACCTGGAATGGCAGGGGCACATCCCCACCATCTACACCAAAAAGGGCCCTCCGCGCAGTTTAGCGGTACTTCGAGCCCAATTTGAAGAGGACGACGCTCCTTGGATGATGGAGATGATGGCGGTGATGATCGGACTCCGCCGCACCCACCAACTTAACACCCCAAAACAAGGCTTTGCGCTTGTGGTCTGGGACCGCATGCCGGAAGGTACGGGTTTTGGCGCCGACGTGGCGGTGGCCACCGCCGTAGCCTTGGCGCTGAAGGGGAGTACAGGTTTGGACAAGAAGCGGGTGGATGGTATCCGTGTTGCCCGCGCCATTGTCTATGGCTTCAAAGAGGTTTTAGGCCGCGCCATTCCTATGACCCAAGCCCTCACCTGCTCCAATGCGCAAAAGGGTTGTTTGCTGGCCATCGAACATGGCCTAGATCCGGTGATGCAGTGGCTTCCTCTGCCAGAACATGTGGTGGTGGCGGCTGTCGATGCCGGTGGGGGGCCAGCTGCTCCCGAACTGGCTTTACATGCCATGGTGGGCGCACGCATGGGATTAGAACACCTCAATGTGGCGTTGAAAAAGGCCAAATTGAGTCGGCGCGGTGGTTGGGGCCAAGTAACTCCGGCCGAATTCGAAGGTGGGCTGCGCTCCCATGTGCCAACGAAGGAAAGCGGCAAAGATTGGTTGGCAAAATTCAAAAAGCCCAGTGATGAAGAACTGCGGGATTTGGTCAACCCCGACGAAAACTACCGAGACCGCGCCTTGTCCGAACACCATGTACGCGAAAGTGGCCGCGCGCGTCGTTTTTTGCAGCATTTACAAGACTACGGGCGAACCAAGCGAGAAGATTTTCTGGCTGAAGCGGGGCGCGTTCTCAACAGCTCGCACCGCTCCCTGCTGGAGAAGTGCAGCTTGAAGAACGACCATATTCACGCCTTGCGCACCGAGCTGACGAATGCTGGGCGTATGGCCGGATTGTTTGGCACCCGCTTGGCAGAATCCGGACAGGGGTCGTTCATGGTTGTGATCGGCCATGCAACCGCGATGCCGCGTTTGCGCGAAATCGCGGCCGCCCACCGCGAAAAGACGGGGCTAGGAGGCGCCGTTTTCAACGAAATCGGCCAAGGTGGCGTCTTGGATGGTTGGTGGGAAGGTGTACTCAATGCCGAAGAGGAATCCCTCACCACAGATGCAACGGTCCAAGCTTAAGTCAGTATTCTTGCTGCCATGCCTGCTCCTGCTTGGGGTTGTTGCTTGCGCAGTTCCTCCTGCCGATGGTGCTGTACTTGATCCGCCCACGGCCCAAGTGCATGAGGACGTGGACCGAGGTTACGACGTCCTGTCTTACGGCCTCGATCTTTCCATCCACCCCACCCGTGCTGTCTTGGTGGGGAAAGTTCGCATTCGGTTGCTTGCCACCAAGGCTTTGCAGCATGTGGAATTGGATGCTGCCGATATGGAAATCGTTTCTGTGGAAAGTGAAACCCCAGGCTTGGAGTTGCTTCCTTTTCACAGCAGCATGCGGCTATTAACCATCCCTTTCGCTCATGCGGTGGTTGCTAATACCGAGTTCACTTTAGACATTCAATATCGAAGTTCCTCCCTCGCTGGCATGCATTATGTCTTGCCCAACCTTGACGGCCTCGATCATATTCCCCATGTCTATACGCAAGGCGAAGCTCAGCGTGCCCGCTATTGGTTTCCTTGCAACGACACCCCTGCCGACCGCGCTACTCACACTTTGCGTGCCACTGTGCCGCGCAGTTGGGTGACGGTTGCTGCCGGTGAGATGGTCGGCCGCGAATACACAGAAGATGGCTTTTCTGCCATTGACACCTGGGTCATGGATCAAGACATGCCCACCTATTTGTTTAGTTTTGCCGCGGGACCCTTTCTCAAGCTAGAAGAAAAATGGCAAGACATTTCGTTGTGGTTTGTGGGCGAACCGCAAGACCTAGCAGCTCTTTCCGCATCCCTTGCCGAAACTGCTGAGGTGCTGGGTTTTTTCAGCGATTACACAGGATTTCGCTATCCCTTTGCTAAATATGCCCAAGTTGCGGTGCGCGACTTCCCCTTTGGTGGGATGGAAAATGTGTCAGCAACCACGGTTACCCGTAATGCATTGCATGCGGAAGCCTACCAACAAGCCCGACCAAGCTGGGGTTTGGTTGCCCACGAGGCTGCACATCAATGGTTTGGAGATATCGTCACTTGCGTTGATTGGCCTCATGCTTGGCTAAATGAGGGATTCGCCTCATACTTCAATCTTTTGTATCTGCGGCATCGTTCTGGCGAGGGGGAGTTTCAGGTAGCGATGGGCAACACCATCGACCACTATCTGAATTCCTGTAAGGGAGAACACCTCCGCGCTTTGGTGAAAACGGATTATCGTTTACCTATGGATTTGTTTTTTGATGGCACCATCTATCCAGGTGGGGCTGCGCGTTTGCAATTGTTCCGGGGAATCTTGGGAGAAGAAAAATATCGGCAAGCGCTCAAAGTTTATTTGCATCGCAATGCTTTCCGTTCCGTTGATTCCGAGGCCTTGCGTGAGGCTTTCGATGATGTTTCCGGGCGCGACTTCGCTCCCATTTTCGCAGACTGGGTTTATTCCCCGGGCTACCCCGAATTGCAAATATCTTGGCGTCGCCAGGGCCGCGATTTAGAAGTGCATGTGTTGCAAACACAGCGTTTGTTACAAGGGGTTCCCGCCGCCTTCCACTTCCCACTTGACTTGCGTTGGTATGAGGATGGCCAATGGCGGGAAACGCGCTTGCAAGTTCAGAAGGAGGACCAAGTCTTCCATATTTCCACGGGACCTTCCTTTGATGGCTGGCTGGAAATTGATCCACATGTTTTTCTTCCAGCCAAGATTAGCGTGGAAGAATCTTTGACCTCAACCCGCCTACGTGCGCAAAAAGCATGGAGTAGTCGTAGTCGAGTTTTGGCGATGCGGCAGCTTGAAATGGATCAAGGCCAGCAAACAGAAAGTTTGCTGTGGTCGATTGCACGTACCGACAAAGTTACTGGGGTGCGTTTAGAAGCAGTTCGCCAGCTACGCCGACGTTTAAACAAAACGGCCGATATTGCGCGCTTGCGTGCGTCCTATGCCGCAGAAAGAGACGCCCAGGTGCGCGCTGCTTGGTGGTTGTGGATTTCTGCCTATGCCGAGGATCCAATCGTGGCGCAATTGTTGCGGGAAACTTTGGCTTCAGCCGATGCCCTCACCGGCTTGCGAGTTACCGCATTGCATGCTTTGGCTCAAATTATGGATGCTTCCGCGCGTTTGCAGTTTGCCAAATCTTGGCTGCAGAAAGATGCTGGAGAAGGCGAACGAATCCATCTTGCAGCTTTGCAGGTGTTGGCTTCCTTGGAAATGGAGGGGCAGCAATCCCCGCTTGCTACGGAGGCTTTACGCACTTTGCTGCCGTGGTCGTGGAAGGGGCACAGTACTCCGATACGTGCAGCAGCACTTACTCACCTTAGCCATTGGTTGAAATCGATTCCCCAACAAAATCTTGGTGCTACGGATTTGGCACTTGTGGACACCTTCCGCAAGGGCTTGCAATCTCTTAGTGCACCATTGCGACGAGCGGCGGCGGCTGGAGTGAGCAAGCGCCCCGAATTTTTTACGGTGGAAATAGACAATCTGTTACGGCGAGATCCTGATGCCCGCATCCGCCGGTTACTCGAAGTTGCTAGGAACGCTAATTCTGCTGCCCAAGTTCCCGTGCACTAGCATCCAACAAGCGCAAATTGATTGAATCGTGCTTGCGGTGTATGGCCTTGATGAGTTCGCGTTGAGCAATGCCCCATTCGAGGATAGCATGGGCAGTTTTCTTCACATGTGCCTGGGCGGATTCGAAAGCCTGGTTGAGTTGGTGTTGCTCATTCGCATACCGTTGGCGCCATTTTTGGCTGCCACGCAGCAAGGTTTGTAGCTTGAGTAGCTCTCCTGCTGGGTCTCCGGTGGCTGGAATTGCACCCGCTGTCTGGGCCGCCAACTCCTTTTCTAGCCGTTGTTTCTTCGCAAGCAACAAACTGTAGGAGTCCAAAGAAGATTTCCACTTTGAGTCGATTTGGCGCAGGCAGATATCGTGCCATTCTTCGATTTGTTGCGCCAAGCCACTGCACGCATCTTCCAGCTGCTTACAAAGCAGGGCGAGCCACGGTTGGCAAACTTCCAGTGCCGCCAAACTAGTACGACAGTCGAGCATGTGCTGCACGATTTCTCGGTGCTGCTCCACGCTCAAACCCAGGCTGGGGGCAATTTGGGATTGCAGTAGGTGGCGATGCAGGTCGTGGAAGGCATGTGCCAAATGCTCCACCTTCTTTTCCTCAATCAATTGGGATTGCAGAACTTGGTTGACATCTTCTGCATAAGAGGCCAGGGCTTTCCACACCATGGCCTGGCGGGCAAAGGCCATGTCAATGGCCCTGCCAGTGAGTCCCGCGCTCAACCATTCTGCGGAGTCAGCGGTAAAAGGGGCCAAGGCCAGAGTTTGTAGTTGCTCGCCCTTCTTCTGCAAAGCCTGCCCCAAAACCTGGCTGTCCTCTGCCCATGCGCCCGGAGTAACGAGCTGGCTACAGCTTGTACCCAAAGTGATGAGGAGGATGACGGAAAAGGCACGCATGAGGGCCTACCTTAGCATCGACATCTCGGTTTGACCGTGGGGAGGTCGGTTGCCCTGGAGTTTGGGGCTATAGTATTCGCCTGTCCCCATGCCTCGAACCTTCCCGCCCCTCCTTCTCGCGGTTTGGCTTTCCTGCCAGGTGTTTGCGCAGGAAGACTTGCTTACCGCCCCCCCGCTTCCCGCAACCGAGAGCGCGACGATGAAATTCCATGGTCGCATGGATTCTGATTGGACCAGCTATGCTGGAGGTGGCGATGTGGTTTTGCGCAGTGGCACTTTTCAGGATGGTGCCGAGTTGCGTCGTGCGCGTTTAGCCCTTTCTGGTGATGCTTACGATTGGCTGGAGTACAAGGTGAGTTTTGACATCACCTCCAACAAGTCCGGCCTACGTGATATGTGGGTGCAAGCAGACGATCCGATGCCCGGGGTTGGCCGTTTGCGTTTGGGGCATTTCAAGGAACCCTTCGGCCTAGAACGGCAAACCAGTGGCACTGCGCAGATGTTTTTGGAGCGCTCTGTCGCGGCTGCGCTTACCCCTAACCGCAACATTGGCTTTGCTCTTTCTGACACTTTGTGGCACAAGCAGGCGTCCTGGGCGGCGGGAATTTTCCGTGAAACTGGTAGCAATGGTGAAGCTCAGGATAGTGTGTTTGGTAATGAGATTGGATTTACCGGGCGCTTTACCTTTCTCCCCTGGTACGAAGGCAAGGGAGACCGATTGTTGCATCTTGGGGTAAGTTTTTCTCGCCGCAGCCCCAACGATGGCTTTATGAATTTGTCCGAGGGCATGCAATTGCACCAATCTCCAATCATTGTGGATACAGGGCTTGTCGCTGCCGACTCCATCACCCTGGTCAGCTTTGAGGCAGCATCTGTTTTGGGCCCGGTTTCCCTGCAAGGTGAATGGCTGCAAGCCGATACAGCATTGAGCGGTGGCGGCAGTGCCACTTTCCCCGGATACTATGTTTTTGCGAGTTACTTCCTTACTGGAGAGCATCGCATTTACAAGAGAAAGGATGGAAAGTTTACTAGAACCAGAGTTCATTCCCCGTTTCGCCCAAAGGATGATGGAGGTGGTGCGGTGGAGCTTGCGGCACGTTTGTCTAAACTGGATTTGGACAGCGGAGTGATTACTGGCGGGGTGTTGCGCAATGCCAGCCTTGGTTTGAACTGGTACTTGAATAATGATTTGAAGATCCAGCTCGACTACGAATATTCAGAATTGGAGTCTTTTGGTAATGTGCAAGGAGTTGCAATCCGTGTGGAGTTCCTGTGGTAGAGATGATGCCCCAAGACCAGCAAGCCGCCACTGATTCGGTACGCGAAAGTATTTTTGCGGCCCGCGAACCCGGGCTGTTGCTTGCATCTCTACAAGAAGCTTGGTTGCAGCCAAGTCCTCTGCTTGATCCCGATTCCATAGGCAATTCGAAGCCGCCTAGTGATGCGCATATCCGCAGAGTTCATTATCGACCAGGGAAAGCAGGGCGTTTGGTGGTGGAGCTATCTGGTGTAGAGGCTCGGCGGCAAAAGAAGCTTGGCATCGGTTCGGTCTACTTGGCGCTGTTGATTTACCCAAGCCTGAAACAAGCCGAAAAAAGGTTTCGTAGCCTTGCAGAAGGTCCGTTGTTGCGCACTCCGGGGCCCCCTCTGATGCTGCTACCACGCTTCAATGCGGTAGCAACCTGTCTTCCCAACAGTCCGCGTTTGCGGAAAATGCGTTTTTTGTTGCAGCCGAAAAAGTTTCGGGCCCTTTTAGAAAAGCACAATTTGCCCACGGATTTTTGCCCGCAAACCCCTGGCCAAGGCTTGCAATTGGTACGCCTGGTACCGCGGAAACGAGCCGTGTTTCGCTATGGCACTCTCAATCAGGCTTTTTACATCAAGTTCTTCACCAAGGACGACCACCAGCAAGCTGCGGTCGACATGCGTCGAATGACCGAGTTGCAGCTAAAACATGCTTTGGCCTTTCGGGTTCCCACCCTGCTTGCGCATGACGCCAAAGCGCATGTGGTGGTGATGGATGAATTGCCAGGAGAGCAAGTGACGAAGCATTACGCCGAGCGAGATCCTGCATTATGGGATCGATGTGGTGCCGGTTTGGCTTCTTTGCATGCGGTCCAACTTCCGCAAGATGCTCCCGTTTGGACCCCGACAGCGGAGCTTCAAGCGATAGAAGTGGGCTGTCGGGACATGTTGCGTGCCCTACCCCACCTGCGCCCACGCATAGAACAGTTGTTGCAGCGCTTGCACCATCATCTGGCTAAAGTCGAAGTCTATGAGCCGCGTGCAATTCACGCGAACCTGTTTGGGGACCAAATGTTGGATGATGGCCAGCAGTTGAGCATCGTGGATTGGGAAGACTTATGCCACGGAGATCCATGCTTTGATGTCGGCCGTTTAGGCGCTCACATTTTGGCCTGTGCCGTAACGTCCAATTTTCCCCTCGACCAGGCTCAACGGGCTTTAGTTCGCATTGAGCAGGCTCATCGGAATGGCTTGGGTGACAACCTTCTTCCTCCCAAGCGCTTTGCTTGGTATCTGGTTGGTGCATTGTTGTTGCGGGCAAAAATTCGTTCTTTGCGCCAACTTCCCCCACGTTGGCAGGGCGAAATTGAAGACATCCTACAGCTTGCAGAAGATGTTTGCGCTGGCCGGGTTGGCCCTTGGCGATTAGCCTAAGAGAAAGCCATGAGCACGAAAAAGGATAACGCGAAGAACAAGCCTTCGAAAAAGAAGCGTGCTCTGTCTTTGCGTGAATCCCTGAAACGTTGGCTTCGCGTGTGGAAAACCTTTGCTCCTTTTGTTCGGCCCCATCGGAGAGCCCTGTTGTGGGGCATGCTTCCGGCATTGGGCGTTGTGCTGTGTCACTTGGCGTTGCCATGGCCAATCAAAACGATGCTTGATGATTTGTTTAAGCACAAATCTGCTCATTCCAGTTGGAGTACCACTGAACTCGGATTGGCTTATTTTGCGTTAATCGTGGCGCTCGGAGTCGCTGAGTATTTACAGCGCCTTTGGGTTGCTCGTTTTGCTATAGCCTGGGTGCGTGATATTCGGGCAGACGCCTTTATTGCTGCTAGCCGCGTGGACCCACGTCGTTTCAGTATTACCACAGGTGATTTGGTTGCCAGGCTGGTGGGGGATACCGCTCGCTTGAAGGCTGGCCTAAAAGGCTTTCTCACGCATTGGACTACCAACAGCATGCTCTTCTTTGGGATGTCTGTGGTGTTGTTTCAAGTATCCTGGCATTTAGGCCTGGTATTCTTTGTGGTTGGTTGGGTGGTTATTTCCATTACTTTATGGGGTACTTGGCGGCTTTATAACCGTTATCGTCAGTTGCGGCGAAAGGAGGGAAAATTGGCCACCCGAATAGAAAATGCTCTCGGCGAAGGCTCCTCCGCTGCCCAATTTGCGCGCGTGAATCGGTCGAGTGGTATTCACGAGGCCAGTGTGGTACAAATCCAACAACAAGTCACACTGTCTGTGCAAATCATCCTCGGCGGTGCCACCTTATTTTCTTTGTGGTTGGGTATGCATCTTGTTGAGACAAAAGCCATCGAGCCAGGTGATTTGGTTTTGGTTACGCTATATGCATTAAAAATGGTACGTCCAGGGGTGCGCCTGTCTCGCCAGGGTACGCGTATCGGCAAAATGCTCGCTTTAGGCGATCGCTTGGAGAGGCTGTTGCGTGAGGGAAGTCGAGAAGCTAAAGACATCCCTCCCTTGCAAAAAGAGATTCGTCTGCAAAAAATTGTTCTTGCCGATAAAGGAAAGGTACAGCGCCATCCGCGCTTGCAGAATGTTTCTCTTACCATCTCTGCAGGACAGCGTATCGCGGTTCTAGGTGGAGCTGGGTCGGGAAAAAGCTCTTTACTTTCCATTTTGGCTGCCCAAGTCGCGCCCACCGAAGGCGAACTGAAGTGGGATGGCGAAAACTACAAGAAACTTTCCTTCTTGGGCCTATGTCAACGCATTGCCTACCAATCGGAATCACCATTTTGGTTAAAGAAACCTTTGCGCGAGGTTTTGTGTGCGGAAGAAGAGGATTTAGCCAAACTGGATGACATCCTCGCAATATGTGGAATGACAGGGTTTGTCGAGAGGCTTCCAGATGGCCTAGACACTCTGCTTGGCGCTGACGAATTGAGCGCTCATCAAGCGCAAGCCCTGGCCTTGGTTGCTGCCTTGATGGCCGAAGAAAGAGATTTGGTGCTTCTGGATGAGCCCTTTACTTCTTTGAATTTGGTGCAAGCGAATCAAGTCTTGTCCGTCCTCGCACAGTCAAGATGGAGAACCATTGTGATAGCGATGACTCGCCCCATGAATCTGAGTTGGTTTGACCGGGTGATTGCGTTGGAGGCCGGGCAGGTGGTCTTCGATGGGCCTCCTCGTTCGTGGCAAATTGCATCGGAGGGCAAGGCATGAGTTTTTTACGTCGACGAGGATTTGCCTATGGAATCCCAGCAATTTGGCTGCTGAGTGTTGCCATTTGGTTTTGGATTTTCCCAATGAAATCCAGCTTTTCGCATAGCGATCTTCTGTTTGAAGGTGTTTATTTATTGGCGGCCATGGTTAGTTTTTTTCTGGTTTTGCGCTTGGGAGAATGGAAGTTGAGTCTGGGTTGGGCGGCCCTTTGTGAAGGCCTGTTATTTGATTTTCTTGACGAGTTCACGCGGGAATCTGGATTTTTGCTGGATGTAGACGCAATGCAAGACATTGCCACTACCGCTGGTCTGTTATTGATGACGTTTGGTTTTTTGGCTGCTGCTGGTCGCCGAGATTTGGAACGCGACCGCTTGCAAGAATCTGCCAATGCCCTGCATCAGGCGCGAGAGCGCTTGGCGTCTATTTTGGCCTCTGTTTCTGATGGTCTGGTGGTGACGGACGTTGAAGGTCGAGTGCAACAGATGAACGCTACAGCCTTAGAGCACCTTCAAACAAGTGACCAAAAAGCCGAGGGTTCTTTTTTGGTCGATTTGTTATCCACTACGGAAGATCAAGCCCAGACAGTAAAAGCACTGATGCAGCAAGTCGCCGTCCAGCCCCGGCGCGCAGCGTCCGGCGTTGATTTAACCCGGAGTCTGGGAGAGGGGGTGCAAACTCTCTCTGTTGGTGTTTCTCAAATCCATGAGGGTGCTCATACCACGGGGTTGGTCTGGGTTTTGCGTGATGTGAGTCAGCGGCGGGAGGAGGAATCCCAATTGCAACAGGCATCCCGCTTGGAATCAGTTGGTTTGCTTGCCGGTGGTGTTGCCCATGATTTCAATAACTTGCTGTCTGCGGTGATGAATTGGATTTCATTTTCCGAGGTCAATGGGGTTGACAACCCTGAGCTGCGTGAAACTTTTGCCGAAATCCGCAAAGCCTGTTCTCGCGGTAAAAAATTGGCGAACCAGCTTCTTACTTTTGCTAAAGGAGGGGAGCCGGTAGTCGCACCAACGGATTTAGCGTCCTTGGTGCAGGAAGAAGTGGTGTTTGCCCTACGCGGTTCCCGCATTTCTCCTCAGTTCGAATTGCCATCCAGACTTCCCCACGCCGAAGTTGATCCTGTGCAGATTGGCCAAGTCGTGCAAAACCTGGTAATCAATGCCAAGCAAGCGATGCCAGGTGGAGGAACTTTGCGAGTTGGGGTGCGGCCGCGGAACGTATCGGCTGAGGATTCTTTTCCGCTGGATCCTGGGAGCTATCTGGAGGTTTGGGTTCAAGATGAAGGCCCCGGTATTAGCGAGCAAGATCGCGATCGGATCTTCGATCCCTATTTCACGCGCAAAGAATCTGGTTCGGGGCTTGGCTTGGCCACGGCTTATGCCATCATTCGTCGCCATGGTGGGCATATTTGGGCAGAATCACCCGAGGCCCGGGGGACCTGCTTCCGTTTTCTCTTGCCGCAAACCAACCAGCGCGCCGAATCAACTTCAAAGCCTGCCGACCGCCGAGTCTTCCATGGCCGTGCGGTGTTGGTGGTGGACGACGACTATTCTGTACAACGACCTCTGGTTGGCACTTTAAAAGCCATTGGCTTTGATGTGGAATCTTGCATGAGTGGCGAAGACGCTGTTCAGCTCTATCGCCGGCGCCTGGAGGAAGGTTCTCCTTTCCATTTGGTCTTGATGGATTTAACCCTACAGGGAGAAGCTGGTGGGGCGGAAGCGATGCGAGAAATTCTTGCAGTCGATGCCAAAGCTAGGGGGATTGTGATGAGTGGCTACCATGACGATCCGGTTATGGCCAACTATTTGGACCAAGGCTTTCTCGGGGTGATGCAAAAACCTTTCGACTACGGCCAAATGGTCAGAGAGATGGGGCGCGTGTTAGATTTACCACAGACTTCATAAAATGGCTTCCACCTCCCCGCGCAGTATTCTTTTGGTCGACGATGAAGGCCTTCTTGCCGGTGTCTTGAAGCGGCAGCTAGAGCGCAGTGGCGCCGAAGTGGTTTGGGCGCAAGATTTGGATAGCGCGCGGCGGACACTTGCCTTGCGTTCTTTTGATTTGGTTTTATTGGATTTGGAGCTTCCTGACGGCCACGGTTTTGATCTGCTTCGTGAACTGCGGGAGGAACATCAAGACGCCGTACCAGTAGTGATTTTAACTGGCGCTGCAACCTTGCCCGGTGCGGTTGAAGCTATGCGTTTAGGAGCTACTGATTATTTGGCCAAGCCCGATAACATGCAAGAAACCCTACTTGCCGTGGAAAAAGCGATGTTACGGGCTCAGGATCAGCGTCGGGGGTTTTATTCTCGGCAACTTCAGCACCGAGCAGCAGAGCAGTTGCAGTGGATTGGTGATAGTGTGGCGGCTCAAACTTTGCGCAGTGGGGTGCAAAGGATTGCGAGTGTTCTGCATAAGGACGCAGAGTTTTTGCCAGCAGTTTTGCTGGTTGGCGAAACTGGGTCGGGGAAGAATATGGTTGCCCGTTTGCTCCATGGAGCCAGCCCGCGCCATGAAGATCCATTCTTGCAAGTGGATTGTGGTTCCCTGCCAGCGTCTCTGATTGAGGCCGAGCTTTTTGGTCACAAAAAGGGTGCGTTTTCCCACGCCCATGAGGCGCGTGTTGGTTTAATGGAAGCAGCGGAGGACGGAATTTTATTTTTAGATGAAATAGGCGAAATTCCTCTCGAGCTCCAGGCCAAGTTATTGGCCGCCTTAGATCGTCGCACCGTACGTCGAGTGGGGTCGAATCGTGAAATCCCCATCCGTGCAGCCATCATTGCGGCGACTCACCGCGACCTCGGTGAGATGGTGGCAACAGGCGCCTTCCGCCAAGATTTGTTTTATCGCTTGCATGGGCTGACCTTACCCATTCCCCCTTTGCGTGAGCGAGTGGAAGACATACCCGCCTTAGCCCAAGCGGCGGTGGAGGAAGCTTCCCGCCGCTTCCAGCGACCTTGTCCTCAGTTATCCACAGACAGCATGCAAGCCCTGCAGAGCTATCCCTGGCCTGGCAATGTCCGCGAATTGAAAAACATTCTCGGCCGTGCCGTCCTGCTTTCGGACTCTTTGTTTCTGGAGCCCCAAGATTTGGGCCTGTCCTTGCATGTTGGCTCGGTTGCCGAGGAGGTTTCGGTTTCCCCACCCCCCTCGCCCTACGCTGGCAAAACCCTGGAAGAAGTGGAGCGCGGGGCTGTGGAGGCGGCCTTGGCGTCGGCTGACGGTAATGTCAGCGAGGCGGCGAGGATTTTGGGAATCAGCCGAGGTGCCTTGCGCAATCGCCTGGACAGGTTTGGCCTGGGCGCATAGAAGGTGGTTTGGCTTGGATGAGCCATCGGGATTGGCTAAAACAAGCCAGTCAAACCCGGAAGAGTGGCCCTGGGCCTCTTCGCAGACATTTCACCAAGGATTCACTTGGCACACTTTTTGCGCCTATCCAAGTGGCCTCCTGGCCTTCTTTTTCCTCCCATCCACCTCAAATCGATGAAACAAGCTGTCATCCTCGCCGCCGGTAGCGGCAGCCGTCTTGGCCACGCTGGTGCTGATTCTCCAAAATGTTTGCTCAACATCGGCGGTCGGCCCTTGCTGGAGCTTCAACTCAGCATCCTTTTTCAGGCTGGAATCGAATCGGTTTGCATCGTTGCCGGTCACCATATCGAGGATGTGCGGCGGCAGGTGGCCAACTATCGTGGGGTTACTGTGGTTCACAACCCAGACTACGCCACCACCAATAGCCTCTACTCTCTCACTCTCGCCAAGGACTGGGTTGACGGCCCCTTTGTTTGCATCAATGGCGATGTGGTGGCCCACCCCGATATTTTCAATCGGGTGTTAGCAGTCGAAGGCTGCGCTTTGGCTTTTGATAGTGGTTCTGGTCAAGATGCAGAGCATATGAAGGTTCATCACACCGGTGGCTTTTTGCGTGCAATTTCGAAAGAGCTGCACCCCTCTCTGGTGGAAGGTGAGAATGTAGGCCTATTGCAGTTTGATGAGCGCGGCGCAAGCCGTCTATTCGCACTGGCCGACCGCATGCTAGAGGAAGAAGGCCCCATGTTGTGGGCCCCAGCTGTGTTAAACGAGTTGGCCCGTCTCGGCACCATTCGTTGCGTCGATATCCGCGGCCTGCCGTGGACGGAAGTGGATTTCCCGGAAGACCTGGAGAAGGCCCGTGAAGAAATTTGGCCCAGCATTTGCTCCATGCACCAAAAATTTTCCGGCTTGCCGACGGGCGAAGCTCTACGTGTGCAAGTGTCTGCGATTTAGTCGGATTTAAATTCGCTTTCTTTCCTCCCCGAACCATCCCCAGAAAAACACCATGTCTCAGCGTAATTTGCGCATCCTCTTCACCGGCCATGCTCCGGTACATTTTCTCTGTTTCCGTCCTTTGTTCGAAGCTTTGCGCAAAGAACCTGGCGTTGACATTTTCGTCTCTGGCGGCTTCCGCCAAAAGCTTGAAGACGGTTCCTTCCAGTATGATCCACTGGCGATGTTCCCGCAGCTGGGAGTGCCCGCAGAACATATTTTGCCAGTGGAAGAGATGAAGCAACAAGATTTTGATGTGTTGTTTTGCAGCAACACCAAGATGTTGGAGCCACGTTCGGTGGCGAAAAAAATCCAAGTGTTTCATGGCATCTCTTTCCGCAATCGAGCCATCCGTCCTGCCAACATGGGAGCGGATCACTATCTCATGGTGGGGCCCTACATGAGCCGCAAGTTCGAGGAAGCGGGTTTGATGAAGGTGGGCGATCCGCGCCAAATCCAAGTTGGCTTAATGAAAACCGACGCCTTGCTTGATGGCAGCTTGCAACGCTCGGCCTTGCTCGAGTTGTTTGGTTTCGATGGCACCCGCCCCGTACTCGCCTTCTGCCCAACCGGCCAACGTCATAATGCTTTGGATCGTTATGGCCTGGCATTGTTAGAAAACTTGATGGCTACCGGGCGTTACGACATTTTGGTGAAGCTTCATGATCACCCACATGGCTCCAAAGATTGGAGTGAAGACGTGCTTGATTTGCAGGGTGCTCATCTGAAGATGGCCGACACCTTCGATGTCATGCCGGTTTTGGCCGCCTCTGATTTGCTGATTACCGATGCTTCCTCGGTTTCCAACGAATACCTCCTTTTGGATCGTCCCATTATCTACATGGACGTGCCCGAGCTTATTGAAAAGGCCATGGGCAAGGGCGATTCCATGACCGATTTGGCGACCTGGGGCCGCCGCACCGGCGTGGTCGTTGATTCTGCAGAAGCTCTGCCCGACGCGGTGATGGAAGCCCTGGCTCGTCCAGACGCCCTCTCAGATACCCGCAAACAGGCCGCTGACGACCTTTTCTACAATAAAGGAAAGGCAGTTTCCGCCGCCATGGCTTGGATTCGTGATAATCTTGTTCCAAGCCCCGCATCCTTGTCGGCCTAAGGCCGCCTCCAAACATCCCCGTAATTCTTAGGATTCGTGAGAAAAATTCTTCCTCTTTCCGCATTGGCGGGCCTGTTTTTGGCCCTGTCGAGTGCCCCTGCCTCCGCCCAACAAGTGGTCGAACGCATCAGCGTGTCCGCTCTTGGCCAACAAGGTGATGCCAAATCCGAACGCCCCTTCGTGGCGCTCAACGGTGGCTTTGTCGCTTTCCAGACCAACGCCAGCACCATCCTCCCTGGCGACTTGAACTTTGTTGCTGATGTGGTGGTGCGTGACCTCACTACCGGTGCAGTCGAAAATGTAACGGTCAACACCCTTGGTGGCTTTGCTAACGGCCCTAGTGAACGCCCGGTGATGTCGGCCGATGGTCGCTATGTGGCTTTTGCCAGCGATGCTTCCAACCTGGTTGCCGGCGACTTGAACTTCAACCGCGATATTTTCCTTCGCGATCGCACTTTGGGCACCACAATTTTGGTGAGCAAAAGCACCTTGGGTGTGCAAGGCAATGGTTTAAGCACGCGACCGAGCATCTCTGCAGATGGTCGGTTCATTGCTTATCGCTCTACTTCCACCAACTTGGTTCCTGGATTCGATATCAATGGCACCCTTGACGACATCTTTGTCTACGACACCCTGTTGGGAACTACGGAAATCGTAAGTGTGGATAGTTTTGGTGTGCAGTCCAACAACTCCTCCGACCGCCCCTCCATCTCTGGCGATGGCAACTTGGTCACTTTCTGGTCCGACGGCACCAACTTGGTTCCTGGCGACCTCAACTTCGCACGCGATATCTTCTTGCATGATCGCACCACGGGTGCCACTACTTTGGTGAGCAAAAGCACCGCCGGCGTGCAGGGCAATGGCATTTCGTCTCGACCCTTCATCTCTTCCGATGGCGCTTTTATCGCCTACCGTTCCATCGCCTCCAACCTGGTGGCTGGCGATACCAACTTGGTGGAAGATGTGTTCCTCTACGAAGTAGCTACTGGTATCACCACCCGTGTTAGCGTCAGCAGCTCTGGCGTGGAAGGCAATGCTTTAAGCTCGGTCCCTTCGCTTAGCGCCGATGGCCGTTTGGTGGCTTTCCGTTCTTTTGCTAGCAACCTCACGCCCAACGACACGAACTTTGCTGAGGACGTGTTTCTGCACGATACCACTACAGGTATTACGCGCATGATTAGCGGTGCGGTGGGAGGTGCCCAAGGCAATGGCAATAGTTCGCGCCCGTCTATCAACAGCGATGGATCCATCATGGTGTATCAAAGTCACGCTACCAACTTGGTGCCTGGCGATACGAACTTAGTATTGGATGCTTTCCTGTGGCAGGATGTGCCACCTCCCCCTCCGGTAAACGATACCATCACTCTGGTTGGCCCCGCTCAGGGCGCGGTTGGCACCCAAGTCACCTACACCTGGTCCGGCGCCACCCCCAACTCCAACTACTGGTTCCTGTATTCCTTCTCAAACCTCGGTTTCACCTTCAGTGGTCACCAGTTTGATTTGGGTTCTCCAATCAGCCCTTTGGCCAGTGGCGTCAACTCCAACACTGGAACCGGAACTTGGATAAGCCCACCTTTGCCGGGCTCGATGGTTGGTCGATTGATTTACTTTGAAGTTGCCGCTTCACCGTCCGCTGGCGTGTTTGAAGATTCCAACTTCATCGCATTCACCATCATCTAAGTTTGCGCAAAAGCTCCTGCCACTCAATCCAAGCGATGAGTGGCCGGAGCACCGCGCGTGCAGCTCGCCTCCGGGTGTCGGTCTGGGCAATCCAGTTGGCGCAAGGAGGCGAGTAGCGGTAATAGAGGCGGACAAAAAAGCGCCCAGCCGTTGTATCCAAAAGGACTTCGTCCCGCCACCGGCGCAGGATATTGAGCTCTTTGGCCATGGGACTACCAAAGGCTGCTGTGGCAACAAAACATTCCAAGCGACCCTTGTCCGTGGTGCGCACCACCGATTGAGATGCGGTGCCACTTTGTCCTGCGGGTAAAGTGAGTTGAATGAGGGCCGGGCCACCTCCCACCGTGGCGATGTTGGGCATGGTGAAGCTCAGTAATTTGCCGGTGGGGCTAACATCAAAAAAGAGGATGGGGGTGCCATCGACCGTGAGGGTGGAAGGAAGGATGCCTGCACCGGGGACAAACAATGTCCCGTCTTGTGCCACCAAGGTGGTTTTGGCTTGGCCGGTACCTAACACCTTGGAGGGGGTGGCTGTGAATTGCAAATCGCCAATTAGATAGCCACTGAAATCGACGGTGCCGGTTTGCGGGTTGTCCGCACCGTCCAAAATATGATCGGCAAGTTGGGTTTCTAATAGCGCAGTACCCTGCTTATTTGCCTCGGCAGTGGTGAGGACAAACCACCAATTGCCTTGCGCGGGGACATCATCATTGCTTTCGATGCGCACATCGAATTCAGCACCAGACTGATAAAAGTTGTCGTTAAAAACAAAAGTATTCGCGCCTAGAGCTGCTGATGGGCCACCACCTAGATCGGGGAGGGTGGTGGCTTGCCCACCTAAGATCTGGCTTTCACGAAAATACAACCCACTCTTGTCATTGAACTGAACGGTGTTGCCAAGGAACTGGCTGGTCAACAAGCAAGTAGAATCAACACCGTTGGCCGTTAACTTGAAATCCCCGCCAAAATCCCCATTTTTTTCCAACAAGTTATAGAAAAAACCAACATCCATCGAGGCTGAGGCGACCCCGGGACCTAGGGCATCGAGGCGTACTTCAATTCCGCTTCCATCTTCTTTACGAAAACTGTTGCTGGCAACGGTTCCGGTATAGGATGCATCAGCCGAGGTTGCATTGACGCTTAGGCGTAAGCCGGTTTTGTACTTTTCAACCGAGTTGCGTTGAATGTCGACGGCAAACTGAGTGCCACCGGTACCTGCCACTTCAATCCCACTTTGACTTAGATTTTTGCCAGCAATCACACAATCTCGCACATTGACTTGCAAAGTGCCTGGGCCTGAGGATGTTAGTTTCCACAAAATTCCATATTCCTGCATATCCAAAATGGAACAGCGCTCCACTGTGAGGATGGAAGTGTCGCCGGGGAAATCACGATCAATCCCTCGACGCCCTCCCAACAGGGAACAATCAGTAATTCGCAATTCTGATGGGTTGCCAAAGACTTGAATTAACACGCCATCGCCCAAAATTCGCAATTGTTCGATGCTTACCGAAACTGCGCTGGTGCCCACCACCAAGATTGGGGTGAGAACGGCGGTGCCATCCAAAGTTGCCGAGCCCACTGTCGGGCCAATCAAGCTCACGCCATCACCCAAAAATAAAGGAAAGACTTCACCGTCGGTGGTGGCATAGGTTCCAGGCGAAATCATAATGCGATCGCCGGGGGTGAGAGCAACCGTATTCGCCTTGGTGACCGTGCGAAAAGGAGCGGCGGAAGAGCCATCGCCGGTGGTATCGTCACCAAAGGGGCTCACGAAAATATCTTGTTGCGCGAACAGAGTTCCCGCAAAAAGGGCACAAAGGAAAACAGCAAACAGCTTGTTCATGATGGGCAGGGCAGGGGAGGGGAACCGGGGGAGGTCTATTTTGGGAGTATAGCCCCAGAAGTCGAAATCTCGTAGAGCCGTTGGTGCCCCAAGATGCGTACATTGAGTGCATGCCTTGCCCGAGCCCTGTCCAACTACGTGCGCTCCGTCGGCGCGATCCCGTACTGGGCCAGGCCATGCGCCGCTTGCCCGCATTTCCTGGTTTCCCCGATGCCTCGGGTCGCCGCCTTAGCCACTGGCAATCTTTGGCCCGAGCTATTGTTTTCCAACAGCTAGCGTATAAAGCCGCCGACACGATTTTTCAGCATACTTGCGCTTTGACAAAGGGACGTGGTTTGGCGCCGCCGAAAGATTTTTTGCAAATTCCCCTGCCCTGCCTGCGTGCAGCAGGATTGTCGGCCAACAAGGCAGCGTCCTTACGCGATCTAGCGGCTCATATTGAAGATGGCCGGCTGCCTATTCGCTCGCTTGGACGGTTTTCGGATGAGCGCGTGATTGCCGAACTTACGGCAGTGCGTGGGATTGGGGTGTGGACGGCGCAAATGTTTTTGCTATTCAAACTCGGTCGGCTCGACGTATTGCCCACCACCGATTTGGGGATACAGGAGGGATTGCGACTATTAGATGGCTCAGCCAAACGCCCTACACCAAAGGAAGTAGAAAAACGCTGCGCAGTGTGGGCACCACTACGCAGCGTTGGTTCTTGGATGATGTATCGGGTGGTGGAGTCCGCGCGGGCGGCACCCCAAGCCGATTTCTAAACGTTGGCGGTTACTGGTTCCGCGCCGAAAGATTCTTGGGTTTCGGTGGGAATGACTTGATTGTAGTAATCCAAATCCCCAGATTCCTTGATGAGGTTGCGTGCAATCACCATGCGCTGCACTTGGTTGGTGCCCTCGTAAATCTGCAGAATCTTGGCATCGCGATAGTACTTGGCGATGGGGTAATCTTCCATGAAGCCGTAACCACCAAAGATTTGCACGGCATCGGTGGCCACTTTGACGGCAACGTCGGTGGCAAAGCACTTGGCCATGGCGGCAATCTTGGTGACCCCTTTGTGGCCAGCGTCGGCTTGGGCGGCAGTGGCGTAAACCAGCCAGCGTGCGGCTTCGGTTTGCTGGGCCATGTCGGCCAGCATGGATTGAATCATTTGGAAACCAGAAATGGCTTGGCCGAATTGTTTGCGGCGGCCAGCATAAACCGTGGCCAACTCTAAAGCACCGGCTGCGGTGCCCACAGCTTGGGCGGCAACGCCCGGGCGCGCCAAATCCAAAGTCATCATGGAATGCTTAAAGCCAAGGCCTGGGGTGCCACCAATGAGGCGATCATCGCCGACTTGCACCCCATCGAAGACGGTTTCGCATACCGGTACCGAGCGGATGCCCATTTTGTCTTCGAGCTTTTTAATGGAGAATCCGGGGTCGGTGTCTTCGACGATAAAGGCTGAGATTCTCCGCGAGCGAGATTCAGGGTCGGTGACCGCGAAGCAAGTGATGATGTTGGCGCGGGAGCCGTTGGTGGTCCATTTTTTTTCACCGCGGATGGTCCAGGTGTCGCCGTCTTTGATGGCGCGTACCGACAATCCACCAGCATCCGACCCGGCAAACTTTTCGGAAAGGGCGAAAGCGCAAGCGGCTTTGCCAGCGGCCACACGTGGTAGGTATTTGGCTTTTTGTTCTTCCGTGCCGCCGACGATGATGGGGATGGAACCAAGAGCGTTAACGGCAAAGGCGACACCGAAAGCAGGATCCGCCTTCGAAAACTCTTCCACCATGAGTGCCAAGGCGAGGATGCCATCGCCACTGCCACCATATTCCTTGGGAATCCACACGCCGAGCATGCTGGCATCGGCAGCTGCCTGGAAGGCCTCCTCATTGAAGCTGGAATCTTTGTCGTGCTTCAGGGCGTTGGGCAGAAGGTATTTGACGGCAATTTCGTGGGCCTTTTCTCGCCACGCAAGTTGCGCGTCGCTGAAGCTAATGTTGAACAGCGGGTTCATGGTTGGATGTTGCAAGGGGAATGGCCGCTCGGGGTGCCGCGGCGGCGGAAGGCCCTGATTCTAACGACTTGCTTGATTGACGGCGGCCTGTTCTGTGGCTGCTAGAGCGGCGGCGACCACCACGGAGGCCACTTGGCGCAGGCGATGGAAATCCAGGGTGGTGGCCTCATCGGAAAAGCAGTGATAGTGAGGATTGCGGAAATTCGCCGTATCCGTTAGCAAAACGGCGGGGATGTCGGCGTCCCAATAGGGAGCGTGATCGCTGCGTCGGGTGTCTGGAAGCATCCCTCCGAGCCGGGCGAGAACGAAGAGCGGAAGTTCCGGCACATATTGTTGGGCGTTTTTTTCCACGAGATGTGCGAGATCAGCGGAGGTGGCGTCGCCGATCATGGCTAGAAAATTTCCGGTGGTGGGCGGGGCGAGGAAAAACGGGGCCCCAGGAGGAGCTTGTTGGGAGTTTTCTTCTTCGGTGTAATAGCCCACCCCATCCATATTTAAGAGGCCAATCAGCGCATCAATCTCCCCTTGCGCAATCAACTGTTCCATGTGGTATTTCGAACCTAATAATCCAGGTTCCTCAGCAGCGAAAAAGCACAGCCGTACGGTGCATGCCGGTGCTTGCTCCTTTAGCAGACGGGCGACTTCCAGCAACACGGCGACCCCACTGGTGTTGTCGTCGGCGCCGACGGTGCCCGGAACGGTGTCGTAGTGCGCAGAAATCTCTAGCACCAACTCAGGAAAGCGCGTACCCGGGATGGTGGCCAATAAATTGGTTTGAGGCACATCGACAGCATCCACTCGCTTAAGTCCGTAACTTTTTACCTTAGACAACATGTGGTAAGAGTTGGCGATGCCGTCGCGAACTGAGGCCTGGCGGATGCAATCGAAAAAATACACCTCTGGCAATTCCATGGTTAAATCTTCAAGAATCAGTTCTAATTGCCCATCCACGGGAGCAGAAAAGATTTCTCGTTGCGTGCTAATGTTGAGGGAATGCAGCTCCGCTTCCAAATAGTTTACAGTTTGCTCGCATTTCTCGGCGTCGCCGGCGCGGCGCGGACCCAGGGAAGTAAGTTTTTGCACATGGGTTTGCAAGCTTGCCGAACGAGTTTGATTGGCTACTTGGGCGGTTTCCGTGTGATAGTTCGCGGAAGCGCAAGATGCAAAGGGAAGGAGGGCAAGGAGAACGGGGGCAAAGCGCATGCTCGCTAGTGTATGCTTTTCCTTGGAATGCGGGTTAGCCGATAAGAGCGGCACCGTAACCAAAGAGCAAACCAAGGAGGATGGTGACCCATAATATTCCGGAGCTATCTTTGCCCTTTTTAAGCCAAAGGCAAATAGGCGAAACCAATAGGCCAAAGCTGAAGCCAAACATTCCACCATTAACCAGAGGAAGGTTTACGCCCCAAGTGGAAAATTCCAAACCTTCAGGAGAGCTGACCAGGAGGGAAGAGATGATGGCAAACCCAATCCCAAAGCCAAGTGCGCAGGGGAAAACTTTGTCGAAGACAGGGCTTCCGCTGGGCAGTTGGCGCGTGGAAAAAGCTTTGCGCGGATTCAGCTCTTGCGGCGGCGGTGGATTTTGGTACTTCGGGCGTTGGGGAAGACGCATCGAAAATTGGATTACCAACCGAGGAAGGCCTTCTCGCTGCGCTTGCGTAACTGTTTTTCGTCGGCCCACACAATTTGGCGGGTTTGCACATTGACGGCATTTAAGGTGAACTTATAGAACACTGAACGCACGTCATCAGCGGAATTGGTAATGCTGGTGAATCGACCATAGAACACATATTCCGCACCGAGTTGGCGACCGAGCTCTGCGGCTGCAGCGGCATCGACGACACCGGAAGCTTGGTAGGCAAGTTCTTTATCCATTTCGGCAATGCCCTGATCGCCGGCCACCACCGAAAATTTTTGCGATTGAATTAACGCAGTGCGGATGGTGTCGGTGATGTTTTGCGTATCGATATGTTGATTGGTGCGGTTGTCGACCCCACCAAACACGATGCGCGGCCGATCCCCACCCCAAACATTGGAGGCGGTAAAGGATTCCGTCATCTCTTGGGCGATGGCTTGAAGATCGGTGTAACTGAAGCCAGTAGTGAGAACCTCGACGCCTTCGGGATCCTCGTAAGTAACTTTGTTTGCACAGGCTCCGCAAAAAGCGAGGGCGCAAAGAGAGAGTGCGAAAGATGATTTCATGGCTATTCGGTGGGAGCAGTAGGTTCAACGCGAACGACAAACTGTATCGCCGCTTCGGTGGGAGAGGTAAAAGGCAGTGTGCGCTCTTCGCCAGGGCGGATGACTAAGAGTTTTTCTGGGGTTTCGTAGGCTCCGCGGCGGAGGACGACGCCGCCAGCATCGCGCCATTCCCAAGTGCAACGCAGGCGCACGGGCTCATCGTCGTCGTTGGTGATGCGGAACTGCACAGCGAGGCGGCCATCGTTGAGCCGACCATGGACCGATCCAAAATCCAAATCATAGTCTTTGGCGAAGTTGCGCACTTCAACCACAACATTGCGAACCGCATCGTCGCCGTATTCAAATTCCTTGCCGTTGATCTGAATGACTTCAGCCGTGTGAACCTCAGGCCCAGCGCAGGCGCCGATGGCAAGGAGAGCAAAAGCGGAAATGGCGGGAAACTTCATGGATTAATTCTCGGACAAGCGCACTTCCAGTTCGCAGCGCACGGCTTCCATATTGGGTGCGACCGAAGTGACGGGTTGATGGGAGCGGCCAGGTACAAAAACCTTCTTCCAAGAGCGAGCGACATTTTGCACCTCGATGCCGTCGGCGTCGTACCAACGTGCACGGTATTCCACCGAGATGTCGTCTTCGTCGCGATTGACTAATTCCACTTGGTAAACCGCAACATCGGAGCGACCAAAGCGAATGCGTTCGGTGGAAAGCTCCACCAAATCATCAATATCGTCATCGCCGACATAGCGCGCGGTGCCGCTGAGAGGGCCATTTTGCACCCCTGCGGAGCTGCATGCCAGGCCGAAGAGAGCGAGGGAGAAGACGAAAAAAAGCGGTTTGTTCATGGCAACAAGTTTAGGGGCGAGGTTGCGATGGCGGGCGTGGGTGGACAAACAACTGTTGCCCAATGGCGCGCACATTAAGGAGTACGGGCGAACCCGCTTCAAATGAGTAAATTCCTAGGTCAATTGTGGAATTGTTGGGGCCCACCAGCTGAATCTGGTGCTCTCCAGGCTGCACATGCGTGCGCAAGACCTGGATATCTTTGGGTAGAGTGAGCCAAGATCGCAAATCGGCGCTTTCGGTGAGGGTGTTGAGAATCGAGCCGGCAACCCCAACCAAAATCCCAGCCCACTCTCCGTGTTTTTCTTCGGCTTTCTCTGCAACCTTATCGACGATGAGAGTTTTCCCGATACTGCGGCCAAAGGCTTTGGTTGTTACCCAGCCAATGCGATCATCCAGATTGGCGCGTCCTACCTGCAGGACATTCTCCAAACTTTGGGTGCGTCCAAGAAGGCGGTTATCCAGACGGACTTGAAGTTTGCGCGTGTTGGTAGAGGAGGAAGGCCCAAACTTGGGAATGGATATTTTGCCGATGGAGCGGTTGGTGTTGTAGGTGAATTCCGTGGCAACCTTCTCGGGCATATGTCCCACTTCGAAAACTACAATGAGTTCCGAGCGCGAAAGTTCTTTCGCTCTTTGTTGGGAACGCAAGCGCTTAATGCGCGCCAGGGAGTATTTGACCACGGGGTGATCCGGCAAATCCTTGGCCAGACGATTTAAGTCGATGAGTGCTTCATCGTATTGACCATCCATGTCTTGAGCCAGGGCAGCGACAAAACGCCCAAAGCGGTTCATGCCATAAGTGTTGCCGTATCGTTCTTGTTCGAGTTGCTCGAATTCGTAACCACGTTTGACCTCCACCAGGGCATCGCTGAGTTGGCCTAAACGCAAATAATCCCAAGCTAAAAAAGCATGCAACAATACGATTTCAAAACCTTCACCGTCGTAGGGAATGGTTTTATCGTTCACCAGCATCGACAGCGCTCCTTCACCTACCGTGCGTCCGCTGATAGTAGGCCGCCCTGCATATCCGTCCACCACATCTAAGGCGGTGAGCCATTCGTCGATGGCTTTTTCCAATTCCCCGCCGACGTGATAGGCCATTCCGGCCTCGGCATGAGCTAAAAACTCGTTGCTGCCACGCGTGCCTTCAAGAAAGGAAAATTCATCGGCGGCGTAGGAAAATTCCCCATTTTGGAAGGCGTCGAGGCCAATCCAGGCGTCGTCAGGGTAGTTGGTGAAGACGGAAGACGCGCAAGACACGCTGCAGCCCAAGACAGTGAGGGCGAGGAGACGTGGAAGGATGCGCGGCATGGGGGAGCAAAGACTAGAGAATCATGGTAGCAAGGCCTTGGCCATAATTAGGAATACGGTTGAGCGAGGGAAGAGTCAGCTAAAATCTGGGCAGCGTGAGTCCAACCAAATCCCCGAAGGCCCGGCCCGAAGAAACGCCGATGATGCGGCAATTCTTCGCCGCCAAGAACAAGCAGCCAGATGCGCTGCTTTTTTTCCGCATGGGGGATTTCTATGAGATGTTTTTCGAGGACGCCAAGGTGGCGGCCAAGGAGTTGGGGTTGACGCTGACGGCGCGCGATAAAGAACGCGAGGTGCCCATGGCTGGCGTGCCAGTGCGGGCCATGGAGGGTTACCTCACCCGCTTGGTGCGCGCAGGACATACGGTGGCGATTTGCGAACAACTCCAAGATCCCAAGGAAGTGAAGGGCATCGTGGAGCGAGATATTGTGCGCGTGGTTACCCCAGGCACTTTGTTGGAAGAGGAAACCTTGGTTGGCAGTGAGCCTTTGTTTGTGTTGGCCGTGCATGTGGAAGTGCCAAGGGGGAAGGCGCAAACTGAGCAAGCTCTAGACTCCTGGCGCGTCGGCTTGGCCTGGGCCGACCTCACCACAGGGGTTTTCAAATGTGCCACCACCGACCTGGCGCGCTTGCCGGAGGAATTGGCGCGGATTCATCCAGCAGAAGTCTTGGTGGCGGAATTTCCTGAAGAGGAGGCTGCGGCCCATGCGGCAGTGGCCAAGGTTTGCGCTTGTGTCACCCAAGAAGAGATTCCCCTGGCGCGCCGCATGCCTTGGTTTTTTGACGCCCGCAACGGGCGTCGTGATTTATGCCAACGTTTGAAAGTGGCCACCTTGGAAGCTTATGGCATCGAAGGTCGCGATGAAATTTTGGCGGCCTGTGGTGGACTGCTGGAATTCTTGGCGGAAACCCAGCGCTCATCCTTGGATCAGTTGCGCGATTTGCAATTGCATCAAGCGCAGCAACATTTGGTGCTCGACCGGGTGACGCGCCGCACTTTGGAGATTGTGCGCAATCAGCAGGATGGGGGGCGTCAGGGCACTTTGTTGGCGATTTTGGATCGCACGGGTACGCCCATGGGGGCGCGCTTGTTACGCGACTGGTTGTTGGAACCCCTGGTCGAGGAACCTGCCATTCGCGAACGCCAAGACGGGGTGGAAGAGTTCTTTCAAGATGCGGCGCGGCGGCGGACGGCGGCAGAAGCTCTCGATGGCTTGGGAGATTTGGAGCGCCTTGCCGCAAAATTGGCCAGTGGGCGGGCTGGGGCGCGGGATTTGCTGGGGCTGGCGCGTGCCTTGGAACGCGTCCCCCAATTGGAAGAGGCCTTGGGGTCTGCGCAAAGCTCTGCCTTAACTCGTTTGCTGGCGCAGCTGGATGCCTGCCCTGGAGTTTCGGCCCGCATTCGTCAAAGTTTGGTGGAGGAGCCCCCTCTATTCCTTAAAGACGGAGGACTAATCCGCGATGGATTCTCTGCAGAAGTGGATGAGCTGCGGAATCTTGCCCGCGGGGGCAAAGATTATTTGGCGGCCTTGCAGGTGCGCGAAAGCGAGCGCCTGGGCGTGCCGGTGAAGTTGGGATTCAATCGAGTCTTCGGCTATTACATCGAATTGAGTCGCAGCAATGCCGAGCGCGCCCCGGAGGATTACATTCGCAAGCAAACCCTGAAAAACGCCGAGCGTTATATCACTCCAGAGCTCAAGGAATATGAAGCCAAAGTGCTGGGCGCGGAAGACAAGCTGAAGGAACTGGAGTTTCGTTTGTTTGAAGAGTTGCGCGATGCCGTGCGTGCCCAGGTTGCTCGGTTTTTCGCCACCGCACGTGCTTTGGCCGAGCTGGATGTGTTGCAGGGGCTTGCTGCGGTGGCCGCAGAACGTCGCTTTGTGCGCCCACAATTTGTTACTGCCGAGGAAACATGTTGCGGGGTGTTGGAAATCCGAGAGGGGCGTCACCCCGTGGTGGAGGCTGCTTTGTTGGAGCACCCCTTTGTGCCCAACGACACCCTGCTCGGCGATACCCATGGGGATTCGACGCAGGCCTTTTTGGCTATCCTCACCGGCCCCAATATGAGTGGTAAATCCACCTACTTACGGCAAACGGCCTTGGTTGTGCTGCTTGCTCAAATGGGTAGTTTCGTTCCCGCCGACTCCGCCCGCCTCACCTTGGTCGACCGCATTTTTACCCGTCTAGGCAGTGGGGATGACATCAGCCGTGGTCAATCCACCTTCATGGTGGAAATGGTGGAAACCGCGAATATCCTGCGTTTCGCTACCGAGCGTAGTTTGCTGCTGTTGGATGAGGT
Organism: Planctomycetota bacterium; assembly: GCA_024275135.1. Classification (GTDB taxonomy): domain Bacteria; phylum Planctomycetota; class UBA1135; order UBA1135; family UBA1135. The sequence goes on along the minus strand of JAJRZS010000034.1, from coordinate 58,603 downwards.
GGGTCGCGGAACCAGCACCTTTGATGGTTTGGCCATCGCCTGGGCGGTTTGCGAATATGTGCACAATAAGATCGGCGCGCGTTGCTTGTTTGCCACTCACTATCATCAACTCACCGATTTAGCCAAGGAGTTACCAGGCGCCACCAATCTCAATGTGGCGGTGCGCGAATGGGGTGAGGAAATCGTTTTCTTGCACCGCATTGAAGAGGGAGGAACGGATCGCAGCTACGGCATCCATGTAGCTCAGTTGGCTGGCTTGCCACGCGAAGTGTTGGAGCGCGCCAGCACCATTTTGCACAAGGTAGAACGCGATGAAGAAGGGCTTTCGCGACGCATCCTGCAAGGGCAAACCGAGCGCATCCCCGAGCTGCCGGTAGAAGCTTTGGTGCATCAACCCGGTTTGTTCGATGTCCTTGAGCAAGCCGATGCCGACTTATTGCAAGAACTGCGGACCACCGATTTGAACCAGCTGCCGCCCATCGAGGCCTGGCAGATGTTGGCGCGCATTGTGCAAGCTCTTGCTCATGAAAGCTAAGCCGCGCTTGTTGTTGTTGGACAACTACGATTCCTTCACCTACAACCTGTTTCAGGCGCTCGCGCATTTGGGGGCGGAAGTGGAGGTGGTGCGCAACGACCAGCAAACCGTGGAGCAGCTGCTGGTCGAGCCTTGGGATGGCTTGGTGCTCAGCCCCGGCCCCGGGCGGCCCCAAGATGCAGGGGTGAGCCTGGAATTGCTGGCGGCATGGCCTGCAAGAACACCATGTTTGGGCGTGTGTTTGGGTCACCAGTCCTTGGTGGAAGCTTTGGGTGGGCATCTGGAGACCGACCCCAGCCCCTGTCATGGCAAGCCAGCGCAGGTGATCTATGCCGCGCATGCCCGCCTTTTTCAAAACTTGCCCAATCCCTTTCAGGCTGGGCGGTATCACAGCTTGCGGGCCCAGCGCTCCTCCTTGCCGGCAGTTTTGGAGTTGGTGGCTTGGACGGAGGAAGGGTTGGTGATGGGGGTGCAGCATGTTGCGGGCCCCTGGTTTGGGGTGCAGTTTCACCCCGAATCCATCCTTACCCCAGAGGGCGATCGGCTGTTAGCCAACTTTCTCCTTACTTAATTAAACGGGGTTTCGCCATAAAATTCGGCAATATTGCCGAATCGAATCTGAGGCCGAGGCTCAGAGGCAGGGCTATAATCTGCGGTTCCTGTTCCTCGAATTTCGCCCTGTGACTACACCCAAACCCTCCTGGCTGAAGATGAAGCTCCCTACCGGGGAGACCACCGCTTCGCTGCGTAAATCACTTCGAGAAAAGAGCTTATACACTGTTTGCGAGGAGGCGCGGTGCCCGAATCTAGGCGAATGCTGGGCCGATGGCACAGCCACCATCATGCTGATGGGCGATACTTGCACCCGTGGTTGCCGTTTCTGCGCGGTGAAAACCGGCAATCCCCGAGGGTGGCTAGACGCCCAGGAGCCAGAAAAAGTGGCGGCTAGTGCCGACATCCCTTCCCTCCGCTATGTGGTGCTGACCAGCGTGGATCGGGATGACCTCCCCGATTTTGGCGCCGGCCACTACGCAGCCACCATTCGCGCCATCAAAGCGCGCCGCCCCAGTCTATTGGTAGAGGCACTCACCCCCGATTTTCAAGGTCGTGCCGACTGTATCCATACTGTTTGCGACACTGGCTTGGATGTCTTTGCCCACAACATCGAAACCGTGGAGCGTTTGCATCGCACGGTTAGGGATGTGCGTGCCAAATACGGGCAAACTTTAGAAGTTTTGGCCGAGGCGAAACGATTTCGTCCGGATATCGTCACCAAGTCTTCGATCATGCTTGGGCTTGGTGAGACGGGGGAGGAAATCCGACAAACCATGGCCGATTTGCGCGCGGTTGGCGTCTCCATCCTTACCTTGGGTCAATATTTGCAGCCTACCCAACGCCATCTGAAAGTGTCGGCCTACATTCACCCCGAGTCTTTCGACGCCTGGAAAGAAGTGGCCGAACAAGACTATGGTTTTTCTTTTTGCGCCTCCGGACCTTTGGTGCGTTCTTCCTACAAAGCTGCCGAGCACTTCCTGCTGAGCCAATCGATGGTGGTTTGAGTGCTCGCCCGTTGCCATGACTGACATCCTGCAAATCCTCGACGAAACCGGCGCCAAAGTCGGCAAAGCACCGCGTTTGAAGCGGGATACTTTGTTGCGCATGTACCGAGCCATCGTGCAAACCCGTGCTTTCGATGAGCGCTGCATGAATCTCCAACGCACGGGCAAGATTGGTTTTTCCATTCCCAACAAAGGCGTGGAAGCCACTTCGGTAGGGGGGGCGGCGGCCATGGATCCGGATACCGATTGGATTGCTCCTCACTACCGCGATTTCGCGATGATGTTTTATCACGGTATCAGTTTGGAGGGCATGTTCGACAACATGTTTGGCAACTGCGACGACAACGCTCAAGGTCGTCAAATGCCGGTGCACTTCAGCTTTCTAGAGCCTATCAAATGGTTGTCGATTTCTTCCCCTTTAGGCACCCAGATTCCAAATGCAGTGGGTGTGGCTGTGGCGATGAAGAAGCGTGGAGAAAAGGGGGTGGTACTGACCACCTTTGGCGATGGTTCCACTAGCACCTTAGGCTTTCACTCAGGTTTGAATTTTGCCGGAGTCATGAAAGCTCCTGTGGTGTTCTTGTGTCAAAACAATCAGTGGGCCATCAGCTGTCCGAGTAGCAAGCAAACCAAGGCCAAAAGCTATGCGATCAAAGGCGAGGCTTATGGGGTGCCTGGGGTTCAGGTGGATGGTAATGATGTGCTGGCGGTTTATCGAGCCGTTTCCGATGCGGTGAAGCGCGCGCGCGCTGGCGAAGGCCCAACTCTTATCGAGGCGGTCACTTTCCGCATGGGAGGGCATTCCACCTCGGATGATCCCAGTCGCTATGTAGATCCCAAGTTGTTTGCCGAATGGGAAAAACGAGATCCTCTCACTCGTTTCCGCAATTTCTTGATTGCAGAAGGTCATCTCGATGAAGAGAAAGTGACTGCAATTGCTGCGGAAACCGCCGACGCCATGATGGCTGCGGCCAGACAAGCAGAGTCAAAATCCCGTCCGCCCTTGGGCAGCATCTTTAGTGACGTGTTTGCGCAGATGCCGGTTCATCTTGAGCAGCAAATGCATGCATGCATCCAACACTTTGCCCAACGCGACGAAGCGGTTGACGAAAAAGGAGAATTCCCACTGTGAGCGCAATCACCATGGTTCAGGCTGTCAATGATGGCCTTCGTTCCATCATGAGAGAAGATGAGTCGGTTCTCGTGATGGGGGAAGACGTCGGCCCTAAGGGCGGTGTTTTCCTTGCTACTGAAAATCTCACATCCGAATTTGGAGAGGAGCGTTGTTTCGATACGCCTTTGTCGGAGGATGGCATCATTGGTGTCGGTATCGGCTTGGCGTTGAATGGCATGCGCCCCGTCTGTGAAATTCAGTTTCAGGATTTCATTTTTCCAGCCTTCGACCAAATTGTTTCCGAAGCGGCCAAGATGCGTTATCGCAGTGGTGGCCAATACACGGTGCCAATGACGATTCGCACTCCCTATGGTGGCGGGATTCGGGGTGGTCTTTATCACTCCCAATCAGGAGAGGCCTATTTTGCCCACACTCCTGGCCTCAAAGTGGTGATTCCTTCCACACCCTACGATGCCAAGGGTTTGTTGATTGCCAGCATTAACGATCCAGACCCGGTTTTGTTTATGGAACCGAAGGCTCTTTACAGAAACTCCCGCGAGGAGGTGCCGGAAGGCGTGTATGAAGTGCCGTTGTCCACTACGCGCGAAGTTACCCCGGGTGGCGACGCCGTGGTTTACTGCTATGGTGCCATGGTGCCGGTTTGCGTGGATGCAGCCAAACGCATCAAAGAGGCGCGAAACAAAGATGTACGCATCGTCGATTTGCGCACCCTGATGCCGCTTGATGAAGAAGCCGTGTTGCAAGCTGCCCGTGATTGCGGACGGGTGGTGATTGTGCATGAGGCCCCTCGTTTCTGTGGTTATGGCGCGGAATTGTCTGCCTTGATCGCCGAGCGTGCCATCGAAACCATCGAAGCGCCCATCAAACGGGTGGCTGGCTTTGATACTCCCTTCCCCAACACTTTGGAAAACTACTACCTGCCCGATGCGCGTAGAGTTTTTGACGCCATCGAAGAAGTTCTCGACTTCTAACCCACAACAATCATGAGTACTCTAGAGTTTCAACTCCCCGACATTGGGGAAGGTGTCCACGAAGGCGAAATCGTGCGCTGGATAGTGCCCGAGGGCTCATCCGTGCAAGAAGACGATCCCATCGTCGAAGTGATGACGGATAAGGCTACGGTAGAAATCCCTTCGCCGGCAGCCGGCGTGGTGCGACAACACCGTTTCGCCGAAGGTGATGTTGCCAAGGTGGGGGAAGTTATTTTCGTTCTGGAGCAAGGAGATGCGGGTGGTGCTGAGGTTGCGCCACCGGCAGCCACACCAGAAGTGGAGGCTGCCGCCGCACCAGCAGTGGCCCCAGCGACCAGCGGCAGCACCTTGGAGTTCCAGCTACCCGACATCGGCGAAGGTGTTCACGAAGGCGAAATCGTGCGCTGGATTACGGAAGAAGGCGCTACGGTTAGCGAAGACCAACCCATTGTCGAAGTGATGACGGATAAGGCCACTGTGGAGATTCCCTCGCCTGCCGCCGGCGTCTTGCAAAAGACTTTGGTGGCTGAGGGCGAAGTCGCCAAAGTGGGTGATGTGATTTTTGTTTTGGCTACGGCTACCGGGGATGCTTTGGCGGCCCCGCCTGCGGCTGCTTCAGTGCCAGCAGCCCCGGCTTCCGAGCCCACCACCCCCGCAGCTACCACGCCGGCTTCCCCGCCTGCAGTGCAAGCTGCCGACCCCAACCGCAAAGTCTTGGCTGCGCCGGCTACCCGACGTTTGGCTCGGGAGTTGGGTGTGGATTTGACCACCGTGGTGGGCAGTGGTCCTCGTGGTCGGGTGAAGCCCGAAGACGTGCGCGCCGCAGCGTCTGCACCTGCTCCCTCTAACCAGCCTGCGTCTGTTGCGCCGCCCGCTGTGGCCCCTGCTGCACCTGCGGCGGCAGCAAGTTCGGCACCTGCGCCCGCGTCGAACCCTGTGGCTTTGCCTCAGTTCCCGCAGGTGCTGGGTGCCCGCGAAGTCGAGGAAATCCCCTTCCGCGGTATTCGCCGCAAAACCGCCGAGGCGATGACGCGCTCCAAGTTCACAGCCACGCACTTCTCTTTGATTGAAGAGGTGGATTGCACCGAGCTGATTGCGGCGCGGGTGAAGGCCAAGGAGATTGGCGCGCGCTACGGCATCAAAGTCACTTACATGGGCTACATCATGAAGGCGGCGGCGATGGCTTTGCAGGAGTTTCCCCAACTCAATGCCGAGCTGGATGAAGAGCGCGGGGTCATCCTGCAGAAGAAATATGTCAACCTTGGCATTGCTGTGGATACCCCCAACGGATTGGTGGTGCCGGCGGTCAAAGACGTCAATCTGAAAAACATTTTGCTACTCTCGGCGGATTTGATGGACATCGCCGAACGCGCTCGCGCCGGTAAGTTGAAGCCCGACGACTTTTCCGATAGCACCTTTAGCATCACCAATGCCGGCAACATCGGTGGCGTTTTTGCCACTCCCATCATCAACTTCCCAGAAGTTGCCATTATGGGCGTGCATGCCATGCGCAAACTGCCGCGTTGCAAGGGGGATGACATCGTCGCTGCGCAAGTCATGAATCTTTCCATCAGCATCGACCACCGCCTGGTCGACGGTGCCGATGGTGCGCGCTTCATGGTGCGTGTACGCGAGCTTCTGGAGGATCCGGCCTTGATGCTGCTGTAGGGTTTATGGCTGTTATCCGTCGGCTCGAAAAGAAGGGTGTGGCCTTGCGCAAAGCCTTGCGTGAGGACGGCTCGGCTTTATTGGCGGATTACCAGGGCGTGGTGCCCGATGCAGAAACCTTGCTCAGCATTTTCCGCGCCATGCTCACCACGCGCCTGGTGGATGATCGCTTGCTGAAGTTGCAACGCCAAGGGCGGGTGGCTTTTGTTGGCACCTCCACTGGCCAGGAGGCGGCCATCCATGCTTCTGCAGCTGTGTTTGAGGCCAAGGATTGGGTCTTTTCGGCGCTGCGAGAAGGCGGGGTGACTTTGCAACGAGGAATGGCCATGCGGGAGTACCTGGCGCATATGTTTGGCAACGCCGAAGACACCGCCAAGGGGCGGCAGATGCCCAACCATTTCCAATGCGCCGAGGTGAATTTCCCTTCCTGGTCTAGTGTTTTGGGTACCCAATTGCCGCATGCGGTAGGAGCTGCCTTAGCGATGAAGCGGCGAGGTGAATCTCAGGTGGTGTTGGCCTACTCGGGTGACGGTGCGACTTCGGCTTGTGGCTTTCATAGCGCCTTGAATTTCGCCGCCGTATTCCAGGCCCCTGTGGTGTTTGTGGTTATCGACAATGGGTGGGCGATTTCGGTGCCGAGCGCCAAGCAAACTGCGGCCAGGTCTTACGGCGCCAAGGCCCAAGCCTATGGCATGCCAGGCATCGACGTGGACGGTAACGATGCCATTGCCGTGTTCGATGCGGTGCAAGAAGCTGCTGCGCATGCGCGAAAAGGCGGCGGGCCCAGCTTGGTGGCCTTGCGAAGCTACCGCATGGGGGGGCACTCCAGCTCCGACGACCCCACCCGTTATCGTCAGGATGAAGAGGTGGCTTATTGGCAGAAGCGAGATCCACTCCTGCGCTTAGAGCGGTATTTGCTCGCTGAAGGGCTACTTGATAGGGTCCAGCGTGAGGAAATGGCCGCGCAGATTACCGCAGAAATCCAAGATGCTGTGCAGCATGCCGAGGAAGTGAGTGCTCCCGCCCTGGAATCTTTGGTGGAGGATGTCTATGCCACACCACCCCGCCATCTCACGCGCCAAGTCATCGAGGCTCTCCGCGTGGTCGCTGAACAGGGCGAGGCGGAGCGGATGACGGGCAAATTCCCGCTCTAAAGTGTTCCCTCAGCAATAGTTAGAGTCGCCATCGGCGCGGGAAATATAGTGCCACAAGCGCGCTGCGGGCATTTCTTTGCGAATCAGTCTCATTAGGGGCCTAAGTCCAAGAGTTTTCACGACTTAGGAAATATTTTGGGTTGTTGGTCGAACTCCACTTCCCCCAATCGTGGGGAACCGTTATCCTTTCCGGCCAAAACCGCATGCCTCCGCCCATGGATTTCGGGGCAGGTGGCGGTGGAAGAACTCCCGCTTCCAAATGAGTGCCTACCACTTTCCCCGGTGGACGGATTCGCTTCGTCCAGTCATGGGATTCGCTGCAATCCTAGTGCCCACCTATTTGGTGGTGCTAATCGCGTATGCGTTTTCCGCGCAAAACCTCAACACGGGTTACGCACCCGAGCAGCCAATCCCCTTCAGTCACGCCCTGCATGCAGGCCAACTCGAGATGGATTGTCGCTACTGCCATAACACGGTGGAAACCGGCGCCATGGCAGCATTGCCTCCCACCTCCACCTGTATGAATTGCCACAAGAGCATTCGCACGGCCAGTCCATTGCTGAAGCCTCTGTTTGAGAGCGCAGAAACTGGACAACCCGTGGAGTGGGTGCGCGTGCATGATTTGCCCGAGTTTGCTTATTTCAATCACAGTGCCCACCTCAGCGCTGGGGTGAGCTGTGTGGAGTGCCATGGCCGGGTCGACCAAATGGAGCGCGTGCGCCAAGAACAGCCTTTGTCCATGGGCTGGTGCTTGGAGTGCCACCGCAATCCCGAAACCCATTTGCGTCCTCGTCAGCTTGTGACTGACTTGGGTTGGACCACCAATGAAGACCGTCAACGGCTGGGTGCGCGCTTGATGGCTGAAAACCACATTCAACCTCGCCAGGATTGCTCCACTTGCCACCGATGAAACGCTCCGCCTCTACGAAACGCTACTGGCGTAGTCTCAACGATCTTGGGCAAACTCCCGAGTTCCGAGAGCTGATGGCCAACGAGTTCCAGTCCGGGCCCGAAGAGGAGTGGACGGCCACCTCGCGTCGCCGCTTCTTGCAGTTGATGGGCGCCTCCATGGCCCTGGCCACCGCCAGTTGCCGCTGGAAAACCGAAAAATTACTGCCTGTGGTTTCGCGTACCCCGGGCACCGTTCCTGGAACTCCACGCAGCTTTGCCAGCATTTTGAATGCGGATGGCTTCGCCCAGGGAGTGATGGTGACCAGCTTTGATGGCCATCCCACGAAAATTGAAGGCAATGCCAAGCACCCAGAATCTTTGGGGGCTACCACCGCTGTCGCCCAAGCCGCCACCTTGGGGCTTTACGATCCAGATCGCAGCCGCGGTGTGGCGCGCATGGAGAATGGGCAAGAGGCCGAGTCCAGTTTGGAAGAGTTTCGCGGCCAAGGGCTCAGCGGCATTTTGCAGAGTGGCGCGGGCGAAAAAGTGGCGGTTCTGGCCGAGCCCGATGCTTCTCCCAGCCGCGCGCGCCTGAAGGCCGCATTTTTGAAGGCACACCCGAAGGCAACTTGGGTGGACTACGCGGCGAATCAACGCGATGCTGAGGTCGCCGGTTGTCGTCTGGCTTTTGGCAAAGCGGCGCGCCCTTATTATCGAATGCAAGACGCGCGCATCATCCTCGCCTTGGATGATGATTTTATGAGCGAAGGACCGTCGGCTTTGCGTCTCACGCGGGAAGTGACGGCGCGTCGTGATCCGGAAGGGGAATGGATGAACCGCATCTACGCGGTTGAAGCCAACTTCACGGTCACAGGTGGCTTTGCCGATCACCGTCTGCCCCTGCGTTCTGCGGATGTCACTTCCTTCGTGGCCGCACTGGACGCCAAGTTCTTCGGAGGTTCAGCCCCCGAGCTGCATGCAAATGGTGCCGACGCTTTCCTCACCGCCTTGGTCGATGATTTGAATCGGCATAAAGGCAATGTGGTGATTACTTGCGGGCCCAATCAGCCGGCGGAAGTGCATGCACATGTCCAAGCTCTCAACTTCAAGTTGGGCAATGTTGGCCGCACCGTAGATTATCTGCCAGCGCAAGCAGTTGGCTCGGATATGGGGGCGGTTAAAGAATTGGTCGGTCGCATGGCTGCGGGCTCAATCGAGGATTTGGTCATCCTCGGCGGCAACCCGGTGTTTACCATGCCAGCCGATTTGGAGTTTGCCGCTGCCTTGGGCAAAGTTGCGCGCAGCATACATCTCAGTCATTACCGCGATGAAACTTCCAGCCTCTGCAGTTGGCATGTGCCCATGGCGCATGAGCTGGAAGCCTGGACTGACGGTCGCTCTGCCGATGGCAGCCACTCCATCGGACAACCCTTGCTTGAGCCCTTGTGGGGCGGCGTTTCGGTTTGCGAGATGCTTTCCATGTTGCTTGGCAAAGAGGAATCCTCCTTCGACATTATTCGCCAAACCGCAGGTTTGTCGGATGCCGCTTGGCACCAAGCCTTGGTTGATGGCGTGATTGCGGGTAGTGCATCCAAGCCACTCCAAGTGAAATTCACATCCTTGCCCGAGCTGCCTAGCAACGAAGAGGGGCTGGAGTTGCGCTTTGTGCCTCACTTCGCCATTCGCGACGGTCGTTATGCCAATCTTGGTTGGTTGCAAGAACTGCCAGATCCCATGACCAAGCTCACTTGGGATAATGCCGCCTTGATGTCCTTCCGCACGGCGGAACGTCTTGGTGTGCAGCACGAAAGTTTGGTGCGTCTGGAGGTCAATGGTCGTAGCCTGGAAGTGGCTGCCTACCTGATGCCTGGGCATGCCGATGATTCCATCACTTTGGCCTATGGCTATGGCCGCACTCAAGCCGGGCATGTGGCTGGTCTCAACGACGATGCCATCGAACCGGTTGGGTTTAATACCTTCCAGTTGCGCGGTAGCGAAGCCATGCAAGTGGCGCCGGTGTCGTTGACACCCACCAACAAGCCTTACCGGCTAGCCACCACGCAAGACCACTTCGCCATGGACGCCATTGGCCATGAGGGCTCGCAGGAGCGTTTGCCCGAGTTGGTGAAGGAAGGATCTTTGGCCGAGTTCGAAAAGAACCCGCGGTTTGCCAAAGCCGCCGCCGATTTCTGGGGGCCGGAAACCACCCTGTGGCGGGAATTGGACCAAGACAAAACCACCGATCACAAGTGGGGGATGGCCATCGATTTGGCTTCCTGTACGGGCTGTGGTAACTGCACCATTGCTTGTCATGCCGAGAACAACATTTCGGTAGTGGGCAAAGAGCAAGTCTTGCGTGGTCGTGAAATGGCATGGATTCGCATGGACCGCTATTTCCTCGGGGATGTCGAAAATCCAACCGCGATTAACCAACCCATCAACTGCGCGCATTGCGAGATGGCGCCCTGCGAATCGGTTTGCCCGGTTGCGGCAACCACGCATAGCCAGGAGGGGTTGAATGACATGGTCTACAACCGCTGTATCGGCACTCGATACTGCGCGAACAACTGCCCCTACAAAGTGCGGCGGTTCAACTACTTCAACTTCAACAAAGACCAAGAGAAACCCGGTAATGAGGTGTTGGCGATGGCGGCCAACCCGGATGTCACCGTCCGTTCTCGTGGGGTCATGGAGAAGTGTTCCTTCTGTGTGCAGCGGATTGAGCGCGCACGGATTTCTACGCGGAATGCGGAACGTGATCCGCATATCCCTGATGGCACCATCCAAACCGCTTGCGAGCAAGTGTGTCCGGCAAACGCCATCGTCTTTGGAGACCTTCTCGATAAAGAAAGTCGCGTGCTGAAGAAGCAGGCAAACGATCGGGCCTACAAGCTTTTGCCCGAGCTGAACAACAAACCGCGCATTTCCTTCTTGGCGCGCGTCCGCAACCCACATCCGTCGCTGGAGCATACCTCTGCTGGCGAGGAGGTGATTCACCATGGCTAGTTCGGCGTCCACCGCATCCATAGACAACCTCGACATCTTCCCGGAGGCTTTGGTCCAGGGGGAGAACGATTTTCACTCGGTAACGGAAACGGTTTGCGGTGTTTTGGAAGCACCAAAACCTCCCAAATCCTGGTACGTCATCTTCACCATTGCCGTTGCCTTCCTCGGCATCCTGGGAGCGATGATTGTTTACCTCGTCACCACGGGTGTTGGTGTTTGGGGTAACAACCAACCGGTTGCCTGGGGTTGGCCGATCGTCAACTTCGTGTTTTGGGTTGGTATTGGTCACGCGGGAACCTTGATTTCCGCAGTGCTGTTTTTGTTCCGGCAGGATTGGCGTACAGGCATCAACCGTTTCTCGGAAGCAATGACCATCTTTGCGGTGATTTGTGCGGGCATGTTTCCCGCCATCCACGTTGGTCGTATTTGGGTGATTTGGTGGGTGTTCCCCATTCCCAATCAGATGTCAATGTGGCCCAACTTCCGCTCGCCTCTACTGTGGGACGTGTTCGCGGTGTCCACCTATTTCTCAGTTTCACTGTTGTTTTGGTACATGGGCCTAGTTCCCGACCTCGCCACCGTGCGTGACCGAGCTAAAACCAAAGCCCGTCGCTTTTGGTACGGCTTGTTCTCCCTGGGCTGGAATGGTTCGAACCGCCACTGGCACCGTTACGAGCGTGCCTACTTGATTTTGGCGGCCTTGGCCACGCCTTTGGTGTTGTCCGTGCACTCGGTGGTGTCGTTCGACTTCGCTACCTCGCAGCTGCCGGGTTGGCACACCACCATCTTGCCGCCCTACTTCGTGGCCGGCGCTATTTTCTCTGGATTTGCCATGGTGCTCACTTTGTCGATCCCAGCACGCAAAATGTTTGGTTTGGAAGACCTCATCACTTTGCGCCATATCGACAACATGTGCAAAGTCATCATGGCGACTGGCATGATGGTGGGCTACGCTTACTCCATGGAGTTCTTCATGGCCTGGTACTCCGGCAACGCTTACGAGGGCTTCACCTTTGTCAACCGCGCCTTCGGCCCTTACTGGTGGGGTTACTGGATTATGGTCAGCTGCAATGTGCTGTCGCCCCAAATCTTCTGGTTCAAAAAAGCGCGGCGGAATTTGCCACTGGTATTCATCATGTCCATCTTTGTCAATATCGGCATGTGGTTCGAGCGCTTTGTCATCGTGGTCACCTCTTTGAACCGCGACTTCTTGCCTTCGAGCTGGCATTACTTCAGCCCGACATGGGTCGACGTCCTCACCCTCATGGGTAGCTTCGGCCTCTTCTTTACCCTGTTCATGCTCTTCTGTCGTTACTTGCCGCAAGTGGCGATTTCGGAAGTGAAGAACGTGATGCCTCAGGCTCATCCACATCTCGACGATCACTAGGGAGGCCAGACGATGACTACCGACAAGGATTTCTACGGTCTACTCGCCGAGTTCGAAGATCCCACCTCCCTTTACCGAGCAGCCGAGAGGGTGCGCGACGCTGGGTACAAAAAATGGGATTGCCACACCCCATTCCCCGTCCACGGTCTTGACGACGCCATGGGCATGCGTTTTACACGCCTTCCCTGGGTTATTCTCACCATGGGTGTTACCGGTTTGTTGCTTGGCATGCTCATGCAGTGGTGGATGAACGGGGTGGATTACACCTACGACATTTCGGGTAAACCGGTTTGGTCGTTGCCCGCAAACATCCCAGTCATCTTTGAGGTGACCGTGCTGTTTTCGGCATTCACCGCATTCTTTGCTATGTGGATTAGCAATGGGCTACCCCGTTGGTATCACCCGCTTTTCCGTAAAGAGCGTTTTGCCAGGGCCACGGATGATGGCTTTTTCCTCGCCATTGAAGCACGTGATTCCAACTTTGCACTTGATCGTACCGGAGACTTCCTGAAAAGCATCGGCGCTTTGTCGGTGGAGGAGGTGCGTGAAGCCGATGAGCCTGTTGCCATGCCAAGGTCGTTGAAGGGCAAGTTGTGGATTGCTTCTTGCCTAGCCTTGATTCCGGCTGGCATGGTTTACGCTTCTTATGGCAAAACAACCACTCAGCCCCGCGTCCACCTGATTAAGGATATGGACAAGCAGCCGCGGTTTCATGCTCAAGGTTACGCTCCAACTTTGTTTGAAGATGGGCGGATGACGCGGTCGCAAATCCCAGGGACCGTAGCCCAGGATCAAGGCTTCGCTCTGGCTTCCTTTGAAACAGGGAAGTCCAAAGGGGATTACTTGCAGCAATTGCCGTCTGAGCTGAATGTGGATGAGGCGTTTTTGAATCGCGGAGAAGAACGCTTTGCAATCTACTGTGCGGTCTGCCACGGCAAAGATGGCAAGGGTGCTGGCCCTGTTCATAAGCGCGCGAAAATGTTGGCCGGTCAGGGGCTTGCCAATTGGGTCACCCCGACGGATCTCACATCCGGCCTGATTGCTGGCCAAGCCGATGGCATGGTTTTCGAAACCATAACCCAAGGTCGACGCACCATGCCCTCCTACGCGGCACAAATCCCCACTAAGGATCGTTGGGCTATCATTGCCTATATCCGAGCCCTGCAAGAAGAGGCTTCGGCCGGCGGCCCAAGTGCCCAAGATTTAGCCGCAATGTCGCCGGTAGAGAGGGGCAAGATGTTGTTCACCTCCAAAACATGCAATGCCTGCCACACATTGACCGGCATGCGCTTGGTTGGCCCTCCGCTTAACGGCTTGTTTGGCCGGGAGGAAGAGATGGAAGGGGGCGAAAAAATTACCGTGGATGAGTCCTACTTCAAAGAGTCTCTCCTTGACCCCAACGCCAAAGTGGTGAAAACCTTCCCACCGGCCATGACTTCCTTCGCCGGACAAATCACCGACGAGGAAATCCAGGACCTCATCGCGTTCCTGAAGACCCAGAAATAGGCTGATTCATGAGCTCTCATCCCATTCTACTCGAAGGCGTGAACCAGGCGGGGGATTTAGCCCCCAAGGCGGCGCGTTTCGGTCTCATCTTGGCGGTCGTCGGTCTTGGCCTTGGCTTGATTCTCGGCCTAATGGGCAACCATGAGGATGGCTATAGCCATTTTTGGTTTGCCTATCTGGTGGCGTTTAGCTTTTTGCTCACCATCACCTTGGGCTCCATGTTTTTCACCATAGTTCAGCATTTGGTGAATGCCCATTGGAGTGTGACGGTGCGCCGCTTGTCGGAGTTGACGATGGCCAATTTCCCCATTGTGGCTTTGTTTGCGTTGCCGTTGTTAATCCCGCTTTTTAGCGACCATGCCGATGTTTGGAAGTGGGCGACGATGGCTCACGATGAGAATGGCGCTGTAATTGGAGTTGAAAATGGGGGACAAGAGGCTGCGGCGGAAGCGGGCGTCCTTGCAGGAGAACATGATCTTGCCGAAACGCTGGAGAAAGAAGAGCATCACAAGTTTGTGCAGCACAAGTTTCCGTTTTTGAATCGGAACTTCTTTGCCGGACGTTTGGTCGGCTACTTTTTGCTGTGGATTCTTTTGGCGCGTTTTTTCTTCCGCAAATCTGTAGAGCAAGATACTGCTGAGGGCGTAGATCCAACCCTTGGCATGAAGCGGGTGAGTGCGGTTTCCATAATTGTTTTCGCCTTCTCGCTTAGTTTTGCCTCCTTTGATTTATTGATGTCTCTGGACGAAACATGGTTCAGCACCATCTTTGGCGTTTATATTTTCGCAGGTTCCTACCTCAGCGCCGTGGCCTGGATGGTGATAATGGCCAAATTCCTTCAGCGGAATGGTCGGGTAAGCAAAGTCATCAATGACGAGCATTACCACGACTTGGGTAAATGGATGTTTGCCTTTGTCTTTTTCTGGGGCTACATCGCCTTCTCCCAGTTTATGCTGATTTGGTACGCCAACTTGCCGGAAGAAACTCACTTCTTCAAGGCCCGTTTAACCCCTGCCTGGGGCGCATGGTCCTGGTGTTTGTTGTTATTCCATCTCATCATTCCTTTCGGTGGTTTGCTTTCGCGTCATGTGAAACGGAACACGAATGTGCTTCTGTTTTGGGCCATTTACCTTTTGGTCATGCACTGGGTGGATTTGTACTGGATTGTGATGCCGAACTACCACCGAGGTGAAGTCGATTTTGCCAATCCTTTTGGCCTCATGGAGGTATGCCTGGCCGTTGGCATGTTTGGAGTTTTGGTTTACGGTGTTGCTCGTCGCGCGGGCAATCAGGCCTTACTTCCGGTCGGCGATCCCCTGCTGCCGAAGTCCTTGGGCTTCCGCAACATCTAGGAGATTCCTTTTCCACTAAAAAAGGACCGCATAGGCTCTCGCCCAGAAGGGGGAGGGCCTATTTCCTTGAATTCAAGTTATTTAGAGCGAATAAAGAGTCTTAGGTTGATTTATCTCTAACTTGATTTTATTGCAATCTTGTGGGACGATTCCGCTTCCGGAGATGGCCCACCCGCCCTTTCAGCTCCGCGTAAATGTCTGGCTCCCTTTACCCATGGCCACCCAACCCGACAACATCGATGTAGCCCATTTGGTCCAAATTGGTCTGATTGGCACCATCTTTACCATTGCCATTTCTTACCTGGTGGTGGGGCTCACCCACGCCGAAGAAAAGGCCTTGCAGCAACAACGTAGCGCCGAGTTAGACCAAAGTCGTGTTCTGTCTGAAGTCGGCATTTCTGATGCAGCACGTCAGGCTGTGATTGAACGTTACGCCAAGTAGTTTTCATGGGCCAACCTTTTTTCGCTGCTGCATTTTTGTCCATCGCTGTTGCAGGGATGGACAATGATGCTGTTGCACAGGCAGTAGATTGGCAAAGTAAAGAACTTGACCAAGTTGGGATTGATGAACAACTAGGCGCTCAACTACCGCTTGATATGGAGTTGCGCACCCCGCAAGGAACTAAGGTATCGCTGGGGGAATTTTTTGATGGCGAGCGGCCAGTGGTTCTCACTTTGAACTATGCAAACTGTCCGCAGCTGTGCAATTTGCAGTTGAGCGGATTTGTTGAAACATTGAACAAAATGGATTCCTGGACCGTGGGCAAGCAGTTTCAGGTAGTTACTTTGAGTTTGGATCCAAATGAAACCGATGATTTATCGCAACGGTTTCAGCAAAGAGTTTTATCTGGTTATCGAAATCCTGATGTCGCCCAAAGTGGATGGGCATTCCTACGCGGTACCCGTGAGCAAATTCACCAGGTCGCGGACACCGTTGGCTTTCACTACAACTCCTTCGAGGACAAAGGGCAATTTGCGCATACTGCAGCTCTTATTCTCCTCGACCCCCAAGGCAAAGTTGCTCGTTACCTTTACGGCATCGAGTACCAACCTTCTACTCTGCGGCTATCGCTTGCAGAGACGGCTTCCTCCAAATACGTCTCCACAGTGGATGCACTCATCCTGCGTTGTTTTTTGTACGACGCAGCAGCAGGCACTTTTGTGGCGGATGCGTGGAAGATTACTCGGATGGTGATGTCCGCCGTGGCAGTCATCCTTTTCGCGTTTCTGGGCTGGTTGTTCCTGCTCGAGCGCAGAGTTCGTAAGAAAACAGTGGCATGATTCCGATTGCCTTGCTTCCCTTCCTCTTGCAGCATACTCAAGGGGATTTCTGGTTTCCTTCTCAGGCCTCGCGTAACGCAAGTTCCGTAGATGAGTTGTTTTACTTCATCTTTTATGTGTCGCTGTTTGCGTTCATCACCATTGTGTTGGCAACCATCATCTTTGCGGTTCGCTACCGTCGCTCACGTGTTGGCATGAACCCCGAGGATTCGCCTCACCACTCAACCAAAATTGAAATTGTTTGGTCAGTAATTCCCTCCATGTTTATGGTGGTGATGTTTTGGTATGGCTTCAAGGATTACGTTGCGGTGCGCACGATTCCGGCCAATGCCTACGAGATTCAAGTGAAAGCCAAGAAATGGGATTGGCGTTTTGTTTATCCAGAAGGCGTGGAGTCTTACGGAGGGAATGTGGATATGAATGACGGTGGAGAGGGGCTTGTCGTGCCTATGGGCCGCCCGGTGAGTGTGCGCCTTGAATCTTCCGATGTTTTGCATTCCTTTTATGTTCCCGACTTCCGGGTCAAAATGGATGCCGTTCCTGGTCGCTACAATTCCGCATGGTTTGAAGCCACCGAGCCTGGGGTTTATCCCCTTTACTGTGCGGAGTACTGCGGCACGCGCCACTCGCGGATGTTGAGCCAGGTCGTAGTCAAAAGCGAAGAAGATTTTCAGGCTTGGCTGAAGAGTCAGGCGGTGGATCTTGCTTCTCTTCCTCCAGCAGAGGCTGGCAAGCAGTTGTTCCAGAAAAACGGCTGCACTGCGTGCCATAGTCTCACCGGAACCCCCGGCGTAGGCCCTGCCCTGGATGGCAAGTATGGCACTACGGAAACCCTTGCGGATGGCAGCACCGTCACCATTGATGACAACTACATTCGCGAATCCCTTCTAGATCCGAATGCAAAGATTGTGGCGAACTTTGCACCAAGCATGCCATCCTTCGCCGCCCAACTGAGTGCCGACGAGATCAGCTATCTCATCGCCTTCATCAAGTCGCTGAACGAGTAGGCCAATACCATGACGAGTTCTACCAACGCCCTGGATCGAACCAATTACCTGAATGCCACCAAAGGCTTCATGTCGTGGTTCTGGACCATCGATCACAAACGTCTCGGCCTCATGTATTTGTGGTCGGTCGTTGGCTGCTTCATTTTGGGTGGCATGTTTGCGATGAAGATTCGCCTCACTCTAAGTGGAGATGTGGATTTTGCTTCGCAAACGGCTGAGCAAATGAACGCATACAACAATGCGTTTACCGTACATGGTGCGGTGATGATCTTCTTGGTGATTATCCCATCTATCCCCGCAGCTCTTGGCAACTTCGTGGTGCCAATGATGCTGGGAACAAAAGATGTGGCCTTCCCCAAGCTCAATCGCTTTAGTTACCACTTGTGGCTGATTGGCGCCATCCTGTTTGTTACCACTTTGTTCGTTGGTAACTTGGATACTGGCTGGACTTTCTACCCGCCTTATTCTACGGGTTACACCGATGTCTCGGTAATCACGGCTGTGCTAGGGGCCTTCATCCTCGGCTTTAGTTCCATCTTCACTGGATTGAACTTCATCGTTACCATCCACAAAATGCGGCCGCCGCAAATGACATGGTTCAAGATGCCGTTGTTTTTGTGGGCAATTTACGCCACTGCGGTCATTCAAATTTTGGCAACGCCCGTCATTGGCATTTCGTTGTTGTTGATTCTGGTTGAAAAGACCATGCAAATAGGCATTTTCACCCCAGAACTTGGTGGTGACCCAGTCTTCTTTCAACACCTGTTCTGGTTTTATAGCCACCCAGCGGTCTACATCATGATTCTTCCAGGAATGGGAGTGATGTCTGAACTGTTTGCAACCTTCAGCCGCAAACCCATCTTTGGCTATAAGTCGATTGCGCTTTCGTCCATTGCGATTGCCATTTTCTCCTTCATCGTTTGGGGACACCATATGTTTGTCTCCGGGCAGTCGGAATTGATGTCCATCATCTTCTCTGCACTTACCTTCTCTGTGGCGGTGCCTTCGGCAATCAAGGTGTTTAACTGGATTGCCACCATGTACAAAGGCTCCATCGCCTTTACCACCCCAATGCTCTATGGCCTGTCCATCATTTGGCTGTTTGGCATTGGCGGTCTAACAGGTTTGTTCTTGGCTACTTTGGGCACGGATGTTCACTTCCACGACACCTACTTCGTAGTGGCCCACTTTCATTACGTGATGGTGGGTTCCGCCCTGTTTGGCTTCCTCGGTGGCATTTTTTATTGGTGGCCAAAGATGTATGGGCGCATGGTCGACAACAAATGGTCAAAAATCGCCTGCATCATGTCCTTCGTTGGCTTCAACATGACCTTCATGCCCCAGTTCATTGGTGGTGCTCATGGCATGCCACGGCGCTATGCAGCATACGGGCCCAGTGCCGGCTTTGACGGCTACAACGAAGCCTCCACCCTAGGCGCTATGGTGTTGATGACAGGCCTGTTCCTTGCCTTGGGCACTTTGCTGTGGTCCTTGAAGAAGGGCAAAAAGGCTCCCGCCAATCCTTGGGGCGGTGTCACTTTGGAGTGGCAAACGCCATCGCCGCCGCCGGAGCACAATTTCGAAATTGATCCGCCTGTTGTGGGAGATCCCTACGACATGTCCCTGTTCGAGTGGAAAGGGGAAGAAGAAGGTTTCTTGCCTGTTAATCCTCGTCCAGACGATCCCTGTGTTGCTAACGTTCAGCCCTCGTAGGTGAATCCCATGAGTACCACCACCACCGTCGCGCATGAAGGAGGGCATGGTCACAGCCACGACCACCCCAAGCATTTGGCGCATCACTTCGAAACTCTCGATCAGCAGTTTGATGCTGGTAAGCTGGGCATTTGGACATTCCTCCTCACCGAAGTGTTGTTCTTCAGTGCCCTGTTCGTGGCCTATACGGTTTATCGTTCAAACTACCCAGAAGTGTGGCAGTTTGCTTCGCAATACCTAAACACCCAATTGGGTGCCACCAACACTTTGGTCTTGCTTTTGAGCTCTTTCACATTCGCGTGGGGAGTGCGCAACGCCATGCTAGGCCAGATTGGCTTGCTCAAAATGAACCTCGCCATTACTTTGCTTTGCGCTGGCGGGTTCATGGGCATCAAGTATATGGAGTACAGTCACAAGTTCCACGAAGGCACTTTGTGGAGTGGCAACGAAGACACCATCTTCCGTCTCCATGCAGAGGATGTACCAGAGCATATCAAGGAACATTCTCATGCCTGGGACAATCGCGATGGCGAGTTTTCTGCTGCTGTACGAGACTTGGATCCTGAGTTCCGGCAAAAGCTTGGCATCTTCTTTGGTGTTTACTTTTGCCTAACCGGTCTTCACGGCATCCACGTGTTAATCGGCATGCTGCTGTTGCTGTGGCTTTTGCTGCGCAGCATGCGAGGCGATTTTGGCCCCGACAACTTCAATGCCATCGACTTTGGAGCGCTGTACTGGCACTTGGTCGACCTCATCTGGATTTTCCTCTTCCCACTTCTCTACCTCATCAGCTAGCCATGTCCAACCACGATTCCGAATCTCATCTTGGCCATGTGTTGCCCTTAGGGCTGTTACTCAAGGTGTTCTTTGGCCTGGTCGCTCTCACCGTGCTGACAGTGTGGACGGGAAGCATGGATTTGCATGGCTTCGATCTGTCGGTGGCCCTCATCATCGCCACCTGCAAGGCGAGTTTGGTGTGCCTGTTCTTCATGCACCTCAAATATGACCGCCCCTTCAACGGCATGATTTTCCTGTTTTCGGTGCTGATGGTTGGCCTTTTTCTGGCCTTTCTCGCATTGGATACTCACCAATACCAGGGACAGATCAAGGCCAAAATGGCCGACGATCTTCATGCCCTGGAAGCTGGTGAATAAGTCATAATACGGCATGCAAAATGCGGCAGGTAGAAGCTCTCAGCCTCTGCCAGCAGGCGCCAGCAGCCTGGGCCTGCGGGTCTTGTTGGCTTCTTTAGCCGCCCTCTTTTTGGCAACGATTTTCTGTGGCTGGTATTTCCGCGATACGGGTGCTTCCGGCCGCCTGCTACCACCTCTACCCTGGGGATTGTGGCTTACATCGCTTTTGCTTCTCGGCGTGAGTGCGGCAGCCCAACTGGGTATTGGCTACGGAAAAGGAGGAAATTGGGCGAAGGCACGCCAGCAAGTGCGTTGGACCCTAGTCTTAGGGGTGCTGTTTTTGCTCGGCCAAGCCTGGAATTGGCGTGTTTTATTGGCGCAGGAAACGGGTGCTGGCGTTCATCCCATGTATACATTTAATTTTTATCTCACCACCGCACTTCATGCCGCGCATATTATTGGAGGCCTTGTGTATGCGGCGGTTGTTTCTTCCTCACTTGCTCATGCTGAATCGCTCCAACGGGTTCGCAACCTAGCTCATTATTGGCATTTTCTTGCTGCAACGTGGATTGTGATTCTGCTCAATCTATTTGCCATTCGCATTCCCAATCCGGCTGACTCCTTCCTAGGGCCTCTGTTTGTTGGTATCACAATCGCTTTGTTGTTGGCTGTTTTGTTCTATCAAGTGCAAGCGGTGCGCATTCTTTATTCCCGGGGCGAAAAGGCCTTTGCATTTTTTGCCTTGTTGTTGCCCGTTGCTTTTTTGCATATATGGGCGCGAGGGGAAGAACTAGATACCCAAAAAATGGCTCTACGTTGGGGAGTTTTACAGGCATTGTTGCTCATTGCAGCCATGTTTACTGGCACCATCTATCTTGGGCAGTTCGCAAGCAATTTCGAAACCATCGCCTATTAAGTTTGCATGCAACTCAACCCTTTTGAGCGACGCCTTGTTGCTGGCCGTTGGCGCCGCTTGGTGTTGCGGCATTGGGATTTAAGAAAGCTTCAGCGTTTAGGCTGCGTCTTGCCAACGGGCAAAACCCTGGAACTTGGCTTTGGTGCAGGCTATGGCTTAGAAGCATGCAAGTTTGTATTTGGTGCCAGTGAGGTGCACGGTCTTGATCCCGACCCACTGATGGTAGCTGCTGCGCGGCAACATTTAGCGCGCTGTGGAGCCTTTGCCCAGGGTGCCCCGATGCAAATTTGGCAGGGCAAGGCCACGGAAATTCTTGCTGCCGACGAAAGCTACGACACTGTGCTTTGTTTGCAAGTGTTGCACCATGTGGTGAATTGGCGTCAAGCGGTGGCAGAGGTGGCTCGCGTTTTGCGTCCCGGTGGGCAGTTGTTACTTGCAGAAAGCCTGGTTGCTTTCCTCCAACATCCTATTTTGGGCCGGTGGATGGAGCACCCAACAACCGCCCGCTTCAGCCAGGCGGAATTGGTGCAAGAATTGGAACTGGCCGGCTTGGAGGTGGTCGGCTTGAAGCGACTTGGAAGTTGGATGGTGTGGCTGCGAGCTGTGCGGCGTGAGCTATAAAGCACGGAGCCACTCCGGCCGGAAAGGCGCGTTTTGTGGGTCGGCGAGGACTTGGTCGAGGGCGGCAATCATGGCTGCCTGGTCTTTGGGAAGGGTGCCTGCAAGTGCCAGGTAATTGCTTGCGTGATTGGAGCGAAATATGGAATTGGATAAATTGAGATGCTGCAAGAATTCACGTAGTTCCGCAGCCAGGGCAATCGGCGAGGGCGGTTGGTAGCGTTCTTGCTGATAATCCTCCCACAGTGGAGTGCCTTCCACTGGTGTCACGACCAGAGTGCTGACAAAGCGAGGTTGAATTGAATTCACCACTTTTGCCGATTCTTGGGCGTGTTCTTGGCTAAAGCCGGGGGCAACCCCGAGCAAGATCATCACGCTTAGCCGCACTCCAGCGGCATTGGCCTTTTGCGCGAACTGCACCATTTCAGCCGCACTCACCCCCTTTTCCAGCGCAACAAGGGTTGGATCATGGCCCGATTCGATTCCCAGGTAATATTGGCTTAGGCCGAGCTCCCGCAACAGGGTCATTTCTTCGATGGAACGTACGGCTAATGCTTGTGGCGATGCGTAGCAACTGACGCGTTGCAAGGAAGGCCATGTTTCCCGCAATAGGCGCAATAAGTCGGCAAGAAAACGGGCTTTGGCCATCAAGGCATCACCATCGGCCAAGAAGACTTTGCGCGGGGGAGCAAACATCGACGCGTAGTCGCGGATTTCTTGGCGCAATTCGTCCAACTTGCGCACTCTAAATTGCTTCTCGCGGTACATGGCGCAGAAGGTGCAACGGTTCCAGCTGCAGCCCAAGGTGGCCTGCAGAATTAAACTGTTGGCCTCGGAGGGGGGGCGGAAAACGGCACCTTGGTAGGAAATCATGGTTCGAAGTGGTTGCTCGGAGATTCCATGATATCGGCTTGGGTGGGGGATTCTGGGGGGCGCACCCTGCTACATTTATGCTGCGGAACTTCCCGCAACCCCTCCCTTTGCTCTCAGAATCATGGACAAGATTCGTGTTGAAAACCCTGTGGTCGAGCTTGATGGCGACGAGATGACCCGCATCATTTGGTCCTTCATCAAAGAACGGCTTATTTTGCCCTATTTGGATTTGGAGTTGGAGTATTACGACCTGGGGATGGAGCATCGCGATGCCACCGACGACCAAGTTACCGTTGATGCCGCTCATGCCATCCAAAAGCATGGCGTGGGTGTGAAATGCGCCACCATCACCCCGGATGAAGCGCGGGTCGAGGAATTTGGGCTGAAAAAAATGTGGCGCTCGCCCAATGGAACCATCCGTAACATCTTGGGTGGCACGGTTTTCCGCGAACCTATTTTATGTAGCAATGTGCCGCGCCTGGTACCTGGATGGGAGCAGCCAATGGTGATTGGGCGTCATGCCTTTGGCGATCAATACCGTGCCACGGATTTTTTGGTCCCTGGAAAGGGCAAGTTGACGATGACCTTCACCCCAGCCGACGGCGGAGACACGGTGGAATACGAGGTTTTTGATTTCCCTGGAGCTGGTGTTGCCATGGGCATGTACAACCTGGATGAGTCGATTCGTGGTTTTGCTCGGGCCTGTCTGAATTTTGGTCTGCAGCGGAAATGGCCGGTCTATTTGTCTACCAAGAACACCATCCTCAAAGCCTACGATGGGCGCTTCAAAGATCTTTTTCAAGAAGTGTTCGAGGCGGAGTTCGCCGAAGCCTTTGCTGCTGCAGGTATCTCCTACGAGCACCGTTTGATCGACGATATGGTGGCTGCTGCGTTGAAATGGAATGGCGGTTTCGTCTGGGCTTGTAAAAACTACGACGGCGATGTGCAGTCGGACACAGTAGCCCAAGGCTTTGGCTCTTTGGGTTTGATGACTTCGGTGTTGATGACTCCGGATGGCAAAACCGTGGAGGCTGAGGCGGCTCATGGCACCGTCACCCGCCACTATCGGGTGCACCAGCAAGGTGGCAAAACGTCCACCAATCCGATTGCCAGCATTTTTGCTTGGACTCGGGGTTTGCAGCACCGCGCCAAGCTGGATGGCAACGAAGCGCTGGATCGTTTCGCCACCTCCTTGGAAGAAGTCTGCGTGGAAACCGTGGAGTCGGGAAAGATGACCAAAGACCTTGCTCTCCTCGTTGGTGGGGATACGCCTTGGCTCACTACCGAGGAGTTTTTGGCCGCCCTAGACCAGGGATTGCAGGCCAAACTTCAGGTTTAGCAACGGCTGCGCAGGCCTATAATACCGGGTCATTTTGGGCCCCTCGGCCCCTCGAAGCCCACCAAAGGGCCTGAAACAAGCTGTCATGTCGAAGATACAAACCGATGTTGTGGTTTTGGGAGCTGGCCCTGCCGGCTATGTCTGTGCCATTCGTGCCGCCGATTTTGGGAAAAAGGTGGTTTGCGTGGAATGGGATAACCTGGGAGGCACTTGCCTCAACGTAGGCTGTATCCCTTCTAAGGCCTTGATTTCAGCCTCGCATTTTATGGAGGCTAGCAAACACGCGGCCGACATGGGATTCACGGTGGAAACCCCGAAGTTGGATTTGTCGAAATTAATCGCGTGGAAGGAGTCCATAGTCAAGCGGCTGACCGGCGGCATTGGCATGTTGTTTAAGAGTCGGAAAATCGAATGGGTCAAAGGCAAGGGGAAAATTGTGAGCCCCAATTTGATTTCCGTGGAGACTGCTGATGGTGTGGTGGAAATTGCCTGCACCGATATTGTGGTGGCCACCGGTAGTGAACCTGCTCCCATTCTCGGCTTTGATTTTGGCCCGGAGGTTTGGTCGAGTACGGATGCTTTGGCTCCAAAAACTTTGCCCAAGCGCCTCTTCATTATTGGCGGCGGTGTGATTGGTATGGAGTTGGGCATGTTTTATGCGCAAGTTGGCTGTGAGGTCACGGTGGTGGAGTTTATGGATCAAATTCTGCCAGGCACAGATCCGGAGCTTGTGAAAGTGGTGGCACGCAAAGCGAAGAAAGCTGGCATCAAAATTCACCTGAAGTCGGCGGCAAAAAGTTGGAAAAAGGTTGATGGTGGGGTGGAAGTCATCGCCGAGGTGCAAGGCAAAGAGCAAACCTTTGCTGCGGACGTCATTTTGCTTACGGTTGGGCGTCGGCCAGTGACTTCCGAAATTGGCTTGGAAAATGTGGGTGTGAAAACAGATAAGCAGGGCTTCATTGAAGTGGATGCTCAGTGCGGTACCAAAACTCCCCATATCTATGCAGTGGGTGATATCACCCATGGTCCCATGCTGGCCCACAAGGGCAGCGCTCAAGGGCTGGTGGCTGCAGGGGCCATAGCCCGCCAGCCGGGGGTGGCTTACGACCCCAAGGTGGTACCGGGGGTCATTTTTACCGACCCGGAAATTGCCACTACAGGTTTAAGCGAAGCCGACTGCAAGGAGCAGGGTCTTGATTACAAAGTGGGGCGTTTCAACTTCGGCGCGAATGGTCGCGCAATGTCAATGCATGCTATGGACGGTTTGGTCAAGGTGATTGCCGATGCGAAAGACGACACCATTTTGGGCGTGCATATGGTGGGCCCCAACGTAACCGACATGATTAGTGAAGGTTCCTTGGCGATTGAGGGCGGGTTGACTGTGGAAGATTTGGCCATGACCATCCATCCTCATCCCACCTTGTCCGAGGTGTTGATGGAGGCGTGTGAAGATGTCCACAAGATGTCGCCGCATGCTATGAAAAAATAGCTGCCATGAGGTTTAGCCGCTCTGCTGCCTTTGAGGTCCATGACCTGGGCCGCAGCACCTATGCTGAGGTGGACGAGCTGATGATGGATCGGGTGGAGGCGATTAGTCGAGGCGAGGCTCCTGACCAGCTACTGTTGGCGGAGTTTGAACCTGTACTCACGGTTGGCCGCGCTGGCGATGCTGAGGCTTACCAACATTTGGGCATACCTGTTCACGCGATTTCCCGCGGCGGGAAAGCGACCTTTCATGGCCCAGGTCAGGTTGTGGCCTATCCGCTCATTCACCTGGCCGCAGGCGCCCGCGATTTGCATGCCTATTTGCATGCGCTGGAGGAAGCTTTGATTTTGTGCGTTGGCGATTTTGGATTAGAGGGCTCGCGCGACCTGCGCAATACCGGTTGTTGGGTGAAGGGAAAGAAAATCGCCAGTATCGGGGTGGCTGTGCGTAAATGGACCACCTATCACGGAGTCGCCTTAAACCTTACGACGGACTTGTCATGGTTTCAGCGTTTCGACCCATGCGGCCTTGAGCCCAGCGTCATGACGACCATGGCCCAAGAGCTAGGGGAGCATACACCGTCCTTTGCGGAGGTGGCGCAATCCCTGGCACTACACATGAAGGAAGTTCTGCGTGAACAAAACCGCTCATAAATCACTCGATGCTCTGTTTCGCCCGCGTTCCGTATCTGTCATTGGCGCGAGCCGGAAGCGCTTTCAGATTGGACATGAGATTGTGCGCAATCTGGTGTTGGGGGGCTTCCAAGGCCCGGTATATCCAGTAAACCCCAAAGCCGATGTGGTGCATAGTATGCATTGCTATGCCAAAGTCTCTGCAATCCCTGGCCCAGTCGATTTGGCTGTTATCACCGTGCCTGCCGCTTTGGTGTTGCAGGCTGTTCGCGACTGCGGACGTAAAGGTGTGAAAGGCCTGGTTGTGATTACCGCTGGCTTTTCAGAAATTGGCGGGGAAGGAGAAGAACGCCAGCGTCAGTTGCTGAAGTTGTGCGAAAAATACAACATGCGCATGGTTGGTCCCAACTGCATGGGCATTTTGAATACGGACAATGCAGTTTCCATGAATGCTTCCTTTGCGGCTTCTACTCCAACCCAAGGTGGCGCCGCATTTTTGTCACAATCCGGGGCCTTAGGGGAAGCCATCCTCACCGATGCCCGCCAACTTGGTATTGGTGTCAGCATGTTTGCCTCGGTTGGCAACCGAGCCGATGTGTCGCCCAGTGATCTGTTGGAGTATTGGGAGGGCGACGCCAACACCAAACAGATTTTGATGTATCTAGAAGCCTTTGGCGAGCCGGAACGATTTATGCGGGTGGCACGACGCATCGCACCAAAAAAACCCATCCTGGTGGTGAAATCAGGCAGAAGCCCGCGGGGTGCGCGTGCCGCGATTTCGCATACGGGTTCTTTGGCTGGGAGTGAGGCTGCTATGGATTCACTGTTCAACCAATGCGGTGTTCTTCGCGTCGACACGATGAAGGATTTATTTGCTTTGGCCGCTGCCGTGCAAACCGGAAAACGCCCGCAGGGCCGACGTGTCGGCATCATCACCAATGCGGGTGGTCCAGCGATTTTGGCCACAGACGCCTGTGTTGCTCATGGTTTGGAGCTTCCCGACCTAGAACCGAGCACGCGCCGCAAACTAAAGCGTGCCTTGCCGCCGGAGGCTTCTGATGCCAACCCCGTCGATTTGATTGCAAGTGCTGACGCAAAACGGTTTGATGCCGCCATCGGTGCGGTTTTGGCCGACAAAAACATTGACCTGGCATTAGCCATTTTTGTATCTCCGGTCATGATTGATGCCGCAGCAGTTGCACGAACCTTTGCCAAGCATGCGGCGCAAAGTTCCAAGCCGCTGCTTGCCTGTTTGTTAGGAAAATCTCAAGGAGAAGAGGCTGCAGAAATATTGCTCAATGCTGGAGTGCCTAACTATCGCTTTCCGGAGGAGGCTGCCTTTGCCCTGGCGGGCATGGTGCGCTTGCAGGAATTGCGTACCCGACAGGTGGAGGCTCCACCTCGTTTTCGCGTACAAAGGGCAAAGGCCCGCAAGGTGGTGGATGGAGCCTTGGCGGATGGCCGCAATTTGTTGAAAGGGCTGGAGCTCCAAGAATTACTCGTAGCTTATGGTATTCCAGTTGTGCCGGGGCGGATTGTGAACAACCGAGAAGAAGCCTTGCAGGCGGCACGCAAGCTGAAGTTCCCCTTGGTAGCAAAAGTGGAAGCTGCTGGCTTGGTGCATAAATCCGATCGCGGCGGTGTGGTTGTGGGAATTCGTGATCGAGAGGAATTACTTGATGCTTACGACGATCTCGAACTGAAGTTTGGCGAAGAATATCCTCATATGCAACTGCTATTGCAGTCGATGCGTTCCTCAGGGGTGGAGACTTTTTTTGGTGCTGCTACCGATCCTCAATTTGGGCGGATGTTGGCATTTGGCTTGGGTGGAATTCATGTGGAAATTTTCAAGGACGTGGTGTTTCGTTTACATCCGCTTTGCCGCACGGATGCAGAGGAAATGGTTCATGGAATTCGTGCAAAATCTATGCTGGAAGGAGCTCGCGGCAAACCCCCAGTAGAGCAGGAGCAACTAGTGGAGATTCTTCTCCGGCTCAGCCGCATGCTGAGCGATTTCCCTGAAATAGTGGAGCTTGATTTGAATCCATTCCTAGCAGGATGGAAAGGGAAGGGATCTTGTGTGTTGGATGCAAGGGTGCGATTGGAGAAGCCTAAGTAATTGACTTTGGCCGTACCATTCGGCCGCCGGTCGATTCTGCCAATTGCTTCATAAATCTGGCATGCTTGGCACTATCGGTAACCAAAATGGTGTGAATACGAACTCCTGTTCTCTGGTGGAGTTGATGGACTGCATCGAGGATGAACTGAGAGTGTTGGTGTTTTCCGGCAGAGCTGCCGCCATCGGATACAAGCAAAAGAGTGTCAACTAAGGGATCACTTGCAGCCACCTCTAGTGCGTCCAATAGGGCTGAGGTATGCATGTATTCCCTGCTTCTTAGAAATCTCATTGCCTTTTTCCTGTTTTTCATGGAAACGGGAACGAGTTTTTTGAAGGCAGTTATTGGATCGTCTTCGATGACAATAACTTGGAATTTCGCGCTTGGAGGAAGACTTTGCAGATAATGGTTTGCCTCTACCGCTGCGGCTTCCACGCAGCTTAAGTCTCCTAACTTGCTGGCACGCATGCTGCCGGAACCATCGACAAGTAAAACCAAGTTTGTGGTTTCCAGGGCTAGCCCAAAGAAGCTGGAGATAGTTTGGTTGCGACTCCGATTACTTGTGGAGAAAGGTATGGGCACAAAGCTGCTTTGCTGGCCGGGCTCTTGTGCATCATGGAGCCATTTTTCCCAAAAACCGGGTGCATCACCAAAACTTTGGCCACTTAATTGGCGCAAAGTATGGCCGATATCAGCGGTATAGCGATTGGGGCTCCTTTCTGCCTCCTCTTGCATGGCCTCAACGAGAAAGGGGATTAATTCCTGTAATGAAAATTCCTCGGCGCTTTCCAAGAATGCGGTGCGTGGGCCACAGGCAGGATTGAAAAAGACCCTTGGAGCAATAGAGAGAAGTGCTTTTTGAGATTCTTCGTGGCGAGCGAGTGCTCGGATAGCAATCGATGCATTTTCAGGGCTTTTGGTATTCATGGATAGCTTGATAAGGTAGTTAATTTCTTTTGACGATAGTGTTGGCAAGTACAAAAAACCGTCGGCACAGCCAGCATGAATTGCTAAATTGCGCAGAAGGGATTCAGGGCTTTGCCAGCGGCCTAGATTGAGCTTAGTGCAATCTAGCTTGTGATTGGACCAAGCTTTGCATATAGTTCGAATCCATGCTCGTTTAACTGCAGGCGGAGATCGGAGAAAAGAACGGTTGAGGAGGATATCTGCTGGCAAGGTGGATGACGTTGTGGCCAGGGCCTGGAGCAAAAGCACGCGATGCCAGTCACTTTGGTTGCGGTTTGCAGCTTCGTTTGCCATCAAGCGGATTTCTTCGGGATTGCATGCCTTTCGATATCCACTGTAAAACCAATCCCGGAGGAAAACGCCGCGATAGGTGTTTAGTTTTTGATCAAACAATTTAATGCGCAGCTCTGCAGCTTCAATGGAATGTAGGGTGGAGAGTTGCTTCGCCGCAGAGTAAGCGCCTTCTTGATAAGAAGATTTGTCAATCGCAGATTGCAAGGTATGGGCAATCTCCCCCAGAGTTTGGTTGCAGAACAGCGAGAAAAAAAGAAGCGACCACATCGTTTGCAATGTAGACGTGGTACGCACCAATAGGCACGGAATTTATATCAAGAAATCCAAAAATCGAACCAGGTGAGTTTGAAGGGGAGTCTGGGCGAGGCCACAGGTGTAGAGGACCGCAATGACAAAAAGTGCACACCAAATCACGGTGATGAAATTGGCCATCCAAAACTTGCGCTTCAAACCCCAATCAATTTTAGTAATGGAACGCTGATCAGAACGATTGGCCCAGCGCTGCATGGGTAGTCGGAACAAAATGTACACTTTGAGGGCGCTGGACATGAGTTGATTCGCATAAAGAATGAAAGGGAACCAGGGCTCGACCCGTCGGTTATGGTAGTACAGAAAAAGGGAAAGGGTGCCACGGGTGAGAATGATCCATGGTGGTAGTGCCAGCAGGACCAGCGGCGTCCACAACACAGAACCAGAAAGCAAGGCAATTGGGCCAGCCAGGCAGGTCCACATGGCAATGCGCTGATCGATGAGGCACCACCAAATAAAGAACCCCATTTTCTTGGGGCCTAAGGCAATGGCGCGGGAACCGTTACGCAACATGTTTCCCGACCACCTCAACAGATTTTGTACAGCGCGGCTCACCCAAGCATCTTCAATTTGCTCAACAGTGTGGACGGTTGCGTCTGGTACATAAATCATTTCTGATCCACGTCCAAGCAAGGTGTACCAAGTTGATTTGTCGTCTCCAGAAAGGAAGCGGAAAGTTCCCCAATGCCAGTGGAATAAGGAGTCGGACTCAACCAAGGAAATAAATCCTTCATCCAAAATCTGGCTAGCCCGCATTACCGAAAGGCGTCCGGTGAGAGTGAGAACCCGGCGGGAAAGTGCGTGCGATTGCATCGCCATATTGCGCTGTGCAAATCGCATGCTGAACCATCGTTGCATGGTTTTGTTGCCCTCGATGAGCGGAACTTCATTCGTTGTTAACGCATGCATCTTGGGCAGGATTTCAAAGAACGGTACGCAAGCGTGAATGCATCCTGGCTCTAAAATAGAATCCCCGTCAAGGAAAACAACCGGCGTGTCTCCGCAAATCCCTTCCCTAGCCATTGCTCGCAAGGTGAGGCCAATGGCCATCCGTTTGCCAGGAACATTTTGTCGGATGTAGACAATGCGAAAGTTGTCAGGTAGATCATTGCCGAAGCGGTCAACTTGCTCCTCAATGATGTTCTCGTCAAAGGAATCCCCAGTGCCAACGAAAAGAGTTACTGGTACATCTAGCAACTTTGCCTCGCGAACAATACTGATAATTACTTTTTGTGTGGTTAGAGGGTGTTCGCGAAAAGTAGTCATCATGAACGCAACCTCCTTTGGCTTCCAACCAGAGGCTTGAAGTTCATCCGCCTGCGCGCGCCACTTGGGAAACACAAAGCGTTCGTAGATAACAGAGCGGAAAAAGTGCGTCATCCACCAGGCATAGCGCCATGCAGCGAGCCAGCCAAGAGCTGCAAAGAGTCGGCCAATATGGGGGCCAGAAATATCAAGAGGAAGAATTAAAAACCAAGTTAAGGCAATAATAAATTGCAAGTACACAACCACGACGTCCCGAAAGCGCCATTCGAAGGGGCGCTTTTTGATAGAACGCGTCCGAAGTTTTTTACCAGTCACGGCGGAATGAGACATTGGCTAGCATGCCAACGCTGTCAGTTGCAGCAAGCTCTTCCATGGCTTGTTCAAAGGTTACATCTTGGCGGAAATTCCCTTCCGCTAGGTCCACCAGCTTGATGACCACACGCAACCCAGGAGTATTGCCAAGAATGCTAAAGTCTTCGGAGTTCACCGAACGAGAATCTATTTCAATGACAGTTCCACGGAAGACAAAGCCAAGGGCTTTCAGCTCTACAGTGGCTGGATCATGTAAACGAACAAATCTTGCTTGCTCTGGGCTTAGCCATGCCTCTACCCGACGGGCATTACTTTCCTCAAGGAGTAGAACTTCACCACCCTGGCGAATGCTGGTGCCCTCCGATTTAGGAATATCCGCAATTCGGCCATCAAAAGGCGCTTTGACTACAACGGTGTTCTCTTGGTGTTGTCGTTTGAGGGCATCTTGTTCGAGGGCAAAGCGTGCTTTTGCAAGTTCTAGTTCTGCCTCACGTTCCGGAAGGTTTGCTTGAAATCGCCCGCTTTCAATGAGGAACCCGTTTTCCAATGCGGCCAGATTGGCCGAGTCCACAGATGTTTGGCTTTTGACGGTCTCAATTTCGGCAAGCAAGGTGTTGTAGGCAGATTCTGATACCTCTAATTCCCGAACAGAAACATCTCCACTCTGGTACAAGGAAGCCGTGCGGTCGTAGTGTCTTTTCAATAGGTTGGCCTGTTCCTGCAGGATGGTTAAACGCGAGGCAGAAGCCGCCATTTTGGCGTCAAGGACATCTCGATAGAGCTCGATTTTTTCCTCTTCAACGTCACGCAGAGAGAGCGCTTGGCGGTAGGCCATTTCTGCTTCCTCAACCCTCCGGCGCGCTTCTTGCTCATTTGCGGCTGCCTCTTTGTCGATCATGCGGAAAAGCTCATCGCCTTTCTTTACCCATTGTCCCTCCTCAACAAAAAGTTCTTCAATCCAGCCGTCGGTTGGGCTAAGCAGTTCTTCCATAGGGGCGGTGAGGGTGGCGGTGGAAACCTGTAGCCGCCAGACTTTGGCATAGAGATTGCTGCCCACATACCAGGTGAGAGACATTCCAATCAATAGATACATGGCGTAACGCGTCCACCGTTTTGCTTGGAACCCCCAGCCTAGTTCTCTTGGATCCCTTTCCACCTTGGTCTCCATAGGGGTCACCGGTGTATCGATGCGACGAATGGCTCCGTCGACAGCAGACATCTCCCCCGACAGCAAGCCTCGCGCAAAATAATCTAAAAGCTCTTTCGTGCGCTCTTCAAGTTCGTGAAACTGAACAGCAAGCTCTCCTTTTTCTTGCTCAAACCTTACCAGCTTTACTTTTGTTTCCGTTGTGACCCAATATCCTTGGAACGGTATGGATAGAGTAACAGTGAAAATGGAATCGGGTTTTCCCCCTTCATAGCCTTCAATGCGAAAACCACCGCTGCTCCAATCAGCGGTTTCGTAGTCCGACCCATCGATGGCTACACGAAGGGGAGCTTGGATGCGGTAATGTTTTCGTTTGCTCGGCGGCAGAGATTTAATTCGGTCCATGATGGGGAGGGGGTTAGGAGCTTAAATCCAGGATGCAACTTGCAACCGGAGATGTTGCAGGTTGGTTTTTCCAGTAAAGGCCTTCGTAGGTATGCGACTGGCGTAGCATGGGAACGTTGGTGACATCTAAAACCAAGGCATCTTGAAACTCGACACGATCCCACTGCAATTGAGATAATCCGTGGTAGACGACCAAAACGTCCGACTCTTGAACTACGCGATTCAAATCTCTGTAAAGATGACCAGAAAGATCCATTAGATTTTCTTCCTCTGCATCCACAAGTTCTTCGTCGTAGGCAATAACGTCAACCCCAGACTTCCGCAGTCGTTCCAATAGTTGAACCGTTGGCGACTCGCGAAGATCCGGTGTTCCTTCCTTAAACGAAAGCCCGACGATGCCGACGACTTTGGGCTTGGTTTCTAAAATTCTGTCCAGTAATGAGTCAATTTGGTTTTGGTTGCTGGCATAGGTTCCGGCCAACATATCGAGTGGGGTGTCGGTGATTTTTGCCAGATGAAGTATTTCTCGCAAATCCTTAGGCAAACAGGAACCACCGAATGGGCTTCCTGGGCGCAAGTATTTTGGGCTGATATTAAGTTTGTAGTCGGCACAAAAAATGTCCATCACTTCATGCGAGTCAACATCTAGGGAATTGCACAACATTCCAATTTCATTGGCGAAAGTGACTTTGACCGCATGAAAGCAATTGTCTGCATACTTGACCATGGCCGCCGTTTCTACGCTTACCATAAAAGTAGGGGCTTCGATGGATGGATAAAGATCCGCGCAGCATTGGTGGCTTGGGCTCCCATGAATGCCAAAAACTATTTTCGGTGGGGCGTGGAAATCTGCAATGGCGATCCCTTCACGCAAAAACTCAGGGTGGCAAACATAACCCAAGCCTTCGTCATAGCTAAGTCCGGAAGTCTCTTCGAGCAGCCGCATGAGTTTGCGATGCACGGGAGGTGGACTAGTCGATCTCGACATTACCACATATTTCTTTTTGCCAAGATCACGAATGGCTTGGCCTATGGCGGCCACAGCTTGCAATAGATATTTGTCGTCGATGCCACCGTCTTCCTTGCTTGGTGTGCCGACGGCGAGCAAGGCAACATCAGAATGTTCTATCGCGCGGCGGATGTCAGAGGTAGCGCGGATTCTTGTCTCTTCCACCCCTTTGGCGATGAGAGCGTCAAGCCCAGGCTCCTGAATGGGGGGCTTGCCTCGGGCCAGTTTGGCAACTTTTTCCAGTTGGACATCAGCGCCAATCACGCGATGTCCAAGGTCGGCCAGGCATCCAGCGCTGACAGAACCCACGTATCCAAGTCCAATTACGGCGATGTCCATGCTTAAGGGGCACACTGAGGCGGTTTTCCACCTCAAGCGTGGTCTTCTATCGGCCGCTATTGCCTGCTACTGAAGGGGGAATTAGTCCCCGTGATTGTGGCCTGCATGTGCATCCCGGGGCACTTGCTCTTGCTTTTCCGCCAAGTGCTGCAATTCCAAGGCTGGGCCAAAGTCGGGATATTGGGCGAGGATGGCGTGGATATGGTCCAAGGCCAAATCAAAATCCAACATTTCCATCGCCGCATGTGCGAGCGCCAAGCGGATTTCCGCATCCTGCCACCCGAGCTCTTGCCAAAGGCGCTGGAAATATTGTTGAATCCAACCGATTTCTCGCAACTCAACCAAGACAACCCCAACCTCAGCCCATGTTCTGTGCAGAGTTTTCGCTTGTGGGTGAAGCAGAGTTAGTTCCATGAGTTTTTCCAGCGCATCCTCGCTGACTTCAATGGCTAAAGGATTGCTTTGCAAATAAGTGTCGTGGACAGAATACTCTTGGGCACTGAATTCCGCCGCATAAAAGCTGAGCAAGGAGGGTTGTAGAACAAGGGGCAACAGCTCATCACATACAGCAGCAGCTCGTTGGGAAAGGGAATTCTCTGCTACCAAGCGGAAAGCTGTGTCAGCGAGGGCAAGATTGACGGGGCGGAAGGGGCCTCGAAACAGCCATGGATTGTTGCCGAGATCATCCTTTGTTGGCAATTGAAGGGCGGAAAGATCTTCTTGATTCCACAAAGGCAATCCGAGCTCTTCTAGCCTTGAGGCAAGATCTGACCAAGGTAATGCCCATACGTCGTTGCGGACTCCTCGTTGTCCGACGATGGCAAATCTCATTTTGTTGGGGCCAAAGGGAGCAAGAAAACTTGAGTTGTGGGAAAGATATTTTTGAATTCTTGAATCCATTGGGGAAGAATGCCGGGAACAAAATCCTCCGGTGAAGCAACGAAAA
Organism: Planctomycetota bacterium; assembly: GCA_024275135.1. Lineage (GTDB taxonomy): Bacteria > Planctomycetota > UBA1135 > UBA1135 > UBA1135. The sequence goes on along the minus strand of JAJRZS010000034.1, from coordinate 23,331 downwards.
CACAGAGACCTTGCTCTTTTAGGCGTAAGAAGGCTTGGCGAAGAATTTCTGCTCGCAGTAAAGAATGGCGTTGTTCCCACATCGCTTGGCCTTGCATGAAAACAAGGTCGAATGGGCCTTCGCAACGAGTGAGGCTTGGCTGAATTGAAAGACTAGGAAACGATTCACCACTTATTGGATTGAGCAAGGCCAAACGACCTAGGTTTGGTGGATCGCAGGCCACGCTGAGTTCCATAGGGGCTCTTTGCTTGAGTGCCTGCAATGCTTGGCGATTCGGTGGACCCACCCAGCAAATCTTTTGGGGATTCCTGGCCAGCGCGGCGGCAAAGAGAAACTCTGCCTCTCTAATGCCCTGCTTTTCCAGGCCAGCAGCTAGTGAGTTGCGGTCGTCGAACAAGAAAGTTCGGTCGAGTGCAAGCTGAGACGGGGTTGCGTTGCGGAGCAAATAGCGGGGCAGGCTAAAGTAATTGGCAGTTTGCAGGGAGTCATGCTGGGGCCAAGAAGCATTGCTGGGCTTTGGTGCAGGCGTCCAGACATAGGCATCCATCAAAGGATGTTGAAAAGTTAAAGCTGGGGCCGCATGCAGGGGGAAATAAAGGCAGCAAAGTAGAGAAGCAGTGCCAAGCCAACGCAAGGGCTTTGGCAGGGAGAGATTCCACCAGAAAAACATTGCGGCCGAAACAAGGGTAGTGCCTGCAATCCAGCCAAGATAGGGAAAGAGAGGGTAGGCGAAGAAGCCGCAAAACAGAAACGCTACCCCGCTGCCGAGAAGAAGAGGAGCTAAGGAATAGGGGCCCCAGTCCTGATGATTACGGGCAAAGGCATTGCGCAGAACCAAAGCAGTGAGAGCGCTCGGTAGGGCAAAACCAATACAGGTGAGGATAGGAACATAGACAGGATGCTCTTCTGGCACCGATCGTGTCGCGAATGAAAAAAGATTGTGCAAACGGGGATCCCCCAGCCAGCGAAAATAGTTTTCCGTTGACGATAACTGAGCAATGTTGCTGACAAAGTAGGGCCAGCCAAGTCCTAAGGCCAAGCTTCCAAGGGCAGCAATACCTTTGCGTGCAGGTGTGTTGGCAAAACCACTACCAAAGGTGAACCAGCACAAGAAGAAGACCATGCCCAGGCTGGCCCCGCGGCGCAAATCTTGGGGCAGAGCGCCGGAGTCGAAAAGGCTGAGGTAGGGGGAAAGTGCGAGGAATAGGAGAACGATGCCTGCTGCGCTGAAAGCAGGTGGCAGCAGGGGGAGGAAGGCTAAGGGTGGGGAGGGTTCTGGCTCTGGGGTGGGCAAGGTTCTTTGCAAAATGGCAGCGACTAACCAAAGGAGGAGAAATCCGGGCAAGCCAGGGGCCCAGGCGGTAGTCAGCAGCCAGCCACACCAAGAGGCCAATGCGAGCAGGCTAAGGTGGTGAGGTTGTTGGCGCAGGATGCCGGAAATACATGCGCCGACAGCGCGCAAGGGGAGGAAGAAAAAGGCAGCAAAGGCGGCTCCTAGGGGCGCGAATCCAGCCAACAAAGGCAGGATGCCAGCAAAGCCCAGCAGCAAAAAGGATGCGCGCAGAGGGACGAAGCCGACGCAGCGAAAGCGTGCACCAAGGCCAAGAGCCAAGAGGACGAAACCATTGGCGAGAAAGGAGTCTGCGGTGGAGCCGCCCAAGGCAAGCGAAAGACTGTCGCTAATTCCCAGGAGTAGGCCAACCAGGGCCGTGAAGTAGAGGAACAGGCGGAGCGTACGCATGCGATGTAGCTATTATCCTGTGTCATGGGTTTTTCGTCAGGCTCCAAGGTGGATGAATCCATTCCCGCCCGTCTAATCCTTTGGTTTCGCGCCCAGGCCCGGGATTTGCCCTGGCGCCAGGCTGATGAGCGTGGCCTGCGCGACCCCTACCGTTGCTGGATCGCCGAGATTATGCTTCAACAAACTCGGGTCGAAGCAGTCCAAGAGTATTTTCTGCGTTTTTTCAAACTTTTCCCCACCCTGAATTCTTTGGCGGAGGCGGAATTGGAGGATGTTTTGAGGGCTTGGGCAGGTCTGGGCTATTACCGGCGGGCGCGGATGCTGCATTCTGCAGCCAGAACCTTGCAGGAGCAGCATCAGGGCCAATGGCCTTCCTCCTCTGCCGAGCTACGCCAACTTCCGGGCATCGGTGCCTACACGGCAGCGGCGGTGGCTTCTTTGGCTTTTGGCGAAGCCATTCCTGTGGTCGATGGCAATGTGAAACGAGTAGTTGCCCGTTACCTAGCACTTCCTCTGCCTGCCGATGCCTTGGCTCTGGAAAAGGCGGCGCGCGCCGAGGGGGAGAGGTGGATGGTAGAGTTGCCGACCGGAGATTTGCAGGCGCCTGGCCTGCTGAACGAGGCCCTAATGGAGCTTGGGGCTACGATTTGCCTGCCGTGCAAACCTCGCTGCGAGGCCTGTCCGCTGGCAACTTCTTGCCGAGCATTTGAGGCTCACCAGGTGGGAGACTACCCCCGGCCAAAGCGAAAAAAGAAATGGGTGGATTTGGAGTTGGTCTATCTCGTCCACAGGGTGGGGATGCGGGTCCATTTGTTGTCCCGCCAAACCGGCTGGAGTCTAGGCTTGTTTGAGCCCCCATCTGCCCCCTTGGCAGAACGAGATCCCCTGGCGGCAGCCTGGGAGCTTAGTGGGGCAGCTTTGATAGGGGAAACGGAATTACAATACAGAGGGCTTGTTCGTCACTCCATTACCCATCACCGCATCCGCGCGCATGTGGTGCTTTTTGAGGCCAGCGAGGAAGTTGTCCCGCCTTCTGCTCAATGGCGCTGTCCAGAAGCGGTACCCCTCACTGGCCTGGCGAAAAAAGTCTTAGCCTGTTGCCAGGGTTGAGTCCGTAGAATTCCCCCCCCCTCATGCCTTGCACCTCGCACCGATTACCTCCCATGGGATTGCCCTTTCTGCTGCTGACAGTCGGTGGTTGTTTTGGCAGCCCTCTTGTCAGCCAGCAAAACCCTGCATCCCTGCCCTCGGGGCATGTACCCACCATCAACCAGAACATTGATGTGGACGGGGCGCTGAATGAAGACGCCTGGAGCCGAGCTCTGGTTTTGGAGCAATTCACCGAGGTGATTCCCTTCGAAGGGGATCCGGGGGATCCACCGACAAGGATTTTGATGATGCGCTCGGACACTTATTTGTATCTGGGCGTCATTTGCATGGAGCCAAAAACAGATCAATTGGTTTTGCAAAACTTGCGGCGAGATGCTTTTTTGCAAGACGACGATCGCATTGAGTTTGTTTTTGATACTTTCCGCGACGCCAAGACCTCCTATTTTTTTCAGATGTCCGCTGCGGGCTCGCGCGGCGATGCTTTGTTAGGTGACAACGGTCGGCGTTTTAATAAACCTTGGAATGGATTTTGGCAAGGGCGAACCCAGATTCTGGAAGATCGCTGGATTGCGGAAATTGCTATTCCCTTTGCCAGCATGGCCTTTGGCGACCAGGATGTTTGGGGAGCAAACTTTCAGCGCTATCGTGGGGCGGATCGAAGTTCTTATCGCTGGGCCTCTCCGCGGCGGGAACTGTTTATTGGTAATGTCAGTGAAGCTGGAGAACTAAGTGGCTTTTCCGGAATCCATCAAGGCAAAGGCTTTGAGTTTCGTCCGTATTTCAAATTAAAGAGCGCCAACCCTCAAGGTGGGAATTCGCATCTTGTTGGTGACTTAGGCGGTGAAATCAGTTGGAGCATTACCCCACAGTTGACGAGCTCAATTACTTGGAACACAGATTTTGCTGAAACCGAAGTTGATAATCGCCAAGTAAACCTCACTCGCTTTCCCTTGTTCTTCCCAGAAAAACGTGATTTCTTTTTGCAAGACAGCACACTCTTTCAATTTGGAGAACGTGGGCGCTTTGGTAGCAGCGGCACTAATCTCATCCCTTTCTTCAGCCGCCGTATCGGTTTGTTGAGCGGGAGGGAGGTGCCGCTGGATTATGGATTGCGCGTTGCAGGACGAGCTGGCCCATGGGATTTGGGTTTCTTGGGAGTCCACACCGGGGCTGCGCCGACTACCGGTGTGCCGGATGGTGACCTTTTCGTTTTCCGATCCTCCTACAATGTTTCAAGCAGTTTGGCTGTGGGTGCGCTTTTTACTGACGGCAATCCAGCTAGCAAACTTTCCAATACGGTTGCTGGTGCTGATGTACGCTGGTCAAGCACCAAGGTTTTGCCTGGCAGTCTCAGCGTGAATAGTTATTTGGTGCAAAGCGATGATGAAGGACTTGGCAAAAAGGGCCTTGGTTTTGGCTCTGCTGTGAAATTGACAACATCCAATTGGTCGTATTTTTTGGGTCTGCTGGGGACCCAAGGCGATTTTTTTCCGGCTATGGGCTTCGTCCGCCGTCCAGGAGAAATGCGAGCGAATGCCGCTGTGTATTGGAATCCGCGCCCGACGAGTGGCCCGGTGAGAAAATATAGTTTCGGGGTTTCGCCTCAGGTTTGGACCGACCTAAGCGGCAACACCATTAGCTCGACTTTACGCTTGGGATGGTTGGCAGTAGAATTCAATGATGGAGATTCGTTTCGCGTCAATACTTTGGTGCAAACGGATCGCCCAAGTCAAACCTTTCCAGTAGCCGATAATGCTTCCATTGTCGCTGGAGACTACAGTTGGGTAGAGCATAATTTGCGTTATGCCACATCCCGATCTCGTCCTGTTTCTGCACAGGCTGACTTTTCCTTTGGCAACTGGTACGACGGCGACATTTTGCGCTTGCGTTCAGGCTTGAGTGTGCGCCCAGATGAACATCTCAACCTTGGCCTTTCCTACAGCGAAGATCGAGGTAGCCTGTCGACAGGAGATTTCACAGTTCGCATTGAGCAACTCTCCCTCAATTATTCGTTCAATGCCGATACTAGCTTGGAGTCCCTCATCCAATCAGACAACCAGTCGGATACACTTGGCCTGCAGGCCCGCTTTCGTTGGATTGTCGAAGATGGTCGAGAGCTTTTCGTGGTCATTGATTCTGGGTGGGAAGAACTTCCAAGTGGCGCCATTGTCCCTACTAACAACGATGTTACAGCCAAGATTGTTTACGCGATTCGTTTTTAAGCTTTGTCTCTTCGGAGCTTGCTTTTCTTGTGCGCTTCCGCATGGCGGCGACGATGGCATGACTCCGCTCAATGCAATTGGCTTTGGCCTGGTTAGTGGGTTGCAGCAAGAGAACGCGCGCACTGGTTTCCATTTGGCCTCCTACCAGGCAGGTACCAGCCGATGGGGAACCTATGCTTCGACGCGCTTCGACACCATTGCTGGATTGGATTTGCTTTTTGACACTGCTGAAAACAATCCGCCTGATGGCAATGATTTGCGCTACGATAATTACCAAGGCGCCTTCGTCTACAACATGGGATTCCTTTATCGCCCGGCCAATAGCTTTGCTCTTTATTTGGGAGGCGGGATTGGCAATTTTTACGATCGGCGGGTCGAACAGAGAAATGGGGCTGATGTGGCGATTCTGCGCACCATCTACTGGCAAGGCAACGCGCAAACGGGGTTTTTATGGTCGCTCAGCAATAGTTTTGGCCTCGATTTTGGCTATGAGACCTTCGACGACTCCTGGCACTTGGCTTTTGTCAGCTGGTAGGAGTGAATCTGGATAAGAAAAATGGGGGGCTAGGGGAAACCTCGACCTCCAACTGGGGTTTCATGGATATGCAGGAAACCGTGGGGCGGAATAGGATAGAGGGCATGGCAAAGGCATTATGGCTGCTCCTTCTTCTTTCGGGGATAGGGCCTCTTTGGGCCCAATCTTCACTTCCACCTTTGAATGAGCGCGAGCGCGCTGCCCATGTGTTGTCACGGCTCGCTTACGGGCCGCGTCCTGGTGAAGTAGACCAAGTGGTGGAAATGGGGGTGGATGCCTGGCTGGAAGCGCAATTGCAACCCAAGGCCCCAGCTGACCCGCGCCTTTTGGATCGGCTTTCCGAGTTTCAAACTTTGGGCATGACGATTGCCGAGGCAGCAGCGTTCTCGATTCTGTCACGGGAAGAGCAGAAAACGGCTGAGGATCAAAGGATTGCGCGCGTGCGTGTGCGGATTCCACGCGATGAGTTGATGCAGGCAGTCGCCCTGCGTGCAGTCTTCAGCGATCGGCAAACCACCGAAGTTCTTTGTGAGTTTTGGCGCAACCACTTCAATGTGAGTTTCACCAAGGGCCAAGGCATCATTCCAGCCATTCCGGATTATGAACGTACAGTCATCCAGCAGCATGCATGGGGGAAGTTCCCAGATATGTTGCTGGCCTCAGCTCAACATCCAGCCATGCTTCATTATCTTGACAACCGCTTATCAAGAAAACCGCCAAGCAAGCAGGAGCTGGCGCAGGTAGAGCGGAGAACCCGACGTCAAACGGGGTCGAAAGACCGCGCCGAAGAGGCTGTGCAAATTGCATCGCAGCGGGGCCTAAACGAAAACTATGGACGTGAACTGTTGGAGTTGCATACTTTGGGGGTGGATAATTTCTATAAGCAAGAAGACGTCATCGCGGCGGCGGAATGTTTGACTGGGTGGACGATAGATGGCGGTCGCGAGGGCACCAAAACTTTTGTTTTCAATCCTCAAATGCATATTCAAGGGGATAAAAAGGTATTGGGCAAGTTGCTGCGGGAAGATAAAGATGGCGGCCCCGGACAGGGTGTAGCTTTGTTGGAAATGCTAGGTAAGCACAAAGGCACGGCAGATTTTATTGCCTTGAAGTTAGTGCGTTTCTTTGTTGCCGACAATCCGCCCCAGGGTTTGGTGAAAGAAGTTGCCAAGGTCTATCGTAAAACTGGCGGTGACATCCAGGCGATGATGCATACTATCGTGCAGAGCGACGAATTTTGGGCGCGAGAAAATTTTCGCAGCAAATTTAAAACGCCCTATGAATTTGTCATCAGTGCTCTACGAGTGACTGGGTGTGAAATAGGTTCCTTGGGAGCACTGGGGAGGTATCTGCAAAATATGGGAGAGCCCATTTACCATTGCGATGATCCAACCGGATATTTTGATACTGCTGAGGCGTGGCTAGATCCTGGTGTCATGGCTTTGCGCTGGGAGTTTGCAGTTGATCTTGCGCGTGGGAAAGTCGGCGCCGTTCGTATTCCGGATACTTTCTACGACCAGATTCCCAATGATATTCCACCCCGACTTTGGCAGCATTATCTCACTCAGCTCATTCTCCCTGGTGGTGCTGGGGAGCGCACCCGCGCGGCTCTGGCTACAGTTACTACCGAATATTTGGATGCGCATCCGCATCCCGACTTGTACGAATTGGGCCCTGAGCTTGTTGGCCTCCTTCTCGGTTCCCCTGAATTTCAACAGCAATGAAAAACTCCAAGTTGCATCATCTTTCTCGTCGAGACTTTCTGCGCCTGACTGCTGCCGCTGCGGCCTCCACGCAGCTTGGTCTAAGCAATCCACTTTTCGCCAGTCCAACTGGAGCCACCAAATCCAGTGTGGTGGTGGTTTTTCTGCGTGGAGCTGCGGATGCACTCAACATGGTGGTTCCCTATGGCGATCCGGCTTATCCATCTTTGCGTCCGACGATTGCTGCAGGTGTGGAAGATGGCTTGGTTCCCTTGGACAAAACCTTTGCCCTGCACCCCGCTTTGTCTGCTCTCAAACCTCTGTATGAAGCCGGTATATTTGCACCGATTTTGGCAGCTGGTTCCCCTCACCCCACGCGCAGCCATTTTGACGCACAGGATTGGATGGAGTTTGCTGCGCCAGGAGATCGCAGCATGCGAGAAGGTTGGCTGAACCGTTATCTAAAGACCACAGAACCGAAAAAAGATCAGGTCAGTGAGTTTCGGGCCCTAGGCATGCAGGAATTGTTGCCGCGTTCGCTGCGCGGAAGCTACCCAGTTCTTGCTGTACCAATTTCCCTTGGACGCAGGAAAACCAGTCGCACCTTGGATCGATTTGAGCGATTCTATGGTGAAGGGGATCCGATGATGGAAGGTGGCGAAAAAATGTCTGGGCTACGTGATGACGACAGCTCGGGAGTGGTGGAGTCGGGACGCATCACTATCGAAACTTTGCGCCGCTTCGGGGAAATCATTTCAGCTGGCGAAAAGAAACGCAATCGCGGAGGCACTCGCTCTGCTTCTGGGGTTTCTTACCCCACTAGTTCTTTCGCCAATCGGCTCAAACAAATCGCCCTCGTCATTGCCGCTGACGAAGGACTTGAGGTGGCCGGCATCGATTACAACGGCTGGGACGATCACATTCAGGAAGGTGGTGTGGAGGGACGCATGGCAGATCGCATGCGCGATTTCTCTCAATCCATTGCTGCATTTTGCCAAGACCTAGGACCCAAGTTGGAGTCCACCACCATTTTGGTAGTTTCGGAATTTGGGCGCACGGTCCATGAAAATGGAAATAGTGGTACCGATCATGGTCATGGTGGTGCCATCTTCGTCTTCGGTGGCGGTGTGCGTGGCGGAAAAATCCATGGCGATTGGCGCGGTTTGCAAAATGACGCCCTTTACCAAGGTCGCGACCTTGCGGTAACCACCGATTTTCGCGATGTTTATCATGCAGTGCTGGAAAACAGCTTTGACTTCAAACCGGGTAAAGGCTTTTTCCCAGGCTACAAATCTCAGCGCATGCGCGGCTTGTTTTAAGAACTTTCTTCCCAAGTTAACTGCAGAGGTTCTTTTCCCCCTCCAATCTGCATGTCTTGGGTTAGTTTTCCTCGCGTCCATTGCAGGTGCAAGGAGGAGGAGGGTGCGTCTTGCCAATACCCATCTTTTAGCGGAATAGGAAGCCCTTCCGGCCATTCATTGCTAATCCACAGCAACTCCTCGTTAGCATTTGGCTCAGTACTGGGGCCAAGGAACTGGATGGTTCGTCCTGGTTGGAGAAAAACCCGCACATTGGCAATCTCTCCAGGGTTCAATAAAGCACTGCCAATCAAAGTGCCATATCCTTCTTCTTGAATTTTGTAGCGGATGGAATTACTGAAAATCTGAAGATGGCTGACCTCTCCACTCTTCCAGTAAACCTCACCAAAGATGGGTCCTTTTTCATCCCACAATTGGACTTGGGCAAGGGCAATGGCTTGGCCGCCTTCCTGTGCAAAGGCCTGAATGCGGACGCCGGAGGGCGCTGGAATTTTCAGGCTTAAACCCTGTTCCCCAGCTTGGCATTCGAGGTAATGGCCAGCTTCCACTGCGCGCCTATGCGTTTCCGAAAAAACAAAAATGTGGTAGGCGCCGACCGGTAGAGAAAATTGAAAACTTCCATCTTCTCCGATAGGGGTGAGTTGGGTGATAGTCTCATCTTTAAGAGACTGAGCACATAGCAACAGAGTGCGAAATTCCTGGGAGAAATCTCGACCGTCGACAAAAATCACGTGCCCAGTAGTGTTGCGTAAAGATTCTCTTTCCAGCCTGGAGCCTGCCTCAACCTTTTTCAAACGAAGAAATTTTCCAGGCAAGATTTGTCCTGTCAATGGAGGAGTCTTCGCATGTGAGAAGCCAGCAGGGATAATCTCAACCTGGCATGGTGCGGGCAGTTGGAGTTGGAATTCGCCATCTGCATTGGTGCGCATGATTCGTTTTTGAATACCATCATTTGCTTGCAAGGCGCTATCCTGGATAGAAAGATCGCAGTGTGCAATTACTTGAAATCGTCTTTGACCAATGCCTTGCCCCTGGCTGTCTTCAAGACGAAAAGACAAGCTTCCAGTTGGTGGTTGAACTTCGAAACGCCAAGGCGGTGATGGCATCGCCTCAATTTCCAGGACACCGAAATATTTTCTTTCCTCCCCATTGGCAATCCATAAATCAAAGGAGCTTGGCGCTGAAGAAGCGGAGGCAACTGGCAGGGGTAGAGTGCATTGGCCCTTGGAGTCGGTGGAGAAAGCCATACGTGGCCCACATTGGGGATTGAGCGCGCATTGTTCGGATTTGCCATCGGCAGGAATGGGCTTGCTACGACGGGAATATGCAATCCAAACTTGGGTGGCAAGTGGTTTGCCTTGGCGCGTCACTTCGATGGGAACGGGGCGAAGTGGAATAAGAGGAACGGATTGCGGGATGGGAGTTTGTTGAATCCACTCCACGACTTCGGGCAAATAGCCTGGAGCCGAAACAGCAAGAAAAGCTCTTCCAGGCTTCTTCAACTTGACTTGAAGTTCACCACCTTGTTGAGGGAGGGTTTGCGGGAATTCGGCGCAGCCTTGCCAGGGAAGATAACGCACATCTTCTGGCTCCTGAGCAGCCCGGAATTGGGCTTCGGCAAGGGTATGGCCATCCACCGCATCATGGGCAAGCAGATGAAGGGAGGATGGTGGCAGCAGGGCGCGTATGCGAAAAAAAGTAACGTTCGCATCCACCCACAGGTCGGCATCAAGGCCAATAGGGGGGCCATCGAAGGCGCCGGCGTAAAGTGCAAACGACCAGGGTCCTGCATGCGGAATGGCAAAGCGAAGGCGGCCTAAGTGGTTGCTTTGGGCAAACAGATCATGCTCTTGATCCAACGAGCAGGTTCCAACAACATGAATCCCTGGAAGAGGGTGTGAAGAATTGGCGTCGACCACTTCGATTTCGAGCCACTGCCCGGAACTGATGGTGAGGTTGAGTTCGGACTCTGGGGTGGAAGGCACGGCATCCGCTGGTTCTGGCTCGAGAATGGAATAGCCCAGACAAAGCACATCGAAGCATTCCACCGGCGGGCTGGCTGCATAGGACGTGGGCAAGTGAAGTTGATAGCTTCCTGTTGCTCCAGTTGATGTAAGTGCGATTACCTCTTCTTTGTCGGGGTCAATAAGAGCCAGCGGAATATCGTTTGCAGGGGTTCCCGATTCCCAGACAACCTTGCCGTGAATCCCATATTCGGATGGCGCCTTGGCCGTTGGATGAATACCTTCCCGGGTGAAAGGCGTTGATTTTACTGGCATAGTCTCCGCGCTGTTTGTCGCTACGGGAGGGGAACTGAGTTGTAGTGTTGCGGCTTGGGGCGCCTGCGAGGAAAACGGCCAAAACCAAAGCGAAATAGCCCCCAGGACGAGGAAGCAAAGGAGGACCAGCCAGCGCGTTGATGACCTCTGCATTTAGCCGAAGTGTTTTTCTGGCAAATGCACTACAGCGCCAATCGGCTTGGCATTTGGGCTTTTGCGAACTGCAAAAACTTCTCCACCTTCCACTGCAGAGCGGCGACGAAGAATACCCAAGCCCATGGCGGCTTGTTCCTCCTCCGACCAAGTCCAGCTGGTCACTTGGCCCATTTTGCGACCTTCGGCGTTTTGTAATTCCGCGCCGGTCAAATCGGAGGAAGCGCCCTCAAACCACAGCTGCACCAATTGACGGGGTGCCTGCCCATAAGTGTGAATTTTGGCAATGGTTTCTTGGCCGGCGTAGCAGCCTTTTTCCAAACTAGCTCGCTGCCATTCGTTGGTGTTGGGAAGAGTGGTTTCTTCATCGAAGTCGGCGCCCCAACGCGGTCGGAAAGCGGCGATGCGCAAATGTTCCAAACAACGCCACCCTCCTAAGACCGCACCTTCGACTAGCATTTCTTCGGCCCGCTTGCTCACCCGCTCTAAGGGCAAAATCCGCTCTTGGCAATGCGCGCCACGGTCGGGGCGATGCAATAACCAGCCTTGGGGTCGTGCTTCGATTTGCAGGCCGAGGGTATTGGTTTCGGCAACCGGGCCAAGCAACAAAACGCGACCCACTTCCGGGCACTGCCAATGCAAATCCTCACCGAAATGCAGCATTTCCAGTTTTTGCAAGACTGCAGCTACACGGGAGGCGGGAACATCCAACGCAAAATGGGGAACGGAATCCTCAACCGGCAGTGAATAAAGCAGGATGTCTGCAATCCAATGGCCTTTGCCATTAAGCATGGCCGACCACTGCCCCTTGCCAGGTTGCAGTTTGCGCACATCACTGGTGAGTACGCGCTGTAAAAAGTCTGCGGCATCCGCTCCCCAAAATTCAATCCAGCCGCGATCGCCACCATCTGCGAGCAAGGTTCCAGCCTGAACGGCTTCTAGCTCTTGTGCAGCCTCATGGACAGCATAGGCCAAGTTTTGGCCATCGAAGGGTTTGAGCTCGGAGCCCTGCTGCTGAAACCATTGAGCGAAGGAGGAGACTTCGGTAGCCATGAGGAGATTCTACCCGGTGGGAGAATCAGCAGGCACCAAGGCCAGTACCAGTTTGTCGGACATCCACGGGATTTTGCGCGCAGGAATCCACGATGCGATGCGCCAGCCGGAGCCCGCAAGCTCCTGGCGAATTTGCCGATAACTGGGGTTGGCGGGCGGCAGTGGGCGATGTCCGAGGCGGTGACGGAGTTGTTGTCCCCAGATGCGGAAGGTGTGAGCATGCTGATAGTTGACGACCGCGCCATGCCGACAAACCCGACGCAATTCACGCAGAAACTGCATGCGCAGAGAAGGTTCGCGCACAAGATGAAAAAGGCGAATGCAAGTGGCGTAGTCGAAGCTTTGGTTGGCGAAGGGAAGTTGCGCCAAATCGGCGACACATAAAGTTGACTGTGGATGTTTGTCTTGCGCAACCTGAAGCATGGCCAGAGATAAATCGGCACCAATGCAGCACCAAGAATGCTGCTGCCATAAAGGTTGCAGACGCCCGGTCCCAAAGGGAATGTCCAACAAGGTTGGCGTGGTGGAAGCCGAGGGGATGGGCAAGGATTGGAGCGCTAGTTGCACCATCTTTGCTTTCCGTTGGTCCCGACGACGCCCGCGACGGCTTGCCCAACGCAGGTCATAGTTCGCTGCTAGTTGCGAGTTTTGGTATGCGTCGAGTTTGGGTGGGCGAGAGTTGGGCATGAACAGCATGCAGTGGTAGCGCTAGGCGATATCCTACCCTGTGGCCACAGCCTCTCCGGACCTACCGCAACTTCCTGCACGAGATCCCCAAAGTCATAAGGGAGATTTTGGCCGAGTTTTGGTGGTGGCAGGCAGTGTGGGCATGGCTGGCGCCGCAGCGCTGGTGGTGCAGGGGGCTTTTCGCAGCGGCGTGGGCTATGTGGAATTGGCTTGTCCCGAGTCCTTGGTGCCAGCATATACCCAGGCGGTTCCCGAGGCCATTTTGCATCTTTGTCGGCAAAACGAACGCGGGCAGATCACCGCATCTTCTTTACCGGCCCTGTTGGAATGGGCGCAGGGGGTGCAATCTTTGGTTCTTGGTCCTGGTTTGGGCTGTCACCAACAAAATTTGTGGGTGTCCGAGTTTTTGCAGATGCTCTGTGCTCAGCAACCGCAGCTGCCATTCGTCGTCGATGCAGATGCTCTCAACCATCTGGCCCTGCAACCGGACACAGGAATTAAACTAGGGCCGCATGGGATTCTCAGCCCTCATCCTGGTGAAGCCGCGCGATTATTGGGTTGGAGTGAGGCCAAGCAAGTGCAGCAACAGCGACGGCGCGCTGCGGAGTTATTGGCGCAGCAAAGTGGGGCTACGGTAATCTTGAAAGGTGCAGGTACCTTGGTTGCACGCACAGATAAGGAAACCTGGTGCAATTTAAGTGGTAACGCAGGCATGGCAACAGCGGGCAGTGGCGACGTCCTCAGCGGGCACCTTGGTGCCTTATTAGCCCTTGGCCTTTCCCCTTGGGATGCCGCACGCTTAGGTGTTTATTTGCATGGCAGAGCTGGTGATTTGTTTGTGCAACAATGGGGGGCTGATGGTCTTCTTGCCTCCGATTTGGCACTTTGGCTTTCCAAAGCGATGACGGAGTGGCGGCAATACTCATGCTAAACCTTCTTTTGGGTGCCCTTTGCCTGTTTCCGACTGGCTTGCCGCAGGCAGGAGATATGCCTTCGGTTATGGCCGAGGAAAAGGCCTTATCCTTATTGCAAGCTTGGGCAGAAGACAGCATCCCTGCCGCCCAACAAGCGGAAGTTTACGCCAAGTTGCGCGGCAACCTATATGAGGAGGGGGCTCGACGCTTGGTTGCGATGTTGGAAACGCCAACGATTCCCCTGCATAACGAATTGCTGGAGCTGCTCCTGCAAATTCCTTATGCCGTATCGCGTCCTATTTTGTTCGACTTTGCTCTGCGCAAGCAGCATGCGGCGGCGGAGCGTGGCCGCGTGGCTGAGTTTTTACTTTTGCTTGATGGCCATGATGCGATAGAGGCCTTAGGTCCCAGTCTTACTGCCGACGCCGCCCCGCCCTATGTTCGTCGGGTTTTCGCGGGTTGGCGGGAATGTGTCCAAGCTGAGGATTTACCTCTGCTGGAAGAGTTAGCGCGCACACTGAAAGAATATCCTGCGCAGTATGCCTTGCAGCTATGGGCTCGCCATGAAACCCGCCCCGAAGTGCGCCAACAGATTTACCTGCTCGCTCGTCAGGCCAGCCCCAGTTTTCGCGCGGCCGCTCTGGAGGCGCTGGCAAGCCAAGGCAAAGATGAAACCATTGCCGCCTTGCTGCGCACGGAACTCGACAATTCCGGTGCAGAAATGCGTCGATTGGCCCGTCGCATGCTGCCCTTGTTTTCCAGCTACCAAGATTTGCTTGAGCAGTACAAACAGCGAGCGCCCAACCTCTCCCTCAATTTGCGCGGCCGATGGATGGTGGATTTAGCCAGCTCGCCGCTGCCGGAAGCTCAGCGTTTGGTCATGGAATGGTTGGTGGATGGTGGCTGGGATACTGGCATCAAAGCCCAACAAGTGGTCATGCTTTTGGGGCGCAGCTCGGAAGTGGATCCTTTGTTGCCGGTGCTTCTGCATCATGAAGCTATTCCCGAGCGCGTCTTGTTTCCCTTGGCCTTGGCTCGCTCTCCCTTCAATGACGACGCCCGCGCCTATCTGTTGCAACTTCTGCCGCATGCTGAAAGTGTGCCACAGATGAAAATTGTGCGAGCCTTAGCTCAACATGGAGAGGAAGAAGATTTGCTCCTCTTGCGAGACGTTGCCGAATCCAACATCTACAGCACAGCCGCCAGGAGCCTGGCGAGAGAGCTTTTGGTTGGGTTGCCGCCTGCGGAGGCGCTTATTGAGAAGTGGCTGCAAGCAGACTTGCCTCAAGACTATGAAATTGCAGCCAGTTGGTTGCGTGCCTTGGCTGCAAGCGACCATCCGGCATGGGTTGATGCTGCTGTAGCTTTGGCGCAATCAGCTCCGGGTTTTGCCGAGGAAGATTTGCGGCGAGGGCTGCGCATGGAGGTTTGGTCGGCCTTGGCTGTGTCCTCGAAAAAAAATCGAGGCATCCTCGAGCAGGAATTGTTGCGCAAGCTGAAGGAACTGCAAACAGAGCCTAGGGATGAAAGCAGTTGGGGTTCGATGACCCGCCTAAGCCGTGCTTATCCAGAGCTTGGCACCTTACTGCATGCTTTGCAAGTATGCACGATGGAAATGGCTCCGGTCACTCTGGATATGTCGGGGTTAGATATAGAGTCCATACCTGCCGACATTTTGTTTAGCTGTGCTTCTACCCTGGCCTACACGCATTCCACGAATGCTGCAGAATGGTTGGAGCATTTGTTGCGGCGTTCCCTGCAGATGCCGGAGCGATTGCAGGTGCTTGGAGTGATGGCTAACCGATTGCCGCCCGGGCCAGCCCGTCGTCATGCGCTGGCTATTTTGCTCGAGCAGCCTGAGTTCTTAGAGGAATGGCATCTAGCCGTTGCCGAGGCCTTTGCCCCGGAGGGGGCATCTTGGGTGTTGCTTGCCGATCGCATTCAGGAGCGCGCTTTGGTGGATGCGGTGGAAGCTGGGGAAGAAGAGCTTTCGTCCTTGCACAGCTTGCTGTCTGGTTATGCCGAAGATTCTGTACTTCGCCGCGCTGTAGAGTTGGCGACCAAGGGCAATCAGATGGAGCTTGCTCTGCAGTTGGCTCAGCGGCGCGTCGACCATATGCCATTGTCGGATGTGGCCCATGCCCAACTTGCTCAGTTGTTGACGCAGGTCGGGCAATTGAAGCTTGCCAAGCATCAGTGGGAGATTGTGCGGCGCCTTGCCCCGAATTTCAGTGAACTTTGGCAGCAGGCACAGACTTCTCTTGAGCAGCAAAGCCAATGAACCTGGCCACACTTTTTTCGTTAAGCTGAACGCATGCTTAGGAACCTGCTCACCCTTGGTCTTTTCTCCTGGTTTTCGGCTTTCTTGCTGGCTTCTTCCCTCCCCCAAGAACCGGCAAGCGAAGTGCAAGCGGCTCTGCAGGAGTTTGCTGACAAAGGGGTGCATGTCGACCTCGATGCAGGCACCATTCGCATCCAAGGGGAGATTTGCCAATTGTATGAACCTTTGGAATATCTGTTGGTGAAACAACCCCAGGGCAAGGATTACGAGGCCTTGCTTTCCACCACCGAGATGAGTGCGACGGCCCTCAACGCTGCCATGCTCATGCTGGGGGTAGAAAAAGGAGAAAATGGTGAGGTGGTGCCTACCGACCCTCAACCCACTCCGGAAGAGGTTCAAGCCGGCGCCATGCCCTACACCTTTACCCCAGCCCATGGCGATGGTTTCTATATCTATGTTTCCTGGGAAAAAGAAATTGGAGACCATATTGAGCATTACCGTTATCGGGCAGAAGATTTGGTGCTGAACGTACGCGAAGAGCGTACCTATCAACGCGGCCGTTTCGTTTATTTGGGGTCCCGCTTTATCCGCCCACACAAAGACGCCAAAGAATTCTTTGCCGCCGAAGGGGAGGGCAACTTGGTCAGCCTGGTCCACTTTCGCCCTGCCAACCATTTGCTTGGTGGTTCGGATCCATCGTCGAACAACCAAAGCATTTGGTATCCCAATGTGTTCCTGCTTCCGCCCATTGGCCATCCTGTGGAGATTTTATTTACTCGTGAACTGTTAGAGCCTGGTTTGCAGTGACCGCTTTTCTTCGGCACCTGCGCTGGCAACTGTGGTTGCGGCGACTTGGCCAGGCCCTGTTGGCTGGATTTTTGGGAGCGCTGGCTTTTGGCTTGAGTGCTCAGGCAGAGCATGGCCTTCCTCTTCAGGCTGCCATCCTCGGTGGGGTTTTGGTGTTTGCCCTCGTGCTCTTTGTCGGCCGCCCTTGGGCCCCTTTGGCCGCCAGTATCAACCCTAAATTCGATGCCGATGCCCTTTTGCGCACCCTGTTGAGTGAGCATATTTCCATCCAGCAGCGTCGCTCTCTCCTACCCCAAGCAGAGGGTCGGTCCATTCGTTTCACACCTCTGGCTGAGTGGCCAGTTTGGGTGGGGCTGCTGCTGTGCCAGTTCTTGGTTGCGGGTTGGGTGTTTTTATCCCCGCCTTCCCGCTCACCCTCTGTTTACGGAAGCTTAGAAGCTCTGCAGGGGGTAAATGCGGATGGCTCGGCGCGGCTAGAGGAGGCGGCACCTGGATCTCCCTCGAAGTTGCAACCAGTTCCTCTGCTACAAGATGGCGAGAGTGCCTCCGCAGGTGGACAATGGTCGCGCTCTGTGCCCGCCAATCCCTCCTCGGCTTTACGCCAAGGCCTGGATTTTGGTGTGGAACAGGCAGCATACCAACGATACTTGCGAAACTTGGCGAAACAACAATGAACCCCGACCCGGAGAAGATTGGCCTATTATTGGTGGGCGTCCATGGTGCCATTGGCACCACGGTGTTGCATGGCATCGAAGCCTTGCGTTCGGGGATGCCGCCAGTTGGCATGGTGACTGCAGGGGAGGAGTTCTCATCGATTCCCTTTGCCGATTACGAGCGGTTTTGGGTTACCGGTTGGGATGTCGCCGGAGACCCGCATCACTCTGCGGAAGATTTAGTCCGCACCGGAGTATTGCCGACGGACTTGGTGGAGCTTAGTGCTGGTTTGCGGGATCGTTTGGCGATGTCCGTGGCGCCTGGAGTTCCGGAGCCTGAAGATGAGCGTTTGGTGCACAGGGCTTCGGCCGACCGTTTGCAGTTGGCGCCTGCTGAAATGGTGGAGGCCCTACGTGCCGACATTCGCGATTGGATGGCCGCAGATCGCATGACTCGCGGGGTTGTAGTCTATTTGGCTTCCGCGGAACGCGTGCGGGAAATCCCAGAACAGTGGTTGGATGCCAATGCCGACGCCATGCACTTGCTGAAGGATGCTCCCCTCGATATTTCCCGTTCGGTCTTGTATGCCTTAGCCGCCATCGCCGAAGGCGTTCCTTTTATCAATTTTACTCCAGCTCCTGGCGCGGCCATTCCCGCGGTTGCTGCTTTCGCGCGCAAACAAAGGGTGCCCGTTTTGGGCAATGACGGCAAAACCGGAGAGACTTTGCTCAAAACGGCGTTGGCACCGATGTTTCGCGATCGACGGTTTCGAGTTATGGCTTGGGAGGGCTACAACATGCTTGGCAATAAAGACGGCGCGGCACTAGAAGACCCCAAGCGAGCTCAATTGAAACTATCGAATAAAGATGCGGTGCTCACGGAAATTTTGAAAGAAAGTCCCTATTTGCATTCTGGTGTGCATATCAACTTTGTGCCGAGTTTGCATGACTGGAAAACGGCGATGGATTTCATTCATTTTGAAGGTTTTTTGGGTGCAAAAATGCAGTTGCAATTTACTTGGCAAGGCAGCGATTCAGCCTTGGCCGCGCCTTTGGTGTTGGATTTAGCGCGCATTGCCTTGCTTGCCCAAAGTAGGAAACAAGGCGGGGTGGTGCATGCGGCTTCGGCTTTCTTCAAAAACCCCATGGAGTTTGAAGACCATGACTTTTTCCGTCAGATGGAGCTTCTCCGCTCTTGGATAGGAGCAACTCAGGATGAAGCTCGAAGAACTTGATTTTCATCTTCCGCAAGAACTGATTGCTCGCCATCCTGCACGCCAACGGCAAGATGCGAGGTTGTTGGTTGTCGTGCCAGGTCAAGGCAAGTGGAAGCACCAAAAGTTTTGCCAGCTACAGGAGCATTTTCGTGCAGGCGATTTGCTGGTCTTCAACGACACTCGAGTTTTACCGGCCAGGTTGTGTTTGAAAAAGCCAACGGGTGGCGAGGTCGAGGGCCTTTTTTTATCCCCCTGCAATGTGCGTTTTGCCAAAGTCATGCTGTCGGGAGGGCGGCTACGACCTGGAGTCAAGCTGTTGTGGCGAGATTCCCCGGTGTTCCATTTGGTGGAAAAATTAGAACGGGGGGAGTGGATTGTAGAAAAGCTGCTTGATGTTCCATGGAACCAGCTGCTGATGGGAATTGGTTCAACTCCACTGCCACCTTATATTCGTCGCTTACGCCAGCAGGCCGCAGAAGATCTTGATTCCGAGGAGGATCGCCAGCGCTATCAAACCATTTGGGCGCAAGAAGATGGCTCGGTGGCAGCGCCAACCGCGAGTTTGCATTTTGACCGTACCATGTTGGAGGAGTTGCAAAAACTTGGGGTGCAATGCGCCACCCTAACCTTGCATGTTGGGCAGGGTACCTTTCTACCGGTCGAAACAGAAATGGTCGAAGACCACATCATGCATGCGGAGGAATTTTCTATTCCTCCAGTTTTGGTCGAGGCGATTGAAAAAACACAAAAGGCGGGGGGGAGGATAATTGCCGCCGGTACCACTGTTTGCCGAGCGTTGGAAGCCTGGGCTTTGGGGCACAGGAGCAGTACTCAATTGATGATACTTCCTGGCTTTCGTTTTCAAGTGGTGGATGCATTGCTCACCAATTTTCACACCCCACAGTCCACCTTGTTGGCTTTGGTGGGAGCGATGGCTCAACACTTAGGCGCAGAGCATGGGCTAGGCTTTGTG
Source organism: Planctomycetota bacterium (assembly GCA_024275135.1). Taxonomy (GTDB): domain Bacteria; phylum Planctomycetota; class UBA1135; order UBA1135; family UBA1135. The sequence continues at coordinate 3,684 of JAJRZS010000034.1, read as the reverse complement.
AAAGACGTTTACGCCGAGGCCATCCGTGAACGGTATCGCTTTTTTAGTTACGGGGATGCCTCTTTGTGGCTTCCTGCTTAGGCTACAGCTTGGTTGCGGAACAAAGCATAGTAGGCCACAGGAATTACCACCAAAGTGAACAAGGTGCTGGCGAAGAGGCCGAAAATGAGGGCCCACGCCAAGCCGCTGAAGATGGGGTCGAAGGTAATGGGCCATGCACCTAAAGCCGTGGTCATAGCGGTGAGCAAAATGGGACGCATGCGCACGATCCCCGACTCGATGATGGCATCCTCAAGCCGCGCTCCGGCTTGGACTGCATTCTGAATGAATTCGATCAGCACGATGGAATTGCGGACCACAATGCCACCCAGGGCAATCATGCCAATCATGGCCGTTGCGGTGAAGAACACTGGGGTCGCATAGCCGCCGATGGGATGATCCACAATCAGGTTGAGCAACCAAAACCCGGGGAGGATACCGATGGCGGTCAATGGAATGGCCGACATGATGAGCAAGGGCATCAAGAAGCTGGCTGTTTGCACCACCAGCAAAACATAAATGGCCAGCATGGCAGCGCCGAAGGCCAGGCCAAGGTCGCGGAAAACGCGCAAAGTGATTTTCCATTCTCCTTCACCGGCCCATTCGACCTTGGAATGACCGGGAAGTTCGGTTTTTTCAATCTCCGGTTGCAAAGCCAAAACCGCATCCACTGGGGAGCGTCCGGCCATTTCGCCGCGAACAAAAACCACCCGCTTAAGATTTTTGTGGTAAATCGAAAGTTCTTCCTGGCCTTGCTTGAAGGTGCCTAGTTCTCCAAGGGGGACCGTGGGGCCACCCATGCGCCCACGTACAGGGATTTCTTTGAGTCGCTCAATGTCGTTGCGCTCGGCTTGGGGAAGGCGGATTTGAATGGGTAAAGGTTGACGCTCTTGCGGGCGGTGCAGGATGCCAGCGCTATCTTCGGCCAAGGCCATGCGCAAAGTGCTGTCGATGGTGGCGGTGTCAATTCCATGGAGTGCTGCCTTTGTGCGGTCGACCACGAACTCCCAGCGTGGTCTTAGCTGTTCCAAGGAGTTGTCCACATCCACAACACCTACTTCCTCTACCATTTTTTGCTGCACAGTTTGGGCCGCGGCGGCTAAATCTTGGTAACTGGCATCCGCTGGCCCGTAAACCTCTGCCACTACGGTTGCCAACACCGGCGGCCCAGGCGGAGACTCCACGATATTCAAGACGGCACCATGCTCTTGAGCAATCGCAGTGAGATCGTTGCGCAGGCGCAAACCGATTTCGTGGCTTTGTTGGACCCGCAGGTCTTTGTCGGCCAGATTAATTCGAATGTCGGCGAGGTGGTTACCGTGCCGGAAGAAATAATGCCGGACCATGCCATTGAAGTCGATGGGGCTATAGGTGCCGGTGTAGGTGGTGAAATCCGTAACCTCTGGAACGGTGCGCAAGTAATTTTCATAGGCGCGCACGAGCGCATCCGTTTTTTCCAAACTGCTTCCCTCTGGAAGATCCAACACAAGTTGCAATTCGTTTTTGTTATCGAATGGCAACATTTTCATCGGCACGCGTCCAGTGATGGCAAGCATGCCAGACAAACCAAGCAGAATGACGACCAAGGCAAACAAAGCCCAGCGCCTTGCCTTGGAGTGAAGGAAAGGGGTGACGACCGCGCGATAGGCGCTTTGCCACAAAGTTGCTTTATGTACGGGTTGCGGGTGGGCCTCATGGACTTCTTCGCAGTCCAGTTCGACTTTCTTGCTTACCGTATCGGCTTTGACAAGACCCTTGTGCCGCAACAAGCGATAGGCGGCCCATGGCACCACCGACATTGCAGCGACCATGGAGAACCCCACGGTAAGGGGCACGGTTCCGGCCATGGGAGCCATATAAGGGCCCATCATGCCAGTGATAAAAAACATCGGCAGGAAGGAAACCACCACGGTAAGGGTAGAAAGAAAAACCGGAGGCAGAACTTCGGCAACGGCATCCAGGGTGGCTTGCCGTGGGCCTTGTTTCTTTTTCAAGATATGGCGTTGAATATTATCGACGTTGATGATGGGATCGTCGACCACCAAGCCCAGAGTGAGGATAAGCGCGAATAAGGTTACGCGGTTGATGGTGTAGCCCAACAACATATTGGTAAACAAGGCGAGGGCGAAAGAAATGGGAACCGCCAGGGCCACGACCAATCCCTCTCGCCAACCCATGGCCAGCATCAGCAAACTAATGACCGAAACCATGGCGAATGCCAACGCCTCTAAAAGTTCATCCACCTTGGCATCGGCGGTGCGCCCGTTGTCGCGGGTGATGCGCACCTTCACCCCCGCGGGCAACATGGCTTCTTCGATTTCCGCTAAGCGCGCGCGCACTTTTTCTGCCACAGTTACCGCATTGGTGCCTTTTTTCTTGGCGATGGCGAGAGTGACAGCAGGCAGGCTTTGCCCGTTGTCGCGAACCTCGGCAGCGGGGCCGAAGCCGATACGAGTGTAATGGTGAACATCCTCGGGCCCATCCGTGATCGTGCATACCTCAGACAGAAAAATGGGTTTGCCTTGATTGACGCCAACAACCAAGTCCCCAATCTCGTCGATGGTTTGCAGATTAGGGCCAGCTAAAATCGAGGTTTGTTCGTTTTCTTGCAATAAGCTGCCGGCGAGAAGACTGACATTGGCGCCTTGCAAAGCGAACTGAATGTCTTGTAGTGCAACTCCACGCGCGCGCATGGCATCTAGCTTTGGCTCCAGCTTCACCACCGAGGAGCGGCCGCCGACAATGCGAGTTCGTGAAATGTCATCGAGAGATTCCAGCCGTGGACGGATTTCTTCAGCTATCCGGCGCAAGGCATGATCGTCAAGCGAGTCGGAATAAAGGGCGACATTGAGGATGGGAACATCATCGATTTCAATGGGTTTGACCACCCAACCCTTGACCAGGGAAGGAGCCTGATCCATTTGCGAAGCAATGGCGTCTCGCAGTTTGACCAAGGAATCTTCCCGGTTTTCGCCGACAAAAAAGCGCACAGTAACCACGGCTTGGTCGCGCTGAGAAACCGAGTACACATACTCCACGCCGTCGACCTGCCAAAGAATACGCTCCAAGGGTGTGGCCACGAGCTTCTCGACTTCTTCTGCACTGGAGCCAGGGGCTTGGACATAAACATCTGCGACCGGAACCACAATTTGGGGTTCCTCTTCTCGCGCAGTGAAGGCAACCGCAACAAAGCCAACTGCGAGAGAGGTAATGGTAAGCAGAACCGCGAGATGACCGGAGAGAAAGGGGGCCACCATGCGGGCCACCAAACTAGGTCGACGTCGATCTTGGAAGGAAGAGGCCATGACTTTGTTGCTTAGTGACTCCAGCCGATGATTTCTCCGGCCTCTAAACCGGATAAGACCTCGACGGAATCCTTGTCGAATTCTCGGGTCCGCACATAGCGCGTTTGCCACCGCTCATTGTTGACTTTGACCATGACTGTCTCCAGCTGGCCTACATGGCGAACGGCCGCTTTAGGAATGAGCAAGCCCTGCCTAGGCTGTTGGGGAAGGGAGACCGTTCCATACATACCGACCCGCAAATGTTGATTGCTTGGCAGTTCAATTTTGATGTCGAAGCTCCGCGTTTGTGGATTCGCGGCCGGTCGAATTTCTTTTACCATGCCCTGCAGTGGTTGAGACG
>JAJRZS010000001.1 GCA_024275135.1 Planctomycetota bacterium | reverse complement strand
GAGCATTGGTTTCTGTGGCTGGACGGGCCTTGGCCACAAACGAAAAGGATGCCGAGCTCTGGCTATCTGCAGGCAAAGACAGAATTGGCATTTTGAGCACATGAACCTTATCTACTGGGGCGCCATGTTGGTCGACAACTTTTCCCCAAGCGATGCGCTCGCCTTCAGAAAAATGAAATTCAATTTCTACGCGGTGGTTGGGAGAATCTTCCAGTTCAGGCAGAACCACGGTTTTTGTAATTTCACCAAAACCAGCGGCATGTGCGACGACCTCGACCATGAGGTTGGGACGGAAGGACACTTTTGATTCAAAACGTCCTTGTGCATTACAGGAAATGCTGTGGTTGGAACCAGACCCCTCTAGGCTGTTGAAATCAATGGTGACAAAGGGAGGAGCAGGATCCTCTTCGCCGACAAATACTTGACCTGCAATTTGTATCCCTGGTTTCAATAGGATGGTGGTTTCTTCAGCCGATACTTCCGTATCTTGGTACTCCGTGCGGTAGTGAGGATGGCTTACTGCGATCACCCAGGGCTTGGGGGGAAGCAAGTTGTATTGAGCAATGCCCAGATTATTGGTGGTTTGAACGGGTAGAAGGCTTTGTGGATTTCCATGGGAGGTTTTCAAAAAGGAAATAGTTGCACCTTCAATGGGGCGGCGATTAATGTCGGCAACCTTGATAGAGAGGCTGTGTGACTGGGAGCAGGTAATCCACAAAAAATCTCCTGGTTCGCAAGAATCCCGCTGCCATGGGCTTTGTCCTTTTGCTTGCACCACAACCTTCCACCAACCAGGTTCTGCGGGAAAGCAAAAATAACCTTGTCCATCGGTCAGGGTTTGCTTGGTAGGATTTTTAGGCAAAGTGGAGAGCACTTCAAAACCCGATGGCGCCGAACTTCGAAAAAGTTGGCAATCAGCCTGAGAGAGTGGGGTGCCCTCTTCATCCACAACCACCCCACAAATAGAAGCTTCATCGGCTTGAAATAGCTGATTAGTTGGCGGCGGTTGGGGAGTCCGGGAAAGCGTGGCTTCCGGCTTGGAAGATGCGCTGGGAGAAGATTGCTCGGAAAAATCAGGGGGTGCCGACGGAGCTTGCTTGGACGGGATGGAATCCCGATTAAAGAAGAAAACAAGCAAGCTCAAGCCGGTAAAAATAAGTAGAAGGGGAGCGAACTTTTTCAAAGGATCAATTTAGGGGTGTTTGGTTTTGGGGGGAGCCCAAGGAAAAATCTTTCCGGTAACAGGATCGTAAGCGCAACTATTGCCGCCATCTGTGCAGGAAATCGTGGAGCATCCAGTTTTTGAATCCTGGCTGATTTCTACCAATTTTAGAATAACGTAATTGTTGGAGCCGTCTTCGGTAGCGGCTTCTTCTTGGCTGAAAGGCCGGGCGGAAAGTCCTGGATGCCAGAGAAGGGCCGCAGCGAACAAGGAAAGGATGGGAAGAAAAAGACGAGAAGACCTCATGAAGACTCCTTGGTTGGTGTTTACCGCCACACCGAGATGGTGGGCATAAAGAGGACGAGGTCTGTTGCAGGAGTTACAACTTTATTCCGTTCAACTTTTCTCTCTGCAAGAAAGGATTTGGCCTGCCGCGGTGCGCAAAACCTCCACCAATGCATCCACCTTAAAAGGTTTGGTCAAAAAGCCATCGGCACCGGCCGTTTCCGCTTCCTGAAACACGTCATTGCCCGCATTCGCAGACAGCATATAAACCAAGGTTTTGGCTTTGTCGTTTGGCATCTGGCGGATGGCCTGGACGGCTTCCAACCCATCCATGACCGGCATTTGAATATCCATGAACACCAGGTCGAAGGCACCGCTCGCCACCGCTTCCACTCCTTCTTTTCCGTCCATGGCGGTGGTTACCCTACACCCCATTTTTTCCAGCATCCGCTTTGCCACCATACGATTGACTTCGTTGTCGTCCACCACCAAGATATCCAAGGATGGCAGATCCTCTGCTGCTGCAGTCATTATGCTTGGCTGGCTACGGTTGGCATTCCCGTCAAGTCCGGCACGAAGAGCGCCAACGATCTTGCGCGAATGCAGGGGAAAGTTGAGGACTGCGTTCCAATGGCTCCGTTCTTTTTGTTTTTTGCTGAGGTCGCCATTCAACAAGATTAAGGGAAGCTGGGGAGCGGTTTGACGGAAAACCTCCACAACCCCAGCTTCGTCACCACCCAGCAACCGATAACCAAGCAAGATTGCGGTAAATGGTTTTTGTGACTTTTTGCTTTGTTGCAGCATCTGCAAAGCATCGGCGATCCGATTGCAATGCTCGAAGGAAATCGCTCGGCGGTGCAATTTATCTGGACCCAGTCCACAATTTTTTTGTGCTGAACAAACTAGTAATACATGTTGGCTTTCCATTCCCAAATCGGGAACAGGCCGCTGCTTTTCCGCACGAGGAAGCGGTACTTGAAACCAAAAGGTGCTTCCCTTACCTGGAGCACTTTCCACTCCAATTTCTCCTCCCATCAGTTGCACAAACTCCTTGCAAATAGAAAGCCCAAGCCCCGTGCCTCCATATTTGCGGGAAGTAGAAGCTTCTGTTTGCTCGAAGGGGCGGAAAAGTTTGGCTTTTTCTTGTTCAGAAATTCCTTTTCCCGTATCTTCTACCTCAAAACGCAACAAATCGTTATCTTTTTCTTGGCGAAGACAACATACCCGAGTGTGCACATATCCTTCTGCGGTAAATTTTACTGCATTGCCGATTAAATTGGCTAATACCTGACGTAAGCGGCCTGGATCACCAACATAGGTATTGGGCATTTTGTCTTCAACGCTGGAACGCAATTGGATGCCTTGCTCCAAACTTTTTGAGGCGAATAGATCGACGGTATCCTCCACAAGATCATCGATGTCAAAATCGATCGCTTCAAAATCTACTTTCCCGGCCTTGATTTTGGAGTAATCCAAAATGTCATTCAAAATGGTGAGCAGAGAATCTCCCGAGTTCCTCAGAGTGCTTGCTAAATCTCGTTGCTCTCCGTTCAATGGAGTTTCCAATAACAAATCTGCCATTCCCAACAAACCATTCATAGGTGTGCGAATCTCGTGACTCATCGTTGCTAAAAACCTTCCTTTCGCTTCTTCGGCAGCTTTGGCCTTGGCCGCATGACTCAAGGCTTCTTCGCGAGCATCTTTCAGCTGGGCTTCGCGCCTGGAAATCCGCTCTGCCATACGGTTGAAGGCAGCGGCCAATTGGCTGGTTTCATCATGGCCGCGCTCGTCTGCGCGTGCATCAAGCTTACCTTGGGACAGGGCTTCGGAGGCTGCTGCAAGCCTTTGCAGGCGTCGGCTTACTCGAGATCCAAGCAGGGCGCTGACCAGCGCTATGATGCCCAACAGGATGCCTGCCATATACATCATGGAGTGCACCGTTTTGGATTCTGCAGCGGTTAGAAAATCGGTGCTCAATTCTAATTCAATTGTGCCGAGGAAATTTCCATTCCCATCAACGACTATATGCGATTGTCTCAGGGCATTTATATTGCTGAGTTTCTTATCACCACGCCAGCTGGCCAGCAGCTCACCATTGGGTGTGCGTACGGAGAGTTGTAAAGCTTCCGGCAAGTGGGCCATCGAATCCAGTTGTTCTTGGATGCGGCGGCCATCTTCCAACTCCAAATCGAATTGCAAAGTCCAATCCAGGTATTCCAAAATAGCGGCACCTTTTTCTGCTAAAGCCGTTCTGTTGCGGGTTTTGATATTTTTTGTGGAATAATACGCCAAGGGCAGCCCCGCCATCAACAAGAGCACCATCGAGGAGACTGCAAAGTGCACGCCAATACTATTCGGTAGCCATTTTCTCATGGGGAAACCCCCGCGCTTTCAGGCTTGGCCTCGGTTTCATGAATGAGGGTGAGGATTTTTTGCCCTAAAGAATCCGCTTTTTCCATCCAAGTTGCTTCAGCTTTGCCATATTCGGCTTTATGCGGGACAGTTTGAATGAGGGCATGGAACAGTTTGTCTAGGGCCAAACGCAACCGCTGGCCTTGCTTGTCCTTGGGAAGCCCTGCTTGCAAAAACTTGAGATCTTGTTGGGCCATCAAGAGCCGAGTGCGTGGAGAAGGCCCTTCCTCTCCCTGCTGCTTGGTAAGGTTGGAAAGTAAATCGTGAAAATCTGCCAGCACCAGGTTGCGGAGAGAATCGTGAACCCCGGACAAATCTTGGTTTTTTAATGACTCACGAAGAAGTTGGCGAACAACAAAGCGATCTTTCCAGCGTTTTTCTAATTCAACAACAAGCGGATCGAGGTACTGCGCTGCTTTGTTTGCGCGTGCATAATCACCTTCTGCGGCATAGCCAAGCACACGCTTGCTGATGACCACCAAAGATGGACGTAGCTTCCCCCTCACCGTTTCCACTGCTGGAGCTTGCGCAAGCACGGCAGCTTGAAAAATGAGGACAGCGAGAAGGATACGCAGCATTTTAGAAATCCAAGACAACCTGAAGGGCAAACAAGTCTTGACCAGGCCAATTACCCTGGGCTGTGGGATTCACCTTTTGGTACTCCATCTTGAACGTGACTTGGGAGGATGGCACCCAGCGCAAGCCCAAAGATGTGGCATTGCGGTCATTGGCGTCAGCTACCCTGCTGTCTGGGTCGACGCGATCGAAGCGGGTGAACAAGCCAAACTCTTGCTCCTCTTTCAGAACAGGGCAATACACCTGCACATACCAGCCGTCGCGGTCAAAGGAGCCTCCAGGCGCGAGAGGCGTATCTACCGTGCTTGAAACCCATTCGGCATTCAGGCTGGCCACCTCCAATTCAATGCCTACATCCACGCCTAAATAACGGAAAGCATTTTGGTCGTCTCCATCATAATTTCCACTGGCCCAAGAAAATCCGCCACCGACGGCGTCGATTTCCATTCCAGCCCGTCCGGAAAACATGAGTCCTTGGTTGTTGTCGGTAGATTGGCGGGCAGTGCGGGGGTTGGTATCAAGGCTGGCACCCAAGCCATTCGTAAGTGCGGCCTCAACTTGAAACATGGGATCTTTATCCTGATCTTTCCACACCACCATGGCGCCGGTTTCATACCAGTTGCCGGGCACCACTTCGCGAAAGACCAGGGGGCGGGTGACGGTTTTACTTACCGGTGGATACCAAACCCTGCGCTCCACACCAAAGGGTGTGTAAAACCGCCCCATAAGGAAGGATGTGTTGTTGGCGAATGGGTGGTAATCCAAATAAATTTGGTCGGTTTCCACAGCATTCCCACCATGTTCCCATTCGAATTCGATGCGCGCGTCTGCGTCCTGGCTCACGGCCACATCGAGGAGTAGATTTGCGTGGTGCAAATCAAAACCCGCGTTTTGGTTTTCCCCGTTACGGTACACCAAGTCAAAAAATCCATGGATGCCAATGAAAGAATCTTGGCTGCCATATTCCACGGGAGCCTCCAACTCTCCCAGCTCGCCCAGGATGGAATCCACCAGGGTTGTATCCGTCTTTGGAGGGGTGGGCTCTTGTGCGGGTGAAGGCAGGGCCAAGAGTCCAACGGCAATTAAAGGGTGCAGGGCGTTCATGACAAGTTGGATGTGCGTCTGTTTATCGGCATTTGCAGGAGTCGGACTGAAATAGTGAGAATCATGTAAACCATTTACAGAAAGATGGTTAAGAAAAAATAAAATTTTACAAAATGCACCACAAGCAGAGAGGAGCGAAAACCATCCGCCCAAAGCGAAATTCCTGGTTTGCAAAGCGTTTTGCTGAAGAGTTTTCTTTGGTGCAAAAACAGGGCCAGAGAAGCACCGCTAAAATCCCGCCATGGGAATTTTTGGCACCTTGGTCGGAGGGACGTTGGGGTTTTTGGTTGGCGGCCCCCTTGGCATGGTTTTGGGTGGGGCTTTAGGCTCCAACCTCAGCCGAGATACGCAGAGTTTTGGAGGGCGCATGCATGGCCAAACCCGCACCATGCCTCAAAGTGCTCAAGATTTACAGCTGGTGTTTGCTCTTGCACTGACTAGTTTGGCGGCAAAAGTGGCGAAGGCGGACGGTCGGGTGACTAAGGACGAAATCCAAACCTTCGATGCTTTCTTAAGTCAGTCCTTAGGGCTGTCGTCGGAGGATCGCCAAATTGCCGCCAAGGTTTTCAATCAAGCCAGAGATAGCCAAACCCCAATTGGTGAATTTACCAAGCAAATTCGCAGTATCTTTCGCGCCCAACCTCAACGCCTGCGTGACATTGTCAGCATTCTATTAGCCGTGGCCCTGGCCGATGGTCATTTGCATCCTGCGGAGGAACAACTCATCCAGAAGATTGCTTGGGATTTTGGTTTAGACCAAGCGGAATACCAATCCTGTAAAGCGGCCTTTGCCGCCGCCCATGGAGAACCGCAAGTTTCTCCCTACGAAGTTTTGGGTGTTTCCGCTAACGCCAGCGATGAAGAAGTGCGCCGTGCCCATCGCAAATTGGTGCGCGAATATCATCCGGACACCTTGCAGGCTAAGGGGCTACCCGAAGATTTTCTTGAGTTTGCTACCGAAAAAATGGCCGCCATCAATGATGCATGGTCGCACATCAAAAAGGAGCGAGGATTGTAGGCGTTGCTGAGGGTCGGGTTATGGAACCAGGTTAAGGATTAGAGCATCGTCGTCGTGAATGTTGGCAGAGGTGCCAACCAAAACGATGCGGTTGCTGCCGGCTAGGGCCATGCTCCGGTTTTCTGACGCGGCGACATCTTGATCGTAGTTTCCGCCGTATTCCAGAGAATCTAGCAGGGCTCCCGATTGCGTTTGCAAGGACTGAAGGAAAATGTTTGTGCCTTGGGCGAAAGTGGAAGTGGTGCTTGCCACCAAAAGATTCCCGCGTCCATCGACAAGCAGGGCTTTGGGGCTCGTGTAAAGGGCGCCCGTATTTTGAACGGTTCGGGTCCAGAGGGTTTGGCCGAAAGCGGGTTCCATGCAAGCAACCAGGCTAGGCTCCCCGGTCACAAAAATCTGGTCGTTCGCATCCGTGGTAACGGCTAACCAACGGCCGGAGCCTTGTACGGATTGGGTGGTTTCCCATCGTAGGTTGCCTTGTGCATCTACAAGTATGGTGGTTGGGTCGGTTTCACCGCCAAAGCCAATGACTGTATTGACGAAATAGCCGGTCATGACCATTTCTCCTGCTGAGGTGACCGTCATGTCGAGTAACTCGTCGGGCCACAAGGCGGCCCCCCCTTGCTCGAACACCCACAATAAATTACCTGCGGAATCATATTTCAAACCCAACCAATCAAAGTTGGTAGTACCAGCGGTGTGAATGGTTTTGCCCGCAACAAGGATATTTCCCTGGTTGTCCAGCGCCAAACGGCGGCCCTCATCCGTTCCTCCGTGGCCGTCGTAGTTTTGTTCCCAAAGCAGTTGCCCCTGAGCACTCCATTTGAGGAGCACCACATTGGAAACCTCGGGCAAACCATAGTAGGAAGTGCCTAGCACATAAATAGAACCGTCAGCAGCAATGACTAGGGCGGTGGCGGAATCGGACCAGTTGTTCGACCAAATAGATTGCCAGAGCAGGTTGCCAGCGGCATCGTAGCGAAACAACAGAATGTCTTGGTCACCCGAATTGGTGGGGCCAGTGGCCAGAACCACAATGTCGTCGTTTCCGTCTATGGCAACATCCACCGCGGTATCGGCAAAACCGCTACCAGGGCTGTCGTAGCGACGAACCCAGACGAGATTGCCCAAGGCATCGTATTTGGTGATCAAGGTTTCATAGGAAAACGTACTAATTCCGCCAAGGCTGGAGCCTACGGCGATGGCGTTTCCCTGGGAATCCACGGCAACCGCCCGAAAGGAATCGCCTCCCAGGATCCCGAAATCGTATAGGTTTTCCCACCCGACCTGCAGCTTGGGAAAAGGAGAGGGGGGAGGGGCTGGGGTGGAATTGGCCAAGGAGCCAAGCGTAGCCGAGGGCGCCTGGCTGGCTTGAACATGGGCAGTGGGCACAAGGAAAAAAAGAAAAGCGAGGACGAGAGGGAAAAATCGCATGGTTTGAGTTTTTTGGGTGAGAAGCAAAGTGTAGCTGCAAAAACCGCATGGTGTAAATAAAAACCGATTTTTTTACCTACGACTTGGCTAAAATGGTCGGCCCTCCTTTGCCTCAAAGATGCCGCGCAAAACATCCCAATTAACCTCTCTAGACCAAGCCAAGGCCTTGCGATCGGCCATTCGCCAAGCGGCCTGGAATCTCATTACTCTTCTGCAGCCGGTCAAATTGGCTGCTTTGGAAAACTACATGGGCTTGGAGCGCCATGCTCTTCATTATCATCTCAGGATTCTGGAGGACTGTGGTCTGGTCACCCGCGAGAAGGCCGAGAATGGCGAGGTGACTTATTCCACCTATGCCGAGGACATCTTTGTTGGTCCCGATTCCGACCCAGAGTGGCAAGAAGTACGGGTGGAAATCGCCCGTGCTGCGGTGCGTCGGCTCGGCAATCGCATTGAGGCGGGAATTATGAATCCTACGCCCGGAGACGCGCCTCGCAAATACCGCTTGGGCACCATGACCTTGTTTTTGAACGAGGAAGGAAGGCAGAAATTGGTGAACTTATTGGATCAACTGTGGATCGACCTGGAAGATTTTCAATCCGTGCCCAAAGCTGATGAAAAGCCCTACTTTTTCGCCTATGGCTTCGCCGCAGAATCCTACGGCCACGATTAAACCAAGGACGGCTTAGTTTTCTTCCTTTGCCTGCTCAACCGGAGCTTGTTGGGGTTGGGCTTCTGCCGCCTCTTTTTCAGCAGCCATCTGCGCAGCCAGCCGCGGGTTATCGGCAATCCAACTTGAGCGTGGGGCAACGGTAGCTACCAACATGGGGGTGGAAAACACCACGCCCCAAAGCAATAAGGCGAGGAGCGCGGTATCGACCAAAAAGCGTCGATCCCACCGTTTGTATTCTTGGTACATCTGCGAAAGCTCCTCATGGCTGCGGAATTTGCCCTTCCACGGGAACCGATCTTTTTCCGCTTCCACCAATGCTTGTGCACGCAGCTCTTCCAACATCTCCTCTTGCAGGGCCGCCTTGTAGCGCTCCAGCAATTTGTACTTGCGTTCGGTGATGTCTTTGTAGCTAATCATCAGACGATGGTGACTAACAGGCGCATGATGTAGATGACGATAACGCAGGAAATGGCACCGATAGTGCCGCCAATGGCAACGAACAAACAAAGCCGGGCAATGCGTCCGGGAAGTTTGTCGAAAAGCGTATTGGGGGGCGGGGAGATTTCTTTGCGCGCCACAGCTTCGGCGTGAAGAATCTCAAAAACCTTGATGCGCACATCCAACTCGATGCCCTCGCGCACATGGCTTGGGATTTCTGCAAATTCTGGGCGATCCGCCACCTTTACCATAGTTCCGCCTCCCGTGAGAAGCGCACTTGGTTCATGATAAGAACCACGCAAATGGCAAGGGAGAGGCCGAGTACTGTGGCTACCAACAAATTGACCCACAAGATGGGGTAGTAGGGGCTGGGGGCAACCGAGGGATATTCCGGAACAAGCAAAAAGCTGGGGTTTCTGGCTAAATATAACTCCAACTCGGCCTTGCGATCTCGGTAGTTGGTGAGGGTGGTGCGCGCAGCTTTGATTTTGGATTCCAAAGACTCCAGTTCTGCTTGCAAAACGCTCAATTCCAAGCGCCGCGCCTTGGTGCTCTCTAAGGATTGGGCATAAAGTTCGCCTTCTTTGGTGAGCGAGGCTTTGCTAAGTTCCAAATCCACCAAACGCGAATCCAAATCTTTGCGCAAAGAGTCGGGAGTGAGGGTGGCGGAGCCACGAACCACGCTCTCAATGGAGGCAATTTCCTCTTCCAAGGTTTTGATTTCCTTATCCTTGGCCACCAAGGTGGGGTGTTTTTCCCTGTATTGCAATGCCAAGGTAGCGCGGTCAAGCTTGGCGCTGGCCAAATTGCGTTTGAGCTCTTCCAGCAAGGGGTTGGTGACCATGGTGGAGGAGCTTTCGGTGGTTTCCGGCCGAATTTCCTTTTGCCGCTCCATCTCCGCACGCCTTTCTTCCAGTGCCGCCAAGCTCGTTTGGTTGCTGCTGATTTTATTTTCCAAATCGACTTGGCGCTGGCTGAGCTGGGCCAACTCGCTGGCGAAATCAATGGCTCCATGCTTGTTCATGAAGGCTAGGCGTTCGGCCTCCAACTCTTGGATCAATTGATTCTCTCGGACGATGCCGTCGGCAAAGGTTTGCAATCTCGCCGCGACCCGCTCTTTGGTAGAGGAATCCAGCTTTTCTTGGAAGGTACGCAGATATTCAGAGGCCACGGTGAAGGCCATCGACGCGTCGGGGTCATAGGCGGTGATGGTGATGAGATTGAAGCGGTCAATCTCGAACTTCACGTTCTTCTTCAGCCAATCGCTGTTGCGTTGAGGTACTCGGGTGCCAACCAAGGCGCGGGTATCCGCAGCGTTGAGAATGCCGAGCAGAGAATCCTGAAAATCGGCATTGGCGGTGGGCAACATTGGGCTGGTAGGAATGTTGCCGGCTTCGGAAGTGAGGGAAACCGTGTCCGTCACGTTAGGCAAAAAATAGCGCGCCTGCGATCGATACTGTGGCTTCATCGAGTTGGTGATGAGGTAGGCCGACCCAATGGCCACCGCTGTGATGATGACAATCACATAGAGGTACTCGTAGAAGAGTTGGAACGGGCCTTTGCTTTGCGTCTTCACGGCCTAAGAGGCTTTTAGCCCTCCTCGTCTAAATCCCCTTGCAGGGCTTCGGTGGTCCGCGGAGCGTTGAGGATGACGCGTTCGGCGAAGGTCATCGCGCGGAGAGTGTCGGAAACCACAGCTAGCTTCTCAGCATAAATGGCATTCCAAGTACGTAAAACATACACCACATCTCCGGCTTGGACATAGGGAATTTCGGTACGCATGTTGGGATCGTCGGGAGCGAAGAGCCCATCCATGTCGTAATGGCGGATGGTCATGACGCCATCCACGCGCCGGGCAATCAGCACTCCGGTGCGGTCGCCTTCCACACCGATGCCACCAGCACTGGCGATAATATCGAGCACCGTGGTGCGCGGGCTGGTGAGGGTGAGAACTGCGGCACGCTCGACTTCACCCAAAACGGTGACTTTGCGGGTGGGGGAATACTCCACATCCACCGTGGCGATGGGATCCACCAGATAATCGGCGTAGGCCTCCATCAAGCGGTCCTCGAATTGCTCTCGAGTGCTGCCAGCAGCCTGGATTTTGCCTACCAAGGGCATGATGACGCTGCCATCGTTGCGCACGCGGTATGTGCGGGACAAATCCTCATGGAGGTGAAAATCCACCATGATTTTGTCTTCCGGGCCCAGAAAAAACTGTCCGTTAGCAATTTCTGCGCTGAAATCCAGGGGCAGTAAATCGGGATTCTCGCCCAGGTTGGGGCTTTCTGTGTAGGGCGATACAGAGCATGCAGCGAGCATGCAGGCGAGTGGAAAAATCAGAAAACGGCAGCTAGGAACCATGGCGACTCGTCGAACTCCGGCGCGAGCGGTGTATCATAACCGCGCGGCAGGCTGAAAGGACAAGTGCCCCCTTTGCGTTCCGCATCCCATGACGAGACTCGCCATTGTTGGAATCGACGGAGCCACCTACGACATCATCCATCCGATGGTGGAAGCGGGCGAGTTGCCGCACATCGCAAGAGTGCTTAGGGAAGGGGTTTCCGGTGCCCTGGAATCAGAGAAGCCGCCGATGACCCCCCCGGCCTGGACATCCATGTTCACCGGGTTAAACCCTGGGAAGCATGGGGTGTTTCACTTTATTCGTCGGGATTTGGGCACCTATCAAAATTTGCTCAATGATTCCCGAAACTACGCTGGAAAGGACTTAATGTCGCTTTTAAGCGCACGTGGGTGGAGTGTTGGCAGTTTGTCGGTGCCGATGACCTACCCCCCCTTTCCGGTAAAAGATGGCTATATGGTGTCGGGAATCCCCATGCCCTTGTCTGGCGACACCATCGCTTGGCCACCAGGCACGGTACAAGAAATGGAGAAGGTGTTGGGCTATCCCTACCAGCCCGATGTGGATTATGCTCCTTATGACGGCGATACCGAGACTGCGACCGACGATTTGGCACGCTACGCCAAGCTGCGAGATGAGCTTTTTCGACTCGAGCGGGATCGTTTGAAATTGCAGGCGCATTACCTCAAGAACAACCCTGTAGACTTGTATTTCGCCGTGGTCTCGGTGACCGATCGCTGCCAGCACTACTTTTGGAAGTTCCAAGACCGCAGTCATGCTGGTTGGACCGAAGAAGGGGAAAAGCTCTACGGAGAAGTTATCCGCGATGCCTATCGCCTGGCCGACGAGTTTGTTGGCGAAGTACGCGCTTTGGTGGGGGATGAGGTGCCCCTAGCTTTGGTTTCCGACCATGGTTTTGGCCCCCAAAACTACGATTTCCACGTCAATCGCTGGCTGGAAGAAGAGGGTTTTTTGGTCCGCCGCCATGTGCCCTATTGGACGGTCGGTAAGTTGCCCTTGAAAGATGCCCTGGCGCGGGTGGGGTTGGGAGGGCTCGGCCGTTTGCTGGGGCCCTTGGGCCGCATTCCTTTACTGCGCCCCAAGCGTAAAACCACGGCCACGGCGCAAGACATTGTGTGGTCTAAAACTCGTGCCTTTGCTTCCCTCCATGGCATTTGCATCAACTATGCCGGGCGGGAGCCTGAAGGCATAGTGCAAGGAGAAACCGCCTACCAGCAAACGGTGGAAGAGGTGCGCGCAGCCTTGGCCAAAATTGTCGGACCCGATGGGCAACCAGCCACCGATTTTTCCATCACCAAGGAAGAAACCTACCAAGGACCGCGCACTGCTGAAGCTCCCGATATCCAGTTTCAAATGATGGGCTTGCGCTGCATTACCAAAGAAAGTTGGGGGGAAAGTCGTTTGTTTGGAGAGCGCAAGCACGCCATGATTTCGGGACAACATCGCTTTAACGGGATTTTTGCCGTACAGGCTCCCGGCGTGGCGTCGGGCAAGGTTGTGGAGGGCATGCATATTCAAGACACTGCGCCTACTTTGCTTTATGTGGTAGGAGAGGCAGTGCCCACTTGGATGGATGGCCGCATCTGTGGCGAGGTGTTTGCCGATCCCCAAGAACCTGTTTGGGACCATGCCGACGAACCTCAAGCCGGGGTTCAGGCCGAGTCTTCACTTGACGACGACCAAAACAAAGCCATTGAAGAGTCGCTGCGCGGCCTAGGTTACCTGCAATGAAATCAGCCTTTCTTTTTAGTCTTTTCCTCCTCTTTTCTTGCACCCAAAATCGTCCCCATGATGGTGGGTGGGTGAAAAACCGCATTCCGAAATCTTCGGAATCCAAACGCGAACGCGGGCCAAAATCCGAGCCTGCTTCCAAACCCATTCCATCCCCACAACCCACACCCACTTCGGGGCCGAGCCAGCCTCCTGAGACGCGGGATATTCGTATCAACCCGTTGCCAGACAATCCACTAATCGCATTTGCCTCTATCAACCAGGGCGATGATTTTTCTGTAGATTTCCGTGCATCTGGCCAGCTCATTCCTCCCGGCTTGGTCTATGGCTTGAATGATTTGCGCAATGCCACTCCGGGTTGCTGGGAAGCGTGGACGGATGCGGTCACGCCAACCGGGGGCTTGTTGCGGTTGTGGGCGAAATACTCCATCACGAACTTTGGCCAAGAGCATCTCGACACGGCCCGCCGCGCCCAGGTTGCTGGTTTGGATGTAATGTTCACTCCGGTCGGCAACACCCGAGAAAAATTGAATCGCGAGCGCGGTGGTGTGGTGCGCCTAACGCGTATCCCCGATGTGGAGGCATGGACCAAGGATGTCATCCGCGATGTGAAGCGTTTGCTGCAAGCAGGTATTGCTGTGCGCCGCATTGAAATCTGGAACGAACCCAATCTTGGTTGGAAGTGGCCGGGCTCGATTGAAAGTTTTGGAACTTGGTTTGCGGAAGCAGGCAAACTTTTACGCGAAGAGTTTGGCTCTACCATTGCATTGGGTGGCCCAGGCTTGGCCGGCACTTTAGGGGAAAAACTGGAGTGGGTGCGTGCCATGTTCACTTCCTGCAAGCGTGTTGGTTTCCAACCCGATTTTTATTCTTGGCACCACTATGGCAGTTTCCCAACCGAGCACGACATGCTGCAAGTGCCGCAAGTGATTCTGGCCGAATGCCAAACTGCTGGTTTGCAGCCCATGGAGTTTGTGCTTTCTGAATGGAATATTGGTTTGCCGCACCCCAAATTTCCTGCTATCGATGATCACCGTGCTGCAAACTACTTCATCGCCACAGTGATTTCTCTTTCCCGCACCCAAGCCTCCGACGCCTCCTTTTTCTTCCTGCAAGATGCGCGATGGGATACGAAAAAAGAGTTTGCGGGTGAATCCGTGGGGGCCTTTTCCTTGGCGGGTGCACCCAAGGCCTTGCTGAGTGGCATGCGCATGATGGCGACCGCCGCCGATCTCCCCGCCATCCCGGTGGAACGCATTGGCGCGCCAGCCAACATTTCTCTGTTTGCATCGAAACAAGGCAACCGAGGTTACTTGCTTGCCGTCAACACCTTCGGTGGTGGTCTGGACCGCCATATTTCTCGTCTCCTTCGTCGTGCAGGGGTGGATTTGGCGGCCTTGAAGAAAGATGGCAAGCGGCTGCAGGCTTATGTTTATGGCAAGGCCGACCGTTCCTCTTTAAGCCGCCTCAAGCTTGATGCCGCCACCATGGATGCTATCGACCTGGTGCGGCTAGAAGCCATGGCGGATCAGGCCGAAGAGAAGGCGGGCATGCGCAAAATACGGGTGCAGCTGAAGTCGGGGCCGAAATCGATTCGCTCGGTGCGGCTCATTGATCGCACCCACGGCAATCCCATTGCCGATGCCGATTTCAAAAAGGCTTATGCCCCGTATGCCCGTGGATTGGTGCCAGCGGCGCAACAGGCTACGATCGATCAACTGCGCACAGAGGGTGTCGCCGAGTCCACCTTGCGCACCTTGGAACAAGGGATGAAGAGCAGTAAAGGTAAGGTATCAGGGGTGGATGCAGCGACCAATCGCCGCGCCCGGGCTATTTTTGACGAAGCCATGGTGCGCTTGGCCTCGGAAGTACCCAAAACCCTGGCCGCTCATCCGGCCGCCCAAGCCCAGGAAGTAGAAGTGGCCTCGGTCTGTTCACTGAAGGATGGTATACTTGAGATTCGATTGCCGCTCGAGTCTTCGGTATTGATTGAACTCGCCTGGTGAGCCACTCCTCCATGAGCGCCGCAAATCCTCAACATTTGGTCCGCGATTTTGGGCCAGTCGGCACGGCAATCATGGGCCTGCTTGGGGTGGTGTTGGGCGGACTCCTGGGTTGGTATGTGTATTTGGATGGCCTTGCCGCTTTCCGCAATACCTATGAGAATCCGTTACGGATTTTCTTGGATCAAAGTCACTACCTCAACACTATGAGTTTATGGGGCCTCATTGTGGGGCTGATTCTGTTGCTGGTAATTGTGCACCGTATCTGGTCGATAGACCGCATGATTTTGTTTCTTACCGCCACCTTGATGGTGACCGAGGTGGTGCCGGGCATATCCAGTTTGTTGGGGTTGTTGCTTTTGGGCAAACTATTTGGCGGCGTCCTGCGCAAAGGAGATGTGCACTGGCCACTGAGCCCTATCGGCATGGTGGTATTGTTGATTTTGGCCGCTTATTCCACGAGCTTTCTCAATGCAGAGAATCCCGTCGGCGTTCTCGGCAACTTTTTGCCCCGCATTCCCTACATCGGGTTGGCTCTGTTTTTGCCCCTGTGCATCAACACCACCGACCGTTTGCTGATGCTGGTGGACTTTTTGATTATCTGCGCCATGGTTTCGCTGGGGGTGGAGTTTATTCAAGGCATTTTGTCGGCGGCGACGGGGCAGGAAATCACCTTCGCCGCGGCACAAGTGGAAATGTTTGATGCGCCCTGGGGGCCGACGGCTCGTCTTACCGGATTGATGGCCCACCCCAACCGCTATTCCAATGTAACTTCCACAGTAGCGGTGATCGCTTTGTGGTTGGCCTTGCAGCCCAAAGAAATGGTGAGTCAACGTCGGCGCTTCATGCTGTTTACGGTCTTCGTCATTTTTTGCTTTGGTGTGTTGTTTAGCTGGTCTCGTTCTGGTTGGTTGTCCTTGGGGGTAACGGTTTTGTTGCTACCCTTTTTCCGCTGGCCCCACCTTTCTCCTGTCTTTTTGATGGTGCAGGGCTACGCGGTTTTCTTGGGCCTGTCAACGGGGGCCATCCAATTCGCCTATGAATATGTGCGTGACCTTAGTCGTGGTTCGGCAGATTTTCGTTGGCATATCACCCATATTGGCTTACAGGCCTTTTTCGAACATCCGGTCATAGGCATTGGCGTGGAAGGCACTAAGGACTATTTCAACGCTTATGAGCTACAGGTGCACAACGCATCAATCCAAATGCTTGCCGACCTCGGCTTAGTCGGCCTCGGCGCCTTCACCATTTTGGTGGTCACTTTGATTTCCTGTTTAGCGCGCGTGATTACTTCAAAAACCGCCGACCCTCGCCTTCGTAGTTTGGCCATGGGGATGGGGGTTGCCAGTTTGGTTTCGCTCATTCAGAGCTTTGTTGAAGTATTTCTTTGGTACCAATTCTTGTGGACATTCATCGCCATTTTGGGCTGTGTCTACATTGCCTACCGCGAAGAGCGGCAACGTCAAATCCTTCAGGGCTACGCACCTGAGCTTCAGCCCCAGCATCTTCTTTCCTCATGAATCAGGCATCCACCATTTTTGGCGCGATTTACCGGCGCAAACACATCGTGCTTTTAGTTATGGCGGGCTCGATAGGAGTGGGCCTTTACGAAAATGCAGTGAATCCTCCCGACTACATGGTTGCTGCTGAAATTCTAATTCCCGAACATGGGCTTGGCATTTCCATTGATACGGAAAGCGGCAACATTCCCGACGAGCCTTTGCTACCCATGCAGGATGAGGGTCGCTTGATTGGGGTCACCAGTTTGTTGCGTAGTCGCGCGGTGGTGTATCGGGTGGCCAAAAACAATCCCGAGCTGGATCCGCAGCGCTTGAAGTCCAATATTCGTGGCGACGTTACCAAGGATGGCGTGGTGCAATACACCGGCTACGGACGTACTCCGGAACAAGCGACCACGGTTGCCAATGGTGCGGTCTATGCCTTCGCCGAGGTGTTGGAGGAGATGTCGATGGACGGCATGCGCCAAAACTTGGAAACCTTCAAGAAGAACGAGCCTAAGGCTTGGGATAGGGTGAAGGAAGCGGCCGATGCGATTTCTTCCTACCTCACTTCTCTGCAATCCGCCGATCTCAACGCCGATACCCAACAGTGGTTGGCCGATCGCGCCAAGGTGCAAGAGGAACTATTTCAACTGGAAAATCAGTTCCAACAAAACAGAGCGCAACGCCCCATCATTGAAAAAACGTTGAAGGAGCGTCCGGAATATGTCACCACGCGACAAGATTTGAAAATGCAGAGTGGCTATTCGAATGCCTTAGAACGTATCGCCAACCTATCCTCTGAGTTGGCAGTGGCTCGGCTTACTTATAAAGATAAGCACCCGGAAATTTTGCGCATTCAAACAGAGTTGGAGTTGGCACAAAACCAAGCCAGCCAAAGTGCGGAATTGATTTTGTCTTCCTCCACGCTCACTCAGGATGCGCAAATTGCCGCACTCACCCAGAAACTTGTGGACATGGATATTTTTGAAGCAGGATATGGACCGCAGAAAGAGATTTTTGAAAAGCGGAAAGCCGAGCTTGACGACAAATTGAAGGAGGTTCCAGGCTACCGTGAGCGCTTGGCTACTCTGCAATCCGCGCACTCCCAGGCAACTTCCATGGCCGAGCGTATTTCTGAACGCCGGAAAGAGCTTGAGTTCCATTTGGAGCATGGATTGTCCTTTTCCTTCATTGATCCTTATGCCTTGGCCGTGCCAGAGCGGGCCAAGCAAGTGCCCACTCCTCTAGGCATCATCATGTTTACTTCCTTCTCTGGGCTCTTGCTTGGAGTTTTCGTGGCTCTGTTGTCCGCCACCTTCGGCCGCATGCGCGCTACCCGACCTTACTAATGCTTCCTCGCAACCTCAGCTTCTTCTTCTTTCTCCTTGTCGCCACTCCTGTTCTAGCTCAGTCGCAAGAGCTGCCTCCCCTAAGAGTGGGAGACGATACTTTTCAACGGCGCTTGCTTGCCAATGGTTTGCATGCTGCGGCCATTCAGCAAGAATCGGAGACGGCCACCATTTTTTTGGCTGTTGGTGTGGGCAATCGCAATGAAACGGCAGCCACCACCGGTCTTGCCCATTTAACTGAGCATGCGATGTTTGCGGGCACGCCTACTACCGGCACCGATGTTCATGAAAAAACGGTGGTTGCTTGGGGCGGAGAGGCTAATGCTTATACGCGGGACGATTTCACCATGTATTACGACCATGAGTTTCCACCGGAAAAACTGGCTCAGGTTTTGGCCATGGATGCCGACCGTTTGCGCAATTTGAGTTTCGAGGAAAGTGCTGTTTTGCATGAGCGCCATCGTCTGGAGTTGGAAGAGGCCCATAGCTATCACTCCGCTGATGGCCGCGCTGAAGAACTGGAAGCTGCTGTGTTTCCTCTGCATCCTTATGGATTGGGCTTGCGCACCAAAGAAGGCCATACGCGAGCTCCTGGCTTGTCGGTAGACATCATTCGTAGTTTTTACAACAAGCATTACCATCCCAATCGGGTCGCGGTGGTGGTGGTCGGCCCGATGGCCCCTGAGCAGGCGTTGGATGCCATTGAGCAGGCCTTTGCCCCATTGGAAAGAGGCCCAGAAGCCGATGTCATATCCTTGGAGCCGATTCCAAACCGGCCGCGTCAGGTGGTTTTGCGTTCTACCCTGCCGCGCGATCGCAAGTTGAAGGTATGGCTGACTCCGGTTTACGGACAAGCTCCTCGTCCCGCACTGGAAGTTTTAACATCCTTGCTGCAACGTGCAAAATTAAGCACTGGGGAAGTGCTTACGGTTGCCATTGGCGGGCGCGTGGATCGTGATATGTTGCAAGTGGGTTGGTCGGGCGGGGAAGCCACCGACCACGAAGTGGAAAACTTGCTGCAAAGTTTCCGCGATGGTTCTGTTTTCGATGAGGAGTCGATGTTGTTGGAGCTGGAGGAGGTCAAGCAATTGCTCGTGGATGGCTACAACAAACAACCCTTGCGCGCGCGCCCTTATTTCGCCAAAGCGGCCACCTTCGCCGGATATGAATCCCTTGGCTTGGGGGAGGCCTACGCTGATTGGGGTAAGGAAGTCAGCCAGGTGGATGCTGCTGATGTGGTTGAGGCTGCGCATGAGTGGTTGGCACCCCAACACTGTGTGACTGTGGTGTTTCGCGGCACTGGCGAAAAGGTTCCACCTTTGCCGGACGATGTCGAAGGATTACAGGAGGCTGCAGCACAGGCTGCCGAAACTGGGAATTACGAGCGTGCAATTGAGGCCTACACCATGATGCTGGCAAAAAACCCAAACCGCATGAACACGGTCATCGATTACGCCGAGCGCGGACAGCTTTACTTGGAGATGAGTGACTTTGATCACGCCATTGCCGATTTTGAGGCTGCTCTCAAGGTGGTGGATTATCCAGCAGTACGAGACATGTTGGAAGATGCCTACGCAAGAAAGGCGCGGGCGCTGCGCGGAGATTTTTCCGACTAAGCCTTGATGTCGAATCAGCCCCCCGCAACTGTGGCTTCCACTTGGACGAAGCGCCAGGTTTATGCCTGCTTGCATCAATACTTCGGCTTTGAGGAGTTTCGGCTTGGTCAAGCTGATGTGATTCGTTCTATTTTGCAGGGTAAGGAAACCGTCGCCGTATTGCCCACGGGCGGTGGGAAATCTTTGTGCTATCAACTGCCGGCATTGCTGTTTGGCGGCACCACCCTCGTAATCTCTCCCTTAATTGCCTTGATGCGCGATCAGGTGCAGGCCCTGCGCGCGCGTGGCATTCCTGCTGCCAGTTTGGATAGTCATCAAGATTGGGATGAACGGGATCAGGTCTATTCCGATTTCCGGCAGGGTAGTTTGAAACTGCTTTATGTTTCTCCCGAGCGCTTGGGTTCGGCGAATTTTTTGCGCAGCTTGGAGCAAGTGGATGTGCCTTTGGTGGCGGTTGATGAAGCTCATTGCGTGTTGCGTTGGGGGCATGAATTTCGCGAAGCCTATTTGGGTATCCAAAACTTTTTGCAGCAATTAAATCCTGGTCGCATCGCCGCCTTCACAGCAACGGCGACGCCTCAACTTCGCAGCGAACTTGCTGAAGCTCTTGGTTTGCAAACCCCCGAGGTTATTGTGCGCGGCTTTTTGCGCCCCAATCTCGAGTTGGTTGATGCAAGGATGGATTCGGACGCCTCACGATGGCGCCAATTGGTTGCTGCAGTGCGTGCGGCTGGGGAGAGGCAGGCTTGCCTGGTTTATGCCGCCACCCGGCAAACGACCGAGGATGCTGCTGCGGCCCTAGTTCAGGCAGGAATTGCCGCTGAGTACTACCACGCGGGTTGTGAAGCGGAGCATCGCAGCACTGCCCAGGATGCCTTTTTGCAAAATCGTTTACAGGTTTTGGTGGCGACAAATGCTTTTGGCATGGGCATCGACAAGCCTGATATCCGTTTGCTGGTTCACTTGAGCCTACCCCGCTCTTTTGAAGATTATTACCAGGAAGTTGGACGCGCTGGCAGAGATGGCAAGCCGTCGCGCGCATTGTTGCTGTGGCGCGGGGCCGACTATCGCACTCAAAACTTTCTCATCGAGCAACAACCCGACCCAATGTACAGAGAGGCAGCGCAACGCCGACTCAACCGAGTGTACGAAAGTCTTCGCGGTCGACGTTGTTTGTGGAAGCATATTTTGGAGTACTTTGGAGATCCCGATGTCAACTTGCTAGCCCAGGGCTGCGGGCACTGCAGCCGTTGTTTGCAACCTGGAGGGCAAGAAAGAAAACTGAAGGGTGCGGAACTGGCCCTGGCGCAAGGCTTGTTGTTTGGGGTGCACCAACTGGATGGTCGCTATGGGCGTAGTAAAATTTTGAAGATTTTGCGTGGCAGCAAGGCCAAGGGCATCCCCACTTGGCCCACATGTTATGCGACGATGAAGTCCTTTCCGCAATCGGCGATGGAAACGATGTTGCAATCCTTGCTTGATGGAGGTTATTGTGCGGTGGAAGGCAGCGAATACCCCAAAGTCGTATTAACTTTGTTGGGTGCCCGGGTGCTGGCCGAAGAGGCTGCTTGCCAGGTGCATTATGCTCCGAGCAGCCGGTGAAAATGGCAAAGAATCTCTAGCGTAGCTTGTTGCTGGTCGTAGGCTAACGGAGGATGGTTTTTTCCGCCCATCGTCCATCATGCGCTACTCTTCCCTCCTGCTCCTTGTTCTCGGCGGCCTCTGTGGCTGGCTGGGCTTTCATTTTCTGCGTCCAACCCAGGCTGAAAACCAAGAGAACCCAGCCTTGGCAACCGAGGTTTTGGAGCTGCAACAACAGTTGGCGGTTATCCAACAAAGCATGGACAGCTTGCAACAACGCCTCGATGCCATGCCTACTTCTGCCTCGACGCCCGTAGAACGTTCCTTGGATCCAGCCATGATTGAACAAATGGTGGCGGAAGCCTTGGCCGCGCAAGCCCCTACTGCAAACAACCAAGCCGAAGATGCGAGCCAAGCCGCGCAGAAAAAAGCCGACGCCGAGGCGCTGCTTAATCAGTCCATAGGCCAATTGTTAGCTGGAAATCTGCCGGAGGAGGAGCGCGAAGCTCTGTGGGAGTCATTGAAGGAGCAAGGATTATTGGAAGAAGCGATCACCCGCTTGGAAGCGGAAGTCGAAGCTAACCCCAACAACCTAAACCTGATGAATCAACTTGCCTATGCTTATTTGCAGCCCATCATTCGCGGCGGCGTGGTTGGTATGGAGGCAGGCCAGTGGTCGGTTAAGGCGGATCAAACCTACGACCGAGTGCTTGAGGCCGATCCACAAAACTGGGAGGCCCGTTTCAGTAAGGCCGTCTCCTATTCTTTCTGGCCGCCAATGTTTGGCAAGCAGCCCGAAGCTATCCGCCATTTTGAAATTCTAGTGGATCAGCAAAGTCATCAGCCTGCGCAGCCTCAGTTCGCGCAAACGCATCTTTTGCTCGGCAATCTTTATGAGCAAAGTGGCAACCACGAAAGGGCCGTGCAAGCTTGGCAGCAAGGTCTGCAACAGTTCCCAGATAATCCGGAATTGCGTAAGCAGCTTGGCCTTGAGTGAATCACAAGGAGCGCAGGAAAAGATTGGCGAACTCCACCTGCGCTCCATCCGCCTGAAGGGAGATAGGGTAGGGGCCGGAGCTGCTTGCCACCCTTACCCCACGCTTTTGTAATTCTCCGTTTTGCAACAAGGTGAGGCGGTTGCCAACGAGGATGACATGCAGGCGATTCCACCCTTCATCCATGGCAAGCGGAATTTCTACACCATCACGCAAAACCAGCTTGGCTGGGGTTGCGGCGGCTGAATCTGGGTAGTGCCAATCGAGGATGCACTCGAAATCCTCAAAGGATTGTTCGCTGCGTAAAGGCTGAAGGGGAGAGTTGGCGGCCAAAATCCAGCCTCGGCTGGACCATCCATCGGCCACGGGTTGTTGCCAATGAGTGAAGTTGATGCCGTTGTACAGGGTGGTGAAGCCACGGGCTTTTCCAGCAATCAAATTGTCGGGCAGCCGCTTTTCCGCTGGCAATTCCTTGATATGCAGATTGCGGAAATGCACTTCGGAACCTTCAGCTTCCAAGCAGAGATAGCCCATGCGCGGTCGAATGTCGTAGCCACCAGAAACCTCTTTGCCGTTGACCGCAAGCTTGAGCTTGCCGTCGATGGCTGTGATACGGAAATGATTCCATTGTCCCGCACCCAGGGCGCGCCGTTCCGAGGGTAAGCAGCGCTGCCATCTTGCGGGGTGGGGGCGATCGGGATGGAGGTAGGCGCCGTGGATGGAAAACACGTCCCCGTGGCTGGTCCAATTTGCGGTTTCCCAACCATCAATGACTTGAACTTCGATAGCACGTGGAAAAGGCACACCGCGTGCAGGAAGAGGATCTGCCCAGACAAAAAATCCAGCATTGCCCCCGCTTTGCATATGCCGATATTCAAACTCCACGATGAAATTGCGGTACATGCGTTGGGTGCGTAAAAAACCCGAGGGCTGGCCATCGCAAACAATCATGTTGTCGCACGCAGTCCAAGTGCTGGCCGCGCCATTGACCACTTCCCAGCCTTCCAGGTTGTGGCCATTGAAGAGGGGCACAAAAGGAGCCTCCTCCTCGGCTTTGAGAAGGGTGCTACAGGAGCCTAGCGCAGAAAGTGGCATCAAGGCCACCAGCAGGGACAGCAGTTTCACGACTTAGGAGGAGAATTTGGGTTGACCCCAGAGTTTCCAGGCGTGGAACATAAGCAGAACGCCCAAAATACTGCCGCCAATAGTGGAGACTAAGCCATGTTGCATGCTTTCTACATGCGGAACTTCGTCCGCCAAGTTGATTTGGAAGTAGGCGTAAAGGGCATTCACCGCCCAGCCCAAGGCGAGAGAGCATAGGACCAAACTAAAAAGATAGATTTTCAAAACTGCCGTGCCCAAAAACTGGCGCACCACCAGCATGGTAGTGATGTTGGTGGCTGGGCCTGCTAATAAAAGCACGAGGGCAGCGCCGGGATCCAAGCCTTTGGCTACCATGGCCACGGCAACTGGGGTGCTGGCAGTAGCGCAGATATACATGGGCAAACTTAAACCCAACATCGCCAACATGGAAATCCAACCATTGGGCAAGGTGTCGCCGAAGAAATCGTCGGGAACTAAAACTGTGATGAGACCGGAGATGAGGAAGCCGAGCAAAAACCAAGGCGTGAGGTCGGCCATAAGTTTGCCAAAGGCATAACGCAAGGCATCAAGCAGACGTTGTCTCAACGGCGGCTTGACAGCTTTGATTTTACTGGCGCAGCAGGATTTTTCCGCCACCGGTTCTGGCTTGGCTTCCGCATGACAAGATGGCGTTTCTTCAGTGTCTGCTGCGGTTTCAGGTAGGGGACCGGCGGCAAAGCGGTTGACCATGAGGCCGGAGAAAATGGCAGTGAAGATGGCTGCGAAAGGACGCAGCACCGTCATCAGTGGATCCATCAAGGCCCAAGTAATGCCGATGGAATCGACCCCTGTTTCCGGAGTGGCAATCAAAAAGGAAGTGGTCGCGCCTTTGCTTGCCCCAGCATCACGTAAACCGGCAGCAGTGGGAATCACCGAACAAGAACAGAGCGGAAGTGGGGCGCCAAACAAGGCAGCTTTGACCACAGAGATGAGGTTGTCGCCGCCAAAATGTTGAAACACCTTTTCTTGTGGAATCAAGGTTTTCAACATTCCAGCGATGAAGAAACCGCCAAGTAGCCAGGGTCCGGATTCGGCCAAAATGCCCCAAATCGCATTCCACCAAGATTGAAGAAATTCCATTTATGCCTCCAATCCGTGGATGGCGGCCATGACGCCGATGCCTGCAAGTAAAAGAGTGATTTTCATGAGACTGTCTTCCTTATGGTGAAACACTTCGGGGAGTAATTCGCTTAAGCAAACAAACAAAAAGGTGCCGGCGGCTAAGGCCAAGGCCAAGGCCAAACCTGTGGAGCCGAGAGAGGCGAAAAGTAGGTTGCCTGCAAGCAGACCAAGAGGGGTGAAACAAGAGAAAGCGATCAGCAACACCATCATTTGTTTCCGCGGCATTTTGGCCAGTTCGAATACCGACATCAGAGAAAAAGATTCGAAGGCTTTGTGGGCGATGATGGCAAAAAAAACTGGGGCGGCAACTTCCGCTGCGGAGGCGGCGGCCAAACCAACACCGGTGGTGAGAGCATGGATGGAAAGCCCTGCCATCGAGGCGTAACTGACCGCGCGGTGGCGGTGGAGGTCGTCGTGGTCGTGGGTACGGAACACCAAGGACTCCAGGAAATAAACGGCAAGCACGCCAATCAGGACGAAACTCCAAAGCAAGGTACGGTGTTCGGTGGTGGCGCTGCCGGCAGCGGGAAGGGCGGGCAGCATATGCAAAAACACGGCACCCAAAAAAATCCCGGTGGATAGGGCAAGGGCATTGTGCAGTCGGCGGTCGCTCCAAGATGTGAGCAAGGGGAGCAATCCACCGCCCAGGCCTACCAACAGGATGAGCCCACCTTGTAGCCGGAGGTCTTCGAGTATCACAGTATCGGAGTCTACTGCTCGCGAAAGCTATGGGTGACGCTGATATTGCCGTTACTGGTGTCCAGATGCAGGGAGCCCGTGCCTAAATCGGCGTTGAGTTCCGGGCCGTAAACAAAAGTGCTACCGTTACTCGTGGAAGTGCTCAGTCGGGCATCAATCAGGCCAGTGCAGCGCACGGCAATGCGGCCGTTGGAAGTGTCCACTTGGCCTGTGCCAGACCAATCGCCTTTCAGCTGGACGGTCACTTTGCCGTTGGAAGTTTCAATGTGGAAGTTGGGCGATGCACCCAGATACTCGACGTTGCCATTCGAAGTTTCCACCACCACCGTTTGTCCGCCGGCGACTTTGACCGAGCCATTGCTAGTATCCACCTTGACGTCGGAAAAACCGGCTGGAATTTGCACACTGCCATTGCTTGTTTCCACTTCCAGCGACCAACCCTTGGGCACTACCAGGCGGGTGATTTTACTGCCAGCGTTGTTGGAGCCACCGATGGGTTCGGAAAGGCGCATCACCACTGTGGTTCCGGCCTGGGTAAACTGCCAACTCATTTGGCTAAGACGGCTTTGCGCATGCTCCAAAGTTTTGCCACGGGCCCAGATCTCGGCGGCTCCGTCCAAGTTGGTGGCGCCGTCTTCGGTGGCCAACTGAATGCTGCCATTGAAGTTGATGATGCGGAGGACTTGGCTACCGGCGGCCGGTTCAAAGTGGAGGTTGGCATCGGTTACCACTTTCTCGCCACCGGAGCCGAAAGTGAGTGAGCAGGCGGCAAAGCCGAGAAGCAGAAGGGGGGCAAGCGAGGCTTTCATGGCTGTTCTAGGATGGGGGCATGTTCGAAGAAGGGACGAAGGTCGACGCCTTGGCAGAAATACTAAGCCGTCGGTATGGGGAAGCGCCGCAGATTGCGGTGATTCTGGGCTCCGGATGGAAGGAGCTGGCCTCCCATCTGTTGAACGATACGTACCAACTAGATTTAAGTGGGCTAGATAATTGGCCCGCGCCCAAAGTTGAGGGCCACGGCGGGCAGTTGGTTTTGGGTTACCTGGCCGGAACTACGCTGCGGGTTGGCCTTTGCACCGGGCGGGTGCATGCTTATGAGGGCTATTCTGCGGCCGAAATCGTGCGCGGGGTTCGTTCCTTGGTGCATTGGGGGGCTAAGCAGGTGCTTTTGCTGAATGCCGCGGGTTCTCTGCGCCCCAGTCGGCCCCCTGGAAGTTTGATGCCCATCGCGGATCACCTCAACTGGGGCTTGCCCAACCCCATGCAGCAGGGACAGAACTGCGGGTTAGGGGCCAACTTCTTGAATTTGGTGGATTTGTATGATCCGACTTGGTTGAAGGCTTTGTGTGCCGCCCGTTCCGAGCTGTCGCCAGGGGTTTATGCCGGGTGCCTGGGTCCTTCCTACGAAACTCCGGCCGAAATCCGCATGTTGCAGCAGTTGGGTGCCGACGCGGTGGGCATGAGCACAATCCCAGAAGCGATTGCTGCGCGTGCTCTTGGCGCCAAGGTCATGGCTATTTCCCTACTTACGAATTGGGGGGCTGGACTTGCCAGCAGCCAACCCAGCCACGAAGAAGTTTTGGCGACGGCTCTGGCGGCCAAAGAACCTGCGGTGGCGGTTTTGGAGGCGGCGCTTCGCTGTGGTGCCGAGCCAGCGTCGTTCAAATAAACTCAAGTTTGAGATTTTTGCCAGCCCGCTTAGAATAGTCACCTTCTCCGCAATCCTGCGGTAACATCCCAAAGCAAAACCATGTCTGTTCTCGTTAACAAACCCGCGCCCGATTTCACGGCTACCGCGGTCATGGAAGACGGCTCGACCAAACAGGTCTCCTTGTCGGATTACAAGGGCCAGTATGTCGTGTTGTTCTTCTACCCCAAAGATTTCACCTTTGTCTGACCGTCCGAGCTTATCGCTTTCGACCATCGCCTGGATGAGTTTCGGAAGCGTGGCGCCCAAGTTTTGGGTGTCTCTATCGACGACGCAGAATCGCACATCAACTGGCGCAACACCGCCGTCGACCAAGGCGGCATTGGGGCATTGGCCTATCCCTTGCTTTGCGACGAAGATCGCAGCATGACCAAGGCTTACGACATGCTCCACGAAGAAACCACCTTTGCTCTTCGCGGCACGTTCTTAATCGACAAAGAGGGTACGGTGCAAGTGCAGATGGTGAACAACTTGCCGCTTGGTCGCAACATGGATGAAGTTTTGCGCTTGTTGGATGCCATGGAATTCTTGGCAACCAGTGGCCAAGTTTGTCCTGCTGGATGGGCGCCTGGCAAAGCAGGAATGACGCCAACTGAAGAAGGTGTTGCTTCCTACCTGGCAGAGAACGCCAGCGATCTGTAGGATGCCCCGCAAGCAAGGGAGGCTTCCCCGCTTCCCTTTGCCCTTTCCCCTTGAAACACCTCGGCTGCGGTCGGGGTGTTTCATTTTTTGACTACCGCCCTGCGGTTGAGCTTGTCGGCGGGCCATGCGCCGATATCCGTTAAAATCCATGCATGAAGATTTACACCAAAGGTGGCGATGGCGGCGAAACAGGGCTGTTTGGAGGGGAGCGAGTGCGTAAAGATGCCCCGCGGATTATGGCCTATGGAGAAGTAGACGAGTTGAATTCCTTGCTTGGCTGGTGTGCGGTGGTGGCCGTGGGCACAGAGAGGGAAAAGTTACGGCGCACCCAAGCCCAGTTGTTCTCTCTGGGTTCTTGGCTTGCTACCCCGCAAACCGCGGCCGCGGCAACTCGCGCCCAATTACCGCCGTGGGATGCGTCGGCCACCCCTCAACTTGAAGAAGAAATCGACGCTTGGGAAGAAGCCTTAGAGCCGCTAAAGAATTTCATTTTGCCGGGCGGGGTGGAATTGGCGGCGCGGTTGCATATGGCACGTAGCCTTTGCCGGCGTGCAGAACGCGCGGTGACGGCCTTTCATGCCATGGATCCCTCGGCCGTGGAGGCCGACCATCTTCGCTACCTGAACCGACTTTCCGATTGGCTGTTTGTTTTTGCCCGTTACGTTAATCACTCTGCCGGGGAGTCGGATGTTGCCTGGCAAGCAAACGGGAAATAGCCCCGTTGGCAATGGCATCGCGTGCGCATTTCTCACCTGCTTCAATAATGGCCTTGCCACGATGAAAATCAAAAAGGCCCACCCCATACACAGGGGGTTCTAACAGCAAATCGGGCTCGTCAGCAGCAATCTGAAATCGTGCGATGCGATGCTCTAAGTGCGTGAGCGAGTCGGAAATTGAGGCCAATAATCCGGGACGACGCTCGCCTTCTCCGCCCATTCGTCGCAGCAAGCGCTCGATACGGCCGAGTTCTTTTTCTGCGGCGAGTTCTTTAGGAGATTTTGGTTTGCGCCGTGGTTTGTCTTTGAAGACGAGGTCTACATTGTTGAGGTTGACCGCAATCACGGGTAATCCGGGGATGAGTTGGCGAGCAGGCTGAATGGGTACAGGGGTGCTGACGCCGCCATCGACCAGCCAAGTCTCCTCGATTTTCATCGGGGTAAAAACCCCCGGAATGGCAAAACTGGCGCGTATGGCATCGACCAAGCTGCCTTCCTTGAGCACCACCTCGGCGCCAGTTTTCAAGTTGGTGGCAATGGCGCAAAAAGGAAGAGGTAAATCCTGGATTTGGGTGTCGCCAACGAATTCGTGCAAACGCTTCACGACACGGTTGCCGCCAAGCAAACCCGAGCGTGGAATGACGGGATCCAACATGCGCAGCATCGCCTTGGCATCGAGTTGGCGGATGAAATGCTCGTAGGTGTCGAGTTTGCCAGCAGCGTGAAGCCCGCCGACGATGGCGCCGATGCTCGTGCCCGCAATACCGCGAATGACCACATTGTGCGCTTCGAGCACTTGAATAATGCCAATATGCGCCAGGCCGCGAGCCGCGCCGCCGCCGAGAGCCAGGACAACTTCTAAAGGTTTTGCGGTCATGGTATGGGGAGTTGCAGTTTGCTCCAGAGAAAACCACCCAGACAAGAAGCGTCGGCAGTGAGCAGAACTTGTAGCCATTGTGCCTGTGCAGCTTGGTCGTGCAAGTGTCGAATTTCTGCATGGATTTGCCAGGCATCATTGCCTACCGCCTGCCCTCGAACCGCCCCAAGGATGGGGCCTTGAGTGAATTCGTTTTCGATGCGTCCTTTGCTGGCTGCAAGCCGGTTGCGCAATTGAGGATGCTTCGGCAACTGCAAAATACTTTCCAGTTGTTGCCAAGCAAAAAGGTCATCGCCGCGCTCCATGGCCCACCAAACTTGCAGGGCATCCCAGCCGTTGAAAAAAGCATCGCGCACTGGTTGCTCCTTGGATTGGGGTGCGGGTGGTGGTGGCAGGAAGTCGCGGACGTCCATCAACTCAATGTCCGGCATCCAGCGCAATTGCTCCAGGAACCAATATTTGTGGCCGGCGCCGAAGGTCATCAAAATCCGTTTGCCTGGGTATTTACGCAGGGCCGCGGCGAGCAAGAAAAAGTGAGCTTCGTTGATGTACGTCCAGCCTCCCGGGTGCCCAATCACTTCGTTCCAATGTTCTTGGTATGGCCCAAGCTCCAACTTTGTACGTTGGGCGTATTCTGGGGAATGAATGAAATAGGGATCGTCTTCTGCCGCTAGTGCAGGATGTGCGCGCAGCCATTCTTGCACCCAAGCCTCATCTTGTTGATAAAGCTCGAATGCTGGGCGGTCGGTCTCCGATGTTTCCAATTCTTGGATGCGTTTGCGGCGGGCATGGGCCATTTCTTCACTCCAGCCCGCGCAGGGTTCTACAACCTTGCGTTGCCGCCAAGTGGCTAAAGTGCTGGCCAATGTGCGGGCGGGATTTCCGCACAAATCACATCGGGTTGAATGGCACGAATGGTTGCCCACACCGCATCCAGGCTCCAGAGCTCGCGATTGAGATGTTGAGAGTGAATCATGCCCATCACCCAAACTTGAGTTTTGGAAGACTTGGTGGTGGGTTGATTGGTTTGCGGAGGTATGGGGCTGCAAGCCCAACTGGCCAAGTTCCATCCCAAAATAAAAAGTAGAAAAGGCATGTTGGATTTTAGCAGTGACAACAACAATTAGAGACGCCCTGTAACCGCGGGGTTACAGGGCGCTCAAGGGGGATGTGCTCCTTAGTTGGAGCCAATCATGATTTACCAGCGTTCGCGGCGTCCGCCGCCTCCGCCTCCACCGCCGCGATAGCCACCGCCACCGCCACCGCGGGGGCGCTCTTCGCGCGGGCGAGCTTCATTGATGCGAAGGGCACGTCCGTCCACTTCGGTGTCATTCAGGGCTGCAATGGCTGCTTCCGCTTGGGCGGAATCGGGCATTTCCACAAAACCAAAGCCTTTAGAGCGGCCAGTTTCACGGTCGGTAATGACTCTTGCGCTGGCGATTTCGCCGAAGGGTGCAAAGAGGTCTTCCAGTTCGCGGTCATCGGTCGCATAGGACAGATTTCCGACGTAGATGTTCGTAGTCACGGATCGAATTTTACTTGTTTCAGGGTTTGAGGCGCTGCACCTAGGGTAGGCCCAGTTCCTCAGCGAGCATGCAGGATACCCGAAAGGTGTCCCCATAATGCCGAAATCGCTGGATTCTGGAGTTTCCGGCCAAGTTAGAATCCAACTCGATGGAGCCCTGTTTTGACCTTTACCGCGAGATTGTGCGCCTGCGCGAGCTAGGCGAACCCGCTGCATTGTGCACGGTGTTGCTTAGCCGTGGCAGCACTCCGGGCAAGGAGACGATGAAGATGTTGGTCCGCGCCGATGGCAGTCATTTGGGTTCCATCGGAGGGGGCTGTGTGGAGGAGGAAGTGCGGCAGATGGCACTGGAGGTTTTGGCCTCCGATCGGGCACAAACTCGCACTTTTAACCTGAATCAGGCCGATGTGCCGGAGTCGGGGCTCATCTGCGGAGGGCAAGTGACGATTCTGGCCGAGCCGGTGGTCCCTCCGGTGTTGGTGCTCTTCGGTGGTGGGCATGTTGCCAAAGCAGCCGCGCGCGTCGCCAAGGAGGTGGATTTGCGGGTGTGGGTTTGCGACCCCCGCGAGGAATACGCTTGCGCACAAACACATCCCGCAGCCGACCGCTGCTTACCGGTATCCTGGGCCGAGGCGGTGACGGCTGTGGGGGAGGCACAACACCATTACCTTGTAATCGTCACCCGAGGGCATCGGGATGATGAGGATGTGTTGCATGCTATTTGGCAGGCTGGGTGCCAACCCAAGTACTTGGGCATGATTGGCTCGCGGGCAAAAAAGGCCCAGCTCGACCGAATCTTGGTCGATCGCGGGGTGCCTGCGACCTGGCTGCAGCAGGTGCAAACTCCAATGGGTCTTAATTTGGGGGCGAAATCCGCCGGCGAAGTGGCGGTCAGCCTGGTTGCCGAGCTGGTGAGGTTGCGCCGACTTGGGCCTGTGGCCGCTTCGGCGAAGTGACGCTATCCTGTTCCACCACTAAAGTGCATGCCCATGCTTAGCATCCTCGCCACTACACTGCTCGCTTTCCTGCCTCAGGCCCAAAACGAACTCGTGCTGACCGATGGTACGGTTCTTTCGGTCGACAAGATCCTCACCGAAACCTACACAGCAGTCACCTATAAGCGTGGCTCTGCAGAGGGCAAACGCCCCGCCGAAGTCGTGTTGGAAGTGCGCCACGCCCTGGGGGATAGCCGCCTCGACGACTACGCCTACGCCGTGGAAGCCATGGAAAGTGGCAATTTTGCTGCTGCCGTTGGGGCCTTCCGCGATGTTTTAGCGGATGAGAGCCTGCTCAAGCGCAAAAGCTATTCCTGGGTGAAGCAACATGCTTTGTGGCGGGAAATTCGTTGCATGAATTCCCTCGCCGACTTTTCTGGCGTTAGTGAAACCGTCGATCAGTTGTTGGCGGAGGTGCCGGATTCCTTCTTCTATGCCCCGGCTTTGATGCTGAAGGCGCAAAGCAAAGTGGATGGCGGCCATCCTGCAGAAGCAAAGCAAGTGTTCGAGCAGCTACAAGCGGATGTCGATGCCAAAGGCTTGCCGGAGCGTTGGCGGCGCGAGGCCGAACTGGGGCTTATGCTGTTGGACAAATCGCTGAAGGGGAAAGACCGGCAACGTGCCCTTCAAGGCTTGGTGGAAAAAAACCTGGAATCTTATCCCACGGTAGCCAGTCGGGCCCAAGTTGAGGTGGGCAATGCCATGCTCGCCGCTGGCGATTTCGAGGGTGCGCGGGCATTCTTCCAACGCATTTTGGATGAGGGCAAAGGCGGTGACGGCATTCTCGCGGCTGCTTTGTCGGGTTTAGGTGATTGTGCCTACCTCAAAGCTCTATCTTTGGATTCGCCCAAAGCTCAGGCTCCTTATTTGGAGGAAGCCATTCTTGATTTCCTTACCGTCGCCAGTGTCTATCGGGAAGAGGTTCGCTTGGTGCCACGGGCGATGTTTTATGCAGGCGATGCGCTGAAGCGTGTGGGGGATTCCGGGAGTGCACGCAATGTGGCACAGCGGATTCGAGCCTTGTATCCCGACTCCAGCTGGAAAAAGCGCCTGTTTCAAACCTTGGGCCTGAAATAGGTCAGGTTTTCCACAAGGCCAGGGGTTTTTCTTTGTGGAAAACTCCGGTGGCGGCGGTATTTATCCGCAACTCTTAAACAAGTATTTTTTTTTCGAATGATTTTCGTCCCCTTTGCGCCATGGAAATTGGAACAAAGGAGATGCAGTGGAGTGCTCAGCAATTAGCGAGTTGGTCGCAGGAGCTCTGCGCTTTCTTTTTGGCGCGTTTGGGTTCTGCGGAAATGGCTCAAGAGCTGGCACAGGAAGCCATCTTGCGCTTACTGCGCGTGAGCCAAGCAGGTCAAGTAATCCGTCAGCCGCGTGCCTGGCTCTTTCATGTGGGGCGCAACCTGGCCGTGGATCAGGTGCGCAAGCGGCTACCTCATCCTGTGGGCTTGGACTGGCGCTCGCGTGAAGTCGATCCCCACTCCCTGGAGGTGGATGAACCTCTTTATAAGGTGGGAGAATTAGAAGTGCCGCGTAGCGAGTTATTGCGCATGATGCCCGAAGCGATGAATCGCCTAGCGCAGGAGGATCGCTGGTATTTACAGGCCTATTACCATCAACGGCAGGGGGTCGATTCTTTGGCTAAGGAAGAGTGCAAGTCGCCCACCACCATCAAAGGTCGTTTGTATCGCGCTCGCCAACGCTTGCGGGAACAATTGCTTAACCAGGCTGAAGCGGAGCAACACAAATGGTAATCCACACCATCCTCTGCTTGTGTTTAGCAAACCCAGGCTTCGCTCCTCCCCAGCCTCCTCAAAAGTCCATTCCACAGGAAGAATTGCCAGCCACTAGCGCTGCCGAACAATTGGCGGTGGCAAAAAAAATAAAGAACGCGGTACGCGGCAAAAAGGGAGAAGAGCGTTTTCGGCAACTGCGCCAGGCAGCGCAAGCCTTTGCTCGGGTGGCAAGGGATTGGCCTCACAACAAGGGTGTGGTTGCCGAAGCTTGTTTCCGCCGGGGTGAAATTTTGCGCAGCTTGGGGGAGGCTGGTGCGGCGCGTGGGGCTTTCGAAGATGTGTTGGAGGTGGCACCAAGCCACAACGATTTTGGCGTGAGGGCCTTATTGGAATTGGGGCATCTTTGCCGCCGAGCCCAACAACACAAGGATGCCGTGGCGTTTTACCAGCGTGCTAGGGACTGCAAGGGTGTTAGTTTGCGTTATCAAAACGATGGTCGGGAATGGATAGCGCGAACTTGGGCCTTGGGGTTGGCCTGGGCAGCATCCTTGTCTGCGACAGAAGATTGGGTGCAACATGCGGAG
Organism: Planctomycetota bacterium; assembly: GCA_024275135.1. Classification (GTDB taxonomy): domain Bacteria; phylum Planctomycetota; class UBA1135; order UBA1135; family UBA1135. The sequence continues at coordinate 22,180 of JAJRZS010000001.1, read as the reverse complement.
GGGCCTGTGGAGCGAATTCATGCTGTGGATTGGCAAATCCACGCCCTCCTGCAAATGGGGCGGGTAAAAGAGGCCCAGGCCGCCTTGGATGCTCTTTTGGGGAGGGTGCAAGTGTTGGCGGCAGCGCCCACCAAAGAAGGGGAACAAGTGAAGAAAACTCTGGGTCGGATGAAGGCTCCGAAACGACTCGCGGCAGCAAAAAAAGCTCAGCATTGAGCAATCCAAAGATGCGCGCAGCCTCGCTCCACGGCATGATGGAGGCATGTCGGCACTTGACCTCCTCTCCGGGCTAAACCCTGCACAAAAGCAGGCGGTGGAGCATGATGGTGGTCCCTTGCTGATTTTGGCTGGCGCGGGCACCGGTAAAACTCGCACCATCACTCGCCGTGTTGCCCATTTGGTGAGTGTGCGTGGGGTGGCCGCATCGCGGATTTTGGCGATTACCTTTACCAACAAAGCGGCGGGAGAAATGCGGCAGCGGATTGCGGCTTATGTGCCCTTCACGGGTATGTGGGTGGGCACCTTCCACGCCACTTGCGCACGCATGTTGCGTATGGATCCCGAGCCCATCGGCCGTAGCCGCGATTTCACCATTGTTGACGTCGAGGATCGGCGCAAATTGCTACGCCAACTCATTAAAGACCAAGGCTGGGATCCCCAAGTTTTTCGCCCACGCAAGTTTGAAGCGATGATTTCGGGGTGGAAACAGCGGCGTATGTCACCCGCATGTGCTCAAGAGCAGGCCTCCATGTATGGCATGGAAGAAGAGCGTTGCGCCTTGGTGTATGGCAAGTATGAAACCTCCCTCGCCCGCCAAGATTGTCTGGATTTTGACGATTTGTTGTGGAAGGGCTTGTTGTTGCTGGAGCAAGATCGAAATGGGGCGCGACGGTGGGTCGAGCGGTTTGAGCATGTGGTGGTGGACGAATACCAAGACACCAATGAAATCCAATATGAAATGGTGAAGATGCTTTCGGCTGCCACGCGCAATCTCGCTGTTTGTGGCGATCCGGATCAATCCATCTATCGTTGGCGTGGGGCCGACATTGGCAATATTCTCAGTTTTGACAAGGATTATCCGGATGCGGTAGTGGTGCGGCTGGAGCAAAATTATCGGTCGGTCGGCAATGTTTTGAAGGCCGCGCAACATGTCATTCGCAACAATCGCTCGCGCAAGGAAAAGGATTTGGTCACCGATCGCGAAGACGGGCCTCCAATCGGTTTGTGTGATGGTCACGATGAAGAATTGGAAGCCAATCAAGTGGCGATGAAGGTCGCCGCTTGGGTGCGCAGTGGCACTCCAGCCAAGGAGGTGGCGGTGTTTTATCGCACCAATTCGTGCTCCCGTGCTCTGGAGGCTGCCTTTACGCGCTTGCAAATTCCTTATCAAATTGTGGGCGGGTTAAGTTTCTTTGAACGTCGCGAAATCAAAGATCTCATCGCCTTTGCCCGCTTGGCCGTGAATCCCCGCGATGACGTGGCTTTACAGCGCATCCTGAATGTGCCGCCGCGAGGAATCGGTGCCACCACCGTGCAAAGGCTGCGCGCCGTGGCTAGCGAGCATGAAGAGCCTTTGCTAACAACCATCAAACGCGAGGAAGTGCGTTCTAGTTTGCGTGGGCCGGCAAAAAAAGGGCTACTAAAATTTTTGTCGCTGGTGGAGGCTTTGCGCAAGGAAACAAACAGCGCGGAGGTGGCTTTACGCACCATCCTCGATCGCAGTGGTTATCGTCATTTTGCGGAATCCCTAGATCACACCGAGGATGTGGATCGCGGGCAAAACATCGATGAGTTATTGGCTTTTGCCCATGAGTACGATGAACGTGAAGAAGGAGGGTTGCGGGGCTTTTTAGAAGAGATTTCTTTGCTGACCGATATCGATCGCTGGAGCGAAGAAGCAGAGCGGGTTTCTTTGATGACTGTGCATGCCGCCAAAGGCTTGGAATTTGATCGGGTGGCGGTGGTTGGTTTAGAGGAGGGTTTGTTTCCCCATGCCCGTTCCTTTGAAGATGCAGAAGGTTTGGAAGAAGAGCGACGCCTGTTTTATGTGGCGCTCACCCGCGCCCGCGAAGAATTGTTATTGTCGCATTGCCGTATGCGGTTTCGCACCGGAGCCCCTGGCCCAACCACACCTTCGCGCTTTTTAGACGAACTGCCCACTTCCGTTTTGCCGGATTTTGTCTACACCGAGGAGCTAGAAGAAGTTGGCAAGGCCACCATGCCCGCGCTCTCAACATCTGCGCAAAATGGAGCTGCGGTCACCGAAACCGAAGAGGGAGTGGCGCTGGCGGTTGGGGATTTGGTTTCCCATCCTGTGTTTGGCGAAGGTTGTATTCAGCGCATTCAGGGCAAAGGAGTGAACGCGCGGGTGGTGGTGGCCTTCGATGAAACAGGGGAAGAGCGCACCCTGCTTTTGGCCTACTCGATGTTGCAAAAACTGTCATGAAATCTTTTTCTGATCGGCTGGTAGAAATGTACGTTACTTGGTTTGGCCTAGGCTATGCACCGGTGGCCTCGGGCACGTTTGGCACCCTGGGCGGAGTGGCCATTGCTGCCTTGGTCGGATGGTTTTGGCCCCAGCAATACCTGCCCATTTTGGTCGTCCTTTGCCTGGTGATGAGCCTCCTTGGTGCGCTTGTCGGGCGCTGGGCCGAGCGGCGATATGGCCGCAAGGATCCTGGCCAATTTGTGCTCGACGAGGTGGTGGGTTACCTGGTTGCTGCCTGCTGGATGGGTTTCCCCGGTTGGACCCACTTAATCTACGCTTTTTTCCTTTTCCGCCTTACCGACATCGTCAAACCTTGGCCGGCCCGCCGCCTAGAGAAACTTCCCGGCGGTTGGGGTATCGTGGTGGACGACCTCGTAGCCGGAGCCTACGCCCTGGCTATCCTGATGGGCATCCGTGCCGTCTTTCCGCAACTGTTGGGTAGTTGACCGAAACGCAATACCAAAGACGTCGTCCCGCTGGCATGGGCATTGCCGCCCGCTTTACGCTTGGGCTGGGCTTGCTCGCCAGTGTGTTTGCTTCCATTGCCGCCTTTGTCTTGCTGCAAGGCATTCAACAAATGGGCACCGACCTGGTAGACGAAGCGCAAACCGAGCTGGTGGCCAAAACTGTGCGCTTGCAAGCCGATGGCGCTCGCCGTGGCACGATGACGATGGCGGCGCATGACACCAGTGTCGGCATCCCCGTGCAAACGGGAATCGGCATGGTGAGCAGCACGCGCGGCGAAGAAACGGTCAAGGTTTTTTTGGCCAATAAGCCGGGCGCCGCAGGAACCCCTGCCGAAGCGGTAACCATGTTTGCCCCTGCCAACATTGGCAGCGGCACCGCCACCCGCGTTTTGGCTTTGGTGGTGTTGGTTTGTGGAGCGCTGGTTGCTGCCACCGTCATTATGGGGGCCTTTACTGCCCGCCGCCTGGCTGCTCCGCTGAATGAAATGGTAGAAGATGTGTTGGCCATCAGTCGTGGGCATTTGGATCGCCAAATTCGCGGGGAAGATGCGGTGGGTGAAGTCGCGCATTTGGCAGTAGCGGTGGAGCGCATGGTCGACGATCTCATCGAAAGCCAAGAAAACCAAGAAGCGCTGGCCGCATCCGAAGCCGAGGCCGAAAACCTTCGCGAGCTGCGTCGTCATTTGCAGCCGATGGAGCTTGAACCACCCGCAGGTTGGTCGATGGAAACCTGTTTGTTAGAGGCCGGAGGTGCTGGCAGCGGGGATTTTGTAGATGCGATGGAAGACGGCGTGGGCCATATGATTGCTTTGGTTGGAGCTCCGGCCACCCATGGCATGCCCGGGGCTTTGTTAATGGCGATGACGCGCGCCTATTTACGCAGCAGCTTTTTGGGTGGTGCCGAGCCTTCCGTGGCCTTTGATGCGGCAAATACTTCTCTGCATCGCGACTTGGCCCGCGGTCTCTATTGCTCGGTGATTGCTGCCCGGGTGGATACCTTCAACCGCCGGGTGGAGCTGGTGTCGGCGGGGCATCAAGCACCGGCCGTGCGCTGGGATGCGCAAGCGGGGCAGCTGCGCAAACTCCAACCCAATGGCATCGCTTTGGGCTTCGACCAAGGCCCGATTTTCCGCAACTCCTTGGAAACCTTGCATCTGGATTTGCAGCCGGGCGACGCTCTGTTTTTGTTCAGTCCTCTCGCTTTCGAATGCACTTCTCCCTCGGGGCGTCAGCTGGGAGAGTCGGGGGTTTATCAGCTGGCCAAGTTGGCTGTGGATTCCGGTTTGGAGGCCATGGAAGATAAATTGCGCCAGTTCCTAAAGACCGAACCTGAAAACGACCTGGCTTTTGCCTTGGTTCGCCACCATGGAGTGCAAGTATGAGTTTGCGCGATTTCCAAAAACGCATCGAAGAAATCTACTTCGAAAAGGATCAAGCCCGAGGGGTGGAAGGCACCTACATGTGGTTTGCCGAAGAAGTCGGTGAACTTACCCGCGCTTTGCGGCGCAATGAGGACCAGGCCAATATGGAGGAAGAATTTGCCGACGTGCTGGCTTGGCTCGCCACTTTGGCCTCCATCCACGGCGTGGATTTAGAAACTGCTGCACAAAAAAAATACGGGCAGGGCTGCCCATATTGTCACGCCGTGCCTTGTGCTTGCTGAGGCGTTTTCGCAGGGAGACTCGCCAACATTCTCTGCCCCAGAATTTGGGGGTAAGGGGATGGTGCTGCGGTAGCAAGGGGGTGGGGGGAATTGGACGAAGCAAGTGATCCTGTCGCCAGCCCCCTGGATGAATCGATGACGACAACACCGACTTGCTTCAGGTTTTCGATGGGATGAGGGGGCATTTGGTTCCATGTTTTCAGAGATTCTTAGGGGATTTTCGCCATCACCCCAAAAAAATGTCGCTAAAGTAGGCTTGAACGGACCTTTTGGAGCTTCAACATGGCAAAAAAAGACTTGGAAATTCACTGCCCCGACTGCGGGAGCCGGCTTCGCATCGACCCCGAAAGTGGTCGGATTTTGGCGCATGGGGCGGAAAAGCCCCATGACCTAAAGGAAGTGCAGGATCGCCTAGCGCATCAGGCCAAGGAGCGGGAGGATGCTTTCGGTGCGGCCTTGGATGCCGAGCGTGGGCGGCGGGCCGAGCTGGATGCCTTGTTCAAAAAAGCGGCGGAAAAATCCAAGACTGTTGGCGACGAAGCGCCAGAAAACCCCATGGACGAGCGCTGGCGGTGAACAAAGCCGTCGTTGCCGTCAGCCTTTGGGCCACGCTGGGGCTTTCCTGCAATCGTTCGGATGCGCCACCGCCGACGGCATCCTCTTCCCAACTGAGTGAGCTGGGTTGTGCCGAGGATCCACCGGCGGATGAAGCGATTTTGGTGCCCACAGCCGAGGTCGCAGAATAAAAAAACGCACCCGCCAAGGCAGGTGCGTTGGGTTTGCGAGGGATGGAGTCCTAGTTGGAGTAGAATTCCACAATCATGCCCATGTGCAAATCGAAGGGGTGTTGGGCACCTTTGGGCTTGTCGGTGATGGTGATGGTGAGGCTAGGACGATCCAAAGCCATCCACTCGTAGGTGGATTCACCACCCATCAGCTCGACATTGCGGTCGATGATTTCTTTGGACTTTTCCTTCACCGTGATGACATCGCCAGGACGTACTTGGTAGGAAGGGATATCCACTTTACGGCCATTGACCATGATGTGGCCGTGGTTGACGATTTGGCGGGCTTGCCAAATGCTGCGGCCGAAGTTCATGCGGCGGATGACGTTATCCAGCCGGCATTCGAGGATTTCGAGCAAGTTTTCGCCGGTGTTGCCCTTACGACGCGCAGCCTCTTTGACATAGCGACGCAACTGTTTCTCTTGCACGTTGTAGTAGTAGCGCAGTTTTTGCTTTTCGCGCAAACGCACACCATAGTCGCTGAGGCGCCGCATGCGCTTGGAAGTGCCACCCGGAGGGGTGTCAAGGCGGCGGGAATTCAGGTGCTTGGGGTTGTCCGAAATGGCCACGCCGAGTTGGCGGGACAAGCGAACTTTGGGACCGGTGTAGGTAGCCATGGAATTGTTTTCGAGGCCCAGCAACTAGGTGCTCTGGGGCAAAATGGGCCGAATAGGGTAGGTGGAAAGGGGGATTTCGTCAAGTTTTTCCACCCTTCCAATCCAATCCCTCCCTAACGCGGGGCCTGGGCGCGCCCTGGTTGGTAGCGTCCCTGCAAGCCAGCATAAAAACGGGCCAAATCGACCATGCCGGCTTCTTGAAAGCTGCCCGCTAAGCGCTGGAAGGCGCGGTCAGCGAAAGCCAGGCGCCGGCCATGGGCCAGAGGACTGGCGGAGGGATTGTTGACATCCATTTTGCCGAGAATGGTTAAATCGCGCAGGAACACGCCCATTTTGAGGCTGCCAATATGCACCTGCACCAGTTGCCCTTTGGCATCGAGAAGCAGACTCACCGGCAGAGGCATGTCGATGCTGCGGCCGAGAACCTCCTCAATCAGGATGCGCATGGCCGTGGTGGTTTCCGCGCCAGCGATACCTCCCAACCTCTCGAGTTGCACCCCCTTGAGGATTTTCCGTGCCAAGGTTTCTTTACTGGCATCATCGGTGAGCATGGTGACCACCTGCAACCCGCGGCGGTTCCAATTCTTGCGCTTGAGGTGGAGTTGTTCGAATTCTTCCAAACAAGAGGCGCAGGTGGTGGACCAAAAATTAATCAGGATGGGTCGGCCTCGTAAATCCCTGACAGTGCGTAAAGGATTGTCGAAGGATGGAATGGGGAAGCCATCCATAGGGATTTTGGTGATGACGGTAATGCGTCCGAGGTCGGGTTTGGCTGGAAGTTCTTGCTCTTGAGCCTCCAATTCGGTTGCATTAGGAAGGTGCACCACCGAGGCTTCACCCGAGCCCTGAACCAAGAGGAAACGCTGATCCACCGATGGCAGGGCAAAGTGTTCTTCTTCACCATCGGGCCAGCGCACGGTCACTTGCTCCACCTCGTCAGCATTGCCCAGCCCAAAGAACATGGTTTTAGACGACTGGCTCAAGAATCCTTCACCGGCACGCATGCAGCGCACCAGTTTGCGCTTGTCGAGTTGCACCACCACCTTTGCGCCAATGGCGTCGCGGTTGGAGGCGCCTCTTCCTTGCAAGCGTAGTTGCAGCCAATGGGTTTGATTCTTTGTTTGGTTTTGCAGCAAGCGCAGGCGTGGAGCATTTCGGTTGCGGAGCAATAGATCGACCCGACCGTCGCCGTTCCAATCCAACAGGCCTAATGCGCGGCCGTCTTGGATGAAGTCGGTATTGGTGACCGAGGACGCATCGACAAACTCCTTGCCTGCCAAAGAAAGGAACATTCGGTTGCGTTCGCGGCCACTCCAAGACATGCCCTCGACTGCAACCAGATGGGCGATGCTGGCCCAGGCATTGGCGTAGGATTCGGTAGGAGTGCTCCCAGAAGCTGGGGATTGCGACGTCACGCGCCGCCAGAAAAAGCTTCACAAATCTTTAGTACCAGCGTTGGTCAGAAAACCATTTGGGGAATAGATGTCGTCGAAGCCGTCGTTATTGATGTCGACAAATTGCGCGCCCCAGGCCCAACCGCCAACAGCGATGCCAGCTTCTTCGGTAGCATCTTCGAAGGTGCCGTCACCGCGGTTCAACAGCAAAGAATTGCCTCGCGCATGGCGTAGATAATCTTTGTGCACCTCTTGAGCCTTGCCTCCCATAAACATGTCATCTTGAGAAGCAATGCGGCGGCCGGCGGAGCTGAACATATTGGTGACCAGGATGTCCATGTCACCGTCTAAATCCACATCAGCAATGCTGGCGCCCATGGCAGCGCCAATGTCGTCGGCGCCGCGCTCAATGGCTTCGTCGCGGAAATGGCCGCTACCATCGTTGATGAATAAATTATTGCGGCCGAAGTCGTTGGCTACATAAAGATCTAAATCCCCATCGGCGTCGATGTCTTCCCAGCAAGCTCCCAGGCTGAATTTGTGATTGTTGCTGCCAAAACCGGCTTCCTCTGCGGCTTCCGTCCAGTTGCGGTCGCCATCATTACGCCAGTAGAAGTTGGTGGCTCCGTTGTTGGCGTCGTGGTAGGGCGTAGGTACACCGCCAATCAAGCCGCCAGTCACATAACGGCATGCGTACAAATCTAAATCACCATCACCATCGGCATCGGCGGCAGTGATGGAGTAAATATCGGCAAGATCGTTGTTGGCCAGAATTTTTCGTTCGGTGAAAATGCCGCGCCCATTGTTGTAGGCCAAAATAATGTTGGCGCGCACGGTGAGCACCAAGTCTTGATCGCCATCATTGTCGAGGTCAACAAACAAAATGCCGCGGGTGTTGTCGAGAAAATCGACCTGCGCCAAAGCGGAAATTTCCTCCACCGAGCCGTCGGGGAGATGATGGTAAAGGCGATTGGCCATGCCGCCTTGCTGGGCTACATAAATATCATCCAAACCGTCGCCGTCGATGTCGCCAATAGCAATGCCTTGGCTGCCGATGTAGCTGCGCCCAATCAAACGATCATGGCGACTCATAAGTTGCTCGACTCCCACCAACATTTCGCTACGCCAGCGATTGGTGTTGGCAAACACAGAGGTGGTGATGTCGGCGAAGGTGGGGAGTGGGGTGTGGAGCTCCTCGAAATGTTGAATGGTTAGTTCTTCGAGAAATACTTCTTCGTCGCTATCGCCAACGGTCCACAAGGCTTCCCCCTCCATATTGATTTGGTAGAGCTCGGGATTGGCGTCAATCGCGGCGTGATAGAGGAAATGCGTGCGAAATTGGCGCCCCGTTTGCAACTCAACGGTAATGATTTTGAAAAAATCGTCGCGCAAGGAACCTTTGGCAAAGACCTGTTTCAAAGAAGCTGCAGCTTGCTGCAACTCAGCGCCGGCATAACGTTCTGGCGGCATACTTGCAGCATGGAAAACTTCCATCGCCTCGTCGACGAAAAGGGTTTCCAATTCCGCTGGGCGCAAGACACTGCAATGAAAGTTTTCAGCCAGGGTGTTGGCCGGTAATTCTTTACCGTGCGCCAACCAGCCGAGGAAATTGCGCAATCCCTGCTTGGCAGAATTGTGCAAAACCTCACTGCGCCAACCCTCTTTGGCGGGGTCGACGAACTGCAAGTTTTCCGCAACTCCTTCAGAAACAGCGTGGTCTTCTTGGAGGAGGGTGGGATTGGGGTTGCTTTCCTGAGCACAAAGCTGCGCGGGGGCTGCAGCCAAGCAAAGGAAGGCGAGGGTTGCCTTCCGGAGGGGGGACATAGCTTTATCCTATACAAAATTTTGGGAAAGGGCATGCTAACCTTGGCAAGCTGTGTTTTTCCTGCTGCTTCTCTACACGGGCTTCTTCGTGCTGCTCCATGTCTGGTTTCTGGCACATGTGAATCCGGATTACCACCGCGCTTTCAAGCTGTCGCGGGGGGTTGCCGCCGCCATCCTGACCTGCACCGGCATCGCCGCTGCGGTGGTGGGCATCCAGCACTGGGATGAGGCTTACCTCTACCGCCACTACCCCTCCACCTCACTGGGTGATTTGTGGATGTGGCATGGCATGTTGGTGGTGCTATCCCATATCCTTTCCGATTTTGTGTGGATGATTTATGGCCGAATCAGCCGCCAGATTGTTCCGCGCACGGATTTGGTCATCCACCACTTGGTATGTCTGTTCGCCTTCAGTTATGCCCTGTGGAAGGATGTTGGTTTTGCTGTCTGCCTGATTGCCCTGGTTTCGGAATTGATGCCGGTCACTTCCGGCATCAGTGGTTGGGGACAGCACAAAAACCGCCCCGATATCGTAGAAAAGGCCAACAAAGCCCGCCTCCTTGTTCTGATTTGGTGGCGTCGACCGCTGTGGTTGGTGATGGCCTTTCTTACCGGCCGCGCCATTGTTCTCGGCCATGTGGGCGACGGCTTGGGCATCGCCTTTGGCATTGCTGCCGTTGGCTTCACCACCCTCATCTTTCTCGACAAGTATTGGATTCGAAAGTGTTCTTGTGCCTAAGCTGACGCTTGTCTCCCCAAGGGCCTAGGGCAAGATTTCGATGATGGCTCCTTGCGTGGCGGATGCCACACCACCGGGGGCACCGGGATCTTCTACCCACCATTGCATGTAGAAATTGCGGCCGACAAAATTCGGGTTGGAAGGCAAAGTAAACCGAATCGCCTTCCAGCCGTCAGTGGCACCGACACCAGGCAATGGAAAGGTGAGGTGTTGGCTTAGAGGGAGGCTAATATTCATCAGGGCACCTTGCCGGAAAAAGCCAGGGGCTTGGCCAACGGAAGCCCCGAAGTGGGCAATGGCTCCACCCAAACCGTCGCTGACGCCAATTTGGAACTCTTCGCCGATAATCGCTGGCATATGGGCGGTGATTTTAGGCAGCACTCCGGAACCGCCTGGGTTTGCGGTGCCGTAGAGGTTGGAAGAGAAGGGGTGCAAATTGCTGTATAAGGTTGGGCGATCGAAGGGATAGGTTTCGTTCGCGACGCGCGGGTCGGTGAGAGCGTTGCCGACGAAATCAAAAATATTCTGCAAATTGATGCCAGGAATGGTGCTAAGAGGTACGAGCAGAGGGTCGCGGTTGTCGGCAAATCCACCGCCACCGCCCCAGTAAATGTTGCTGACGCCTTGTGGCCAAAGCTGTTGAAAGAAGCCGTTGTGGTAGAAGCTAGTACGCAAGCCAGCATTGCGTAGCGACGGAGTTTTGAATTTTCCACGATCGTTTGGATCGTGGGTGACTTCTTCCCGCCCACCGTCCCAGGCAACTGGACGCAATCCATTGTTGTGAAAACTACCGTCGGAAAAGATGGGCGGAGTATGACAAAGATGACAGCGCGCAATCCCGTTGAATTGGTTCCAACCGTCGATTTGCTCGGGCGTCATGGCGGCGGTGTTGCCGTTCATGTAGTCGTCCCATGGCGTTTGATCGGGCACCAACTCGCGTTCGTAGGCAGCAATGGCGTAAGCGATGCGTTCGGCGGTGATGTCGGGGGTGCCGAAGGCTGCGGCAAATAGGTCGGGATAGGTCGGGTGCAAAGCGATTGCCGATGCCATATCTGGGGGCAAATTGCTTGCTAAGCGCATGGGGACGGCCGATTGCAATTTTGCGCGTACTTGAGCCCAATCGCGATCTTGATGCCCCATTTCGATGGGCGAGAGAATGGGAACCAAGGCCTGGCTTTCCAGTGCGCCGCCGGTCACGATGCTGACCAGGCCGGTTTCTGGATCGATAAATTGATCGAAGGCGCGACCATCCCAAAAGATATCGGCTTGATAAAGCGAGCCAAAAATATCATTGGTGCGGCGTCGAGTTTGCTGGGGCCGCAATCCTAAATCGGGGGTGGGTTGATAGCGAAGATTGGCATCCATGCGAACCACGCCGGGGGAGGTGTTGGCGTCGTCCAAGGTGCCGAAGAGGTGGTCTTGGCCTGGGTTCACCAATTCTCGGTTGTCAGTGAAGCTGAAGGCCGGGATATGGCAGGTGCCGCAAGCCACGGTGTTGTCTGAGGAGAGTTGCTCTTCCCAGAACAGGAGCTTGCCCAACACCACCTTATCGGGGGTACTGGGATTTTCGGGTGGTTGGGGCGGGGGGCCGAGCTGGGCGGCAGCGGGGGCCGCGAAATACAGGGGGAGAAGCAGGAGTTGGGATAAGCGGAGGAAAGGCATGGGGAGGGTGCGGGTGGGAGCCGAGGGCGGGGAAGTCTTCCTAGGGTAGACGCAAAAAAGAAAGGGTGGGTTCCCAATTTCCACCCTTTCAAAAAACCTAAACTGAGTTTATTTCCCGCCTTATTGGAATTCGTAAGCGGCGCCAGAGGTGGCGGCGGCAGTCCCCCCTGGAGCGCTAGGATCGTCAACAAAGGCCTGGGCGTAGAAGGCGGTCCCCAACAGATTGGAAGCGGCGGGCAGCATGAGGTGGAAGGTGGTGTAGCCTTGCCCTTGGTCATCCACTTGGATGGGGGCGGGAATCCACTGCAGCACCGGCCCTTGCAGGTTAAACGGAACCCCTCGCACCAGAGTTCCAGAGCCGGCGGTGCGGGAAAGGCCTAACATGGCCACCGCGGCCGTGGTGGGTGCTTCACGAAGGCCGATTTTGAAGCCGAAGCCACCAAGAGTTGCTGGGGTGCGGGTGATGAGCTGAGGAATGATTCCATTGCCGCCGGCATTGGCGGGGCCGAAGCGATCGGCGCCCGCGGGATGGCGTTCGCTGTATAAGGTGGGCTTGTCGAAAGGAGGCAGTCCCTGGGCAACTCGAGGATCGGTGAGGCCATTGCCGACAAAGTCCATAATCTGCTGCATGTTGATTCCGGGTAGACCAACTAGGGGGCGAAGTAGGGGATCTTTGTTGTCGGGGAAGGGACCGCCGCCGGCGATATAAACCCCATCCACCCCACCTGGAATGGGGCCGTTGTTGAGCACGGATTCCTGGCCGTTGTGGAAGAAACGTTGGCGGAGTCCAGCGTTGCGCAAAGACGGTGTTTTGAACTTGCCGCGATCATCCGGGTTTTGCGTAACCTGCTGACGCCCGGCGTCTTCGGCAATCGGGCGCAATCCAAGATTATGAAACTGGTTGTCGGTGAAGAAAGGAGGCGTGTGGCAAAGATTGCAGCTGGCCGGCCCCATGAACTGGTTCATCCCAGCAATCTGGTCTGGAGTGAGGGCATTGGGGTTTCCTGCTTGAAACAAGTCCCATGGCGATTGGTTTGGCACCAAAGTACGCTCATAGGTGGCGATGGCGTAGGCAATGCGCTGTGCGGTGATGTCGGTAGTGCCAAAGGCTTGGCGGAACAACTGCGGATAGGTTGGGTTTTGTTGCAAAGCTGCGACCATATCCGGAGTTAGATTTGCAGCCAAAGCCATCGGTCGCACATGTTCAAGCTTTTGCACCACTTGATCCCAGCTGCGTCCTTCATGCCCCATTTCCACACCGCTAACGATGGGGCCTAACACTTGGCTTTCAAGGGCGGCACCAACCGGAATGGTAACCATCCCCGTTTGCGGGTCGGTGAAACTGCTACTGCCGCGACCATCCCAAAAAGTTTCTTCAGCGTACAGTGCGCCAAAAATGTCGGGAGTGCGGCGCGAAGTGAGCTGGGGATTCAAGCCAAAGGTGGGGTCGGAGCGATAGTTTTGCAACAAGCCACTGCGAATCACCCCGGGAGATGTAAACAAATCATCCGGCGTACCGGGAAGGTTGTCATTGCCTGGATGCAGCACGTTACGTGCATCGGTGAAGCCCGTGGGCACACCGTGGCAAGTGCCACAGGCCATGGTGTTGTCGCTGGAGAGTTGCTCTTCCCAAAACAGCATCTTTCCAAGTACCGCCTTGTCGGGGGTAATCGGGTTTTGCGGAGGTGCAATTGGGGCAGGGAGTGGGCCCTGCGCGGCGTGCAACGTTGAAGCTGCAGCCAATCCTAGAAGTAGAGTGTAGAGGGTCGTTTTCATGATTTACTTGGGGGCACACAGCTTTCAACACCAGGAGAAGCCCCGGGTTTCGCCGAATTCCCAATGCAAAAAATGAGGTATGCTTAGAAAATGCTTTGCCGCCGTGTATCCCTGTTCCTTGCTTCTCTCCTTGGCCTGGCTCTGGCTGCCTGTTCCACTTCCAAGGTGGCTTCTTTGCAGGATGAGGGCTATATCCCCCCGCGCCCGCGTCCTGCTGGTTTCTCCGAAGGAGAAGAAGGAAGTGCTGCGCGTAAAGAGTGGATGGAGTCCATGCATCGGGCAGCCCCGGGGTTTGATTGGCGTGCTCAAGAAGAGCAAAACATCCGGGAAGCCATGGCTCGCCGAGAAAACGCCTTGCGCACGCGCGCTGCTTTGCCTGGCACTTGGAATGAAGTGGGCAGTCGCAACCTGGCCGGCAGTACCTTCGTTGCCGTTCCTTCCAGCAATGGTGCCGAGCTTTACGTTGGCACCGCATTAGGCGGAGTGTTTCGCGGCCCCGCCGACGGTAGCAACTGGCAAGCGATTGGCGATGGCGTTTATGGCGGTGCGCACCACCTTCTAGTCTTGGCGAATCCCGGCGGCGGCACGGATATTGTCTTGCGCGCAGCAGGGGCGACCGTCTGGCGTAGTGTCGACAATGGTCTGAGTTGGCAAAACCCTGCTGGTTTGTTTGGGGTGTCGGCAATCCGGCGCATGGTGCAATTAAAAGATGCTCAGCAAACCATTTTGGCGGTGATGAGAGTGAGTGGTGTTTGGCAGTTAATGCGCTCTACCGACCAAGGTGCCAACTTCACTAACGTACGCACTATGGTTGGTGAAGCCGATGTTTTTGCCAATCGTCTGGCGGTTGGCCCCGTTTATTTGTTTGAACAAGACCGCTTGTATGTTTCGAATGATGCGGGTCTCACTTTCCAGGCCTTAGGCAATCCTGTTGGCGTTACCCCAACGGATGTCCGTTTGGGAGGTCACGAGGTGTCCAATGGAACCACCTTCAGCCTTGCCGCCAAGAGTGGAAATGTTTGGCAGTTATGGCGCACCACCGACGGCGGGCTTAGCTGGACGCACCCAACCGATATGCCCGAAATGTGGAGCGCTTTTTGCACCTCAGCCGCTGATGCCAATTTGTTGGTTTATGGCGGTGTGGAGCTATTGGTCTCACGCGACGGTGGCGCAACCTTCACCATCCAAAATTACTGGTGGGAGCATCCCACCGATCGCTACCACAAATTGCATGCTGACATCATGGGCGTGTCCGTGGTGGATGCTCCAAGTTTGCCGAGTGGGGAGCGCTGGTACATCAACACCCATGGCGGCACTTATGAGAGCGTAGATCAATTGGGAACCACCGATTGGTTGTCCTATTCCGGCATGGGAGTCAGCCAGTACTACAGCACGCATACCAGTCGGCGACATCCAGAATATTTGCAAGCGGGTTCTCAAGACCAGGGCTATCAAACGTCGGTGCTGGGTGTGCCTGGTAACGGCGGCCCTTGGGCGGATTTCATTGAGGAAATTACTGGCGACTACGGTCATCTAAGCTCTGCGGATGGCAGCCACGATTTGGTTTATTCCGACTATCCCGGCTTCGTGTTGGTCACCGCTCATGCCCCCAATCCAACCTTGTATTTCCCGTCCTTTCCGACCAACTTCCAAGGACAATGGCTACCCTTTTTGGTTGCCGATCCCGAATTAGCGCCGGTGTTTTATCTTTGCGGCAAAACTATTTGGCGGTACGAGCGCGTTGGCTTCAGTGGTACCTGGAATTATGCGCCTTTGCACCCCACACCATTCGGGCGCGCTGTAACTGCGCTGGAGTTTTCTCCACTCGATCCGAACTTTGCCATTTGCATTACAGAAACGGGTTATATTTGGACTTCCCATACCCGCGGCACGAGTTGGAATTTTTCCAGCAGTGGAGGCCCAGTTGCTCATTACTTCTATGGCACGAGTATTGTGGCTTCCTCTAAGGATGTAAACACGGTGTGGATTGCAGGCTCTGGCTATAGCAATCCTTCGGTCATGCAAACTACTGACGGAGGTGTTACCTGGGTCGACCGCAGTGCTGGTTTGCCGCCGACTTTGGTTTACGATATTTGTGAAGCCCCTGATGGCAGTGGCAAGATGTATGCCGCTTCCGAAAATGGAGCTTGGGAATACGATCCTGCCACACAATCTTGGAGCAGCATTTTGGGCGGAGAAGCTCCGATTACCACCTATTGGTCAGTGGAGGCCGTTCCTTCGCAAAACTTGATTCGCTTTGGCACTTATGGTCGCGGGATTTGGGATTACGCTCCCGGAACCCCAGGCTTCTTCCCCTACGGGGAATTGCGTGGTGGTCCTAATGTGCTGCAGCTTTCGGCAAGCGCCCAACCCTTACTCGGCTCTTCCGTCACCCTCATTGTGGAAGGTGCTCAGCCCGGCGCAACCGGTTTCCTGTCAGTTTCGATGGCACCTGCTGAAACTATTTTGTTCGGTGGCACGGTGTTGGTCGATGTGGCGCAAGAGGTTTTTCAAGCAACCTTAATCGCCAATTCCTCGGGTGTGGCCACCACCCAAATTCAAATCCCCAATAATCCAGTACTCCTTGGTGCCGAACGCTATCTTCAAGCAGCCATGCATGACAGTAGCCAAACTTATGGCTGGGCGATGAGTCAAGGCTTGCGTGCGGTCGTGGGGCAGTAATCCTTGCTCTATTTGCTCTTCCAAAACGATACTAAAGTTGGGTTGGGGGGTTGGATGGTGAATTCGGCATAGGCCGCACAGGGCCAACTCTGGGTGGTTTGTAGCCAGGGAGTTTTGGTGAGAACCTCCTGGTGGACTGGGTTGGCATAGACGATGCGGATGGTGCGCGGATTTCTATGCAAAGTTTCCTCCAATTGATCGACGACCTTTTGCAAAGTTTCAGCCCCAAAGGGGTTAAACATATAAACGATAGTGGATTGATGAAAATCAAAATCCTGAGCCAAGCCGTGATGCCATTGCACCTCGGCCTTGCGGTCGGGGATGCGACTTAGGTTTTGCTTAGCTTGTTGTAAGAAGGCGGGGTCTTGTTCAATGCCAACCACCAAGCCCACCTCGGTGCGTGCGGCCATGCAAGTAACCCTGCCTTTGCCACAGCCTAAATCGACGAAAACATCTTGGGGGCCCAAGTGGAGATGGGTGAGAATGTCATTCAATAACAAGTAAGGCGTGGCTTCATAAAGCATGCCGTCTTTGAAGTTAATGTCTACCCAACCTCCAGTGTCGAGGTGAAACCGTTTTTCCCAATAGCGCTCGTGGAGTTGAAGTTCGTATGGAATAGCGCCCACCACCGGCTGATGATGCCAATAGCGTGCGCGCATCATCCGGTGGGCTCGCAGGGCGTGATAGGGCAAGCGGATGGACATTTTCCCCAGCCTGAAGATTTTCGAAAAAATGGGCATTAGCGCTTGGCGCGGCGGTCGTCGGCGGAAGAAACAGCGAGTTCGCTTTTGCCTGTGCCTGGGTTGCGATCGAGCAGAACGACGCGAGCACCGTAGCCACTCAAAATTAGCTCGTCAGTATTGTTGCGACCATCCACTTCCAGCGTACTCAACCAATGTCCACGGTCGCGATCGGTGAAGATGGTGGTGCTGTTCCAACTTCCATCGACGAGACTGAGAAGTTCGACCCGCCCGCTGTAGCCAAAGATGGCTAGGGTTTCGATGTTGGGGTCGGCAAGGAACTGTCCGGCTGCAAGGCCACGAGGGCCACGGGGACCATGGTAGATCACCGAGGTTTGCCAGGAGCCATCGGCTTGGGCTTGGTGGCGAAAGATGCGCCCGTTATCCCCGCAGGAATACAAGATGGGATAACCCGCAGACTTTTTTTTACCTACCGCAATGCGACCACAGCCAATGTCCATTTGATGGATGGTCTGCCAAACTGGGCCATCTTTTCCCACGCGTAACAGGGCAATTCGTCCGTCGCGGCCAGCGGTGACGATGGTGCGGCCATCGTCAAGTAAGCGGGCATCGCGGATGCGTCCGGGAAGATCAGTGACTTTTTCTACTTGGAACTCACCGAGGGCGGAAGGTAGGACACGGAAGAGAGCGCCCGGGCTGGTGAACACCAAAATCTGTGGCCGGGCGTGGTTGGGGTCGAGTTGGCCTGCGATCAAAGTGTGAATGGCATAACCGGGAAAGGCGGCAATGCGGCGGGCATCCAGCATGCCATCGTGGTAGCTACGCACTTGATAGAGAATGCCTTTGTCACCGCCAACATATAGTTCGGGGCCATTCACTCTGGGATCGACGTCGGCGTGAGCCAAGGCGCCAAGCCAAGCACCATCATGGAGTACGCGCAAGGGAGTCCATTTGCCGCTGTAGGAGATTAGCACCCAGCAGGTTCCTTGGTCGTCGAGGGCAACGACTTGGGTACGTGCGTATTGCGGAAAAATAGGGAGTGGCTCCAGGCGCCAAATCCCATAGGGGGCGTCATCCAAAAGCAGGCTGGCTTGCCACCCCGGTGCGGCGCCTGCTAACGGGACGAAGGCTTCGGCGGGAGTGCGAGGGTGGGGGGCAACGCAGGCGGAATGCCCGCAAAGCAAGGCCAAGGCAAGAGGTCGGATGAGGGTAGAGGGTTTCACTGTGAGGCCTGAGTGTAGCGCTTGACCACGCAGAGATTGTTACAATCTTGCTCCGTTGAGCGGGCGTAACTCAGTGGTAGAGTGTCAGCTTCCCAAGCTGAATGTCGCGAGTTCGAGCCTCGTCGCCCGCTCCAATCTTTATTGACTTGCTACATTATTGTATTCGTCATGCGCTTTTCCCCCCGCCTACCTCTTCTTCTCGCCTGCCTTGTGGTTGGAGCATCTTGCGCCACACCACCCTCTGGGTCGCTATATCCGCTGGTAACCTACCAGAGTGAAAGGCTAGAGCTGGAAATCCACAATTTTGATTGGGATTCCAATACCCAGGAAGCCCATGGATCTTGGTGGGCTTTGCAAACGCGCGATCCTGATTGGCCAATCGTGCAGGTGCAGCTAACTTTGAGCAGAGAATTTTATGCTTTGGATGGAGGCAAGGTCTTGTTTGAGGGGCGCCATCAAAAATTAGAGCAAAAGCCTTTTTCCGGGGTGCTTTCTTCCGCAGTGGTCAATCAAATGCAACATATCCATGGGGATGGACCTTGGCATCCCGCTTTGAATGTGACGATGGAAAATCATGCCGGGCAGAGGCGCCATGAAATCATTCCCTTGGTTCCAATGCCTGCTCCACAGTCGAGCGCCTCAGAGTCACCTCCGAATTATTATTCCGCGCGCTAGTTCCAAAGAGGTTGAGTTTTCGCCTTTCTTTTCACCAGATGGCAATTGGCAAGAAGCGCCGGCTTGGTATTCTTCTTCCGATCGGGAGATTCACATTTCGGCAAATTCTCCAGCGTTTCTCTTTGACGGGATTGAGGTTTGGGATGTACTGATCTCAATCAGATTCACTTTGCACGCGAACAGCCTTATTGATTTTTCCTCAGATCCGGGAGAGCTTTATGCCAACAATATTGTGATTATTGGCAATCCAGACTTTGGTTTGGGGATGGAGGATGTTATTGGTTTTTTGGAACTTCACGGAGCTAACCTTGTATTGAATTAAGATTGGTCCCGTTATTCTCCATCAACTTTAGGGCGCAAAAGTGAAAGGCATGGCCACGGAACTGTAAGCGGGGAGTTGGCCAGAAGGCATCGCTACCGTCGCCAACCAAAACGTAACCCCAATGAGGCTGGGGGGGACTAGATTGGACGGTATGTCAAAATCTGCTGAGGCATTGCCATTGACATCAAGAATGCCGTGCAGATTGTTGCTTTGAGGGAAGGGGTAAATTCCAGAGGCACTGTCCAACAAAAAACTGTCTAATGTCATTGGAATTTCAACACCATAGAAAAGGGGCCCCGTACCTGATAAGGACATTAGAGTGAAATAATCGTATCCAGCTGATGCAGTGGGAAAGTCCATGGTGAGCACAACATGGGTTCCAGATGCGATGGAAATCGTGTCGGTGCTTGCCGTTGCGAGCGGGGCAAAAGAGAGCACATAGGCAGAGCCAGCATCGGTGGCTGAGTAGTCTGTAAATTGTGCGCCAATTAAGACATCGGAAAGACCATCGGCGTTAGCGTCTCCGCCTTGGGCGATGGATTCTCCGAATGAGCTTCCATCAACCTCTCCAAACCATTGGTGGAGAAGGGTGCCGTTGGCGCCTGAGTACAAATCCACTCGGCCTCCAATTCCACTTGGGCTGTGGGCGCTGGGGGCACCAACCAAAATGTCGTCGACCCCGTCCTGGTTCATGTCGGCAACAAAGGAAACGGATTTCCCAGCAAATTCATAGGGGAGTGTGCCAAAAAACTCAAAGAGGATGGAACCATCGGCCCCCGAGCAAACTGTTGCTGAACCGGTTGCAGGGTATGAGGGAGAATCTGCGTAGAGTGAACCAAAAAGAATATCGTCGAAGCCATCACCATTGATATCGCTTTGGCCGTGCACAGAGATTCCAAGTTGCTCATTCGGTGTTAATCCAACCCATTGGTAAAGGAGGGAGCCGTCAAATCCTGAAAAAATTTCCACCGTGCCTTTATCGCTAACGCCTGCGTAGTCAGCAAGAGGTGAGCCGATAAGAATGTCGGGAAAACCATCGCCGTTGACATCGCCCGCGCCGGATACATGCTGGCCATAGTTGTCAAAAAGATTGCTTCCAGCCCAGGAGAAAAGCGTGGTACCGGTAGCGCCGGAAATTAAGTAAGCAACACCACCAACGCCTTCGTTGGGGGCGGAGATGATGTAGTCTGGCCGCCCGTCTCCATCAACGTCGCCAGCGAGCGCCACAGCCAAACCGAAGGCGCTGGCAGGGGAGCCAGGAATCGTGAGCAGGGTGGATCCATCGGCGCCGGAGTAGACGAAGGCCGACTGGGTAAGAAAGTGGGGGTTGCCGATGAGTATGTCTGCATAACCATCCTGATTTAAATCGCCGGCGGGGGCAATTGCTTGGCCTAGTTGTTCAAAAGAGCTGGTGCCATTCCATTGGTAGAGCAAGCTGCCAGTAAGTCCAGAATAAACATATACGGAGCCGGCCTTCCAATAATTCGAAGAAGAGTCTGGAGCGCTTACCAAGATGTCGTCGGCACCATCGGCGTCAACATCGCCTGCGGAAACAACTTGATAGCCAAAGAAATCGCCTGCGGCCTGACCGTCAAAGCGATGGAATTGAGGCCAATCGCCGCCGACAATCTGGGGCATGGCAAGAGCGAGGAGGAGAGAAATCATTTCTGAGGGGAGGGAAGAAGGGGGTAGGCCACTCCAAACTGTAGTCCAATCTTGCTTGCCCTTGTGCAGATGCAAATGACATTTTTATTAACACAAGTTCGGTTTATTTCGATTTTTCATCTCTCTCCCTGTGTTTCCATCCTTACACTGGCTGGATGCTGCTGAGTTTTCTTGTTGCCCTGGTGTTTCAGGCTCCTGCGCATGCGGATCGCATTTTGCATCATGGCGCCATCTACACGGTGAATCCTTCTCAGGTTTGGGCAGCGGCAACCGGCACGGTTCTTTTAGAGCCAGGGCATTCCTTGCAGAGCTATATTTCACAAATTCGCGCCGAAGCTTCCCATCAAATCGGTACTGATTGGGTGCTGGGATGGGGATTTTCCATGTTTAACGTTTTTTTCGGCGAATTGTTTTTTGCGCCAACGCCGCTGGAGGTTTTAAATCGTGCCATTCCCAATCGCCCTGCGGCCATCATGGAGGAAACATCCCATGCAGTGTGAGTGAACAGTGCGGCCATGCGTGCGCTTGGTATCGATGCGCGCAGCCCGGCGATGGATCGACTGAACCGTTTGGCTTTACGCCTGGGATACCATCATGCTGCGCGGAGTGGAATTACATCTTTGGTGGATGCTCGTGTTTTTTGGAAACGTGGTTATTTGGATGCCTATCAGTGGGCAGAGCGTGAAGGCGTCATGACCGCGCATACTACTTTGGGATTGTGGGCCTATCCGCAAGAGGAGGACGCGGTTCAAATCCCCCGATTAGCCGGTATGTTTGCGCGCAATCCACAAAGGAATTTGCAGGTTTCTCAAATTAAGATTTATGCCGACGGCATCACTACGATGTCGACAGCTACCTTATTGCAGCCTTATCGTCAGCTACAGCTTGCCGGACCTCTGGGTTTGAATTACTTTTCAGTCAACCGCTTGCAACGGTATGTGACGACTTTGGAACCGGTAGGGTTTGATTTTCATATCCATGCGATAGGGGATCGTGGTGCGCAGGAAGCCTTGGACGCCATCGAATTTGCCCGCAGCCAACATCCTCAACTTGCGCCTCGCCATCGCATCACTCATTTAGAGTTGGTCGATCCGGTCGATGTGGCGAGGTTTGCCAACCTGGATGTGATTGCCGATTTTCAAATGGCCACCGAATATGTCTTGCCTTCCCATGCCATGGATTTGGCGCCCATCCTTGGCCGCCGACGGCTGCAGGAGCGCTCCCTTCCCTTGCGCTCACTATGGAACAGCGGTGCGCATGTGGTGCCGAAAGCTTGCCCGACTTTGCGGCAGCCATTCGCTCCTACACCATAAAGGGTGCCTATCTGATGCGTCTGGAAAACCAGGTGGGTTCTTTGGAGGTGGGCAAGTCGGCCGACTTTCTCATCCTCGACCGCAACATCTTTCGAGTTCCCGTTGCGACCTTGGCCCAGACCAAGGTATTGCAAACCACCTTCGAAGGGGAAGTGGTTTGGGAGGATGGTGGGTTTTAGGGAGT